>CADBBQ010000001.1:0-1183 GCA_902793005.1 uncultured Pseudomonadota bacterium
AACGAACCTCTGGTGTACCTGTTGTCGCGCCAGCGGCACCGCAGGGTAGCTATGTTCGGAACAGATAACCGCTGAAAGCATCTAAGCGGGAAGCTGGTCACAAGATAAGATATCCCTATGAGTTCAGTTCTAGACTAGGACATTGATAGGCTGTGTGTGTAAGCCCTGTGAGGGGTTGAGCTTAACAGTACTAATCGAACCATTGACTTTTTATCTTATCGTTTGTTTATTACAGACGGTAATTATGCTTGAAGAGATTGTTGATTTATTATAGAATACGATGTGCTGGATTTAATTCTGGTGATTATAGAGCGGAAGTCACCCTCTGTTCCATCCCGACCCAGACAGGGAAACTCCGTATCGCCGATGGTACTTTGGCTTAAGCCACGGAAGAGTAGGTCGTCGCCAGAATTAACCCAGGCGGTTTTTTTTATTAAAAAAGTTGACAATTGATTTAAAAAAGTATACAATAATGTGTGTAAAGGTTGACAATATGGAATCAAAAAAGAGACAAACACAAGAAATTCAAGATTTTTTATTGCGCAATATCACAAGTAAAGATGTTGTATCTAAAACAACCAACACATTCGATATTTCCAGAGCATCTGTGTATAAAAATATAGATAAACTTGTTAGTGCTGGTCTTATTTTACACGATGGTGCAAAAAAGAATCGTAAATACCATCTTGTTTCGCACAAATATTTATATGTTTATGATATAAAGCCTGGTATATCAGAATCTGTTGTATGGAAACAAGATATAGAAAAACATATGCCATCAAAGCCAAATGTTCTTAATATATGGAACTATGGGTTTACAGAGATGTTCAACAATGCCTTGGAACATTCGCAAGGAAAAAAAATAGTGGTGATAATAGAAACAAATGCTGTAAATACCACAATGACAATAGCTGACGATGGCATAGGTGCTTTTTATAATATACAAACAAAGTTTAATTTACTAAATGAACACGAGGCGATTTTGGAACTTTCCAAAGGTAAATTGACAACAGATAAACAAAAACATTCTGGTGAGGGGATATTTTTTACATCGCGTGCGGTTGATTTGTTTAGTATAGAATCACACGGTATTGTTTTTATACATAAAACAGAGGCTAAAAAATACGAAAATGTTTTGTTTGATAAAACAGGCATTCAAGAACACCAAGGCACAATAATAATT
>CADBBQ010000001.1:1189-109470 GCA_902793005.1 uncultured Pseudomonadota bacterium
TATGCAATTAGATAACGATAGTCCACGTGTTCTCAAAGATATTTTCGACGAATATTCTGGAGAAGATTACGGTTTTGATAAAACAGTAGTGCCAATAGAGTTAGCAAAATATGGTGATGAAAACTTGGTGTCTCGTTCCCAGGCGAGACGCGTGTTGAACAGAGTGAATTTGTTTAAATATGTTATATTTGATTTTGATAATGTGCCGCAAATAGGTCAAGCATTTGCAGATGAGATATTCCGTGTGTTTGCTAATGCAAATCCAGGGGTAAAATTAGATTATATAAATGCAAACGGTAATGTCACAGCAATGATAAATCGTGCAAAGGTATCAAACATAAATGAACTATAATACCGCGATTAACAAAAAACAACCACCCAAAAGCCTGGTGGCACCGCAGATACGCTACAAAGAGTAAAATTTATGGAGCATAAAATGTCAAATGTGTACCTGGACAACAACAGAATTATGAAAATGAAAGATGTTGATAAAAAATTAAAAAAAATCGGCACGTGGCGCGACAACGATAAGGTTGTTAGTTTAACTGTTGTGTTGTTGTTGTCTGTTGCTGGCTTTGTTGTTATCAACAAAGGACTTGCTGCAAAGGAACAAGCAAAACAACAATTTAAATCAGAACTACAACGTGATTTGGCCGCAAATCCGACCAATCGGGATTCTGTATATAACGCATATATTGACAGATTATTGTTAAAACAACGTTGATATAATAAAAAAAAAGAACCGCCCGGTTGGGGACCATAAAATTATGAAGTGTTTTATGGTTTGGATTCCCCAAATCTCACTTTCAAAAATTTAAAGAAAGCAAGTTATCATCGGACGGTTTTTACAACGCCACCAATACTTTAAGGTTACCGGGGCATTGTTGTCTCGTATGACCTCCGAACCCTAAGCAAGACTTTTGGGTCGGCTGTGTTCAGATCATTTAAGACAACATTATTATGTAATATTTTTTATGTCCCCGCCACAGGGACGATTTCCTGTTATATGCCAAACAAATTATGTGCAAATTCGCCAATAATAAATGCGATAATCGATACGGTTGTACAAATGCCCAACATTTCCCAAAAATGCCGCCACAGTCCGCGTCCACGATAAAACAACAGATTAAACGCAAAAATAATTCCAACTGCGATTGCAATAATCGACGCCAATGTCGCCGCCCGCCCCAAGGATACAAAAAACGGCAATATCAATAATACACAGGTTGTCATATATGCCGCGCCGGTACATAACGCCGATTTTAATGCCTGTGCACGATTCTCGGATTTTACCGCTAAATAATTTGCCGCACCCATAGACAAAGACGATGTGATAGATGAAATAACACAAGAAATTACGATAATATTTGTATCGGTGAACGCAAAAAACAACCCCGCAATCAACCCAGTCAAAGACACGATTGCATCATGCATACCCAAAATAATTGCACTTTTATAACTTGTCATAATTGAATTATATTGCTTTTTGATTATATAGCGCAAGATGTAAAAATGCATAAATTGGTTGCATTTATGAAAATATATTTTATTATTAAAACAACCCGAGAGAGAACAAGATATATAAAGGCAAATAAAATGAAAAAAATTGTTCTGGCTCTGGCATTTTGTTTAGTTTCCACACCTGTATTTGCAACATATTATGGAACCACAACCACGAATTGCGGTGATGCCGCGATGTTGGCGGAATTGGACAGGGCGACGGCCACACATCGTGCGGTTATAACCGAAATTAAATGCAATGCCCCGGCACCAATTGTGCGCGAGATTCCGCGTCCTGTGGTGCGTCCCGTGGTATATGTTGAAAAACCAGTTGTTGTTGAACAACCAATCGTTGTTCGTCGTCCGGTAATTGTGCGTCGTGCGCCAGTTGTGGTGACACCGGTTGTGACGGAATCTTGTGTGTGCGATGATTGTGGGTGTTAAAAAATGCAACAAGATATTGATTTTTTCGATAATTGGATGGCAATGACCGATATCCAGGCATTGCGTTGTGTCGAATATTTAACACAAAATATCACGCAGTATAAAATAACCGTGACACCACATGGTATTGTTCATATCGGTGATCGTGTCATGATTGTGCCTGCAAAATTGGAAAAACATAAATATAGTTATGAAATAAATTCCCGGCTGTTTTACGACGGTTTTGACCGGGATTTGGTGCGGCGTTTATATAAAAAATGCAAATTGGCGGTGTGCCGCTGAAATCTGCGAAAAACGAAAAAAATTTCCCGGCAAAAACGAATCAAAAAAAGCCGGGAAAAAATTTACATTTGTGATAAAAAAAACTTGCAAAAATGCGATTTGCCTTGCATAATTTTGGAACAAAAACAATCAACTTTTAACAACAGAAGAAGGAGTAACCATGAGTCAAAAATGGGTTTATACTTTCGGTAATGGTGCCGCCGAAGGGCGTGCCGATATGCGCAATTTGCTGGGTGGCAAGGGTGCAAATTTGGCCGAAATGAATTTGGTTGGGTTGCCGGTTCCTGCGGGATTTACCGTCACAACCGATGTGTGTACATATTATTATGAAAATGGTCAAACATATCCATCTGATTTAATGGACCAGGTTCGCGCCGGTATTAAACATATCGAAGATATTATGGGTAAAAAATTTGCAGATATGGAAAACCCATTGTTGGTGTCTGTGCGTTCGGGTGCACGCGTTTCTATGCCGGGTATGATGGATACGGTTTTGAATTTGGGCCTGAACGATGAAACGGTCAAGGCGTTGGCAAAACATTCCGGTAATGAACGGTTTGCGTATGATTCATATCGTCGCTTTATTATGATGTTTTCTGATGTGGTTTTGGGCGCGGATATCAATTTGTTCGAACACAAATTGGAAGAAATGAAAAATGCCAAGGGTTATAAAGTCGATACTGAATTGACCGCCAACGATTTGAAAGAATTGGTTGAACAATTCAAAACAATTGGCAACGAAATTGGCAAGGTTTTCCCACAAGACCCATGGGAACAATTGAAATTGGGTATCGGTGCCGTGTTCGGTTCTTGGATGAGCAAAAAGGCAATCACATACCGCAAATTAAATAACATTCCGGGTGATTGGGGTACCGCCGTTAATGTCCAAGCAATGGTGTTTGGAAATTCTGGTGACGACAGTGCGACCGGTGTGTGTTTCTCGCGCGACCCGGCAACCGGCGAAAATAAATACTATGGTGAATATTTAATCAATGCCCAGGGCGAAGACGTCGTGGCGGGTATTCGCACCCCACAACCAATGAGCAAAGATGATTCTGGCCGTGTGTCTTTGGAAGAAGCAATGCCAAATGTTTATAAAGAATTGTGCGATGTCCGTGAAAAATTGGAAAAACATTACAAAGATATGCAAGATATGGAATTCACAATTGAACACGGTAAATTGTGGATGCTGCAATGCCGCAATGGTAAACGCACCGCGGCGGCGGCTGTGCGTATGGCGGTTGAAATGGTGAACGAAGGGTTGTTGACCAAAGAAGAGGCGATTTTGCGCGTTGGTGCCGACCAATTAAATCACTTACTTCACCCAATGTTGGATCCCAAGGCAGAAAAGAGAGTTATTGCAACGGGTTTGCCTGCATCCCCGGGTGCCGCGGTAGGCCAGGCCGTATTTAACGCCGAAGATGCCGAAAAATGGGCGGCGGCCGGCAAAAAAGTTATGTTGATTCGTTTGGAAACATCACCCGAAGACATCGCCGGTATGAACGCGGCCCAGGGTGTGATTACCGCACGTGGTGGTATGACATCACACGCGGCGGTGGTTGCCCGTGGTATGGGAACACCGTGCGTGTCTGGTTCCACAGATATTAAAATTGACTATGCGGCCAAAACAATGACCTGTGCATGTGGTGTTGTTATCCACGAAGGCGATTGGGTATCTATCGATGGTGCACGTGGCGAAATTATCGAAGGCGCAATTCCAACTGTATCTGCACAATTGACGGGTAATTTTGGAACATTGATGCAATGGGTTGATGAAATCAAAGATTTGGCGGTGAAAGCCAACGCCGAAACACCCAAGGATGCAAAACAGGCACGTGATTTCGGTGCCCAAGGTATCGGTTTGGCGCGTACGGAACATATGTTCTTTGACCCGTCCCGCATCCAAGATATGCGCGAAATGATTTTGGCCGATGACGAGGCCGGACGTCGTGCAGCATTGGATAAATTATTGCCATATCAAAAATCAGACTTTGTCGAATTGTTCAAAATTATGGATGGTCTGCCGGTTACGGTTCGTTTGATTGACCCACCATTACACGAATTCTTGCCGCACACCGAACCTGAAATGCAAGAATTGGCAAAACACATCGGCAAATCTTTGGAATTTGTGAAAGCACGTTCCGAGGCTTTGCGTGAATCGAACCCGATGTTGGGTCATCGTGGATGCCGTTTGGCAATTACATATCCGGAAATCTGCGAAATGCAAACACGTGCGATTTTGTCTGCGGCAATTGAATGCAAAAAGGCGGGCGTCCGTGTGTTCCCAGAAATCGAGGTTCCGCTTGTCGGTTCGAAAAAGGAAGTCGATATCGTAAAATCTGTTATCGACGCAACAGCCCAGGCATTGTTTGCTGAAATTGGTGACAGTGTTGAATACACCGTGGGTTCGATGATTGAATTGCCACGTGCGGCGGTTTTGGCGAACGAGATTGCCGAAAGTTGCGAATTCTTTGAATTTGGAACAAACGATTTGACACAAACAACATTGGGTATGTCGCGTGATGACACCGGCAAGATTTTGGATGAATATCGCGCACGCGGTGTTTATGTTGCCGACCCATTTGCATCGGTTGACCAATTGGGTGTTGGTTTACTGATTAAAGACGCGGTTGAAAAAGCCCGCGCAACCAAGGGCGACAAAATCCACCTGGGCGTTTGTGGTGAACACGGTGGCGACCCTGCATCAATTGAATTCTTCCATAAATGTGGATTTAATTCAGTATCGTGCAGTCCGTTCCGTGTGCCAATCGCGAGACTCGCGGCGGCGCAAGCGGCGGTCAAATTCCCACGCAAAAAATAATTGTGCGCTGGAAAAATCCGGGCCCCACAAAATTGTAAATTTTGTGGGTAAAAAACCGGGTCCCGCGAAATTGTAAAATTTCGTGGGCAACTCAAAAAAAACTCTCGCATCGTGCGAGAGTTTTTTTATTGTTATAAAAATTCGTTTGTTGTATAAATAACCGATACAAGATTACAAGGGATAGAGATATGGCAAAACAAACCGCACAAATTTTACCAACATCATTGTGGAAATTTTATTTGAAATACGGATTTAAAAATTATAGATATTTGCTGTTCTGCTGGATGATTGCAGTCTTGGTAATGTTTTCTGGCGGGGTTATTTGGCCTAATTTTCAACGTTGGGTGGTCGCATTGTTTGAAAGCCCATTACCTGATGGAATGTCTTTTATACAATATGCGATGCCAACAATAATTTTAATTACAGCTTTAAACATGATGATGACATTCAGCGAATTAATTCGCGATACAATTTCATCACATTTATGGCCCAGATTGTCGAATCAAATATCTGAAACATTAACAACGTATGTTCATAAACAATCGATGTCATTTTGGTCAAACAAGATGTCTGGGTCGATACAATCACAAATAAATTATATTATGGATGGTGTTGTTGGTGGACTTACAGAATTGTGGTATTGTGTCGGTCGTTTGGGCGTTATTTTGATAAACGGTGTGTTATTATTAGCAATTAATAAATACGTCGCATATTTGTTTGTGTTTTCTTTATGTTTTAGAATTATATACGCATACTATATGCGCAAACGTGTCAAAAAGGCCAGTGAAGATGCGTCTGGTGCTAAAAGTGCACTGACTGGAAAATTGGTCGACAGTTTTTCGAATTATTCGATTGTTAAATCATTTGCAGGTGCAGAAAAAGAAAGAAAAATATTGGACGAACCCCGTCAAAAACACATCAAGACCCAAATGTATTCGCGCTATACAATGCGTTTATTTTGGGCGTTCCCAGGGTTGTTATGGGATTTGTTGTTTGGTGCGACGATTCTGTTCTGTTGCATTTTATATCAACGCGGTTTAATAACTGTATCTGAAATAGTGTTTACTATATCTGTGTATTTGCAGGTAATGAATGCGGTTTCAATGTTGATAAACAGATTTCCAGAAATTATCGATAAATTGGCTGCGGCCAAGAAAGCTTATAAAGATTTGGTTATGCCGTTGGATATTGTTGATGCTGATAATGCCCAAGTATTACAGGTGACCAAGGGTGTAATTGAATTTAAAAATATTTATTTTAAATACAGAAATAAATATGTGTTAAAAGATGTGTCTTTGACAATTAAACCTGGGGAACGGGTTGGTATTGTCGGCGCATCTGGTGCTGGTAAAACGACATTGGTAAATTTGCTGATGCGTTTTTATGAACCGCAGCGTGGGAGTATTTTAATTGATGGTAAAAATATAAAAGATGTAACACAAAATTCACTGCGTGAAAATATTTCATATATTCCCCAAGATCCAACAATGTTTAACAGAACAATCGGTGAAAATATCGGGTACGGAAAATTAGAGGCATCAAAAGCCGATATTGTAAAAGCAGCAAAATTTGCATCTGCAGATAAATTTATTATGAATACAGAAAAGGGGTATGATTCCTTGGTTGGTGACCGTGGAATAAAATTATCCGGTGGTCAACGGCAAAGAATCGCAATCGCACGTGCGTTTTTGAAAAATGCCCCCATTTTGATTCTGGACGAGGCGACATCTGCGCTGGACAGTGAGACCGAAATTGCGATTCAAAAATCGTTTGATAAATTGTCGTCTGGTCATACAACATTGGTTGTGGCGCATCGCTTGTCGACACTGCGTAATATGGACCGGATTATTGTCTTGGATAAAGGCAGGGTTGTTGAATCCGGCACGCACAATGCATTACTGCGTCGTCACGGTTTATATGCAAAATTATGGAAAATGCAATCCGGCGGATTTTTACAAGAAAAATAGTTTTTGCTTGGACATTCCCCTTCTTTATGAAAGAAGGGGTGGATTGCGACAAAGTCGCAAGACGGGGTAGTTGTGAAAATAAATAATTCCACAACTGAACTTTGTAAACTGACTAAAAAATCATTGACCGCGCAACAAAAAATTCCAATAATGATGACATAGGAATTTAACTTTAACCAAAAGGGGAAAATATGAAAAAAATCGTTTTGTTTGGATTGGTTTGCACGATGGGCGTGTCAACGGCAAACGCGGGTTGGTTTGGTGATTTGTTCAAAAAATATGCGGAACCACAAACTTTAAGTGAGGCCTGCAATACCGACGAAATCACATCTGTTTGTCCGGAAATTGCATTGGGTCAAAAAACATTAACGGAATGCTTGTCTGAAAATGTAAAATCATTATCGAAAAAATGTTCCAAATATGTGAAAAAATCAATTAAAGAAAACAAAGAATTGATTTTGGAAAATAAAGATGACGCTGCAAACGCGGCAAATGATAAAGTTGCCGATGTGAAATCTGCAATCACGGATAAAAAGGCTGCGGCGGCTGATGCAAAAAAATCATTAAAAAATAAAAAGGCAGAAATCAAAGCCAATGCCAAGGCTGCTGGCAAAGAATTAAAAGGTACAGCCCAGGCTGTAAAAACGGATGCAATCGAAACCGGTAAATCTGTCAAAGAAATTGTGAAATAACATTATATATGATTTATAAAAAAAATCGCCTGACCAGGCGATTTTTTTCTGTTTACAAGACAAATCCAAAAATGCTAGAATAAAAACAAGTGAAGGTTTATACGTTAAAAAACGGCGGAATTTCGCGGTTTTAGGAGAGTCTAATGAAAAACAAAAAAATGACAGATGCATACAAAAATGCAGTTGGAACTATGTTCTTGCTGGCTGGTGCATTTTTTATTTGTTCCACATTATTGTCGATGCGGACGGTGTTGGCGGATCCAATTGCGCCGATGCCTAATGCCGCGTCCGGACGTGCGAATCCTGCGCGTTCTGCGGCTGTGACACGCGCGTCGGGTTCACGCAGTACCGCGTCGCGTACAACAACTGCACGGACGGCGGCGACACGCACAACGACATTAAATGCGGCGGCGACATCTGGTGACCGTGGAACAAATTCTCGTGCAATTAAAACACGCAGTATTTCCGTGCGTTCTTCCGATGGTTCTGTTAAAAATGTTCGTGGTACCACAACGCGTAATGTTGCATCGCGCACAATTTCTGGGAATACGACAATGCGTGGCACGGCGGCGCGTAATGCATCGCGTGTTGTTGCGCGGACGGGTGTGGCGCCTGCACGGGTAAGTTTGGTTGGTAATGGTTTGCGTGCACCCAGTGGTACAGGTGTGTCTGTGTCGTATTTGACGAATAAATTGTATACGGGAAATTATTCTAATATTATTGATTCAACAACCGGTTTGATTTCGGCGGATGCATACAGCACCTGTTTGGAAAGTTATTATACTTGTATGGATGAAATTTGTACCGCGCGCAGTGATACCAAGGGTCGCTGTTCGTGTGCGGGTCGTGCGACAAATTTCCTAGAGGCCGAAACCGCATTGGAAAAAGCAAATGAAGAATTAATCCAATTGTCGGGTCAATTGGCGTTGTTGATTTCAACCAAGGGCAAAGATGTCAGCGAAGCTTTCAAATTAACCGACGCCGAAAAGGTTATGAATTGCGTATCGTGGAAAGATTTGACCGCGCAATACGGAACCAGTTATTCTACGACCGAGGTACAATCTTGGTGCAATGCGCACGGTATGTATAATTCGGCGGATTGCAAAGAACCATCTTATTGTAAATCGTCCGGAAACAGTTTTGGTTTCGATATCAGTGATATAAACGGTTCGTCATCTGATATTTTGGCATCGTTAAAGGCTTGGGCAAATGCCAAGGATTTGGCGAAACAATACACGAATCCTGATACCGAAGAATTGATATCTAAATATACTGTGGTTGCGGGTGTTGTAAATGGTTTGTCGGGAATTTCTGACACAACCGATACATCTGCGGCGGCGTTGGATACATTGGCGAACAAGTGGGGATACGAATTGTTTGAATATGCACACAATAATGTTTGTGGACGCGTATTGGATTCGTGCTTTAACGGTATTTACGAGGCGTGTGGTACACCACCGTCTGGTAACGATTCGGCCGGCAACAAAATCGGTAAATGTGCGAACGGTGCATCCACATCGTGCCCATATAATTACAACAGTGCGATTTCTGTTACGACATCTGGAAATGGCTCTGGCGAGGTTAAATTAAACGAACGTGGTGCAACCGGTTCAACAACATCGACATCGGCGACGTGTTTTGGATATACATCTGCTAATGGTGATCCGTATTCATCATTGCGTGGCCCGGTGGCGGATGCGCGTCGTTCGATTATGCAAAAATACTTGCTGGACGCGAATGCGGCGTGTGATACATATGGTGCGGCATTGAAAAATACGGCACAAAACATCAACTATCAAAAAATCGCCGCCGAACAGGCGCTGCGTCAAAAACGTATGGAATTCTATACTGAATCCGAAGACGCTTTGGAAAAAGAGGCAATTGCGGCAATCACAAACTTTAACGATTGTATCGATGAAATTTGGGATTGTTATAACACAAATGCCGACGAAGATAATTGGTCAACCGCGCGTATCAAAACATACTGTGCCCAGGTTTCCAATGTTCCGCATTGCTATGAACCGATGATTTGCAAACCAACAATTGCGCAATTCAATAAAATCATAGATGACGCGGATACAACCGGTAATTGCAATATGAGTGCGGTTCGCGATGAAAACAATTGTCGTAATGTCGTAACATTGCAAGAAATATTAAATGGTACCGGGGTCAGTGGCGTTGGCGCCGTTGGCACAAACAATATGGAACAAATATTGACCGGTCAATTAAAGGCGGAATCCGCAATCGTTCGCGAGGCCTGCTTGTTAAAGGCATTGGGATGCGATGGCCAAGATACCGACGACCAAAGTTGCTTGCGTAATTTTGACAAGGCAAAATACAAAAACGCAAATAATTAAAATCAAACCCGGCATCCGCCGGGTGTTTTTTTTGTTGGTTTCCCTCTTGAGAGGGGTGACCGAAGGTCGGGGTGTGGGATTCCGCCCCAGCGCGCAAGCGCGGTTCGGGGAGGGTGGTCAGCGTAGCTGACGGAGGGGGTTATATACCTATCTGCATAATTTTTTCGACAAAATACTTGACATATAACCAAAAAATGATACTCTTGGCATAAAGTTTTGGACAATTTGGTCAAAACAGCGAACAAGAACAAACAGCGTAAAGGTTAAAAAATGGCAAATTTTGCAATCTTTCAAACCGGTGGCAAACAATACCGTGTGCAAAACGGCGATACGATTAAGGTTGAAAAATTGGCGGTCGATGGCGATGTCGAATTTGACAAAGTCTTGATGATTGGCGACAAAATTGGCAACCCATATGTCGAAGGTGCACGCGTTATCGCAACGGTTGTTGAACAAAAACGCGATGACAAGGTTTTGGTTTTCAAGAAAAAACGTCGTCAAAACTATCGTCGCACACGTGGTCATCGTCAATACATCACTGTATTGAAAATCAAAGAAATCAAGGGCTAAGGAGTTTAAACTATGGCACATAAGAAAGGTGGTGGAAGTACATCGAATGGACGCGATTCTGCGGGACGCAGATTGGGCGTTAAAAAATCTGGTGGTGCACATGTGATTCCTGGCAATATTATTATTCGCCAACGTGGAACGGCATTTCATCCTGGATTGAACGTCGGTATGGGTAAAGACCACACGATATTTGCAAAAATTGCGGGTATTGTGAAATTTAAACGTGGCCTGCGTGATCGCAAGACCGTTTCGGTTGTTCCCGAAGAAGACAAATAAAAAAACGCCCAATCGGGCGTTTTTTTATTCCGCCCCAGTGCATCACGCAGTGATGCGCGGTTCGGGGAGGGGGACCGCCGTCCGGGCCCCACGAAATTCTTTTGGAATTTCGTGGGTGGAACCAGGCGGTGGCGGGGGTTATATGCCATATAACGTAACACTGCACCGAATAATAATTCATCATTTGTACTTTGAACTTTGTACTTTGAACTTTGTACTTTGAACTTTGCACTTTGAACTTTGATATGTTCTGTTTTTGTGATATAATTAAATCACGGAAATGAGAAATATCCTGATTTGTTTTTTTGCTATGCTGTTTTTTGCGCCCGCAGATTTATTTGCGGCGACGCCGTCGCGTATTGCAAATCATACGGAATCTGCGCCAAATACAACGCGTGCCGCGTCGGTGCGTGGAACGACGCGTTCGGCGATAAATTCGACGACATCGCGTTCGGATAAAATAACATCTCGTTCTGGGGAAGCGGCATCGCATACGGCGGACACAACAATTCGTACGACAACACCACGTGTTGCAAATGTATCGGGACGCAGTGGAATTACAACCCGCACACTCGAGGTTAATCGAACAAATGTCAAACAACGCGGTTCCACATTAAATCGTATTTTAAATGCGGCGAACGATGTTGTTGACCGTAATGTTTCATCGCGTGCGGCAATTGTGTCGTCATCCAAAAATACTGAAAAAAAGGTGTCGGCCGCGGATGTTGCCGCCGCCCAGGAATTATTAGAACAAACGGCGTCTTTGAACAAATCGTGCCAAGAACAGTATAACGAATGTATGGACCAATTTTGTGCGGTGGTTGATGCAAACCAAAAACGGTGCAGTTGTTCGGCCAATTTATCAAAATATGCAAATGTTCAAAATGCGGTGACGAACGCAAACAATGAATTAAATTCTGTTGCACAACGGATACGATATGTTGGGCTGTCGGCGGACGAAATTCGTGCGATTATGACCGAGACCGAGGCCGAGGCAGAATTGGATAATTCACGCGATACATCCGAAACGCGCAGTATGTTATCCAAAATCGAATCTTTAATCCAAGACCCCACAACCCGTGTCACTACATCCGGCGGGGATTCCGATTTTGGTTTGGATATTGATTTAGATTTTTCAAATACGGATGCCGATATTTTCAGTTTGGATTTTTTGAATGCCAACAACGATTCTATATCCAGCAAACGCGGCACGGCATTGTATAATGCGGCAAAAAAACGTTGCCGGGTGATTTTAAATAACTGTACGGATGTTGGTGCGACATCTAACCAGATTACGGGCAATTATGACCTGGCAATCGATAAAGATTGTATCGCATACGAACAGGGTTTGAAAAAAATGAACGAAACCCTGCAATCCAATGTGCGCAGTGCCGGTTTGATGCTGCAAAAGGCGCGTCTTGCCGTATTGCAAAATAAAAACCAATACGATGCCAAGGGTTGTATTGGTGCGCTGGAAACCTGTATGACCGATGATATGGTGTGCGGTTCGGATTATGCGAAATGCTTGGACCCAACGAAAAAATATATTGATGAAAATGGCAAGGTTGTCCTGGGCCAGGATATTACCAATATCACGGATTTTATGGCGGGATTTAATAATGCGAACATCAATGCCGAAATGTTATCTGCGGCAACAAGTGCAACAATCAACGATACATATTGCAAGCAAAATAACGACGGTTCGTGCGTTGTGAAATATTTGTTATCTAAAATTGGAACGGGGGCAACCGTCAAAGACGGCGGCCTGTGTCGTGCGGTTTTGGATAAATGCCAACAATACACATACAATTTATCCGGCGATAAATATAACCCTTATAACGATGTCGTTGTAAATTATGTGCAACGCGCGATGGTGAATATTAAATCTGCACAACATCAAATTATTTCAGATTACGCATCCAGTTGTATGACCGATGTTGCCGCCTGTTATAATCAACAGGTGACACAAGTCAATTCGTGGTCATCGGTTGCATCTGTGTCCAGTATTCGTGGCGTTATGACCGGTGCGTGCCGTAATGTTGCGTTGACCTGTGCATATGCGGTATTTGCAAATATGTGCGATGCCGGTATGAATAACGCAATAAATTGGGTGTTGCAATCAACGGAAAGTTCGACCCAGACCGCCGACGGTGATAATTGCACACCGTGTGATGCGTCGCATCCTGACAAATGCATAAATGGAATTTCGGAAATATTCTATCAATCATTATTGTGTCCTGAAAATTCAGAATACACAATCAACACCGGCACACCGTCAAATTATATGCTTGGCGGATATGTGAATAAACAATGCAAATGTATTGATGGTTATACGGTGTTTAATGGCGCGTGCCTGCAAACGTGCCCACAGTCAAAATACCGTGATGAATATGGCAGCTGCAAAGAGTGTGATACGGGCTCGTCCCCAACCGGTGGTTCATCGACCAAAGAAAATACGGGATGCCAAACGTCATCAAATGTATATAGCACCACCAGTACGGAAAATATATAAATTATTCTGCGGTAATTTTTTCCATAAATTCGTTATGATTTTGTAATTCGTCCGCGTGCGCTGGGAAATGGCGATGTGGAAAATTTTCGCCTATTTTCGGGTGCTTTAACATTGCGGCGTGTTGTTCGGCAATAACATCGTTTATGTCGGGTGCCGGTGCAGTGTTTTCCAATTCCAAATAAACCTTGGCCAAAATTTCCGCGTCAATCAACGCACCGTGTGCATCCGCACGTGCGGTCAGAGACACACCAAACCATTTTGCCAATGCGTCCAAAGTATATGCCTTGGGGCCAAATACACGATTGCGCGCAATAACAATAGAGTCGCGTTGCTGGTCGCGTGGAATCTGTTTTAATCCCAATTTTGCCAATTCAAAATTTATAAAAGGAAAGTCAAAATCAAACCCGTTGTGCGCAACGATTGGCGCGTCCCCAATAAATTCCAAAAAGCGTGGGGCGACCTCACTCATTTTCGGTTTGTCTTCCAAAAACGCATTTGAAATTTTGTGCACCATATATGTTTCAGGTGGAATTATTTTACCCTCGGGGTTTATATATTCGTGGAAAGTATTATCGGTCAGTTTCCCATCCACCAATTCAACCGCACCGATTTCAATGCACCGGTCGCCACGCGTCCATTCAAACCCAGTCGTTTCAATATCAAAACAAATAATTCGTGCCATAATTTCACCCCAAAAAATGTGATTGAGATAGTTTATTTTTTTGTATTATAATAAACCCGTGAAATTAAATCTAGAAAATCTTAATCCCGAACAGTTGCGTGCCGTTCAAACGACATCCGGCCCGGTTTTGGTACTGGCGGGGGCGGGCACCGGCAAAACGCGTGTTTTAACAACGCGGGTGGGGTATATTTTAGATAAAAACCTGGCCGCCCCGTGGCAGGTTTTGGCCCTGACTTTTACTAACAAGGCCGCAAACGAAATGAAATCACGCATTGATGCAATGTCGGACGGTGCGTTTTTGGCGCGTGATGTTTGGTGTGGGACATTTCACTCGATATGTTTGCGCATTTTACGCACCAATTATGCCGCCGCGGGGTTGCGTTCGGACTTTTTGATTTATGGCGATGATGACCAAAAAAATGTTATTAAAAAGGTATTGAATGACCTGAATATTACAACCACGAAAAAGCCGTCAGAATATGTCGAAGATTTTTCCAGGATAAAGGACCGCGGTTTGTCGAAAACACCATCCACGGACCGAATTTTTAATGCGTATAACGATGAATTGCGTCGTATGTCGGCGGTTGATTTTGGTGATATAATTTTATTAGTGTTGAAATTATTTGAAAATTTCCCGGACATATTGGCGCGATATCAAAAACAGTTCAAATATATATTGGTTGATGAATTCCAAGATACCAACGCCGCCCAGATGCAGTTGTTAAAATATTTAACGCGTGACGCCGCGCGTCCAAACATTTGCTGTGTTGGTGATGACGACCAATCGATTTATTCTTGGCGTGGTGCGGAAATCAAAAATATACTGGATTTTGAAAAAACATTTCCCGGTGCCACGGTTATTCGATTGGAAACAAATTATCGCAGTACGGCAAATATCTTGGGCGCGGCAAATTCGTTAATACATCATAATGATGACCGCCTGGGCAAGGATTTGCACACGGTGGCAAACGGCGATGTGGGCGACAAGATTTATATAAAAACTTTTGAAACAGATAAAGAAGAAGCTAGTGGTATAGTTAATGCAATTGTTTTAGATAGTTCTCCATACAATAATAAGGCTATTTTAATTCGTTCCGGGTCGTTAGCACGTTTGTTTGAAAAAGAGTTTGAACTTCGTCAAATACCATATCGCTTAATAGGTGATACAAGATTATATGATCGTATGGAAATTCGTGACGCGATTGCGTATATTCGTTTATTGGTGCATCCGTTTGATGATATGTCGTTCCTGCGTATAATTGGTAAACCGCGTCGTGGATTTGGACCGTCGGCAATTGAAAAGATGCGTGCGTCGGGCGAAAATTTAATGGCGGGATTGCGTGCCGCGCCGTTCCGTGGCAAACAATTGGATGCCGCCAATGCGTTTTTATCCATATTTGATTTTGATTGGGAAAATATGTCGCCTCTGGAAGCAGTGCAAAAATTATTAGATGATTCAGGGTATATAAAAATGTGGAAAGAGGGAAAAGATCCAGAATGGCAAAAAAGATTAGAGCATATAGAGGAACTAAAAAACGATATTTCTGAATACGATTCTTTAAATGATTTTTTAGAACAAGCTGAATTAAGAATGACAGAAGATAACAGTGATCATCACAATGATGATGCTGTTAACATTATGACAATACACGCAGCAAAAGGAGCAGAATTCGATACGGTCTTTTTACCAGCATTTGAAGAAAATATTTTTCCAAACAGAAAATCTATAACAGAAGGATCTATTGAAGAAGAACGACGGCTTGCATACGTAGCAATAACACGAGCAAAAAAACATTTGATTATAACAAACGCAAAGAATCGTTTTGTATATGACGATAGTGGCGCTCAAGAAAGAAAAAACGAACCATCCCGTTTCATCAGTGAAATTGATTCGTCATTTTTATCATTTGGTGATTCTGCACCACGCCCGGCGCCGCGTCCCGCACCACGGTCATATGCGTATCAAAATTATGCGCGCAAAACAAAACCGACCATCGCCCCGCGTAAAACATTGGTTGGTCGCCAGGCGCGTCACAGTGAATATGGCCTTGGGGTTATTATCGAAGAAGGCACGGGAATTTTAACAATTGCGTTTGGGACGCGTGGTATTAAAAAAATTGCGCGTGATTTTGTAACGATTTTATAAATTATTTTTTGAATAAATCGCGGGTTTGTTTCCACCGTTTTTTTGTTAATTCCCATAATTTTTCGGTGTCTTTTTTTACCTGGTCGCCAAAACCGGTTTCGATTTTTCCACCCCATTCGGTTGCCAGTTTTTGCGATTTTTCCGCCATATAGCAAACCAGCATTAACGACAAAATCAACAATATTGCGCCATCCAGACCGCCACTGGTTAAAATTTCGCCACTTGCCGGATTTACAACAAATGTCAATAACGACACCGCGACACCCGTCGCCACCGCCAGGCACACGAAATACAGCGCAGCCTTGACAATGCGGGTGATTTGCGTTTCTAACTTTTCCGCCTTGAATATATCCAAAAATGTGTTGAATATATCGCCGGCAACGCCCTTGTATTGAGTTTTTGCGGTTGTTTCCGCAATTGCGGTAAACGGTAATAACAGCAAACTTAAAAATATATCTGCAATAACCCCCAGTGCAATAAACATATATTTCCAAATGCTTTTTAATGCTAAATAAGTTATATAAATGCCGATAATGGATGTGAATAAACTTGTTCCCACGCCAGCAATAACCCATTTCCATCCAATTTCAATAATTGTCATAAAAAATGCAGACATCTGGGTTGGAATGCATAACAATCCCGATGCGGCATCCGCGGTAATTTGTACATTGCCCGGTAATGCGGTTGTGGCATATTGCCGTATTGCCTCGCACGTGTTCGGCAACGCGTATCCGGCGGCCGATGTAATAGATTCCCAAATCGTCGTTGCAATAAATGTTCCCGCCGATACAATTGGTACCATAATCATTGTAAACGCGCGTGCAATTCCAAATTTTAATACAATCAACCATACAGAAATAATTAAACCTTTCTTTAAAACATTTTCGATTGTTTTTTTTGCATCCCCCGCAGTGCCGATTAAATTATATGCCTCGAACGCGACCCAGAACGCATATGCAATCAGCATAAACATAATTGCAAATTGTCCCAATGTTTTATCCAACGCCGTCGCAATTTGTGTCATTCCACCTATAAATGCCAATCCTACTTTGGCCTCGACCGGGACATATGCGTGTGTCACATTGGTTGCGGTTGGACCAAAATTTTGCAATTCGTCCACAATGCGCGATGTAACTAAGTTACGGTTTTCTTCTGTGGCCCAACGTCCAAAATCACCAATATCACCCGACCCGCCCATAAAATCATCTGCGAACGCCGGCATCGCGATAAATACTGCAAATATCGCAATTAAAATTTTTCGAAAAATTGCGTGCATTTTTATCATGATATAAACCCGTTGTCCTTTAATCTTTTAACCGCACCGTCAAACCATTTGCGTGGCGCGTGCCAAGCCTTTTGCCCTAAATCGTGTGCCCATTTTCCAATGTCGAAATTTGTGCCCGTCCCAACATCAGAATCTTCGCCCGGTATCGGCAATTTGACTTTGCCCGCGGGCAACAACGCATCTATTTTCGGACTTAATACATAATAATATAACAAGAACAATCCAAACATCACGACCAAAAATGACCAACCATCTTCCAAGAATTCAAATGCGCCCGGATGTGTGACCTCAACAATTTGTTTTTGTGCTTCAAAACAAGGTTTAAACAAATCTGCATCAACCAAGCCATCTGCATCCAAAGATTGTCTTTCGCACGTGGCAAATGCGTTCATCACAGATTCCGCCATCGGCGTCCGATTATGTGTGATTTGTGTTTCAAACATTGGCGGCAACACAGATGTATAATTATCAACTGGGCCCGGGAACATCATATCCGAACAGAAATAAACGATTCCAAACATTAATACGATTTTTAATGAAATCGATATCACCGAAATCGCCGCGCGAATAACGGTTTCCAATGCTCTGCGGAATAAACCGGACGCGGCCTTCCATACTTTTTCATATGCCAATGCCGCAATTAAAATTGGCAAGAATATAATAACGAATACAACTTGGAATAAAATCGAGAAAATTTGAAAGAATAAATCGAATCCTATAATCAAAAACGCCAAGACCAACAATAATCCGGCAATCCAGGTCATCATCCCCGCACCCAGGCCCAACCAAGCATAATTCATCAACGCAAATCCGCCGGCCGCACCCGCCAACATTACCGAATACAGGTTCCCAATCACGCACATAAACGAACCCGATACCGCCGCCATTGCGCCCGATAACTGGGTTGCGCCCAAAATTACATTGCAATCAGTTGCCGAATTAACACCCGTTGCCGCCATCGATAATGTTGCGCCAATATACAAAATTGGCGATATTAAAATTTCAGAAATTATTTTCAAAGATTCTGTGCTGTTAATACTTAACGCCCCAATCGCGACACCTGCAATCATAATGCGCAGGCCCAATTTCCACACCGGATCAAACCAAGTTTTAAAATCCATATTATTTGCATTGACAGAATATTCAGCATTTTTCTTGGATTTTTCCCAAATATATTTTATGGCCGATATAAACATAAAAATCGCCAATCCTGCCGCCATCAAAATCCACAGGTTTTTCACAATACCCGCCCAAAACATTTCAGACGCCACGCCCAGCATATCCAACAATTCAATAACATATGTTCCCAAAAACATAGTGCCAATATTTTCAATACCGTTATCTGCGCCAATTGCGTGCATAAATGCGTCAACCGATGTATATGTCAATGCCGCCCCACCAATTGATGAGGATAAATACCAAATGCCCAGGCCCAACGCAATGATGATGCCCAATACTTTTATCAATAAAGAAATCCATTTAAATTTTCGCATTGCGTGTTTCAAGACCTCATTTTTTCAATAATTGTTTTCGCAGGTTTTTTAATAAATTTATCTGTAAATCCTTTGGTTGCTTTCATTATATCATCGCCAAACTCTTTGCCGACCTTGTTATCAGATGCCTGGACTTCGAACATTGCCAATATAGTTTTTGTGATATCTGGAATTTTGCCATAAATAAATCCCAATACATAAACCAACACAACGACGCTGGTAATTGTCAAATCGTTTATACCCGTCTGATTCAAATCAGTTTCGAATACACTGCCATCCATAATTGCCGCCAACAAAGCGTCAAAATTATTTACATTGCCATCCGGGTCGGCAAAGAATTTTGCAATAATGACCAAAATCACGGTATATGTAATAACCGCCACACCCAATGATATAATTGCGCTGATTAAATTTTTAATTTGTTCGACGCCGACACCTTTGCCCAGGCTTTTTATCCAAGTCAACCAATACGGAACATCTGCGGCCTCTTTAAATGCGGCGGTCACCAATGATAAAGGAAAGAAAAACGCAAACATTGCCATTGCGATAATGACATCTGTGAAATAGCATAAAAATTGGAAAAACATTTTGAAAAATGCCCAAAACAAATATGCGCCAATAAACGCCAATAATAAATGTTTTACAAACGCGCCAATGCCCAAAAACATTTTCCACGAAAAACCCGTGTCCAACATTGCAACGCCCAGATTCATAAATGATTGAAACATTGTGATTGTGACCTTGGCGGTGTTAATAATACTGTCGCGTAATTCTGTGCGGAAAATTCCGGTTGAATCATCCATTGGTTGCGGTGTGTAAACAACGTGTTCTTCGATTTGTTCCGGTGTCAATTTAATCATAGCCGTTGCATAGTTTTGTGTGACATACGCCACCGGTTCAAAAGTAATTTGCGTTATAAACCGTGGCAACATCACGCCCATCCCTAAAAACGTCAATGCAAATAAAGAATTTATAAATACTGGGCGTACAGATTTAGAAAACCAAGCATCTTGAAAACCGCTGGTCATATTTTTCCAAACCGCACCAAAAATATAAAACGCAAATATCGCACAGAATAAAATTGTGCAAATTAAAACAAATTTCGGATATGCCGCCGCCGCCGCATCAGATACGATTTGAAACATACGGTCAAATATTGGACACGTCCAACATTGTATCGTATTGTTGATAAAAGATGATGCCAAATCGTTCATTATTTACCTTTGAAAACTCCCCAAATATTTTTTGCTTTGCCGGGTACGGCCTTGGCCATACCCCAGGTTGTTTTTGCGTCGCCTTTGACCTGGTTATACAATTGGGTTGCGTCTTTGCCGACATATCCGGTCAGTTTTTCACGTGTTATTTCAAACATTTTATTCATCAAGAAAAATGTTAATAAACACGATAACCACAACATTGAATGTCCACCAAATCCACTGGATAATGAAGAAACATTCGGCAAATTAGAATACGCAACCCCGCCGGCGGCCGCCACAAATATACGGCTGTTCCATTGGAATAATGCACGCACCAATGCCAAATTTACACATAATATAAACGCACACGCAATCATCGTAATTACGATTTTTTTTAATGCATCAATAATCCCAGAAAACGCCGGCCAGATATCGAACCAATTATCGTTCTTTTTTGCAACCCAGGCGGCAACACTGAACGGGTATAAAATCAACGCCATACCAAAGTTAAATATTGCCTGGATAATCAATAACGCCATAAAAATATTGCAAGACGTAAATGTTATAATCAATAAAATACCCGAAATTATATTCATAAATCCTTGGCCACTGTTGTGCGACATCAACGATGTTAATGTTTGCAGACCACTGGACAAATATCTGAATCCGCGTTTTATGACGGTATTATTTGCGTGTGATAAAGTGTGTACCGGTTGAATTAAATATTCACAAGATTCCGCATCCAACCATCCCTGGGCCATTAAATTCGCCGGACAAGATATGTTGCGTGCATTATCAAAATTTACATCACTCGCAATTTTTAATATTTCTGTGGTGTAAATAGAACCGAAACTTAAAAACGGATTTATTAAATATTTTGTCATTACATCGGGACGTATTGGTAAAAAAATCGTTACCGCAATTAAAACGCGTATTGCAGGCTTTGCGATGTTTTCCGCAATTTTCATTCCGCCGGTATTATCGATTGTGTCACTTGATTTAAATCCAAATGTCGATGTCCAAAATTTTGGTATATATAATTTTATCAAATACAGTGATATTGAAATCGCAAAAAATCCCCAGATTAATAAATAAATAATACCATTATGATTTGGTCCAACAAAATACGCGTATGTCCCATTTGCAACAAACATAAATGCATCTAACACAATTGGAACTAATTTAGAAATGTCCAAAGAATCGACATCCAATAATCCCCAGCCGGCCAACGCCATATTTGGCGCAATTGCACCAAACAGAAAAGCGCATCCGAATAAAAATTTTTTTATAACATTCATCTCGGTATATAATTATTATTATAATTATAACATAATTCGATAAAAATATGTTATAATTAAAATATGAATTGGCTAAAAAAATTTTGGATAGTGTTTACATCGTTCCTGCCGTTTTCGGCCGGTGCATTTTCGCCATTTTTAATTGGCGGTATTGCGTTTGGTGGCGGCATAATTGGTATGTCCATTTGGCGCAATGTGTCTCCTGTGAATATGTCGGATGCATTATCATTTTTTTCCAGTTGTTGGTCTTGCCAGATTTTTTCTGATGTTTTGGCCACAATGTCAAACATTATTCCGGCCACATACAAATCGTTGGGGGGCGTGATAATACCTTTTGCAATTACATTGACGGCGGTATGGTTCGCTTGGCAAATTTTTACTGTATATGTCACACCCAAAAAGGGTAATGTTGACGGGTGGTCATACGCCGGCAAATGGGGAACACACATTATTCGGGTTTTGTTTGTTGCGGCATTGTTGGCGGTTCCATTGCCACGCATCATATCGTCTGTGGTATTGGAACCGGTATTTGATGTTGGTTTATCTATGAATTACACAATAACTGCGACCGATGCGCGTCAAAATTACGCAAATTGTATAATTGCAACCGCAATTGGTGATGTTAATTCTGTGCGCGCAGATAATCAAAACGGTGGTATAAATGCATTTTCGCCACGTTTTCGTCATAATTTAACTTGTCAAATTGCCAATGTCCATCAAATGACGGGGTTGGGTATGACGGTTGGATGGACAATGCTGAATATGGCGTTTAATCACGATTATATGCACACGATAATGAGTTGGAACATTCCAATTTTTCCAAATGTCCCATTGTTTTTAACAGGTCTTTTGATATTGGTGTTATATTTTACGGCGTTATTACCGATACCACTGTTTTTCTTGGAAATATTCGTAAAGTTATCGATTGATTTCATATTATTGCCATTAACATTGTTATCGTGGCTGTTTAACGGGTGGAAAATATTCCCATCCGGCAAAGATAATATCCAGCAAACCGTAAACGATGTAATATCTGGGGTTTTGGGATTGGCAATGACGGGTATATTTATAACATTTTCGATAATGGTGTTAAACGCGGTATTTGGCAATTGGGATGGTGCCACCGCATTACAGGCCGCAATCGCGAATAACGATTCGAAAATTTTAATAGATTCGCTGATGTCCACCACGGGCAGTAAATCTTTGGTCACCATAATATTGATTGGTATATTTATGGCGATGTTTATGGTGATGATACCGGCATTGATAAAATCGTTGTTTAATGTATCGATATCGGATAAATACTACCAAACCACCAAAAAAGATTTGGATACAATATGGAAAGGCGCGAAAAAGTGGTGGTCTGCCGCAAAAAAATAAAAATCAAGTGCTTTATTTGCATCCACCCCCTTTTTTATGCCGTCCGAATCTGATATACTGTGTATCGTGATGAAAAAGTTTCCGATTCTTTATTGGCCACGAAAAACGACCGACGATGCCGAATACCAATTATCGCGCAAGGTTATAAATGCCGCGACCGGTTCGATGCCATCGGTTATTACCGAAGATTTAGACCTGGACGCAATAATGAACGAAAATCCTGATTCGGTTGTATATTACCCGGTGTTTTGCGGTTCGACCGGTTGGTGGGGCGAATTACTGGGGGCGGGTGCCGTTGTCGTGGACAAGGTTATTGTATCGCCGGAATGCCAATTGATGGTGATTCATTCGGATAAAAACGCGAACTCAACCGGCACGAATCAGTTGTTGGCGGCGGAAATTTACCCAACCAGTGGATTTTTCAAGAAAATGAATTCGTCTATTGCGACGGTTGCTGATATGTTGGCGACGGATGCAGGAACAATTTTGGCATTGTTTTCTGGGCGCAATCCAAATAAATTTGTGAATATTTTGGAATCGACCGGCAATTCATATCTGGGGTGCATCGGACGGTATTAAAGATATAGGAAAACGGCGACAGGCCGGTTTTTTATGAAAAAATATTGCAAACGACAAATGATGTCGGCTAATATTTCCCAAAAAGGAATCATATATGTTAAAAAAAGAAAACGTGGTTGTATTTGATTTTGACGGCACATTATCGGCATCTGATTCGAATCTGGAATTTGGTCGGTATTGTTTTCGGCACTCTTTGCGGCCTTGGTTTTATTTGCCGGTATTTTTAGCCGGAATCGTAATTTATATGTGCAATAAACATAGTCGAGTTGGCCGTGAATTAATGCGTCGATTCGTGACGCCCAAAATGGTTAAAAATTTTGCACCAATTGTCATACGCGAACATCGTGCGCGTCGGTTTGGTTGGGCGGCGGAAAGGGTGGCGCGTGAAAAACAGGCGGGAAATATCTGTATTTTGGTGTCCGCAGGCCCGGATTATTTGGTGCCAAAATTGGTGCGTGATATGAAATTTGATGCGGTTATAACATCGCAAATGGATAAATCACACCCGTGGAAATATAAATTTATGTGCTGGGGCCCGAACAAGGTTGTTGCATTGGACCGGTGGGCCAAGCAAAATGGTATTATTCCGCGTGTTATCAAAAGTTATGGCGACAGTCCGTCTGATAAATACATAATGGATATTGCACAGACGCCTGTTTGGATAAATCGTAAAACCGGCCTGCCAAAATAAAAAACGCCCATTTGGGCATTTTTTAATCTTCGCCAAAGTCCATATCGCGTAATTTTTCGGCGCGTGGCGCAATTTTACCAACCGATGTTTTGATTTGCTCAATATCGCCAACCGTTTGTGCAAAATGGCGACCTAAATTTTCACTGCGCTCATTCAGCCGCCCCAAATCCACCAGCAACAAATCCAATTCGCGTTTAATTTGGTTTGCAACGCGTTTTATTTTTATGTCTGATAACACGGCGCGGATAGTGTTTAATGTCGCCCACAGTGTCGCCGGCGACACGATAAATACCTTTTTTCGTGCGGCATAATCAATAGTGTTTGGAAATTCTTTATGTATTTCTTCGAATATGGATTCCGATGCAATAAACATCATCGCACTTTCAGCAGTGACACCTGGGATAATATATTTTTCGGCGATTGCGTCAATATGTTTACGCACATCCAATTCGAATTGTTTTTTTGCACCCATATCGTTTTTATCGTTCAAGATACGGTTATAACTTTCCAATGGGAATTTACTGTCGATAATCATATCCCCGGGCGGATAGGGCAGGCGAATAATACAATCTGGCCGCACCCCGGTTGATAACACCGTTTGAAAAGAATAAGTTTCCGGTGGCATAATGTCGGCAACCAAATCCGCCAATTGGCGTTCGCCAAATGTTCCGCGGGCTTGTTTATTGCCCATTAAAATATCTTTGAAATTTGCGATATCTGCACTGATGTTTTTTAATTCCATCGCATTTTGCGAAAGCGTCCCCAATCGTTCCGCCAACCGTTCGCGCAACCTGACATTATCTTCGCGCAGGGGCGACAAATCGACCGTATTTTTGCGAAAAACCAACACCAACAACAGGCACACCGTAATAACCAATAATGCGAAAATATAGGTTGTCATTTGAAAATCCTTTGCTAAAATCAAAACATAATAAATTATAAAGGATTTTATATATGTTGCAAATGAAACTTTGTGGTGATCCAATTTTGCGCACAACTTGTGAACCAGTGGATGAAATTAATGACGAATTGCGTGCAACAATGGATACAATGGTTGCGATGATGCGCGAACAAAGTGGTGTGGGACTTGCCGCGCCCCAGGTTGGAATCACTCGGCGTTTCTTGGTTATGATGACACCGGACGATGAAAAAATTTTCAAAATGATAAATCCACGCATTGTGTCGTATGGCGATAAAACTTGCACAATGGAAGAGGGGTGTTTGTCTGTTTTGGGTGGTGATAATTTGCCGGTTTATGCAAATGTGACGCGTCCGGAAAGTGTGGTTGTTGAATGGACGGATGAAACGGGTAAACAATTATCTGCCGAAATGTCGGGCGTGCCGGCGCGAATTGTGCAACACGAAACAGACCACTTGGACGGGAAATTGTTTATCGATTATTTGTCGGGCGCGCGCCGCGAAATGGTTATGCGCCGTGTGCGGAGGCACAAAAAATGAAATTAATTTTAATGGGAACAAACGATTTTGTTGTGCCGGTATTTGATGCGTTGCGTATGAAACACAATATTGTGTCGGTGTTTACACGTGCGCCCGCGCCCACGGGACGCAAACAAATCTTAACACCATCCCCGGTGCAGGTTTGGGCGGAAAAAAATAACATCCCGGTACATAATAAAATTCGTGAATTTGAACCGGATGGTGCTGATTATGTCGTGGTGATATCATACGGGGTAATTATACCGGACGATATTTTATCGCAATCTAAATTTATAAATATTCACCCCTCGGCCTTGCCGAAATATCGTGGGCCGTCGCCAATACGGACGGCAATAAAAAATGGCGATAATTCATCGGCGGTATGCTTGATGAAAATGACACACGAATGTGATGCGGGTGATATTTATATGTGTCGCGAATTTGATATCGGTGCGAATGATACAAACGAAACGGTTGAAAATAAAGTGTCTGAAATTTCAATCGAAATGTTGAACGAATTTTTGGCAAACCCTGAAAACTATAAGCCAGTGCCCCAAACAGGCACGCCGACACACACAAAAAAATTCACCGGTGCTGATGAAGTTATCGATTGGTCAATGTCCCCTGTTGAAATTCATAACTTGGTGCGTGCATTGGGGGCGGGGCGCACGAAAATAAACGGCACAGATGTCAAAATATTAAAAACAAAAATCGAAAACGGTGAATTAAAGATTTTGGAATTGCAACCGGCTGGTAAAAAACCAATGGATTGGAAAAGTTTTGTAAATGGTCTGCGTGGTGCAGAGATAAAATTTGGGGAATAATTTTTTATGCGGAGAGGGAACAGCATAAAAGGAAGAACAATGGATGCATCAGATTATGGAAAATCGGCAATGTGTGGTGTGGACGGCACAGAGGTTATCGTATCAAAATACAATGCGAAATGCCCGTGCTTGAATTGTTTGGGGTGTAAAAACGTGGATGAAAAAACACCGTGTGCATATCGCCACGTTTTGGAAATCAGTCCGTGCACAAACGAAGATATGCGCGAAATTTTATGCGTAAACTGCATTGGAAATCAAAGGTAAACAATGACACGATACAAAGTTGAACTTGAATATGACGGAACAAATTTAATCGGATGGCAAGAAAATCTGGACGGGCCGTCTGTGCAATCTGTGATGATGGACGCAATCGAACAATTTTGTGGTGCGCGCCCCACCATATTTGGCGCGGGACGCACGGATTCCGGTGTGCACAGTGTTTGTATGACGGCGCATTTTGATTTAGATACCGATTATGATGCGAATACTGTTATGCGTGCATTGAATTTTTATTTACTGAACAAGCCTGTATCTGTATTAAGTTGCGATGTTGTGCCCGATGATTTTCACGCACGGTTTTCGTGCACGGCGCGTCATTATAAATATGTCGTGTTAAATCGTGGGGCGGCCCCAGTATTGGAAAAAAACAGGGTTTATTGGTTTCCACAAAAACTGGATGTTGAAAAAATGCGTCTTGCCGCACAAAAATTATTGGGACAACACGATTTTACCTCTTTTCGTGCCACCCAGTGCCAGGCAAAAAGTCCGATAAAAACATTGGACCAATTGGATATCACGGTTGATGGCGACCATATAATTTTCGAATTGTCTGCGCGTTCATTTTTACATCATATGGTACGCAATATTGTTGGCACATTATTGGAAATCGGGGCGGGTAAACCATACGATATTGAACAAGTTTTGGCCGCAAAAAATCGCACGGCCGCGGGGCCAACCGCACCGGCGTCGGGGCTGTATTTTATTCGTGCGGATTATTCCACCAACGATTAGTTGGGGTGTGTTCTATTTTTCCTGATTTATAAATTACAAATCCATTATGTAAAATTTTGTGATTGCATTTTGGTGCCGATATATCAAAGTACGATACAATAAAATCTATGTTTTCATCACGGCATAATTTCACAATGTTTTTGTGTAGCGGCACAAATTTTTGAATATATGCCAGCGTCCATTTTTCAGATTCATATATGCATACCCCATCGGGACATTTGCGACGAATATTTGTGCCTTGCGCCGCTTCGTTATTTAATTTACGAAAAGTATTAAATGCAAAATAATGATTTGATGCGCGTGCCTTGTTAAATTCTAATCTAGAATCATACACCATACCAATTAATTCGTGGTCATCTGTGGCATAAAATATGGGTGTTTCGCGTGTTGCAACAATTGTAATTCCAACCAAAACACAAATCGCGCACAATAAATAATTTGCACGCCGATAAAACCAAAATTTGGAATCCGACACATTTTTAACCAGAATCAAAAATACTAATCCCAATATAAAACATATAAACGCAATTGTTGGAATATGTGGCAACATTATATTAGACGCCGGCAAATCTACGATTTTATTTGCAATTAAAAAAGCAAAATTATAAACATCCATTGCCATATTTAATAACAAATGCCCGTGGAATATTGCACATATTGTGCCCAGTAAAACCAACGGCATAATTACAATTGAAAATATCGGCAGCAAAATTAAATTCCCAACCAGACCATACAAAGGCACCGAATTAAAATGTGTTGCAATAAACGGCATTGTGAAAATCGTTGCCACAATTGCGGTCATTGTTGCTGCATAAATTCCATTTTTGATTTTTGCGATGCGTGTTTTTGCTGTGAAATTTTTATCATTAAAAAACCAAATTAAACCGAATATCGCGCTAAATGATAATTGAAATCCGGGTTGAGTCACAAAATGAGGATTTACAAAAAATAAAATTAAAAACGCGATTGAAATATTGCGCATTGATACCGCATTTCGTCCCAATAATAACGCTAAAAATAATACAGATGTCATCAAAAACGCGCGCCAGGTTGCAACACCAAAACCCGACACACAAACATATAAAAACAGCAACACCCACGCACAAATTGTGGCCGTATATCGCGCCGGGATTCTTCGCGTTAAAAATCCAAATCCACGAAACAGAAAATAAAAAATTGCAAACAGCCATCCGCCAATCAATGTCATATGAAATCCACTGATTGACCAAATGTGTCCAACGCCGGCGGTGGTCCAAACTTGTTTATGTAATATCGGTACCGAATTTTTATATCCCAAAACCAAACCGTCGGTTAAAAAAGAATCTGCGCGATTATGAATTGTGTCGCGCAACCGATTTATATTTGCCGCATCATCGTGTGATATAACGGTGAAATTATCGATAAAACCATTTGCGGTCAAATTATTAAAATACGCCCAACGTGCATAATCAAAAGTCTCGGGTGCCTCTATTTTTGCGGGCGGAAATAAAAACGCCCGCGCCGAAATTACATCGCCAACACGTGGAATATCCGCATCGTCGGAAATAGTGACCCGCACATTTGCGTCGCGCGGTAATCCTAAATCAGATGCCGGCACGCGCAACATCAGGCGTGTTTTGTCGTCCGATGCGTCTGTATCAATAATTGTTGCGGTAATGTCTTTATCGCGCATCGCATATTTTAATACCGGTGTATCAACAATGAAGTGTGTGTAAACGGCGGCATATAAAAATCCGCATACAAAACACATAAACGCCCGAAATAATAAATTCAGTTTTGCAAACAATAAAATTACAACACTGGCAATAAATGCCACAGGCATAAATTTGATATCGGGTTCGGTTGGCATAATAAAATACAGGCCCGCGCCAAACGCCACCAAAAATGGCACCCATAAAAATTTATCATCAAATTGTTTTGCTAAAAAATCCTGCATATGTGAATTATAGGAACGAAATCCGTTATCGCAACAATTATTTACCAAAAATAAAATCAGGATTCGTACTCAGTCTAATAATCACATCCATATCATCATTTTCAGATGTTTTTTGCCGAATTGTTTTTCCACATTTTTGGCATTTGTGGGTAATAATAAAATCGCCGGCAACGGTTTCGATTGCAACGGGCATCATCATCCCGCCACACATCGATTGTCGGTCGCCCGGGTTGTTATCCACGTGGCACGACCACAGGCATTTTGGACAATGGTTTGTATAACCATTACCAACGACATCTGCGCCACAATGGGCGCAGGTAAAATTTTCAACGCGTTTAACAAATTGTTTCATATATTAAATACCCAATGCATCACGATACATTTTGGTTAATTCATCGGCCTCGTCCAATTCATCGGGGTCCAATTTACGCAAACGTATCATTTGACGGATGTATTTCGGGTCATATCCGGCGGATTTAGCCTCGGAATAAATTTCCTTGATATCGGCGGCGATATTGGCAGTATCCTCGTTTAATTTTTCAATTCTTTCAATAATAGACAACAATTGTTGATTATCAAATGCACCGTGATTTGCGTTTTTCATATTTGTTTTCCCCTTGATTAAATTTACAATAATATAATATATTATTTATGACAAAAATCAAGAAAAAGCATTTTCAAAAGGGGGGAATTTTTAATGATGAAATTTACAAAAATTACTGCATCCGTTGGGCCTAAATCTGAAAGTCATACCGTTTTAACAAAAATGGTGCGGGCGGGCGCCAATTTGTTTCGTATAAATTTCAGTCACGATACAGGTGATGTCCAGGGTAAAAAAATCGACGCCATACGAAATGTTTCGCACGAATTAAAAACACCTGTTGCGGTTATTGTTGATTTACAGGGCCCCAAACATCGTATCGGAAATTTTGCAACAGATGATAAATATAAATTAACCGTTGGGCAAAAATTCACATTTGATTCGGATGAAACGCCCGGTGACAATACCCGCGTATGTTTACCGCATCCGGATGTTATTGCATCTCTGCACCCCGGGGACAGAATTTTACTGAACGACGGAAAACTTGAAATGCGCGTTGACCGGGCCGAGCCTACAAAGATTATTGCGACGGTTATTCGTGGAAATGAAATTTGGTCGCGTCGTGGTTTTAATTTGCCGGACACTTTTATCGACGGAAATGTTTTGACCGATAAAGATATTGCGGATTTAGAATACGCAATCACAAAAAAACCGGACTATGTCGCGGTGTCTTTTGTGCAGAGTGCTGATGATATTGCGTATGTTCGTGATTTTATAACGGCGCGTACGGCACACAAAATAAAAATTATTGCGAAAATCGAACGTCCACACGCCGTGCACGATATTGAAAATATTATCGCGGCATCTGACGGTATAATGATTGCGCGTGGCGATTTGGCGGTTGAAATGCCGTTTGAACAAGTGCCCGCGATTTCGCGTCATATTATTCGCGTATGTCGCCAGATGAATAAACCTGTGATAATGGCAACGCAAATGTTGGCATCGTTAGTTGATAGTGAATTCCCGACACGTGCCGAAATCAGTGACGTTGCCAATGCGGCGTATTTGCGTGCGGATTCAACTATGACATCCGAAGAAACCACCGTTGGTATAAATCCGGTGCATACGGTTGAAACAATGTCGCGAATTTTGTCTTATGCCGATATGGATACGATTGCAAATCCATATGATTGGTCGCGCCTGGATAATATTCCGGAAAACAATTGGTCGCGTTCGGTGGCATCTATGGCGCATTTGAACAACGCGTCTGCGATTGTTGTATTTGACAGGGATGGTATTGCGACAACCCAAATTTCGTGTCGCCGCCCCGATATGCCAATTATTGCGGTATGTAATGATGAAACGGTTGCTAATCATTTGTGCCTGTCGCGCGGAGTGTTTCCGATTTATGACACCGAAATGTTCGGAACGCGTGATACAGATGCGGCGGTAAAAACATTAAAAATAAAAATAGGTAATGTTGTAATCGTTGACGACGGCACAATCAGTTTGCGTGATTTATAAAATTGATTGACCCAATCGTTGAAATTTTACTAACATTTTAATTATGATGAAAAAATTGCTATTTATTTTACCCGTGTTATTTATGTGCAATTTTGCATACGGGGCATCATATCGTGCGGCGTTGGTTGCGGATATGGAATCGGGGCGTGTGTTGTATTCTGAAAATGCAAATGTGGCAAATTACCCGGCCAGTTTAACCAAAATTATGACATTGTATTTGACTTTCAATGCGCTGGAACACGGGCGGCTGCATTTGGATGATTATTTAATTGTATCAAATGCGGCGGCAAATGCCGAACCGGTGAAATTGGGTCTGCCTGCGGGTTCCAAGATAAAGGTCGAAGATGCGATTAAGGCCGTCGCCGTGCACAGTGCGAACGATGTCGCGCGCGTGCTGGCCGAAAATTTAAAGGGCGGCAAAGAGGGCAACTTTGCGTCACTGATGACCCAGGTTGCAACGGAAATCGGTCTGTCGAATACAAATTTTGAAAATTCATCGGGTTTGCCTGACGATGACCACTTGTCAACCGCGCGTGATATCGCGTTGCTGTCGGTTGCGGTGTATAAACATTTCCCCCAGTATTGGAAATATTTCGGAATTAAAAGTTGGACATACAACGGCCAAACATACACAAATGGAAATCGGTTGCTTTCATCATATCCGGGCTGTGACGGTATGAAAACAGGATTTACAAACAAATCAAAATATTCACTTGTTGCAACCGCATCGCGTGACGGCCGTCATTTGATTGCGGTTGTGTTGGGTGCCGATGACAAAGATATTCGCGCATCTGTCGCGACCAGTTTATTGAATCGCGGATTTAAAATGTTGGAAAATGGAACAGAACCGGTTGTGTTTAATTCGGCACCAACACCGACCCCGGCTGTGCCGAAACAAAATTATAATGCCACACCGATAAACGAAAACAATCCATTGGCAAAATACACGATAAATCAGTCCAAAAATAACAATATGGCGTCCGGTGCATCTGGCGTGCAATTTGGCGCATTTTCATCGCGTGATGCCGCCCTGCGCCAGGTTAAAAATGTTGAACACACCTTGGGTGTTCACGCATCAATTGAACCGGCATCTGGCGGTTTGTTCCGTGTGCGTGTGAATAACATTTCGGAATCTGTGGCGCAAAGTTTGCGTAATTCTGCGACTGCCGCCGGCATTGACAGTTTTGTGTTTCATTAATGGTATCGGGCACACAATATGAATCCAAAGATAGAAAAATTAATTAAACAATTTGCGCGTCTGCCCCGTGTTGGGAATCGTGCGGCCACGCGCATAGTGTTATCTTTGCTGAACGATAAAACGGGACGCGCGACGGCATTGGCGGAATCTTTGTTGGACACCACTGCGACAATTCATCCGTGTCAAAATTGTGGTGTTTTAACAGATGCCGACACTTGTGAATTTTGTCGTGACACATCGCGCAGAAACGGCACATTGTGCATTGTTCGCGATATGGCGGATGTTTGGACATTTGAAAAATCCGGCGTATTCAAAGGTGACTATCACATAATTGGTGGTGTGTTATCGGGTGTAAATGGCGTAACCCCGGCGGATTTAAATATTCAAAATTTACCTGCGCGTATAAAATCAGAACATATTACCGAGGTTATATTTGCACTGCCCAACACGATTGAGGGTAAAACCACCGCGAACTATATTATGTCGGTCATTGGTGAAAATGAAAATATAACATTTTCAGAATTGGCGTCGGGCGTTCCATTGGGCGGCGAATTGGATTATATTGATGACGGCACATTGACATTGGCGTTCGGGGGGCGTAAAAAATTATGACAGATAAAATATCATCTTTGCCACCGGTGTCCCAAATGATGCGCGAATGCGGAATGCTGGCGAAAAAACAATTCGGTCAAAATTTTTTATTTGATTTAAATTTAACTGGTCGTATTGCGCGCGCTGTGCCGAACATTGAAAAAATCCCCGTGGTCGAGGTTGGACCCGGCCCGGCGGGCCTGACGCGGGCATTGCTGTTGGCGGGTGCGTGCAGGGTTGTTGCGATTGAAATGGATAAAACCGCCGAACCGATTTTATCACGTGTTGCCGCCGCCGCAGACGGTCGTTTGACGGTTGTGTATGGTGACGCATTGAAAACAGATTTTTCAAAATTCGGATTTGATGAATATGCGATTTGTTCAAACCTGCCATACAATGTTGGCACCGAATTATTGATTCAATGGATTCATAAAATTGTGGATGGCGAACCGATAAAATCCCTGACATTAATGTTCCAGCGCGAGGTTGCCGACCGAATTATTGCGCGCGCAAATGACGATGCGTATGGCCGTTTGGCGGTGTTGGTTGGATTGACGGCGGACGCAAAAATTTTATTCAATGTTCCGCGCACTGCGTTCACCCCCGCACCCAAGGTTACGTCTGCGGTTGTGCAAATAATTCCGAATACAGACAAAATAAAATTATTGGGAAAAAATCTGGCGAACTTGGAAAAGATAACTGCGAAATTATTTGGCACGCGTCGCAAAATGATACGCGGCATTATGCCGGATGTTGATTGGTCGATGTTTGGTTTAACCGGCACCGAACGCGCAGAAAACATACCACCTGAAAAATTTTTAGAAATTTCAAAAAAAGTATTGATATAACTTTTCCTGATTTAGTATAGTGATTTCGTATCCAGAGGAGAGGGAGACCCGATATGATTTCATTGGAAGTATTACTGTTTTTTGCAATTACGTGCGGATTGGTTTTTTTCTTTAAAAGTGCCAGGATTGGTGCATTGGTTGCATTTTTATTTACCGGAATTTTATCGGGCCCATATATGTTGAACTTGTTTGAATTAACCGGCACGTGGCAGACCCTGGGTGATTTAGGCATTTTATTTTTATGGTTTACGATTGGATTGGAAATAAATTTTTCGCGCCTGTGGAATTTACGCAACACGATATTCGGATTTGGTGCCGCCCAGGTTTTAATGGTTGCGGTAATGTTATTTCCGTTTTTGTTTGAATTCACGACGTGGAATGTTGCGGGTGCGATAATGGTATCATTGCTGTTGGCGATGTCATCAACATCCACAGACCTGCAATTATTGGGTGACCGAAATCAGTTAAATTCAAATATGGGTCGCCAGATTTTTTCCGTATTATTATTCCAAGATTTATTGTCAATCCCGCTGTTGGCGATGTTGCCGGTATTGTCGGGTAAATCATTTAATCTGGGCGCGACATTAATAGATGTTGCGGTATTGTCGGTATTATTGATATTTGGCGTTGTCATCATCGGGCGTTGTTTAATGAATCCGTTGTTGCGCGCAATTGCGAAAATAAAATCGCACGAGTTATTTTTGCTGGTCATAATGTTAAATATCATTATGTGGGCGGTATTACTGGATTTGGCGGGTTTGCCATCCGGATTGGGCGGATTTTTGTGCGGTATGTTAATGAGTGAAACAATATACCGTCATCAAATAGAGGCCGAAATCAGTCCATACACTACATTATTCTTGGCGATATTCTTTATTGTTCTGGGTATGGGATTGAATATGGATTTACTGTATTCGAAATGGTATCTGGTATTGGGCGGATTGGCCGGATTAATGTTGATAAAGTTTTTTGCGATATTTATGGTTGCGCGCGTTCGTCGCAATCGTGCACCTGAATCCGGATACATTGCATTATTGTTAACCCAAGGTGGCGAGTTCGGATTACTGATGTTGCAAATGATGCGCAAGGCCGGCATTGATGCGATACCAATTGTTGACCAAGAAATTTTAATTGCGATAATTGTATTGTCGATTATGATGACGCCTTTGTTGTTGGCGCTGTATGAAAAATTGCGTCGTATGGGCAAATTGTCCCAGGTTGATGCGAAAAATCTGAAATCGGCTAAAACAGGCATTCAACCGGCGGTGGTGATATGTGGATTTGGTCGTGTTGGTCAAATAATTGCGCGCCTGTTGCGGGATCAAAATATACCATATGTTGCGATTGGCCTGAATGTGAATTCTGTAATGGAGGGTCGCGAAAACGGGTTCAATGCTGTATATGGCGACGCATCGAATATGGCAATATTGCGAGATTGTGGATTAAATTCTCGTACAACGCGTGCGGTGGTATTGGCACTAGATAATACGGAAAACGCGCGCAAAACGATATTGTCTGTGCGTGCGATTGCACCGCGTGCGAAAATATTTGCGCGTGCGCGTAATTTAAATGATTCGCGTGTGTTAATGCGTGCCGGTGTATTGCAAACATTTCCCGAAACGATTGAATCATCATTTTTCCTAGGATACGGTTTATTGGAATTTTTGGGTGTATCTGATGCCAAGATAGAAAAAATCTTGACCGAATTACGCGCAAATAATTATGAAAAATTAGACCAAGAAATAACCCCCAACGAAAAATAATCCCAGCCCCCTCCACGGGGGCTTTTTAGTGTTCAGAATAATTAGACAAAACGTTGAAAACGTTTTGTCATCCTGAGCGTAGTGAGATTACGTTGTGGCAACCCCACATAAGTAATCGAACGCAGTCGAAAGCGAGCGTTTCGCGAGCGCGGATCCAGGCATATTTGATGCCCTGGCGCATCCGCGCCACCCCCTCGGACATTCCCCTTCTTTATGAAAGAAGGGGTGGATTGTGAGCAAAGCGAACAAGACGGGGTAGTTGTGATTTTTATTTTTTATGGCGACTGGCGTCGCTCTGCACAACGTTGAAAACGTTGTGCAAAAATTTATTGCATACGCAAAAAAATTTTTTCTATAATAACATCAGAAATCATCTGGGAGTTGATTTCGGAAGGCCTTAGAAAAGCCCGATTGACCCGGTGCAGAACTTGCATCGTTATCCCACCCGTGCACGATTCGATTCGGTGCGGTTGTGTTTAACAATTCATTTTTTGCACCGACATTTATTTGTCGATATTTGATTAGATAAATGTAAATTTTATTCCCGACTAAAAAACCCGCCCAAAACACATTCACATATTTTGGCATGGGTGCCGCATACAGTAATGTATGTGGGGTCATTGGTCAATTGATTTTTCTAACACCCTGCCGTTATTTTTTCCCGCTGATTTCCCAGCGGTTTTTTGTTTGTTTTGGAATATTTAAACAGGCCCCGAACCCAACTCCCTGTGTAGAAAACACACACAAGGCCTTTTATTCCAAACAAACAATCCACCGCACAGATTCCGCCCCAAGCGATAGCGTGGGGAGGGGGACCGCGCCAGCGGTGGCGGGGGTTAACAAAAAGAAAGAACGGGAGAAAAGCTATGATAAAGAAAATATTATGTGCGATGTTGGGGCTATTATTCACGATATCTGCAAACGCGGCATGCAATTTATATACAACAACAAATAGTTCTGCCGGATACATTGATGGAAGTGGTGTTGTACAAAACGCGAGCAGTTATTTGGCAACGGATTACATTGCGGTTAACTCATCAACCGAATATACCGTTTATATCAAACAGAACGCTGCCATTAGCGGTCACGGGGTTCGTATTGCGTTTTATGATACAAACAAACAATTTATTTCTCCGCGCCTTGGTGGCGATGCCCCAAGTGCCGGTCAATATATATACAATTTAACATCGCCTGCAAATGCTAAATATATCAGAATGTCAACATACGACGGTAATAGTGTTGTCGACAGAACAATAGTCCAGGGTCGATATACCGTGGACACAATCCCAACAAATATGTCGCAATGTGCGACGTGTGACGGGACGATTGTGAATTATGTTTCTGCAACTGGAACCGTGTCGCAATCTGGAACTCCAACACCAGACAATCCGATTTATCCAACTTTCTATACCCAGGGCAATATGGTCCTGCGCAAAGTTGGCAATGTCGCAGATTCTTACGATGCGTCAACGGGTAAAATCACTCGTCGCGTCGGTGTTGCTGTGTTGGATGGTACGGAGAGATGGGGTGCTCACGCCAGTAACGCAGGTTGGTTTCAATTATCAAGTGATATTTTCCCAACAGATGTTAATACAGATGCATTAAGTACACACTATAGGCAATACACACATAATCCATCAAGTATGGCCAATCAAGACATTTTATTTGGACGTCCAGACAGTAGCACAGGAAGAGTTGTTATACGTGATGCTATAAACTTTCCTGATGTAGGTCTTGCGGATGATTTTAAATCCTGGCTAGCGCAACAATATGCTGCGGGAACGCCCGTGACGGTTTACTATCCGTTGAAAACGGAAACGACCGAGGATTGGCCGGCGTCTTACTGTGAAACGCCGATTAAAATCGCTACAACCAAATACAACGAAACTGCATTCAGTCCGCTGAATACGGCGTTGGCGAATGCGATTAGTGTGGTGGATTCGGTGGTGTCAAACACGATAACCCAGGCGGCGAGCATCGCGACTTTGCAGGCACAAAAGCAAACGCGGCCGGCGAATGACACTTGTCCGGCGTACAAACAATGTTTATTGGTTGAGGATGAAAACGGTGCCCCGCACTGGTACGAAATCACCGACCCGTTCCGGGATTTCGTCCGCCCAATTATCGCGAACAATGTCAACGCGGCATCGTCGACATCCACCAATGGTTATACACAATTGGAATACATCGAATCAACCGGAACACAGTATATTGATACGGGGGTACAAGCAACGGGTGATCTTGATATTAAAACAAGATTTAAAATAATATCATACGGCCCCCTATTTGGTACACGAGATGTTGCTACAGGAGCATCGAATAAATCGGTTTGGGTGGCAGCTTTGGACGGAAGAACCATTTGGTTATACAACAATAAAACTACACATAACCATTTGGAAAAATTAAATTTAGATCAATGGTATGATGCAGATATAAACAAAGGCGTGTTATCTTTTAATGGCAATGAAGTTGCGTCGTATGAAACAGAAAATTTTACTGGTTCTGATATATTTCTATTTAATACAAATGAGGCCAATGGCACTCTTGCAAGTGGGGCTTCTGTACAAATATCATATTTCAAAATTTATGATGCATCTGGCACCCTCGTTCGCAACTTTGTTCCAGTTGTTAATAATACAACCGGGAAAATTGGTATGTATGACACTGTCGGTGGGCGGTTCTATGGCAATGCGGCGACGTCGGGTGATGATTTCACCGCGGGTCCGATTGTTGAAAACGATGCGGATGTTCCGGGTATGAGTTGGACCGCAACATGGGCGGCGGATGCATCCACGGGTGTTTCAGCCGGCACGGTGTACGGCATCGCCCGGTGTAATACCCACCCCTCAACGGCAGGTAGCATCATTACGGACACCGCCAGTACCGCATTTAACACACTGGGAAGTATTTGTCACTGTAAAATGACATCAATAGATTTCGAAGGCAGCATATCGGACACAAACACCGCAAAATGGGTGCATGTTGACCATGCAAACGGCGGAACAAAGGTATGTCTACAACAATGCAGCACATGGTGTCGCGGTTTTACAACAATGACCGAACGCAACAAACCGGTATTATCATCCGTATTGTAATGTCTTTACCAAATAAAAAACATCCGGCAACGGATGTTTTTTTATGTTTGCTTTTGTTGTGTGATATTGCTATATTTTCTGCGTTGATATAAAGGCGGAAATATGAAGGTTGCTATTAAATATTTATCAATAATTTTTGGTGTCATATTATTGGACCAAATTGTTAAATCTTTATTGTTATATCTGATTACGGGGACTGTGCCGGTGGCGGGTAATGCGTGGGGTATCGTTGGGTATCCGTATATTATGGCGCGCGTCACCGATTGGTTTAATATTGTGTTTACTTGGAATCCGGGAACATCGTTTTCTTTGTTCCGTGCCCTGGGCGAGGGCGCACCCTGGGTCATCGTTGGCGCAACCGGGGTGATTTGTGCGATGCTGGTTTATTATATGTTTTGGCGCGCCGGGAAAAACGAGCGGTTGCCGCTGGCATTTATTATTGGTGGCGCAATTGGGAACTTAATAGACCGTGTGCGTTTTGGCGCGGTGGTTGATTTTTTGGATTTTCATATTGGCGGACTGCATTGGCCGGCATTTAATATCGCCGATATGTTTATTGTAATTGGTGTTGCGTTGTATATAATCAATATAACTTTTCGTAAAAAATAAAGGGTAAAATAATGGTTGAGTATCTGAATAATAATTCTGGATTTGCGGCGTGGAATGCGGCACAAAATCGCGGTGCACCGCGTTCGCGTTTTTCGAATTTTTTATGGTGGACATTTTTGTTTTTGGTTGCGTGGTGGATTGTTGGATTGTTTATGTCACCTGCGCAAAACGAAAATAAAAACGCGCCGGCGGCGGATGCGTCAATTTTGGTGGATGTGTCAAATGTCCCGGTGTATGAAATTTCATCTGACACGATTGCGGCAAATGTTCGTGGCCTGCGCGTGTCAAATATAGATTTAAAAGATTTTGCAAAATCGGGCGATGACAATACGCCGGTACGAATGCTGGGCGATGATGGATTTGTTGAAATTGGCCTGACGTCAAACGGCACGACCGCGCCAAATGCCACGACAAAATGGCAAAAATCTGGGGATAAAATGGTTTGGCGCAATGGCGACGGTGTGGAATTTTCTCGCACAATTACGGTTGATGGATATTTAATTCGCGTATCAGACACGGTTAAAAATAATACGAAAAACGGAATTTCTGTGGCGCCATACGCACGCGTGTTGCACAAGGGCGATGCATCGTCGTCGGCCGGCGTTTATACCGGTGCCGTTGCATATGTAAACCAAGATGTTGAAAATAACGCGTGGCGTGATTTGGATAAAAAATCATACGCATACACAACGACAAATGGATTCGTCGGATTTGCCGAGCAATACTGGGAAACAATTGTGCAAACCGATGCGCCCGATCAAACAATGCGTATGAAAAAGCAGGGCGATTTATACGAGGCCGCAACCGTTGCCGCGCCGGTAAATATTGCGGCGGGAAAGACACAGACAATCACAACAAATGTTTTTGCCGGCCCGCGCGATGCAAATGTGTTGCGCACGGTTGACGCGACAATTAACGGTATTGGCGAAACCATAGATTATGGTTGGTTTTGGTTCTTGGCACGGCCGATGTTGTGGTCAATAAATATGATTCATAAATTTGTGATGAATTATGGTTTGGCGATTATAATCTTTACGATTTTAATTCGTATTTTGATGTGGCCATTGACGCGTAAATCATATACTTCGATGATTGCAATGCAGAAAATGCAGCCTGAATTGCAACGCGTGCAAAAATTATATGCTAATGACAAACAACGTATGCAAATGGAAATGATGCGTGTGTATCAAACGCACAAAACATCACCTATGTCGGGATGTTTGCCGATGTTGATTCAGATTCCAATTTTCTTTGCATTGTATAAAGCGTTATTGATTTCGGTGCAAATGCGTAATGCGAACTTTTTATGGATACACGATTTGGCGACGATGGATCCGTATTTTATATTGCCGATTTTAATGGGCGCAACAATGTGGTTGCAACAATATCTGCAACAAAATAAAACAGACACGAAAAACAAAAATGATATAACGGCTCAAACCGCCCAGGTTATGAAATGGATGCCGATATTGTTTGCAATAATGTTTGCGTGGATGCCATCCGGCCTGGTGTTGTATTGGACTGTATCGAATATATTTGGTATCGGCCAGATGATGTGGTTAAAACACAAATCAAAATAATAAATCTATAAAGGAAAATAAAAAATGTTCAGCGTTATAAAAAATTTATTCGGGCCACGTGGAATAAAAATAACTGCGGGTGAATTGGCGACGAAATTCGGTCTGGAATTGCGTGGGAATAAAGATGTCGTTGTGCGTGGTGTTGCGCCAATCGCGGATGCGCGCCCGGGTCAGTTGGCGTTCTATTCCACCGAACAAAACAGTGCCGCGTTTAAAATTTTGCCAATTGACGTTTTGCGCAAAACGCGTGCGACGGTTATATTGCTGCAACCGGCGCAAATCAACGATGCGCCTGCGGGTGCAACTTTGTTGGTGACGGATTCGCCGCGTGGAAATATCGTAAAAATATTGGGCGAAATTTATCGTGAAAAACCACGTTTCGGGGTCAGTGCCGACGCCCGTGTCGAACGTGGTGTGTTCTTTCGTTCGCGTAAAACAAATTACGTTGGCCAATTTGCAACAATTGAGCGTGGCGCGGTGATTGAACCGGGCGTAAAAATTTATCCCGGTGCATACATCGGTCGTAATGTCACATTGGGGCGGGGCACAATTGTATATAGTGGCGCACATATTGAAAACGCCACAATCGGTGCAGATTGCGTGATAAACGCAAATGCCGTGATTGGTAAAAATGGTTTTGGTTATACCCGCCAAGACGGACACAATATTTTCATCCCACACGTGGGACGCGTGGTGCTGGGCGACCGAGTGTCGGTTGGTGCGAATTCTTGCATTGATCGTGGCGCGATGACTGACACGATTGTGGGCAATGGCACGAAAATAGATAACCTGTGCCAAATTGCGCACGGTGTTGTTGTGGGGGCTGAATGCTTTTTGGCGTCGGGCGTTGGATTGGCCGGTGGCACGGTTATTGGTGACCGCGTGTTACTGGGGGGGCAAGTCGGCGTCGCCAACGGAATTCATATTGGCAACGATGTCGAGGTTGGTGCAAAATCCGGCGTATTCAAAAATGTCCCAGACGGCGCACGCATTATGGGTTACCCGGCGGCGGTAGGATTGGAATTTTTCCGCAACTATGCGTGGGTGCGAAAAAACGCGGCAAAAAAATAAAAAAATTCGGCGATATTTTTCGCCGTTTTTTTATCGGGCCCCACAAAATTCCAAAAGAATTTTGTGGGTAATTTCCGGGCCCCGCAAAATTCCAAAAGAATTTTGTGGGTGAACTACATAAACCAAGTCCACGGTAATAATAATTTCATCTCGGTTTGATTGTCATAAACCGGGTCGCCGGTGGTATCAACATCGGGGACGGTATTTGATGTTATGTCTGCAACCTTGCCACAGCCGGACAAAAAACACACCACACAACAGCAAAATATAAACTTCATAATTCCACCCATATATTAATTATATTATACCATTTTTTTGCTATAAATTCAATGTTCGTAAATTCTTATTTGCATCATAAAACAAAAGGGTGTATATTTGCCGAACGGCTTTTTTTAACAGAGGAATATTTATAATGGATAATTTTGAGTATATGATAAACCCTGATGCATTTATGATGAAAAAATATTTTAATTTTTATATGGATAAAGTTTTGCCTTTTGTAAAACAATATACAACCCAAAATCCAGATGGATGTCACGCGTTGGATAAACACACATCTGCGGTTGTGTTTCGTGGCATAGATTACGCATTGCATTTGAACACAAATCCTGTGCCGGTGGTATTTGCGTGTGCGTTTCACGATATGGCGCGAACAAATGACGGTATGGATTTTAATCACGGTCGGGACGCGGTGCCTGATGCGAAAAAAATAATGACGGAATTTTCCACAATGTTAAATGCCCAGCAACAGAAAAATGTAATTTATGCGATTGAAAATCATACAACGGGTACGATTGCGCCAAATTATGTGTCGGCGTGCTTGTGGGATGCGGACCGGACGCGTATGTCGTGGGAGTACGGATTTAATCCAAAATTTTTCAATACTGCGCGTGCAAAGTATGTTGCATCACATCCGGCGGCGGATTATATAAAATTTCAAAAACAATTATTTCCAAATTTATTCTGGTCCCGCGAGTATTAAAAAAACAGTCATAATAGAATAAAATGCCGGGATTTCCGGCATTTTATTTAAAATATTTTTATTTTAAATATCGGTAAACATTCAAATAAGTAAACTTTATTGTTTTTCACTTTTAATAACGGAATAAAGTTAAACAAACGTAATCTAAATCGTGTCGTCGAATTGCCACGATATTCAGCGCTTTTACAAAGTTTTCTCATAAATGGGTGTTTATCGCAAATTTCTAGTTGAACACAATCGTGCGCAAAAGCCATTTTTTGTGCTTGTTTATTTGTTGTGTTGCTTGCGAACCAACGATAGTTAACCAAGGCTTCTTGAAAATTATAAAAGTGTGTAACATCCATTAATCTGGCCCATAACCTATAATCTTCGGCAGGACTATAATACTCTTCGTATTCTATATTGTTTTCTGTTAATACGGATTTTCTAATCATTGCCGCCGTATGGGCAATATAACAATCTTCTGTCAGCCATATTTTTATATCAGTATCTTGCTCTGGGGTTTTGTGTAATTTGTTGCTTTCTTCAAAATACTGTAACCATCCAGATACAACACCAACATACGGGTGATTGTCTAAATAATTAACTTCTTTTTCTAGCCTTTTTTGTATAGAAATGTCATCGTGATCAAATATCGCAAGATATTCACCTTTGGACATTTTTATTAATTTGTTTCGGGAATATGTAATACCCATATTTTTTTTGTTTTTCGCATATTTTATACGGTTGTCGCGTTCGGCATATTTTAATACAATTTTTTCTATGCGTTTGTTGTCTGGGCTATCATTAAGTATTAAAAATTCAAAATCAGTAAAAGTTTGTTTTAAAATACTTTCAATCATATTTTTTAAATGAACAGGATTGGTATTATAAATAGGTGTTAGCACAGAAACTTTTGGTGTTTTTTTTATCATATTTTATAATCCTTTGTTTGAAAAAATACGTTTTATTACATTTTGTATAAAATGTTTCAATGTATATGTTTTGTCGTGTTTATAATTAATTTTTGTTATATATTTTTTATCAAAAATGCGATTTATTTCGTTATAATAATCATTGTTGTTAGTGTATTCGTGCGGCAAAAATAAAATGTTTAAAAAAGTATTTATAATTAAATCGCAATCTTCTTTACTTTGTTGTTTCGCAATTTTATAAATACTGTGCAATATATAAATATCATCACTTACACGTTTGTCTTGGTGTATTGGGTTGTGAATTATGCTGCAGGGGTTTGCACGGTAATTATAGAAAACAGAATTTTCAAAAAATATTTTTTTAGATTTTATAAATGTTTTTAACAAAACGACATTGTCTTCATAAAACCTTCCGCGTGGAAATATAATATTATTGAAAAGTTCTTTTTTAAATAATTTGGACGCAACGCTACCATTTGAAATGTATTTATATTTTAATCGAGATTTTTTTGCCATCATCCTGGGATGTTTGTCTAAATTAGTATATTTACCATTCTCATATAATCTCAAAATACCACACGATATATCGCAATCGTATCTTAAACAATTTTCATATAATTTTTGATAAAAATCATCGGATACCCAATCGTCGCTATCTAAAAAACCAATGTAGTCGCCGGTTGCGTTTTTTAATCCAACATTTCTGGCACAAGACAGCCCAGAATTCTGATTCAATTTTATATACTTAATTCTGGGGTCTTGTTGTAAACGCGTCAGGTATTTAATTGTATCGGTATCAGAAGAGCAATCGTTTACAACAATAATTTCTATTTCTTTAAGAGTTTGGTTAAACAATGAATTTAACGCCTGTTCTATGAACTCTGGTTTGACGTTATATACAGGTACAATAACAGAAACTTTTGGATTCTGGGATTTCGGTTGATTTAATATATTTATGTTTTTCTTCATAATAATGACTCCGTGAAAAAAAGACCGTTAAATTTACGGTCGGGCATTTCCAAAATCATAGTACGAAGATTCTCTGCGCTTTTGGTAGAACCTGTTATATAGCGACAGATGGCCCGACCACAACAGTCAGGCATAACGATGCGAAACATCATTTGCAAAAAAAACTTAACGATGCGTTTCGCACCGCGTACTATAAGACCTTGGAGGGCCAAACCCAAATTTAGGATTCACGATAATTATAAACAATAAAATGCGAAAAGTAAATACATTATTTAAAAATTAACCTTTAATGCGGTGGCCAAGAACGGCGTTTTTGTCGTCAATCCAACCGATGTCCATAATTCCATATTCTCGCTGTATTTATATCGGAAAGACGCAATTCCGGTATGGTCGTAATACTGTGGTAAATCGCGATGCCATATTCCGGTTTTCGAATACATATATGACAAAGATACAGAATAATTCAATATGTCATAACTGACGCCACTGCCAAATGATATACCGTCAGACGGCGCACCAACAGGATTCCGGTCATATATCGCAACGGCGGATGTACCGAAAATCCAACTGTTATATTGTATGTTAAATCCGACAGATGTTTGTGCGCGCCAATCGGCCGTCACATCCGCCAAATACGATGCAGGACTGTATCCGTCGGGTTTTTCCATAAATGACGCGCCCAACGAGAGTGCCGATTTTAATTTGCCATTTGGAAATCTGAATTTAACACCCGCATCCAATGCATAATCAAATTCATCGCCAAACGCCGCCGCCGACACACCGTATTGACCAACATTCGTTGGAACACTGACCAAATTTATGCGCGGCGTGCCGTCCCCAGACGAAACCGATGTGTTCGGTATAACATTTCCGCGTGGCGAAATGCGTTTATAAAACAAAGGTTTACGGTTCACTCGCAATCCGCCGACATCGGGCACGCCAACGCTTAATTTGCGTGCGGCGGAATCGGTTAATCCAACCTCGATACGGCCAAAATCTTGGTTTTCATATAACGCGAATGCGTCGTGCGATATGTCGTGTCCGGCCAAGGCTTCTTCGTCCCAACTGTACACCAAACCAAATGTTTGACCGCGTGCCACGGCGTAATTATACTGCGCGCGCAAATCAAAATCGCCCAAGAACAAAGTGTTTTTGAATTTGGGTTCGATAACACCGGCCGTCCCCATTGCGGTAAATTTAAACGCACTGCGGCCATTGTTATATTGCAACGCGTGCCCCGGGGCAATAAACGCAAATCCGAACATCAATCCGCATAACAAATATTTTTTCATTTATTTCCCCCCGTATCACTTAAAATTGCATCGCGTAATTTTTGATACGCGCGTTCTTCGATTTGACGCACGCGTTCACGCGAAATCCCGTATTTCTGTGACAAAGATTCCAATGTCGATACAGGTTCTGTCAACCGTCGTGCACGTAAAATTTCACGGTCGCGTTCCGGCAAGTTTGCCAGATGTTTGCGCAATAATTCATATCCGCGTTTTTTAAATTCCAATTGTTCGATACTATCTTCGATACCGATTTTATCATCAGATAAATTTGATAAAATATCGTGTGCATCCGGATCATTGTGTGCCGGTGCATTTAACGATACATCACGCGCACCAACACGCGTTGCCATACGCGATACATCTGTTTCAGACACATTTAAAAAATCCGCGATTTGTTTAGTCTGGTCCGAGTTTAAATTATTATCCATAATTCCCAATGCACGCTTTGCCCGTGATAAATTAAAGAACACGCGTTTTTGATTTGCCGATGTTCCAATTTTTACAATTGACCAGTTATTCAAAATCGTTTCATAAATTTCCGCCTTGATCCAAAACATTGCGTATGTTGAAAAACGAAAGCCGCGTTCCGGGTCAAATTTTTGTAATGCCTGCATCAGTCCCATATTTCCCGATGCGATTAAATCCGCCATTGGCACGCCATAGTTTTTAAAATCATACGCCACCGACACAACCAGGCGCAGGTGCGACGCCACCAATTTTTCCGCCGCCACCGAATCCGAATTTTTAACCCATTTACTGGCATATTCGTATTCTTGTTCCGCCGATAATATAGGATACTTTTGAATACTTTGAATATATTGGGCCAATCCCGATTCATCACTGACCCCACGGGCGGCGACGATACTGGTATTATTTGTGGCCGGCAAAGTATTCTTGATTTGCTTTTTCATAATTTTTATAGTATATCATAAATTATAAATTATCAAGACCCATTGCATAGGAGTATATAAATGGCAAATATTTTATCCCGCAAACAAAATTTAAAACCGGCCACCCCAAAAAAAACACGTGAAGATTATGCCCAGGATGCCCTGTATCGCGAGGTGTGGGAGGATGTAAACAACGAAAAAACAATCGCATTTTTTAAAAAATATGCGCGTCAAATGATTGGTGGTGCGCTGGCGATATTAATCTTGGTCGCGGGATATCAAATTGGTGTGCGTGCATATCGTGCACGGCAAATGGCGACGGCGGTAAATTATGAAACGGCATTGGAAAAAACCGATGTAAATGCATTGGCGAAAATTGGTGAAAACGCCCGTGGTGCAAACGCAGATTTGGCTTTGTTCCAATCGTATGTGTTGGATAAAAACCGCGACATCACAAAACTGGAAAAATTGGCACAGGATGGAAACACTCGTGATTTTCGTGACTTGGCGCGTTTGCACGTTATTGCGGCGCGTGGGGACGAAATGTCGGCACGGGATGTTGAAAAATATCTGTCGGATGTCGTTACAAAATCTTCGCCGTTTTATTACACTGCGATATTAACAATTGCGCAAAAATATTTATCCCAAGGGGAAAGGGATGCCGCAAACAAATGGTTGGATAAATTGTTAAATGACCCGGATTGTCCGGCGGAAATATCTGGGACGGTTCAAACATTGCGTTAAAAAATTTTGGGGGGATTTTATGCGTAAATATGTGTTGATTGTTTTATGTGTAATGTTGGTGGCGGCGTGTGATAAACACGACCCAATTTTGCCTGGGTTTCGCACAGAAATTTTTAACACAAATACCAACCAAAAAATATTAAACGCGTCTGTTAAAAATTTGCCAGAATCCGCACCGACGCGCAATGTTGCGGAATGTAAATATACAATCGATGCAACAAACACAGTACGCGATGATGCGGGGCGTAAAATTTTTGTTGGTTTCCCATCACCAAATTCTGTGGATATTGAAACAAAACCGATTTGTGATGGCGGATATGTTTATGCCGGATTAAATACCGGTAATATTGTAAAAATCGCACCAAAAAAACGTGATATTGTTTGGATGACGGATGTATTTGCCGAATCGAATATGACGGGCGGTGCGGCAACGGTGGATATTGTTGCACCATTGGTAATTGACGGAAATGATATTTTTGCCGCCGGTATGGGTGACGCATTTTGTCGGATAAATGCAATCAATGGTAACAAAAAATGGTGTGCATCTGTGGGAACGCGTTTTCCGTTTATCGTGTTATCAAATGTTGCATATATAATGGGTATGGACGATATGTTATACGCGGTGCGAACATCGGATGGGGCGATATATTGGCGCACAGAAGTGATAAAAAAAACGGCGGCTCCGATATATGAAAACAAACAAATCAGAATTGGTAAAAAACGATTCGATGCCGAAACCGGTGACCAGATTAAATAAAAAAATCTGACATTTTTATGTCAGATTTTTTTTTTATATACCGAAACAATGCATCCGGTGTTTGAATCCATAATTTATTTAATCCGATTGCGTATTTTACATAATTCACACAAGTTGATTTATTCGGATTAAAAATCAAGAACGGCACATCTATACGAATAAATCGCCATCCGTATTTTTCTAATTGTTTAATACCGCATCGATTTATTGAAATATATGCGACATTATTGCGCCCCACAAATTGATGCAGAATAAATTTATTTTTGTGTGATGTAATAATTGCGCAATGTTTAAAATTTCGACACAGCAATCGAACAATTGGTATATGTGTTTTATATGAAAATCCAACAAGAATCATTTTAATAATCCTTTTTTATACATTAATCAATCCATCCATTTTTACGTGCCGCATTTTCTATTACATCCATTGCGCAATTCCACACATACGCATCGTGATTTTCCGACCAGATATATTGATGTGGTGCGCGCCGCCTGTCGCCAAATTTTTTCATAACCGCCAATTGTTCATCGGTCAATCGCCCCGCCAAATACAGTTTTGTAATCAATGTTTCCACATCCAACAATTCACATACACGCCGTGCGCCCGCGCGGTGATTTTGTACCAACCCAGATTGCACCGATTTTGAATACACAAACCAGAACCACATCTGTTCGGCATTGTGAAATTTTTCCGCATTATCGTTAATGTTTTTAACAGTATTCATTTTTTTCTCCTTTTATGTTGTTTATTTTATAAACAAAAACAAGAACATTTGCCAAATATTACAACCCGGGGTTGAAATTCGAATCGAAAATTATATTGATTAGCAATATTTTCCTATTTTTATTCGAATCGACGCATATTCTGTTTTTGTTATGTTTATTAAATAAAAAAAACACACATCGTTTGATGTGTGTTTTTTTACTGCGTATTTCCCTCGCATCAGTTCATTTCTAATGGTGGGAAACAATCGCCACTGCCCGCCGGACAGCACGCAAATGGGTATTCCGAATCAGGTCCCATTTCCGTATAAACTTCGCCCGGACAGCACCCGTTTGCATCAGGTGCCGCACCATCGCAATCCAAACTGCCAACCGTGTCGGCACCTGGGGTGGCGGCGGGTTGATTAAATGGATTGACGATGACATTTGTTTCATTACCGTCGGCATCTTTTTCGTATTTCAATCCCAAAATATCTTTATTGTATGCCTTGGTTTGTTCTTCTGTGCGGTTGTCGGCCGTTCCATATGTGTTTTGGAAAGCCTGTTGTTGACTGTTATAATACGCATCCTGCTTTGCCATATTAATCGCCGTATAGTTCTTGGCCTGGCAATAAGCCAACACCGTTCTGTAATCGTATCCCGCGTTTGATATTTCCAAAGCGGCATTATCTTTAATGCCCCAAACGCCCTTGGTATCTTGGCTGCAATATGGGTCCAAGTTAAACGCACGAACCTGACCAATCCAGGAAGAATCTGTTTTATCAACGGTCATTTTGCCTTTGACATCTTTCCATTCGCGACGTTTTTTATCACTATATTTTGCAAAGGCGCATTTCTTACCCGCGTTTGGCCCGTTTTCATCGCCACAGGTTGCAATCAAATCAACCGGTGAATATACAGTAATGCGAGTGCCTGCGGCAATTGAAAATGGTGGAACCGTATTATCCAACGCATCAACCATCAATTTTTGTGCAACCTTGTTCCAGGCGGAAATAACCTCGTTCTTGGCCAATTCGGACGACCGTACCGTCCCCGATTGCACGACCGTGTTATTATCTAAATCAATTTGATTTACAAATGTATCTGCAATCGGTGCAATCATATTCACCGCCGCCGGAATCACCGCCGTCAGCAATGGCATAACCATTTGTTCGATATAATCGGTACTGCCATAACCCGGGACACCAACACGCCCCTGGGAATCCGCAGAATAGGGGTCTTGGTCTTCGTTTTTGAAATTGAATTCAACGCCGTCTGGACGAATAAATTGATACCATTTAATTTCCATACGACCAATGGATTTATATGGGCCGGGTAAATTACCACGCAGATAGCCCAACAACAAAGTCCCGGTTGGAATAATGACCGTGCGGCCATTATCGGAATAAACATTTCTGTCCACGGTTGCACGAACAGGAATGCCACTGCCGCCTTTGCAATTGCCGTCGTTATCACAATCATACACGGACGGATCGGCGCGAACCTCGGACACTATTGTTGCCGGAATTGGTTTGAATTGACGCAATATAAATGTTCTGTCATATGGCATACTGGAATAAACCGATTCTGCTTCCTCGGCCGAACCCTTTAATGCATCTGCGTTCACAGAATTTACGATAAAATTCATACCACCTTCGGTTGGATTCATTGTCTTTTTTAAATTATTCATCCCGCTGGGTTTATATCCATCAGACACCGCCGTGCGTGTCGCGACAGCCGTCGATTTTGAACGCAATTTTGGTACCGAATTTGCGTTAACCGATGTTCCACGATGATCGGCATCCGTCCCAATTTTGCGCCCACGACCATCAATACTGGTTATAATCCCCGTATCCGGATTATAAATACCCGTTGGCTTGTTGCATTCGGTATCTGAAAAAGGATGAAATTCATATCGTCCCGATTTTGGTTTTATCCATCCGATTTGTGTTCCCGACATATCATATCCCGGCATCGCAAAATCAGAACACTTTTCAGGTGCACGCCGCCGTGGTGTTTCGACCGGTGTGTTATTTTCAAAAATATTTTTATTCCCACCAACAATTGGTTCAGGCTCATCAAAATCTTCGTCATCAATCAGTTCGTTATCATCGGCAACAATGTCATCATCAACCGGTATCGGTTGGGCCACTGGCTTTTTTTCTGGGGCAGGTTCTGGTTTTTTTGTGGCTCCAACGGCACTGACCGGGATAACAATTTTCGATGTTTGTAAATTCGTATCGCGTGAATCGTTTTTATCATACCATTCAACCAACAAAGTCACTTCGCCCGTTGTGTCCGCCGCACCCGGGGTAAATGTCACATCAACCGAACACGGAATATCTTTATTCACCGGTTGATTAGTGCACCCGGCCGTATTCGCCGAAAACCCAGGTACCGAATTTTGCACACTAACCGAATCAACAATTGCATCATATGTTGCGTTTATACGGAAAACTTGGCTGCGCTTTGTGCCAATAGGTGTTTTTGAAAAATCAACATTGTTTGGTGTTATCATCAATGTGACATCGCGGTTTTGATGCACCACGGTTGGATTATTGACCGGGCGTGACCGTCCCACCAATAAAAACAACAAAATCAATACCACGACAAACGCCGCCACCAATAACATCCAGCGAACCGCCTGGGGTGTTGATTCAAAGGTTTCTTTGATTTTGTCTTTGATTGTATTCGCCATAACTATCTGTCCGTATTTTGTTTATCACATATTATTGGATTCTGACCACGCGGCATCCCGATACTTGGAATTTCATCAGTTTATCGCACAATGTTTGTGCTTCATCAATGTCCGCCAATGGGCCAATGCGCAAACGATACATTGCGGCCGACGATACGCCCGAACCTAAATCGCCCACACCTTCGGTATCAATGGCAAAGAACACTTTGTTTTGATATGGAGTCAAAATTCCAGCACCACCATCGCCACTGAATTTAACTAACAAATCGTTCCAGTATTCTTCCAACGCCTTGGGTGATTTGTCAGACGCAAATTCCACCGCAACCCCCGATTGATTAGATTTAATCAACGGAATATTTGATTGTGGCAAATACGAACCGGCTGTTTCGCGCACGGTTGGCATCATCGATGTCCCACCAGATGTTGTGGAAACATTTGTCGTATTTGTTGACGCACCGTATCCAGCCGGCATATAAACGCCCGTTGCCATTGGATTTGGTACATTTGACATATACATCGGTGTCGCGGTGTAATCCATTGTGCCACCATACATCGCCGACATATCTGCATCATACGCGATATTGTTTAATGATTGTCCAGACATCATACTTTGCGCAACATTCGCCTCGGCCAACGCCATAACCGATGCCGTGTCCGCAATCAAGAACGGTTTTTCACGTTTTTTGATACAAACGATGCGTTGACCACTGCGCAACACCATATCACCCACAGCCTCGACAATTAATAATCTGCCGTCTTGACCATCGGTGCGGAAACCAACCGGGGATTCGCCACCTTCGATTAATAAAGACACCACCGGTCTTTGTGTCATTGCGATAACCTTGTCGCCAAAGTCAATATATGTAAATATTTTATCACGCCACACGCGTTCCGGCGCAATTACATAATCGTCCGGGTTTGGAACAAAAATATCCAAATCAAATCTGAATTCAGACGGGTCAATTTTCATAGATTTAATCCACGCATAATCTTCGCCGTCAACGCCAACGGTATTCGATGCCGGCGCCGCCTTTTTAAATATAGAATTCATCCCCCCAGATTGGCGCTGTGGCGTGGCGGTCGCATTTGCAACCGTTGCACCATTGTCCAACACAATATCCACCTGGGAATAAGAAATTTCCGAAGAATCTATTGTCCCGGGACTGGACAGGTAAAATATGTATTTATTTCCTGATTGTCCCGTCACAATCATATTTGTATCGGATTCGCTTGCCTCCATTGGGGTCACATAAAATGTTCGGTCGCCTTGGGTTGCCTCGATTTGATACAAAGATTGGTCGCCAACAACGGCATCAGCAATTTGTTCGCCGTTTGGCAATGTCACCATTGTCACCATACCATTGCGTAATTTTAAAGGCAAAACCGTCCCCGTTGACCACGCCAATTGTGCGTATCCGGGTTTCGTACTGCCGGCGGCCATATTTGCGGTTGGGTTTTCCCACGCGCGTTGTACAGCGGCATCGGCGACGCCCACAGACATCAAAATCAACAAAGACACTAATCCATTGATTTTTAAAACTTTTAACATCCCTTTCTTCCTTTGTTTTTTTATTTTAATTTGCTTGGCGTGTCCAATTTAACGGATCATATTGTTCTTGGTCCAAGATTTTGCCATCTGGGCCGATAACATTATATTCACTGACACGGAAACCCAACGGGTTTTCCATACGTTCCGCCCAACGAATTGCATTGTTTGCATTAGATTCCAATTTCACGCGCAATCTGTATGGTTTACGATATTCCATATCCCCCAACGGCCCATAATTGCACACATATGTAAAACTGACATCATATGTATCGGCGGTATTTGATGCGACCGTATCAACCACAGAATAACTGGCCGGATATTCAACCGTGCACCGGACATCAAAAGCCTCGTCTAAATCTTGACGGATAACATTTACCATATCTGTCATAACGAATTGTCCAAAAACCGTATCTGTTGAACGATTTTTGATAACCCCATCGTCGCTGTACGCCCATTTTGCACGCATAATCGCCAAATCAGGCACGATTTCATTACGTTCACGAACATATTCGCGAATAAATTGTTTTTTGTAATCGTCCAAATTTTCCGGCATCTGGGTCAACGTCAGTTCTTTATCAGTTAAATTTTGCGATGTTAAAAAGAACACCTGGGGACGATTTAACGGGAACATTTTATCCAATGTCCAAACCAATACCCCCAGCACGACCAAGGCCGTTGCCATAACAAAGGTCATTAATCTAGATATCAAAACTGGCGGTTCTATGCGTTCTGGCACAGGTTTTTCTCCCCCTTTTATTAAATGATTGTAGAAAAAATATTTATACATACGCAAGTAAAAAATATATAAAACTTATCTGAAAAGTGCGCCCTGAAAACTGAACGCCGGGGCAAGTTTTTACTTGCGTTAAAATAATTAAATCTTTATAATATTTTTCGCTTGATTTTTGCCAATGTTGTGCTAGCCTTGGCAAGAATATCGGTTATATCGTGCGCAACGGGTTTGTCTATCCAGGGGCTTAGTTCAACGGTAGAATATCGGTCTCCAAAACCGCGGATGAGGGTTCGATTCCTTCAGCCCCTGCCAGAATCTTGGCCTTGCATAACCCGATGATATTACTGATAAAGTCTGGACAAAAAAACAAGTGGATGCTTTATGAAAAAAGTATTTGATTACATAAAATCTGTTCGCGCAGAATGGTTTAAAATTGTATGGCCATCGCGTGATACTGTTATACGTTCAACCATAATGATTTTGATATTTTCTGGGTTGGCGGCGTTGTTTTTCTTTGTTGTGGACAGTATTCTTAACGCACTTGTAAATTGGATTTTCTAACACTGGGGTAACAAAACACCAAAGGGGTATATGAAATGGAAGATAAAATGCAGTGGTTTGTTGTTAATGTTCATACTGGGGCCGAAGATAAAGTCGCCCGTCAGTTGCGTGAACAGGTTGATAAACGTCGTTTAAATGCATACTTTGGTGAAATTTTGGTTCCCACGCGTGAGGTTGCGGAAATCAAGGGTGGAAAACGTGTTGTTTCTGAAAAGAAATTTTTTCCTGGATACATTGTTGTTCAAATGGTTTTGAATAATGAAACGTTTTCATTGATTAAATTGATGCCTTTGGTTGTTATGTTTTTGGGTGCAAAAAATAAACCAATCCCGGTTACCGAGGAAGAAGCCCGTCGTTTGTTAAAACAGGTCGAAGAGGGTAATCGTGTTCCCGAAGAAATTATATACGAAAAAGGTCAAGAGGTTCACGTTATTGATGGGCCGTTCTCGGGATTCAACGGTATTATTTCCGAGGTTGATAATTTGAAACAAAAAATGAATGTGACGGTCTTGGTATTTGGGCGTGAAACCGGTATGGAATTAGACTTTGCCCAGGTCGAAAGAGTTTAGTTTGGGTGTTCCAAACTGAAAAAAACACATTGTGTGTTTTTAATAAAATCCGTGGCAGATGGCCATATCGTACCACGGGGTTACTTGAAAAAACAAAAGAGGTAAAACAAAATGGCAAAAAAAGAAGTAAAAAGTCTTGTAAAGTTGGTTGTCCCAGCAAAACAAGCAAACCCGGCTCCACCGATTGGTCCGGCGTTGGGTGCGGCGGGTGTTAATATCGCCGAATTCTGCAAACAATTTAATGACAAAACAGCCGACAAAAAACCTGGAATGCCAATTCCTTGTATTATCACTGTTTATACAGACCGCAGTTTTGAATTCGTTATGAAATTGCCGCCTGTGTCATATTACATCAAAGAAGCGTTAAAATTGAAATCTGGTTCTCATAAACCGGGTCGTGAATTTGTTGGAACATTGAACAAATCGCAAATCAAAGAAATTGCTGAAAACAAAATGCCTGATTTGAATTGCTCTACCATTGAATCTGCGATGAATATCGTTGCGGGTCAGTGCCGTTCTATGGGTGTCAAGGTGGAGGATTAATTATGAAACAGACAAAAAGACAAAAAGTATTATCCGCATTGGATAAAGAAAAAGTTTACACAATTTCTGATGCGATTGAGGCATTGCGTCCATATTGTTCGTCTAAATTTGATGAAACATTGGAAATTGCGGTGCGTTTGGGTATTGATGTGACCAAAAACGATCAAAATATTCGTGGTATGTTGTCTTTGCCAAACGGAACCGGTAAAACTGTCCGTGTTGCCGTGTTTACCGAAAATGCCCAGGACGATGCCAAAAAGGCTGGTGCCGACGTTATTGGTGGCGAAGATTTAATTGCCCGCGTATTGGATGGTAACATTGATTTTGATCGTGTAATTGCGACACCTGATATGATGCCAAAAATGTCCAAGGTTGCCCGTGTTTTGGGACCAAAAGGTTTAATGCCGAATCCGAAATTGGGTACGGTTACAACCAATGTTGCCGAAGCAGTCAAAACCGCCAAGGCGGGACAAATTGAATACCGTGCGGACAAAAATGGTATTATTCACGCCGGTGTTGGCAAAATGTCTTTTGCAACGGATAAATTGGTTGAAAATGCAAATGCGTTGATTGACCAATTGAAAAAGGTTAAACCTGCGTCCAGTAAGGGTCAATACATCTTGGGATGCAGTGTCGCAACAACCCAAGGCGCTGGCTTAAAGGTTGATGTAAAATAATATTTTTCAAGGTTTATATGTGCAAAGTTTGAACTTTGAACTTTGCACTTTGAACTTTGATAACAAGATTTCTGTCCGAGACTGATGGTGTGGCAACACTTAATTCCCATCATAGACAAAGAAAATTCTTTGGGGCAGAAAGCAAAGCCCCACCCACAAAACAATGTGGATGGATAAGTTAAACAAAACGAAGAAGTAAGGGTATATAGATGAGACGCGAAGAAAAATCAGATTTGATTTCAGCGTTGCAGTCGTCCTTGAAATCCGCAAACGGTGTTTTCGTTATTGAAAACCACGGTTTGACAGTGCGCGAAATGGAAACATTACGTAATGAATTACGTCCATTGGTGTCTTTGTTCAAAGTCGTGAAAAACCGTTTGATGAAGTTGGCGTTGGCCGACACTGATTTCGCACCTGTATCCGATATGATGAAACGTCCAACGGCGGTTGCGATTGCAACAGACGCATTGGCGGTCACCAAGGTTTTGGCCAAGTTTGCCGATGAACATCCGAACTTGACAATTGTTGGTGGAAAAATGGATGCGGATGTATTGGGTGTGGATGACATTGTGCAATTATCCAAGCTTCCTTCCCTGTTGGAAATTCGTTCTACTATTGCGCGTATTTTGGTTGAACCTGCATCGCGTTTGGCACGTGTTTCTGCAGAGTATGGAAAAAAAGAAAATTAAACTAGAACTCACAAGGAGTAAAAAATGGCAGACATTCAAAAATTAGTTGAAGAATTGTCAAAATTGACTGTTTTGGAAGCCGTCGAACTGTCCAAAGCATTAGAAGAAACATGGGGCGTCAGTGCCGCCGCTGCGGTCGCAGTTGCTGCGGGCCCGGCTGCTGCTGCTGCTGAAGAAAAAACAGAATTTGATGTCGTCTTGGCAGAAGCCGGCGCCAACAAATTGGCTGTTATCAAGGCTGTGAAAGATATCACAGGTTTGGGCCTGTCGGAAGCCAAAGCTTTGGTTGAATCTGCACCCAAGGCCGTGAAAGAAGGCGTTGCCAAAGAAGAAGCCGAAAAAATGAAGGCAACTTTGGAAGCCGCTGGCGCAAAAGTAGAAATGAAATAATTTTTACAAAAAATTGCTAATCGCACAAACTTGCGATTCGTGTCCTGGCCCACCGAAAAAAATTTCGGTGGGCGTTGGGCGAAAATATATTACAAACAGTTTCGTTTGCAAAACGCATAGAAAAAAAGGAATTTAAACCCATGGCAGTCATCCAGAAATTTAGAAAATCTTTTGGCAAAAGTTTTTTGCAAACTCCACTTCCCGATTTGGTTGAAATTCAATATAATTCATACAAGGACTTTTTACAGGCCGATGTTGAACCGCAAAACCGCGAAAACAAGGGTCTGCAAAGCGTGTTCTTGTCAATGTTCCCAATCAAAGATTATGCCGGTATCGCGGATTTGGAATTTGTCGAATATACACTGGAAAAACCTGTATACAACGTCAAAGAATGTATGTTGCGCAATTTGACATATTCACGCAGATTAAAGGTGAAACTTCGCCTGATTCTGTGGGATGTTGCCGAAGATGGCAAAAAAACATTGCGTGATATCAAAGATCAAGAAATATTTATGGGCGAAGTCCCATTGATGACCGAACGGGGCAGTTTTATCGCGGCCGGTGTGGAACGTGTTATCGTTTCCCAAATGCACCGTGCCCAAGGTGTCGTTTTTGCAACAACCAAAGAGGCTAAAATTGCGGGTAATCCGACAACATACACTGCGCGTATCATTCCTGAACACGGTTCTTGGATTGATTTCGAAGAATCCAAAGGTGTGATTTACGTTCGTATTGACCGTCGTCGTAAAATTCCGGCGACCGTGCTGTTGCGTTGTTTGCCCTGTGCCGAAGATGAAAAGAAATGGGTTGCCGACCCACGCAAACCGAGCATTCGTGGTATGTCTGATACGGAAATTTTATCGGCGTTTTATAAATCCATCCCATTATCGTTTGATGGCAAGGTTTGGGTTGGTGACACCGCCAGTTTCGAGGGTTTGGATAAATATCGCCTGAATTATGATTTGTTGAGTGTTCGTGGCGACAAAGAATTGGCGAACAAAGGCGACCGCTTGACGGTGAAACGTTTATCAAAATTGATGTCGTCGGCCAAACAATTTGGTATTAAATCGGAATCGTTGGTTGGTGAATATTTGTTCGAACCAATAACATCTGCGGGCGAAGTTATTTACCCATCTGGTACCGAAATAACGGACGAAATTTTATCTGATTTGGATAAAATGGGTGTCAAAAACATTTCTATTATTGCGATTGATAACACAACCGTGACGGCCCATATGCGTAATACATTGGCGGCGGATAAAATCACAAATCGCGATGATGCATTGATTGAAATTTATAATGTTATTCGTCCGGGTGAACGTCCCACGGTCGAAGCCGCGTTGGGATTGTTCCTGCGCCAGGGCTTTGATGCCGCATACTATGATTTGTCGGCGGTTGGTCGTTTCAAAATGAACAAACGTTTGAAAATTGATTCTGGGAAACGTCCCGAAGACGAACGTTTGTTGACCAAGGCTGATTTCTTGGCGGTATTAAAAACATTAACAAATATTATCGATCACAAAGACACAATTGATGATATTGATAATTTGTCGAACCGTCGTGTTCGTGCGGTTGGCGAATTGTTGGAACAAACATTCCGTACGGGTATGTTGCGTATTGAACGTCTGGTTCGCGAAAGTTTGTCTTCGCCGAACATTGCAAATATGCAACCCCAAGATGTTATCAATGTCAAACCGTTGATGTCATTGGTTTCTGAATTTTTGGGAACATCCCAGTTATCTCAATTTATGGATGCATATAATCCGTTGTCTGAATTGGAACACAAACGTCGTATTTCCGCTTTGGGTCCTGGGGGCTTGAACCGTGAACGCGCCGGTATTGATGTCCGCGACGTGCATCCGACACACTATGGCCGTTTGTGCCCAATTCATACACCCGAAGGTGCCAACATTGGTTTGATTAACCATTTGGCTGCATATGCGCGTGTTAATGAATACGGTTTTATCACAACCCCATATTACGAGGTCAAAGATGGCAAGGTCACAAACAAAATTGTATATTTGACCGCTGATGAAGAAGTGGGACACAAAATTGCCCAGGGTAACACCCCGACAAACGCGCGCGGCGAATTGACAACTGATGTTGTGACGGCTCGTGTTGATGGCGAATTTACAATGGTTCCAAAATCCGAGGTTGACCTGATTGACGTTGAACCACGCCAGGTGGTGTCCATTGCAACGGGATTAATACCGTTCGTTGAAAACGACGACGCTAACCGTGCATTGATGGGTTCGAATATGCAACGCCAAGGCGTGCCATTACTGCGTGTCCAGGCTCCATTGGTCGGTACCGGTATTGAACGCGAGGTTGCACGTGATTCCCGCACCGGCAAGGTTGCAAAACACAGTGGTGTTGTGGAATCTGTGGATGCAAACCGTATTGTGGTTAAATGTATGAATTCCCGCAATGTCGTGACCGGTGTGGATATTTATAATTTGGAAAAATTCGAACGTTCTAACAGTGAAACATTGATTCACCAAAAACCATTGGTCAAAGTTGGCGACCGTATCTCTGCGGGCGACATTATTGCCGACGGTTCTTCGATGAATTATGGTGAATTGGCGTTAGGTCGCAATGTCTTGGTTGCGTTCGTGCCGTGGCGCGGATATAACTATGAAGACGCGATTGTGATTTCCGAACGCATTTCACGCGATGATGCGTTTACATCTGTTAAAATCGTGGAAAAAGAATTCAAGGTGCGTGATACCCAATTGGGCCCAGAAAGTTTCACACGCGACATCCCAAATGTCAGTGAAGAAGCCGTCAAAAACTTGGACGAATCCGGTATCATTTATGTTGGCGCACGCGTGAAACAAGGGGACATTTTGGTCGGTCGTGTATCACCAAAATCCGAAACATTATTGACCCCCGAAGAGGCTCTGTTGCGTAACATATTTGGTGAAAAGGCTTTGAACGTCAAAGATACATCTTTGCGCGTTGGTCCAAACGAAGAAGGAACAGTTATCGGTGTGAACATCTTGACCCGTCACGGTGTCAAAAAAGACGAACGCACCCAGATGATTGAATTGGAAAAAATTGCCAAAATCAATAAAGACCGCAGTGAAGAAATTGCGATTATTGAAAAAGGTTTCGCAGACCAGATTTTCCAAATGGCGGAAAACGAAACAATCGAAAATGGCACAGGCAGCATCAAACCATTTATTGGTAAAAAATTGACCAGTGAAGTGTTCGAGGCTATCCGTCCATCCGATGTTAAAAAATTGTCTGTCAAAAACAAAGAAATCCAGGCAAAAATTTCAGAATTGGTCGAACAACACAACATCAAATTGGCGGCTTTGAATGAAAAAGCCGATGCCGAAGTTGCGAAAGTGACCGAAAGCAATTCGTTAAGTGCGGGTGTCTTGAAAGAAGTCAAGGTTTACATTGCACACAAAATGAAATTGCAACCGGGTGATAAAATGGCCGGTCGTCACGGAAACAAAGGTATCGTGTCCAAGGTTGTTCCAATCGAAGATATGCCATATATGGAAGACGGAACCCCGGTCGATATCGTTTTGAATCCGTTGGGTGTGCCGTCCCGTATGAACATTGGTCAGATTTTAGAAACTCACCTTGGTATGGCGGCGCGTTCATTGGGCCAACAAATTGGCGAAGTTTTGGACGAGGTCAAACAAAAACGTGCCGTAACCGACGATTTGCGTAATATTATGGGCAAAATCTATGGCAAAGATGTCGCCGAAAAATTGGAAAAAATGACGGATACCGATGTCCGTGCCGAGGCCGCATTATTGCGTGACGGTGTACCAATGGCAACACCAACATTTGACGGTGCCAGCCCCGAAGACATTAAATCAATGTTGAAATTGGCAAAATTACCAGAAACCGGTCAATTCACATTGTACGATGGTATGACGGGTGAAAAATTTGCACGTCCTGTGACCGTTGGTGTTATGTATATGATGAAACTGCACCACTTTGTGGATGAAAAGATTCACGCGCGTTCCGTGGGCAGTTATTCGCTTGTCACACAACAACCTTTGTCTGGTAAGGCCCATATGGGTGGCCAGAGATTAGGTGAAATGGAGGTTTGGGCATTAGAGGCCCACGGTGCCGCACACTTGTTGCGCGAAATGTTGACGGTTAAATCCGACGATATTACCGGCCGTAACAAAATGTACGAAGCCATCATTTCCGGCAGTAACGACATCCAAACCGGTACACCCGAAGCGTTCAACGTGTTCGTTCGTGAATTGCGTGGTTTGGGATTGGCGATGACACCTAAAAAAGTAGACTAAATAATTGGGAATTGGCGCGGTGGTAATCGCTTTCCATCGCCCATTTTCCAACAGCATCTTTAAAGCGACTTAAAGGAGCAAAATACATGACAAATATGTTGCAAAAGATATTTGGACAAATTGAAACCAAAGAACAATTCGACGCGTTGCGTATCACCATCGCATCGCCAGAAGAAATCTTGTCTTGGTCTCATGGCGAGGTTAAAAAACCAGAAACCATCAATTATCATTCTTTGAAACCGGAACCCGAAGGATTGTTCTGCCAAGAAATTTTTGGCCCGGTCAAAGATTACGAATGCGCGTGCGGCAAGTATAAACGCATTAAAAACCGTGGTATTATCTGTGAAAAATGCCATGTCGAGGTTGGACCATCCGCTGTTCGTCGTGAACGTATGGGCCACATTAAATTGGCAATGCCGGTGGCGCACACTTGGTTTTTACGCGAAGGAAAAATCGCCGTGTTGTTAAATAATTTGCCCCAGAAAAAGTTAGAGCAGGTTATTTCATACGATGCGTATATTGTTATTGAACCGGGATTGACATCTTTGAAATTATACGATGTCATCAGTGAAGATGAATACCAGGCCAAAGTCGAAGAATTCGGTCCCGACGCATTCCGTGTCGGCATTGGTGCCGAAGGCGTTCGCAGCATTATTGCGAATTTGGATATGGGTGATGAACGTACACGTCTGCGCGCAGAATTGGCGGATGCAAAATCCGAACAAAAACGCAAATTGTTAATCAAACAATTGAAATTGGTCGAAGCATTTTTGGATTCTAAAACAGAACCTGCGTGGATGTTGCCGGATATTTTACCGGTTATCCCACCAGATATGCGTCCATTGGTCACATTGGATGCGGGGCACGTTGCGGCATCTGACTTGAACGATTTGTATCGTCGTGTGATTATTCGTAACAATCGTTTGAAACGTTTTATGGAAATGCACGCGCCTGACATCATTATTCGTAACGAAAAACGTATGTTGCAAGAGGCCGTTGATTCCTTGTTCGATAACGGACACAAAGCACGTCCAATGGTTTCGCAAAACCGTCGTCCATTGAAATCATTATCTGATTCTTTGCGTGGTAAATCGGGTCGTTTCCGTATGAATATGTTGGGTAAACGTGTGGATTATTCCGGTCGTTCGGTTATTACCCCGGGGCCAACCCTTCGTATGCACCAGGTTGGTTTGCCGAAAACAATGGCATTGGAATTGTTTAAACCATTTGTATTTGCGCGTCTGTTGGCGGGTGGTTATGCAAACACATTGAAAACCGCGCGTAAAATGGTTGAAAACGGCGAAGATATCGTATGGGAAATTTTGGAAAAGGTTATCTATCAACATCCTGTTCTGTTGAACCGTGCGCCATCATTGCACAGATTGTCGTTGATTGCGTTTGAACCAGTTTTAATCGAAGGCAAGGCAATTCGTTTGCACCCATTGGTCTGCAAGGGATTCAATGCCGACTTTGACGGTGACCAGATGTCTGTCCACGTTCCAATTTCACTCGAGGCTCAATTAGAGGCCCGTACATTAATGTTGTCCACGAACAACGTGTTGTCGCCTGCGAACGGTGAACCAATGACCGTACCATCCCAAGATATGGTGTTGGGTATTTACTATATTTCGTTGATAAACGGCGAACACGATGAAAAGAAGTCTCCACGATTCTCTGGTATGGACGAGGTTAAATTGGCGTTGGAAAATCACGTAATTACTTTGCACACACCAATTTATGCGCGTATCAATGGTAAAACATATGCGACGACGGCGGGTCGTATGATTTTGGGCGAATTGTTGCCGAAATCTGACAAAATGCCGTTTGATTTGGTGAACAAAGTTATGCCCAAGAAAGCCATTGAAAAATTATTGGCAACCGCATATGAAAATTGTGGTGACAAGGCGATGATTTTATTGGCCGACGCATTGAAAGATACCGGTTTTGAACAAGCGGCACGCAGTGGTATTTCCATCGGGTTTAACGATATCGTTATTCCAGAAGAGAAAGAATCTATGATTGCGGAATCGACACGCGCGGCCGAAGAAATCGAAGAACAATATCAAAACGGTTTGCTTTCTGGCGGTGAACGTCATAATAAACTGATTGATTTGTGGCAAAAAACAACCGATAAATTGGGTGATTTGGCATATGCCACATTGGGTAAAACAACCGGTGAAAACTGGAATTCGGTGTATATGATGGCATTGTCCGGCGCCCGTGGTTCCAAGGGCCAGATTCAACAGTTGGCTGGTATGCGTGGTATGATGCAGAAGCCCGACGGTTCAATTATCGAAGTTCCAATTATTTCAAACTTTAAAGAAGGTTTGACTATGTCCGAATACTTTACGTCCACCCACGGTGCGCGCAAGGGTATGTCGGATACGGCTTTGAAAACGGCAACGGCTGGATATTTGACACGTCGTTTGGTTGAATTGGCGCAAAACACGGTTATCACCGAACACGATTGTGGCACACACGAATTTATTACTGCAAAACCTGTGTACCAAGGGTCCACATTGGTTGTGCCATTGGGTGATGTGGTTTTGGGTCGTACCGCTGCGCACGATATTGTCAATCCAATTACCAAGGAAGTTATCGTTCCGGCTGGTGAATTGGTCACAAAATCCGCGTCCAAGGTTATCAATGAATGCGGTTTGCCGTCTGCGGATGTGCGTTCTGTTTTGACGTGCCAAAGTGACGGTTTGTGTGCGAAATGTTATGGTATGGATTTGTCGCGTAATGCGCTGGTGCACGTTGGCGAACCGGTTGGTGTTATTGCGGGTCAATCCATTGGTGAACCTGGAACTCAGTTGACATTGCGTACCTTCCATATTGGTGGTATTGCGGAAAGTAGTGCCGAAAGTCACTTTATTGAAATGCCTGTTGCGGGTCGCATTAAATTGATTGGTGTGAATACAATTACGAACAAATCTGGTCGTGTGGTTGTATTGTCGCGTAACGGTGAAATTGCCGTCGTCGATGACAAAGACAACAAATTGTTCAGTTGTGCATTACCATACGCATCAAAATTGATTGTGTCTGAGGGCGATATGGTTGAAAAAGGTGCCAAGGTTGCCGAATGGGATCCATATTCAAACGATATTATTGCGGAAAAAGATGGAACCGTGTGCTTTAACGATTTGGTCGAAAATGTTTCGTTCCAAGAAGAAGTTGACGGCACAACCGGCATCACATCTCGCAAGGTTATCAATTGGAAAAACGTAACCAAAAAGGCATTAAACCCGTCAATCACATTGGTTGATGATAAAGGCGAGGTTATATCACTGGGTGGTAAAAAGGTTGCCCAATATATGTTGCCGGTGTATTCGGTGTTAAATGTTGCGAACGGTGACCACGTTGCCGCGGGTGACATTTTGGCGCGTATTCCTGTCCAGGCGAAAAAGACGGGCGATATTACCGGTGGTTTGCCGCGCGTCGAAGAATTACTAGAGGTTCGTCGTCCATCCAACCCGGCATTATTGGCCGAGGTTGACGGTACAATCGAATTAGAAGATGCAAAATCGAAAATCATTATTCGCATTGAACCGACCGACGGAACGGCGCCTGTGGAATATGCGGTGCCCAAGGGTACAAACTTGTTGGTGCGCAGTGGCGATGTCGTGAAAAAGGCGGAAAAATTGGTTGATGGTGAACCTGTTCCCCAAGACATCTTGCGTATTTTGGGACAAAAGGCATTGGCGACATTTATGGTTGACCAAGTGCAACAAGTTTATCGCTTGCAGGGTGTGACCATCAACGACAAACATATTGAAATTTTGATTCGCGAAATGACACGTCGTGTTGAAATTGCAAACCCGGGCGATACTGGATTCTTGATGGGTTCGGTTGTTGACCGTGTTGATTTCGAAGAAGAAAACGCCCGTGTTATCCGTGACGGCGGCCGCCCGGCCGAGGCTTCCCAGGTCTTGGTTGGTTTGACCCGTGCGTCATTAACATCGCGTTCGTTTATTTCAAACGCATCGTTCCAACAAACGACCAAGGTTTTGGTGGATGCCGCCATTAACGGTTCGACCGATAAATTGGTTGGTATCAATGAAAACTTGATTGTTGGTCGTCTGATTCCAATTGGCACCGGCGCATATGTCCGCCGTGTTCGTGAAATCGCCAAGGAAGAAGAACGTGCGGAAAAAATTGCCCGCGAAGGTGGCGAACACCAACAATTGTTGGATATCTAGTTCCCCTCCCTTGGAGGGGAGGGCCGGCCCGGGCCCCACGAAATTCCCACAGAATTTCGTGGGTGGACACAGCCGGAGGGGTGGTTTCTCCCTTGGAGGGGAGGGGCTTGTCCCACGAAGCCTTGGCGAAGTGGGATGGCGGGGGTAAACTTTTCCTTGCAAAAACGGAATTATGAATTAAAATACATCGAACAAAAAATAAAAAGGATTAAAAAATGGCAACGCCCAGAAGTAAAACAAGCAAAGCACGCAGTGCACAACGTCAATCACATGATGCATTAACCGTGATGCCATGTGGTGTTTGCAAATCTTGTGGCGAAAAGAAACGTCCACATCATATTTGCCCGGCCTGTGGTGCGAAATAATAAATAAAAAATAAGTATGGCAGATTTGGCAATCCTGTGTCATAATGGGGTTATCAAATCTGTTTTTTTATGACAAAGGCGTAACACATATGACCAAGGTTATTTCCATTGATGCATTTGGTGGCGACAAAGGGCCACGGGTTGTTTTGGGCGGAATAAACCAATTTTTATACCAAAATGGCGAGGGCTCGGTTCATTTTCGCATATTTGGCAAGCAATCAACCTTGAACAAATTACTGGCGAAATTTCCGCGTGTTATGCGCAATTGCACGGTGATTGACGCGCCGGATGTTATTCGTGGCACGGACAAGGTTCGCGATGTAATCCGTCACGCTGACGGGACATCAATGTTTATGGCAATCAAAGATGTTCGCGCCGGAAATGCGTCTGCGGTGGTCAGTGCGGGCAACACCGGGGTTTTGATGTCGCTGTCTAAATTGGCGTTAAAGACCGTTGATGGCATATCGCGTCCGGCGATAACGACGATGTTGCCGTCGGGCGGTGGTGATTCCCGTGTGGTGGTTTTGGATTTGGGTGCGAACCTGCAATGTGATGCCCAGAATTTATTTGATTTTGCGATATTGGGATCTGTGTACGCGGAAACAATTGGGCATATGTCGCGTCCGCGCGTCGGCATTTTGAATATCGGTACCGAGGAAACCAAGGGTAACGAAACCTTGCAAGAATTAAACCGCGTATTGACCGAACACCGTGACGAATTACCATACGAATACATTGGCTTTGTTGAACCAACCGACATCAGTGCCGGCCGGGTCCAGGTTGTCGTTACCGACGGCTTTACGGGCAATATTGTTCTAAAAACGGTCGAGGGTACCGCAAAATTGATAAAACGCGTCATAATGGAAAATTTCAAGAAATCCGTGCTGGCGATAATTGGTGCGTTTTTCTTGGTTCACGTATTCAAACGGTTAAAGCATAAAATTGACCCGCGTTCATACGCCGGCGCAACATTTTTGGGATTAAATGGGTTTTCGGTTAAAACCCACGGGAACAGTGACGCCTTGGCATTTTCGAACGCGATAAAATATGCGGTGGATTTATCGAATGCGGACTTTAATGGTGCAATACGCGAGCGTGTTGCGGCGGTCGCACGCATCCGTGATGAATTGGTATAAAAAAACCGGCATATGCCGGTTTTTTTAGTGTTCAGAGTTCAAAGTACAAAGCACAAAGTACAATTATGGCAGGATAATTCATTCTCGGACATTCTCCTTCTTTATGAAAGAAGGAGTACCCGAGCAAGCATCGGCGCGCGAGGGGGAGGTAGTTGTGCACGGCGACAAAGTGAAACGGCGTCGCCATAAAAAAAATTAAAAATCACAACTGCCCCGTCTGACTCGTTGACACTCGTCATCCACCCCTTCTTTTCCCGTCCCCGCACAGCGGGGCCGCGGTTGAAAAGACGGGGAATATCCAATAATAAATAATTATGCCACAACTGAACTTTGTACTCTGTACTCTGAAAACTGCACAACACCCGTTGTGCAAAAAAATATTGCACACGCAATAAAATTTTTTCTATAATACCTTTGTGAATCCGAAACAAGGGAGTTGGATTCCGGTGGCTTTAGCAGGCCTAAAAACTCCGGTGCAAAGTTTGCATCGTGACTCTCCCAATCTGAAAAACCGATTCGATAATCGGGATGATTGTGTTTGTTGCATCCATATTTTGCACCGACATTTTTATCACGGTGCCGGAGAAAATTTTTAAATCCCCCTGATGAAAATGTAAATTTTTCCCAGACTGAAACCCCCATTATAACATTTTATGTTTGTCGGGGTGCCGCGTACAGCAATGTATGTGGGGTCATTGAGTTTTTGATTTGCTAACACCCCGGCCGCATTCCCGTTTTTGGATTTGGCGGTGTTTTTTATTTTTTCGCGACTGCGAAAAAATAACAGAGTTCAGAGTGCAAAGTTCAGAGTTCAGTTGATGAATTATTGAATTTGACTGTGAACCCAGCCCCGGACATTCCCCGTCGCCAATTTTTACCGAGGTAAAACCGAGGATTAAAAATTGAGCGCCGCGCCGTAGCATTGCGCGTTTTGGGGGAACGAACCTTGTTTTGTCGGCGAAGGCGGGCAAACCCTCGCGTCAGCACAAAAAGAAGGGGTGGCACGAAACCGTCAGGTTGAGTGACGGGGTAGTTGTGAAAAAATTACCGCACGGTGGCGTTTTGTTTTGGGAAAATTAAAGGCTCCGAATTCAATTCCCTCGACACAACTGCGTTGTGTCTGCGGGGCACTCCTCGCTCACGACCAGTTGTGTTTAAACAAAACCAGGCTTTTTGTCCCGAAACAAATCCACCGCACGAACAAAAAGAAAAGAACGGGAGAAAAACTATGAAAAAAATATTAAGCCTCGTACTGGGGCTGTTGTGGGCTGTGCCCGTATTGGCACAAGAAAATTATTTATCCGCACTGTCATTATCTGGCACTTTTGTTACGGGCGCCGAAAAACCATATAAAATCCCCGTACGTGTCAGCAACGGCGAAACATCGCAAACCGGATACATTTACGCCAATGCGCCTGTATATAAATTAAGTAATTACGCCGACGTGGTTGATTTTCAAACGGGAAAAATTACACGCAATATTAAAAAAGATGTTTTTACCGGAGCAGAAGCCTGGGGATATTCCGGATATGCACCGGGCAGATTATTTATATTTAATAACAACGCAAAAAAAGAACTTGCGCTGGGGGCAAGTAATTATTACCCATTTGTAAACAACATAAGCGAAGATATGCCAGATAAAAGTTTTTCCATCCAAGGATATTCAACAACCCAAAACGGCATATTTTTAAACGATAAAAGTTATACATCCGCGGCTGCGTGGAAAGCGCATTTAACTGAATTATATAATGCGGGACGACCGTTGGAAATATATGTTGTGACAAACACGCCCACGGTCGAAGAAATTAATTTATCAACTTTGCCACAAATGTCTGGAAATGTGACATACCAAGTAATATTCCCAGAACCACAAATTGCAATTGCTACAACCAAATACAACGAAACGAAATTTTCGCCGCTGAATACGGCGTTGCAAAATGCGATTTCGGTGGTGGACACGGTCGTGTCGAACACGATTACTCAGGCCGGGCGGATTGCGACTTTGCAGGCACAAAAACAAACCCGACCGAACGACATTGCGGACGACAATGAAAAATGCCCCGCCGGCAAAAAGTGCCTGCTGGTCGAAGACGCCAGCGGTGTCCCACATTGGTACGAGATTGTAACAAGTCGCTTGCCCGACGGCTATACCGAATTGCAGTATATCGAAAGCACAGGAACGCAGTATATTGATACGGGGATTGTTGGAAAATCCATTGTTGGTATAGAATATGATTTTACTATATTGAACGATATTACTGTTGGTAGTTCGTTATTTGGTACTCGTTTATACGGAAATGTTGGTAGCGGAATAAACTTTGGGCACTCTGCAGACGGAAAAGTAACAGTAGATTTTTTTGACGGCTACAGATATACCAGTAATTTATCTTTTGAAAAAAATACCCCTTATAGATTAGTAGTCCAAAATAATAAATATACACTGTATAATGCTATTACTGGCGCGACAGTAGACTCGCATACTTTTAATGCCACGACTAGTGATTTGGAATATGTTGCTGTTTTATTTGGTTTAAATAATGGCGGAAGCATTAGTGCGGCGAAAGATTCTGTAAAAGTCACAAGTTGTAAAATATATACGACTAATGGTACAGTGAACCTTGTTCCTGCTAAAAATCCAGACGGTGTTGTTGGTATGTATGACACGGACAACGGTGTGTTTTACGAAAACAAAGGTACTGGAACATTTATCGGTGGACAGCCCGTATTTAATTAAATACGGGTTGTAATGTGTTGGGGGCGGGCTTGTTTCCTGGGGCGACAATCCGATACAAATTGTGCGGGTCTTGATTTATAATAATGTCGCACAACCAAAGGAACGAGTTATGGAAAAAAAGAAACAAAATCCCCAACACAAATCGTTAAAAAAAACACCGTCTAAAAAATCTGTGGCAACAAAAAAATCCAGTGTCGCAAAGCGTAAAAACGCAAGTGAAACGCATTGGATTGAATCGCGCGCCCGGTTGGTGAAAATTATGGAGGCCGCGGGTTTCGTGCCAGAAAAATGCGCGATTATGATTACGCATCGTAAACGTCCCGACAGATAACCCTAAAAAACAAAAATTCTGTGTAAAAAAACCGCCGGCAATTACTTGACGGCGGCTTCTCCTCTCCTTCCGGTCTCCCGGAAACTGTGTTTAGGCGGCACGGACGTGACGTTCTGCGCCCTCGGTGTCGTTATCCATAATCTTTTTCGCCTCGGCAAAAACCATTTCTTTGACTTTCAATGCCAAATCGTGTGTTTCCAAGCTTTCGGCCGCAACATCAAAATTATCGGTTCTGATTTGCAAAGACACATACGCACCGACCAATGACGCGCGTGATAAATCTTCGATAGAACGTGGCGCATTATTGTGACCAATATGCAATTCATCACTTAATGACACGATTTGTCTGTCTTGATTTACCCAAACGGTTGTGTTTAAAACCTGGTCCAGTGCAATCATTATTTGTTTGATATTTTTTTGCATTGTGTGGGTCCCTCCTTTCCGGGTGTATTGGTTTGTTTGGTGGTTTAACCTGTATTTACAAGCGTATTTACAAAATCAAACCATCGTTTGGTTGTTTTTATTTGCTTTTTTGCCAGAAAACCGGGGTTTTCAGGCGGTTTAGAACTCTTTCCCCATGTCTATACAAACAGTTTAGAACAAAAACGAATCGCAGGTCAAGAGAAAAAATGATTTATTTGAAAAATATTTTAAAAAATATCAAATTGTCTTGTAAAACCATAAAATCCCATAATTTGATTATGAATTGTCATTGACAATGGAAAAATCGCGTGCTATTCTGAATACACGAAGTACGAAGCGGGCCGGGAAAGTCCCGAAAAAATTGGGTTATACAGATGTCATTGTTTCTCTCATCTTATGAAAATCGTTTGGATTCCAAGGGGCGGATTTCTGTCCCGGCGTCCTTTCGTGCTTCGTTAAACAATGAAAAATTTGCCGGCGTGGTGCTGTATCGTTCGTTTACAAATAATTGTATCGAGGGGTTATCAATGTCGCGTATGGAATCTTTGGCGGCGGCAACCGACAAAATGGGCGTGTTTGATAATACGTTGGATGATTTGTCGGCGATGCTGTTTGCTGATGCGCGGCCATTACAATTTGATGTGACGGGGCGCATTGTAATCCCGGCGGATTTGTTGGCACACGCGGGAATAGGGGACACGGCATTATTCGTCGGTCGCGGGAACAGTTTTCAAATCTGGGATCCGGCGGCGTTCCGTGCGGCGCAAGAAAAATCGTTGAAAAATCTGCGCGCGTCGCGTCCGAATTTGGTGATATAACATCGCATATTTAATACCGAATTTTATCAGTCAAAAATTTAGCAAAAAAATTTAGCAAAAAACATTAGCAAAAAATTGCCGCAATCTTTCGAAAAATTGCGGCAAAATAAAAACCCCGTTTCCGGGGCTTTATTTTTAGTTGCACGTTGTTCCAGATTTCATACTGCAAGTACCGCCGTTAGGGTTGCTGGTATTAGTGGTCCAAGTGCAAACCAGTCCTTTGGATGTCGTAGAACCATCAGAGTTCAAGCAATATCCACGCATTTCCCCACATTCGGTGGGATCTGTGATGGATTCACACGCCGTGCGTATTTCGGGTGTTGATTCGAACATTTCAATACTGGCGTATGTGCCGGTTACCCAGGTTTTCATTTCGTTCGATGAAATGTTGCCAAAGATATTTCCGTTAACCGACATACACGTTTTGATTTGGGCATAGCACGAATTGATTGCTGTTTTAGACTTTGTGCTGTCCGGGTTTGCATCATCATAACTGTTCGAACTCAGGCAGTTTTGAACATCTTTGACGCAGTCGGTTGCGTATGATGCCAACAATTCGTCTTGTTGCATTTTGATTTGCACCAATGCGCGTTGCATAAAGTTTTTAATAACTTCGTTGTCTTGTTTATATGTTTTTTTGCTGCCCTTGGTTTCATATGTGTAATCTTGGCATTTGTTTAAAACCTCCATACACATACCATAGTCTTTGTTTGAACTGTCGTCGTGATATCCGATTTTGTTCTGTAAAAATCCAGACATTTTATCAGACGGTGTTTGTGCCGCGCCCGCAACCACGGTTTGATTTATGTAATCAACCAATGTGATTGCATCGCCATTGTTGCCCGTGTTTGTTGGGTCTTTGGCCCACGGGTTTTTGGCGTTTGCACCAGTGCCGACGGTCCAAGTGTTAAACAAGTTTTCGTGTGAATATGTCGAACTGATAGAACCATCGCTGTTTTTGGATACATCTTCGGTGTTATTGCCCGGCATACTGCCCACGACAACCGCACCATTTACGATATATTGACCGGTTGGATCCATACAACTTTCGTAATCAGAACCGCATACATAATCGTCTTGCATACATGATTCCAAATTCTGGACGCATTGACGCAGGTTGTATTCGTTTTTATTTTGCGCAACCATCAAACGCGCGCGTTTCAAAACCTCTTTGGCGTTCGCGACGGTTTGTGTCATTTGTTGATTTGATTCGGTCAATGCGCGTTCATATGCCAAACACGCCTTGTCGATTTCCAAATCATATGAATTCGTTACAACGGCGGCGTCAACCCCTTGGGCGGTGCAAGAATTCAAGACAGATGCCCGGCAACGCGCAACGGCGGTTTTATATAAAGATTCGCCACGTTGATTTGAAATGCTGTTGGTGTTGTTGGATGTTGTATTCATAAATGTACTTAAATCAAATCCAAAATCACCCATATCGAAATTTAATAATCCCGATAAATCGAAATTCATTGTGTTGCCCGTGTCAGATACCGATGCGGTGCCACTTTTTACATCGACAACCATACGTTTTACGCGGTCCAAACTGGAACGCATAGCGGAATTATCCTTGGCATTTTTCATTGATAATTCGGCCTCGGTCTCGGCAAACAATGTTGTGATTTGGTCAGCCGATAACCCAATGTATTGAATGTCGCGTGCGACATCTTGTAATGCCTCGGTTGCGGCCTCTAATGCGGCCTCGGTCTTTTCATAATTCTTTAAGTTTTTGGAACAAGTGCAACGGCCTTGGTTATCATCCAACGCATTACAATAATTATCCATACACGATGCGTATTGCGCCTGGCAATATTCGGTCAGCGCCTTCATCGTATTCATTTCATTGGTGGTTTCTGTGGCAGATTCCGCGGTTGCAACCGGTGTTGTCGATGCGGCTGTGACACTTGCCGCACGAATAGAGCCGGCGCGCGTCGCAATCGATGCACGTGCCGCAGATGTTCCCCCACGGGATTGAACCACCGCGTTCGGATTGTATAAAGTTGTTGTTGTATTAATTGATGCCGCGCGTGCGGTTGAACCCGGACGTTGTTGTGTCGCACCGGTTGTGCTGGCGCCACGACGTGTTGATACAGATGTCGTCCGCATCGGTGTCGTTGTGCCACGTCCAGACACAACACGTGAACGCACGCTGTTTGTGCGCATTGATGGTGTGCGTGCCGCGCGATTTACCGCCGTCCGCGCCGTTGTCGTCGCGCGTGCACTGGTGCGCGGCGATGTTGCCTGGCGTGTGGTTTCAGGTTGCGCATCGTTTTTTTCTTCGACGGCACCAGTATCGACGTCATTTAACTCGACATCGGAAAACGTCAAATCTTCGTCGTAATATGTCGGTACAACCTCGGCAAAGGCCGGTAAAACCAACAAACTGCTAAGCACAACAACCAATCGTTTCATATTTTTCACTCCTACTGTTACAAATATTTTATCATATTTAGGGGTATAAAACAAATAAAAAAATAAGTGCATTAATCGTCATCCCGCGGTCGCGCGGGATCCAGTTTTGCGGAACGCAAAACTTGCGTAATAATGCCTAATGACACAAGTTGACGCTTTGCGTCAACTGGATACCGGCCTGCGCCGGTATGACAAAATAACAAGGAACCACGATTAGTGTTGTGCAATAATATGTAAAATAACACTGATGATGAATAATCCGGTTATAACACCCAAGAATATTTTCTGGGGCACGTGGTGGTCGGTGTGGCAATCCGCGTCGTCACAACACGGGCATTCGCGTAAAACAAAAATCCAAGACACGCCCAACATTAATGCAGACAAAACAAAAATCCACGGTTCAATCCACTGGGGAATGTATTCGGCGTGGGCAACCTCGGGCGCAAAGAGTCCCACAATTCCCATTACTACCGGCAACACACAGCAAAAAATGTGTGGCAAAACCGTTGCAATGATTCCCAATTTTACAATTTTGTTTTTCATATGTTTTTCTTTAAATAAAGTTTTTGTGTCCGCTTACATTCACTGCGTTCATTACAGCGAGACATCCGTTTCTCTAACTCTACATCTCGATTGCGGGTGCAATCTCGCTGTAGCGTAAGCGAAAGCGGATGGTATCCCCAGCAGGAATCGAACCTGCATCAGAGGTTTAGGAAACCCCCGTTCTATCCAGTTGAACTATGGGGACGAACGCAAATATTTTAATCAAATTAAAACATAAAATCAACTATTCGCAAAAAAACAAATAAATGTTGATTTTTTTATGCGTATCGATATAATAATTACGAAAAAACAAAGGGAAATTCAAAATGGCAACGATAACCCGTAATGATTTGGCGTCCCGCCTGCGTGACCAATTTGGGCTGACTGCGACGGATGCATACAAAATGATTGATATTATTTTCCAAGAAATTGGTGATGCATTAACCAATGGCGAGGATGTAAAACTGTCCGGTTTTGGTACATTTAAAATTTTGACCAAGCCTGCGCGCATTGGCCGTAACCCAAAAACGGGGGTGCCGGCGGTGATATCTGCGCGTCGCGTGGCGGCATTTCGCCCCAGTGCTGAATTTCGCACCCGCGTCGGGAATAAAGATTAAAAAAACCGACCATCTGGTCGGTTTTTTCAAAGTTCAATTTTCAAAGTGCAGTCAATGCTTCGAACAGGATTTTAATTGTTTTATAATTCATCATTTGAACTCTGTACTTTGAACTTTGTACTCTGGTAAAAAATCCTGATGGATTTTTTACCAAATCTTTACTCTGCTTTCCGGTGCAACATACATTTTGTCGCCCGAGGCTACACCAAATGCGTCATACCAGGCATCAATATGTGGCAATATCCCGTTCACGCGCCAGCGTTCTAACGAATGTTCGTTTGTCTTGGTTTGTTTTAATATTGCCTCGTCCCGGATGTTGCCGGCCCAGTTTGTCGCGTATGAAATAAAGAATCTTTGTACATCGGTAAATCCGTCAGCACTCTCGGTGCGATTGCCAAAATTCATATACGCCGTATATGCAACCGTTATGCCACCATAGTCCGCCAAATTTTCACCCAATGTAAATTCGCCATTTGCGTGCACATTTGGTGCAACAATGATGTTGTTGAAAAAGTCCCGCATAACATTTGCGCGCGCAACAAAAGATTTTGCATCCGTATCCCCCCACCAATCGCGCATATTACCGTTTTCATCAAATTGACGACCGCTGTCATCAAATCCGTGTGTCATTTCGTGGCCAATCACCGCACCAATCGCGCCATAGTTAAACGCATCGTCCGCCGTCATATCAAAAAATGGATATTGTAAAATTCCGGCCGGAAAACAGATTTCATTTGTTGTTGGATCATAATACGCATTGACCTCGTGTGCGTTCATAAACCAAATGTTTGGATCTTTCTTTTGACCAATTTTATCCAACCAAAACCGGTCTTCGAATTCTGCAACACGAATCATATTGTCGTATAAAGAATCGTCGCGGATTTCCAGTTTTGAATAATCGCGCCAAACATCCGGATATCCAATTTTTGCACGAAAAGTATTTAATTTTTTCAACGCCTGATGTTTTGTATTCTCACTCATCCAATCCAATTGTTCGATGCGCATTTTTAATGCAGATTGCAAGTTTTTCACCAATGTCTGCATACGTTTTTTTGCCGCATCCGAAAAATATTTTTTTACATACAACCGCCCGATTTCTTCGCCCAACGACCCATCCAGCATTGCAACGGCGCGTTTCCAACGAGGCTTTTTTTCCGCCTGGCCGGATAAAACACGTGAAAAATCAAATGCAATGTCATATGTTTTGTCGTCTAAAAAACCGTCCGCAGAACTGATTAAAAACCATTTTAAGTATGCTTTTAATAAATCTAAATCCACGGTGTTTATGATTTTAATAGATTCCGCAATCGGTTCGATTTGATTTACATTTATATATTCCGGTGCGATGCCGCGTGCGCGAAAATATGCGTCCCAATCAAACCCGGGCAGTTCAGATTTTAATTGTGCAATTGGCATTTTATGATAATTTGCAACCGGGTCACGCAACTTTTCTTTTTTAAAGAAAGATTTTGCCATACGTTTTTCCAATTCAAATATTTTTTTTGCGTCCACCTTTACACCAAAGTTTTCCATTTGTTTTGAAATATATTCAATGTATTTTTTGCGAACCTCGACAGATTTATCATCATTATCAAAGTAATAATCACGTGACAAACCAATGCCGCCTTGGCCGATGTTATATAAATAATGTTCGCTGTCTTTTTCATCTAATCCAACGCCGTCACTGAAAAATCCGCCAGAAAACGTGTGAAATTTACCCAAAAATTCCGGCAACTCTGAACGAGATTTTATCGCATCAATTTGCTGCAAATATTTTGCAACCGGCGCAGTGCCGTCCGTGTTTAATTTTTTTTCATCCATTGCGATTTTATACAGTTTTCCAATTTTGCCTTTATCATTTTCGGCAATATCACGCACGCGCGCCAAGTTAGTATTTACCAATACATCAAACATACCATACCGGGAATAGTCCGCCGGAATAGGATTTGCGTTGCGCCATCCGCGTGTTGCAAAATCATAAAAATCATCGCCCGGTTTAACGGTTAAATCCATATCGTTTAATTTTATTCCTGTATCCATTTTCTTTCCTTTTGTTTCAAAAAACGCAACCGCCAATGCCACGACCACGGCGCAAATTCCAATAATGTTCAAAAATTTATGTTCCATAAATCTACCCCAAAATATCAACCAATAAATCGTCCAGTATTAAAATGCCGGCATCCGTTGCGTAAATTCGGTTGCCATCAATTTTAACCAACGCATTATGTGAATTTATAAAATCAAAATCCAGAATATTTTTTATATCATCATCAATCACGGTCCCGCGCAAAGTGCGTAATCCTGTCATTAATTTTTCGATTGCGCGTGTTTTATTGTCGATTGCATCAAATTGAATATCGCCACCCGATTGTTCAAACCATTGGTTTTCCATAAATATACGTCCACGTGCGCCAAAACCTAAACCGATATATGGTGCGCCCGCCCAAATGTTTTCATTGTGTTGGCACGTGTGGCCCGCCGCGGCATAATTAGAAACCTCGTACCGGGGCAATTTTAAATTGTCTTGGATTGCCAGATACATATCCGCCATTATATTATTGTCGGGCATTTTTAAATTCATCCGCCCAAACGGAGTGTTTTTTTCAATCGTCAATTCGTATAAAGACGCGTGTTGCAATCCAATTTTGTTTATCTGGTCACATAACCGAATAATGTTTTCCACATTGTGATTGGGCAGGCCGTAAATAAAATCCGCACTGACGCGTATGTTTTTTTTCATTGCGCCATCCAATAATTTTATTGCGGTTGTGGCATCGTGTCGCCGTCCCAAAAATTTTAATTCATCATCATCAAATGATTGAACGCCCACGGACAATCGTGACACGCCACATTTAATAAAATCGTCCAGTTTTTGTGTGTCCAATGTTCCCGGATTTGATTCCAATGTAATTTCCGCACATTCAGATAAATCAAATTTTGTCGCAATATGTTTTATAATCTTGTCAAAAATATCCACAGGCATCAAACTGGGTGTGCCACCACCAAAAAATATTGTTGGTATTTTAATGCGGTCTAATTTATTGTGCCAAAAATCAATCTCGGATAAAACTTGTGATTCATAAGATTCCCAATCTGGTGAAATTGCGCGTGAAAAAAAAGCACAATAATTGCATTTAGAAATGCAATATGGAACGTGTATATAAATGTTGTGCGCTGGATTCATCAAGGTTGATATTACACGTCAAAATAAAAAAATCCAGTAAATCATTTTTTTTATTGCATTGAATATAATTTTTGTTTCATAATATCAGCAAATGAGGAAGGATTTATTCACTGTTTTGCTTGGAATTTGCGCGTCAACGGCCGCTGTGGCCAGTAACGAAGGGGTGCCTTCATACTATCAAAAAAACGCGACGTCAATGAATCGGGCGGGGTATGGTGCGTATCAAAATCGTGGTTATACAAATTATACTGGTGCCGGTTCAAAACAGGTTTTATCTTCGAAATCATATTCTTATAACGTTCCATCCGCGACCCAGCCACCCGCATACAAGGGTATGATGACTGCAAATGGTGTGTCGCGTGCGGCGTCTGATGACAACGGTTTTTCGGTTTATGGTGGATATGGACGTCGTTTTGCGGACTTTCAATTTACAACATCGGTCAATTCTGTCTTGGAATGGGACGATATGATGTTTAACGAATTGACGGCGGGTGCGCGTTATAATTTTTCGGTCCGTAATTTTGATATGATGGCGTTTGGTGAATATACATACGGCAAAATGTCGTCGGGCGGTCTGTCGATGGATTATGATTTGCGTCCGTATGACGATTCGTATCCAAACGATGGAATATTTACGATTTCCGTTGGTGACCAAAGTGGCGATTCTCATCATATGCGTTTTGGAATTGGTGCTCGTAATATTTGGGATATTGGTGGATGGAAATTAACACCAATTGTTGGATATGAAATTTTCAAACACAACCTGCAAATGAACGACCATTACTATCCGAACCAAGGGGTATATATCCCATTGATGACGACCGATGGTGATTATGTGTTTGGTGACCCAAACAATTTGGATATTTATTATGCTGTTCCAATTGACCAGGCCGAGGCTGCGGCCGAAAATTATTACCAGGTTTGTGTCTCGCCCGACCAAATTCAATTGGCAACGGTCAGTGCGACGGGCGGTTTAACTGTCGGTAACGCCAGTTTTCCTGATGTTGATGTTTTATCCGGATCAATGCGTTGTGATTGGTGGTGATGGTCCGATTATGATTTCCGGTAAAACGCACGAGTATAATACGACGTGGTCTGGTTTTTATATCGGTTTGGAAATTGAAAAGCAAATGACATTGACCGATAAATTGCGTTTTTATGGTCAAATCGGAATGCCTAAATATTCGTCCGAGGGTATTTGGCCAAATCGTACCGATTGGCAACAAAACCCCAGTTTCCTGGACGAGGGCGACAACGGCGCATTGGCATACCAATTGGAAATGGAATATACTATGAAATTGTCAGACCGGCTTAGTTTATCATTAAAGGCCGACACAAATTATTTCCACGTTGATAAAATTGGTGGTGAAATTTATTGGGCCGAATATGTCGAATATACCGAGGTTCCTGCCGGTAACGATGATTATGATATTGTCGCAACAAAATGGCCGGCATACACCGAAAAGGTTTCCGACGCCTTGAAAGAGGCAACCTGGCGTTCATTCGGGTTGTATTTGGGACTGAAATATTCATTTTAATTTACAAACAGGGTTTGTCATATGAAAAAAATTGGCGTGATATTATCTTGCGCGGCTTTTGTGTGTTGTGCGTGTCCGGCAAATGCGGCGCGTGGTGATTTTGATTTTGACCGTTGGAACGCGTTGATGGAATCTGTGCGGAATATGGCGGTGGCGAAAAATATATCCGGCCCAACAATTGATGCAACATTAAAAAATCCGGTGTTTATTCCACGCATTGTTTATAACGATAAAAACCAATCAGAATTCAAATTGACGCTAGATGAATATCTGCGCCGCACGGTAAATGCCGAACGGGTGAGGGCCGGGCGCAATATGGCAAAAAAATATCCAACATTATTGGGAAAAACGCACGCAAAATATGGTGTGCCACGCCACGTTATTTTGGCGTTTTGGGGAATGGAATCAAATTATGGCTCGGTTAAAAAGGCATATCGATTAAAGGACGCTTTTTTCACATTGATGTATGATGGGCGGCGCGAAAAATTTTTCACCGAACAATTACTAGCGTTAATGAAAATCACTGATAAAAATGGCACCGACATAAATGATGTTTATGGCAGTTGGGCGGGTGCTATGGGGCATTTTCAATTTATCCCAACGACATTGTCGCAATATGGTGCCGACGGAAATGGTGACGGAAAAATTGATATTATAAATAATGTCAGTGACGCAATGTTCAGCGCGGGAAATTATTTGAATAAATTGGGTTGGGATGACACGCAACCAATTGCGCGTCGTGTTTTGATACCATCTGATTTTGACGATGCGTTAACGGGTGGTGATAAAAAATATACCATTGCCCAGTGGGCCAAAATGGGTGTGTTAAATGCCGATGGTTTACCATTGACGGCGATGAACGAAACGGTCGGCCTGGTTGCGGGGTCGGAAGATAATGCCACGAATTTAGTATCATCGCCGGATAATGATGTTGAAATGACAACGATGCGTGTGGCGTATTTAACATATCCAAATTTTTATCGCATTAAACGTTGGAATAATTCAAATTGGTATGCAATTGCAATACACGAGTTGTCTGAAAAATTAAAATAAATCTGTTGCGATGGGGCGTTTTCTTTGCTATTCTTTTTCGGGTATATAAAAGGATACAAAACAAATGTCTATAAAAGTTCGTGATTTCGAGGTGCGTTTAACCCGTACCAAAGAAGAACGCCGCCAGGTGCGCGCGTTGCGCTATCGTGTTTTTGTCGAGGAAGAGGGTGCGTCCGCTACCGAAGAACAAAAAAATTTGCGCGAAGAATATGATTCTTATGACCGGTTTGCGGAATATTTGGGTGTGTTTCACAATGGAAAAATTGTTGGAACATATCGTATTATAAATCGTGATGCCGCGGAAAAAATGGGTGGATTTTATACCGAAACCGAATTTGATATTTCAAAAATAAAGCGGTCTGGGACAAATATTGCGGAAATGTCGCGTGCGTGTGTTGCACCTGAATATCGCGAAAATGCATTGGTAATGCGCCTGTTATGGGTGGGGTTAGGCGAATATATTGTGCGTAATAAAATTGGCATTGTGTTTGGTGTTGCGTCTTGGACGGGAACAAATCCGGCGATGTCGGCCCAGGCAATTTCATATCTGTATTATAATCATTTGTCCCCGTTGCGCCTGCGTGCGACGGTTGATCCGACGAAATTGGCCGATGGTGTAAATCCAAAATTGACGCGAATGAATATTTTGCCCGCGGTCTTTGTTGATGCGGCCGAGGCTCGTCGTCAAATGACCCCATTGGTCAAGGGGTATCTGCGTATCAATGCAACATTTGGTCGTGGTGTATTTATTGATAAACCATTTAATTCATATGATGTATTTGTAATGTTGGAAACACGCAAAATGGATGCATTATACAGAAAACGTTTCTTGGGCACGGATGAATCTTTCGAAGGGGAAAATTTCGAATTGCCATCGAACTTTATTCAAACGTTGGGTAAAATTATAACAACACCTGCGGTTGGTGCGATGCGTGTTGTGCGTTCTGTATTCGCGTTTTTGCTGCGCGAAGACGCGGCGGATGCGGAATTAATTGCCGAAGATAAACCTACCGAAGAAGAGGAATAAAAAATGAAAATAATGGCGGATAAATGTCGGGTTAATATTTTTGACACAATCATTGCGGTATTTCGTGCGGTGCTGTTTGTATTGGTTGTTTTAATCCAGGTTCCGATTATTTTTATAATTCCGCGTGGTCGTTTTTCGGTTAAATATATGCGTTTTTTTATGTGGACATTGTGTTTTGCAACTGGTGTGCGTGTTCGTCGGCACGGAAAATTGACGGGTGCGCGTCCACTGTTATGCATTTGCAATCATATATCGGTATTTGAATTGATGTCTATGCCGGTGGCGTATGGATGTTCATTTGTTGGGAAAATTGATATTGCGTCATACCCATTGGTTGGTTGGATTGCGAAAAAATTTGGTGTGGTGTTTGTTGACCGTCGTCCATCCCACGCTGTCGAGGCGATTTCCGATATGACCCGTCAATTGCGCAACGCGTCATATCCCGTCACCATTTTCCCCGAGGGTACCACAACCAACGGTGCATATGTTCGCGAATTCAAATCTGCGATGTTTAATTTGGTGGATGCGGTCCCTGATTTGACAATTCAACCAATGGTGATAACATATCGGACGCGTCGCAATAAATGCGTCAATGACCAGGTTCTGGCAAACGATTATGCGTATTTCGATAATGCCAAACAAACCCAGGGACCAAAATGTGAACGCGAACGCAGTGCGTTTGGTCAAATATTTCATATTGCGCAACTGGGTGGGATGACGGTGCATATAACGGTATTGCCCCCGGTGTCCACGGCTGGTATGGACCGCAAAGAAATTGCAAAGGTATTACACGAAATCGTATCGAACAAATATATGGAATTAAAAGATAAAGAAATAAAGAGATAAAGAAATGAAAACGGCAATAACTCCGACGCGTGCGGAAAATTTTAGTGAATGGTATCAAAATTTAATTGTGGCGGCCGATTTGGCGGAAAACGCACCTGTGCGTGGTTGTATGACGATAAAGCCATACGGTTGGGCAATATGGGAACTGATGCGTGACCAAATGGATAAACGGATTAAGGCGGCGGGCGTTCAAAACGCAAACTTTCCATTATTGATACCTATTGCATATTTTAATAAGGAAGCCGAACACGTCGCCGGTTTTGCCAAGGAAGCGGCTGTTGTCACACATTATCGTTTGAAAATGATTGACGGTAAATTACAACCGGATCCCGATGCAGAATTAACAGACCCCTATGTTATTCGTCCAACATCCGAAACCATTATTGGCGAGGCTATGTCCCGTTGGGTGCAATCTTGGCGTGATTTGCCGATGAAGTTGAATCAATGGGTAAATGTTATGCGCTGGGAAATGCGGCCGCGTATGTTTTTGCGCACATCTGAATTTAATTGGCAAGAAGGTCATAATGTTTTTGCCACCCACGAAGACGCAAATGCCGACGCGAAAAAAATGCATAAAATGTATGCGGATTATATGCGCGATGTTTTGGCAGCGCCTGTCGTTGCCGGCGAAAAAACACCCGAAGAACGCTTTGCCGGTGCCGACCATACATACACCGTTGAACAAATTATGCAAGATGGCAAGGCATTACAGGCGGGCACATCGCACGATTTGGGACAACATTTTGCAAAATCATTTAATATTCAATATCTGGGGACGGACGGTAAATTACAATATGCTTGGACGACCAGCTGGGGGACATCAACCCGTATGATGGGCGGACTGTTTATGATACATTCGGACGATGACGGTCTGGTTTTGCCGCCGGCCATTGCGCCATATCAAATTGTGATTATTCCAATTGTTCGCGAAGAAAACACAGATGCATTAAATAAATATGCCGAAGATTTGGGCGAAAAATTACGCGAATTGGATTTGCGTGTATTGGTTGATACGTCTGATATGCGTGCGCCTGACAAAATGTGGAAGTGGATTAAACGCGGTGTGCCATTGCGTGTTGAAATAGGTAGCCGTGAAATGGAAAATAATTCTGTCACAATTACCCGTCGTGATTTGGGCAAAGAATCCAAACAAACGGTGTCTGTGGATGAATTGTTGAAAATCGCACCTGATTTAATGAAACAAATGCAACGCGAAATGTATGAACGCGCATTGGCGCGCCAGCAATCACAAATGCACGATGTTGAAACATTGGCGGCATTAGAGGGCGCATTGGAACGCGGCACAACCGGATTTTTCCGCATTAAATATGATTTAACATTAAACGCGGAATTTGACGGATTGATTGAAAAATATAAAATCAGCCGCCGGTGTCTGGATGCGAATGACCCAAGTTACGTCTATGTCGCAAAATCATATTAAAAATAAACAGGGATTTTCATCCCTGTTTTTTTATTAAAACAAATCCAGTCAAATATGATATAATAAACAAAAAAACAACGGCAGGGGGGATTTTATGAAAGTTGCAATTATTGGTTTGGGTTCTGTTGGTTCGGCGATTGCCACCGCAATTAAAAATACTGGCCTGGTGCACGAAATGGTTTTGTTTGACCGTGACGGCGTGCGGAGTGCCGCTGCGGCGGCGGATTTGGGACACGCATCCGCATTTTCGTTCGATGTAAAAATCACGGCGGCAAATTCATATCGTGAAATCCGTGGTTCTGAAATCGTGGTTATTGCGGCCGGCGCAAATCAAAAGCCGGGACAAACCCGCACGGATTTATTGGATGCAAACGCAAATGTTATTCGTGATATTATCCCACGTGTTATGGCAAATACAGACCCCAAAACGGTTAAAATCATTATGGTCACCAACCCGTTGGATGTTATGGTTATGTTGGCACGCGATTTGTCAGGCCTGCCGTCTGCGCGTGTTATTGGCACGGGTACGATGTTGGATTCGGCGCGTCTGCGCACGATATTGGCGCGGCAATTGTCGGTTTCGCCAATGTCAATCAATGCGTATGTGTTGGGTGAACACGGTGATGCAAGCGTGGTAAATTGGGAATCGATCAGTATTGGTGCAATACCATTAAATGATTTTTGTAAATCAACAAAAATATCTTTGCCACAAACGACCCGTCGCACGATAGAACACCGTGTTCATAACGCGGCGTATGAAATAATCCAGGGTCGCGGTGCGACGTGGGACGGAATTGCGGCGGCGGTAAATGATTTGCTGCGCTGTATCATAAATGACGAAAAAAGAATTTTAACCGTGTCAATATGCGCGCCAAAAACAAATATTGCTATGTCGCGTCCATCGATTGTTGGGCGTTCGGGGGTAATAACGGTGTTGTCGCCACGTATGTCGCCATCGGAAAGCAAAGGTTTACAAGCGTGCACTCGTATTATCAAGAAAAATTACAATAATATTTAATGGATTTTAATCGTATTTATTCGTATTGATTTTGCGTTTATAGTTGTTGTGATAAACATTTGGGACACGATAATTATGGACAAAATTCAATACGAACTTTTACCAGACGGTTGCGGTTTTTGTGCCAAGAAAGATGGGGAAAATATTGGCGAAATCACATTTGTAAAAATTGGTCTGGATAAATTGATGATTGAACATACCACTGTTGAATCGGAATATCAAAATTTTCCCATTGTTTTTAATCTGGTAAATTGTGTTGTGAATTTGGCGCGGCACCAGCATCGCAAGGTTTTAAATCGTTGCAACACGGCGCAAAATATTTTTATTGGCCATCCAGAATTTGACGATGTGTTGCTAATGAATTCTCATTAAAAATAAATATAAATTTTCATAAAATTATCTTGCGCGATTTGGTTAGTATTTTCTATAATCAAAGCAACAATGAAAAGGAGAAATTATGAAAATCAAGATTTTATACGCGTTGATGGGTTTGTTTTTTGTGTGTGGTGCGCACGCGGCTGATATGACGATTTATTATTCACCAACGTGTCCGCATTGTCATCACGCGCGTGATTATGCATCGAATAATTTTATTTACGAATATCCAACAATGAATATCACTATGATTGATGTGACGGTGCCTGAACATCGTGCGTTATTCATTGATGTTATAAAAACGTGTGATTTTTCATCAGGTGGCGTGCCGGTAATAAAAATTGGTGATAAATGTTTCCAAGGATTTGCGGAATCTATGGCGGATGATATGCGTGCGGCAATTGAAATTGATATGGATGACGCGGCAAAAAAATCTGCGGCGGATGTAAAGCGTGCAATCAGTGAAAACGGTGATGCATATCGTGATGAACATCCAACACCGGTTGCGACAATTACAGAATACACCGCGACGGGTGACGAAATGCGGAAAAAAAAACGACCGCATCGGACAGTAAATGGGCATCTTGGGTATTGATAATATTGGCGTTGGTTGTTTTGGGATTTTGTGTATCGGTTGCAAAATCAAAAAAATAAAACTGCATTCCAAGGATTTAAATTATGTTTGATTTAACAAGTCTGGATTATGTTTATATTATTGTGTTGTTGGCATCCACGGTTTGGGCGACAATTCGTGGTGGTGTGTACGAAACAATTGCGACACTGTCTTGGGTGGTTGCGGCGGTTGCGGCGCGTTTTACGTCCCCGTGGTTGGATGGTGTATTCCAAGATTGGTTTAAATTACCTGATTCGACGGTTGTGACATTGGTTGCGTCGTATTTTGTGGTGTTTTTTGTGATATTATTGGTGGTTGGTTTTGTGAATCAAAAACTGCGCGATAAAATCCAAGAATCAATGATGAATGTGACCGATCATACATTGGGCGTTATATTTGGTATTATTCGTGGAATTGTGGTTATGGGCATTGTGTATTGGGTTGCATTGTGGTATTATTCGGATGTACCGCATATGCCGCGTTGGATGGAAAATGCACGCACTCGTCCAATTATGCAATTAACCGCGGTAAAATTGGATGATTGGTTTGTTCCGGGTGATGTAAACAAGTTATTGGCCCGTGATGTCGAGGGAACAAAACAAGCGGACGAGATTTATAAAAATTTAATAAATCCTGCGGTATCAACAATGAATGATATAAAAAACGGAACAAGTCGCCAGCCCAAGGTTGATGTGAATGACAAGACTGTTTCAAAACCGGAATCGACGGTTCGTCCGGATGCGGATACGGGATATAAATCATCTGAGCGGACGGCGTTGGAAAAACAGTTGTTGCAAATAGAAACATCGGCGCGTGCGGCGGATGCAAAAAATAAAGAACAAAAAATCACAGAATAAATAAAAACATCAACCCCGATTGCATCGGGGTTTTTACATAGGTTTTGGTTCTTGGTGCATATTGATTTGCCTTGTGTAAAACGATATGTTATTAAAACCAAAAATTTATATCACGGTATTATTCATATACGAAGTTATTGCGGTAATGATGTTGCATTGTCAAACGATATGTACGCCAATGTTGGGCGAAACCGCGTGCGCTGATTGGTTTCGGTATTTTGCATTTTGTGTAGTTGTGCCCGGAGTCGTTGGTTTGATATGGATGTGGGTTAAAACGATTATTTGTTCATATCGTAATCGGTTTTTTCGTCGTGCGCGTGGTGCGGTCATAGATGCGTTTGATGGATTACGTGATAAATTAGCCGACAGAATTTCTCGCCAAGATATTGAAAAATATATAACAATCGCATCGTTATATGGAATTCGTTATTATATGTCGCGCAACCCACGCTTTCGCGAGTTGTTACACGAAATTTTACCAGAAAGCGCCGAATGGGATTTGGACGAAGAACCAACCAAGGCGCGCACAAAAAATAAAAAGCGTCCGCGCCGAAAATAATTTTTGTTTTGCCAAGGACAAACATCGCCGCAATTGCGGCGATGTTTTTTTATCGATTTTGTTGCAAAGAAAATTTTTCTTGTAACAATTTTTGCATTTCTTCAACATTTCGCAACTGGCGTTGTGTATCATCAGGATTATTCATAACATCTTTGGCCAATCGTTTTATTTGAGCATCTAAATTACTGATGAAATTTTCTATTTGTACTTCCAAAGATTTAACATCAACCATTGTTGTGTGCGTTTGTGATACAGGACGCATAATCCGTGGACGTTTTTCGCGTGATTGATTTGCGGCGATGTTGTTTTTTTGTTTGTCCGCAATTTTTTTAGCATATGTTTCTAATAATTCAGACACATTTAAATAATCCGACCGTTCAACAAAATCTTTGGTAATCGTCACGCCATCCATATTTTGACCTTTGGCGGCATTTGGAATTGCCACAGAATTATACATTTTTATTGCCTGTGCATTGTCGCCATGGGCGGCAAAGAAAGCGGTTGCAACCATAATTTTATCATCTGGGTTTATTGTCCAAACAATTCGTCTGTTGTCGTTGTTTTCAATATGTTGTGATGCCGCGCGCCCAGATTTTATTTCAGTATTAGGAATAATTTGTTTAGTATTATTTTTATCTATATATTGTAAAGGCGTATGTGGTGTTTGTGTTGCATAATTCATATTCACTTTGTTTATTCGTTCCAACACAGAATACAACAAATTCAAACTGTCGCCACAGGCATTGCAGATACTTTTCCAAATTTGTTTTGGAATATATTTTTCAATTTTAATTGTTTGTTTTTCTTTTTTAACTTTTGCGACTTTTTTCTCTGCCTGGGTTTTAGGTGTTGATGTGGTTGTGGGCTTTGGTGTTTCACGAACGGCATCAGTGTTGTATATTTGCAACATCACCTGCTTTAACAAATCCAGTGATTCCATATGCACGCAAGTAATGGATTGACCGTTGTGCGATTTGGTGCCTGACTTAATTTGTTTGTTTGTTTTTATTGCCAGTCTGACTAATTTTTCCATATCTGCATCAATGTCTTTGAAACGTGCATCCGCGCGACACAATTCAACAATTTCTTTACGACTAAGCCATTGTTCGGTTTTTGTTGTTGGGTCTGTTGTTTTTACGACCGCAACAGGCGCGGCAACATTTTGTTGTGCGTGTTTTTGTTCAATTTGATTTAACGCCGCCACTAAAATATCCTGTAAAGATAACGCGTGTTTTGAATCCCAAATTTCGATATGTGGATTTTTATCTTGGAATTGTCTGAATTCGCGCAACATTTGTAAATCTTTGGCGGTCGCATTCAGCATTGAACGTGATAACAAAATTTCACGCACAGATTTTGGAAATTTCATATTCAACAATTCTGAAAAATTTTTCACTGTTCTTGAAAAATCGATTTTCGTTGTGCCGTTTGGTATATCGCCTTTGAATAAATCCAGTTTCGTATTCGAACAGTCTAAACGTCCGCGAATGCTTTTTGGAAAAACGATTTTTTCGCGTGCACCGGAACAAACGAAATTAGAATTTATATCAATATTAGAAAAATCAAACGGGATTTTATTTTTTGACACATCGATTTGATGCATAATACGGTAATGTTTTGTGCCGTCTAATTTGAAAACGTCTGTTTGTGTTCCGTCTTCCAATACGATTGGTAATGCCGGTGGTACAGAATTTTTGATTCGCCCCAGGCAGTTATTAAATTGGTTGATTTTATATACCATACCTGAATCGTCAAAAATCACAGTTTCAATAATTTTATTGATTTTTGACATTTTTTCAGATTCCGATTTTGTTGCTTCGATATCTTTTATCAGCAAAAACAGATATTCGCGGAAAATTGCCTCGGTTCTGCGTTGACTGTCGGTAATTTCATTTGTGCGAATATTGTTTTCCGCCCAAGAATATAAAAAGTTTACATAATCGCGTTTTTCTGGGGTTTGTTCCAAAGATGTTTTTGGACGTATTATTAATTTTCTGTGTGTATCCCAGAAATCACGTGATTTTTTCAAACTGGATTCTTGTATTGTTATCTTTTCTGTGCCAGATAACATATTTTCACAAAAATCTATAAATCCTTTTTCATCGCCCTGTATAGGGTTTGCTGTAAAATCATTGTATGCATTGGTTTTGACAATGAAATGATAATCTTTGGAAAAGTAATCCGTGGTATACACCGGCGAATTCACAGGGACAATCACAATGGCGTTTGTTTTGTATAATAACCACGCCGCCGCACGCGGATTAATACTGTGCGGAAAAATCACGTGCGAAATCCCATCGCTTGAATCAATGTGTGCACCCATAGCCAGTTCAGCATATGCACCAGATAACGATTTTTTTTGTGGCATTTTGTCCCCCTGAAAGTGTTATTGATAAATAATATATAATACAAAAATACACTTTTGTCAATATATAATATAAAGATACAGTTTTTATTTTACCACCCCATCCGATTTATAAATCGGGACAAAGTTGCGTGTTTCACCCCCACGATTTTTGCGATTTTATACCGTGTCATCCCCATATCCAGTAATTTTTTTACCTTTTTTGCGTTATCAGACAATTTTAATTTTTTTGACTGCGCGGCAAAAGGACGCCCCAATCGCTTGCCGGACGCGCGTACACTTTCCAGGGACGCTTTTGTTCGTTGTGATATCAGGTTGCGTTCGATTTCCGCGGACAGACCAAATGCGAAAGCCATAACCTTGCTTTGAATATCGTTCCCCAATCGGTAATTTTCTTTCAGTGTCCATACTTGGCAATTTTTATTTAAACACGATTCTAAAATCCGCATAACTTCCAACAATGACCGCCCCAGGCGCGATATTTCGGCGGCGATTAAAATATCGCCGTTATTCAAACTGTCTAATAATTGTCCTAATTTTCGTTTGCTTAACGCCTTGCGCGAAGAAATTGTTTCCATTACCCATTTATCAATTAGAATATGATTTTTTTTTGCAAACTGTTCAATTTCGAACCGCTGGTGTTGCAGCGTTTGTTTTGTTGACGACACACGAATATATCCGATAATAGCCATTGTAAAATCCTTTGTTTAATAGAAATTAATCTAATAAACAATTGTGGACAATTTTTACAAACACAAATTAAAAAAATATTGGAGATACCGGAAATTAATTGTTTTTTGCATAAAAAAACGCCCATTGGGCGATTTTATAATTAAATTCGGAGACATAACCACACAATTTCAAAAAAGAAAATGCGGCCCGCCACCCGAAGCCCCCCAGGGCGAAACGTGGTGCCAGTTGTCGGACTTGAACCAACGACCCTCTGATTACAAATCAGATGCTCTACCAGCTGAGCTAAACTGGCAATGTGAACAAATCATATATTTTTTATTTGATAATTTCAAGTGTTTTTTTATGCGTGCTTGCTTTTCGTAAAATCGTTGTTAAAATGATGCTTATGAAAAAATTACCTGAACTTCTTGCGCCGGCGGGCACATTAGACGCATTCAAAACGGCTGTTTTATATGGTGCGGATGCAATTTATGCGGGATTGCCCGGGTTTTCTATGCGTGCGCGTGCAAAAATTGATGTTGATGGCGTAAAATCCGGTATTGAATTCGCGCACAGCCACGGCAAAAAAGTTTATTTAGCATTTAATTTATTTGCGCACGAGCGGGATTTTGAAAATATGTCGCGTGTGGCCGAGGTTGTTGAATATTTAAAACCGGATGCATTAATTGTGGCGGATGCGGGCGTATTGATGTGGTGCAAAGAAAAATTCCCCGATATGCCAATCCATATATCGACCCAGGCAAATATTTGTTCGGCGGCATCTGTTAAGTTCTGGCAATCGGCGGGGGCATCGCTGTGCGTTCTTGCGCGCGAGGTATCGCATCCGGAATTTTGTGAAATTCGTAAACAATGCCCAGATGTAAAATTGGAAATTTTTGTGCACGGTGCGATGTGTATGGCGTATTCTGGGCGGTGTTTGCTGTCGAATTATATAACGGGCCGTCCGTCAAATCGTGGTGCGTGTGCGCAACTGTGCCGGTGGAAGTATGATGTCATTTTGCGCGAACGTGAAAGTGGTGTCGAAATGCCAATCGACGAAGATGAACGCGGTGCCTATATTTTGAACAGTAAAGATTTATGCCTGATGCCGCGATTAGCCGAAGTATTAGAATCCGCCCCGGACAGTTTGAAAATCGAGGGCCGCAACCGTTCCGAATATTATGTGGGCAGTGTTGTGCGTGCATATCGCAATGCAATGGATGCGTGGGCGCGCGACCCGGTGAATTTCAATCCTGATGAATTTATGGCGGATTTAAATGTTTTGGAAACGCGTGGATACACAACGGCGTTTTTTGATGGGCCTTTGCCGGCGACGGCACACGATTTTGATACAACAAAATCAGATTCCGCATTTCACGCCGCCGGCGTTGTGACGGCTGTTGATGAATTCCGCCCCAGCCCCAACGGGGCGACCGGGGAGGGGGACCGCGTTAGCGGTGGCGGGGGTATTGTGCTTGAACTGCGTAACGAAGTGCGTGCTGGCGACGAAATTACATTTTTATTGCCACGCGACAAATTCAGCATCAAATTGGATAAAATCCAAAACGCCAAAACTGGCGAATTTGTGCCAAAAATGTCCGCAGGCCAGGGCAACTCGATTTTAATACCGGTTGCCAAAATTCCGCACGAATATTTACCACAAATACAGCAATACATATTGGCATATAAACGCAAATAAAATGCCGCCCCTGGTTCCCCTCCACCGGGCCCCAAAAAATTCAAATGAATTTTTTGGGTGGTTTTCGGAGGGGAGGGCCACGAAGTGGAGGGGTGGTTTTTTATTTATGTGTTTTTACGGCGGTTAACGCCAATCCACGGTGCAACAACGCGCACAGCAAATCCGGTGGAATTGGTAATCGCCCGATTTCATACAAGTATAAATCACGCGGCGATATTTTTAAAATTTCCGCCACGGCGGCTTTATTCATATGCAATGATTTGCGCGCCCGGCGTAATTGCTGGCCATACGCGCGTGCATCAATTAAAACAATAGACATCTTCTCTCCTCCATTTTTAATAAAAAATACCGCGTAAAAAAGCGCGGTTGGAGGCAAGAAAACTACTGAAATAATTAAGGTAGTGCTGCTTATTCAAAATATTCGCAGCCCTCCAACCAGTTTGGTGGAGTTTTATTATTTCAAAGGGTTTTCTTGACCCACACTGGCAACACACCAATGCAATTATATTCTAGCCGATAATCAACGCATTTGCAAATTTATTTTTACCCCCTCCACCGTCTCACCGGGCCCCACGAAATTGAAAATTTCGTGGGTGGTTCACCGGTCCCCCTCCCCACGCTAACGCTTGGGGCGGAATCATTTATTGAACTTTGAACTTTGCACTTTGAACTTTGATATAAAAATTCCGGCGCCAATCACAAACATTACGCCCGATAATAATTGTCCCATTGTTAACCCCCAGGTTGTTAAAAATCCAATCTGGGCGTCCGGTGCACGAAACATTTCGCAAAAAATCCGGGCCACCGCGTACAGCATTGCCAACACGCCCGACAGCGCACCGGGATGTGATTTTAAATTTGTTTTCTTGTATAACCACCACATTAATATAAATAAAATTACGCCCTCGGTTGCGGCCTCGTACAGGGGGCTGGGGTGGCGTGGCGTGGTTGTGTCGCCACGGAACACGACTCCCCACGGCATATCGGTTGCGCGACCCATAACCTCCATATTTATAAAGTTTGCAATTCGGCCAAAAAACAGGCCAATCGGCGCCAAAACTGCACATAAATCCAATAATTTCCACCCGTTTAATTTATTTTTGTGTGCAAATATAAAATTCGCAATTACAACCCCAATCAGACCACCGTGAAAACTCATCCCGCCGTGCCATACCATAAATATTTCCAACGGGTGCGCAATAAAAAACGGCAAATTATAAAATAACACATACCCCAGGCGTCCGCCCAGTATCACACCCAAAATAATCGCGGTTAAAAAATCATCGCTTTGTTTTTTATCCAACATAATTCCAGAATTTTTGTCGCGTATCATACGCAAAAACAACCAAAAGCAGATTAAAAATCCCGCGATATAAGCCAATGCATACCAACGAATATCAATGCCGAATATTGACACCGCCACGGGCGAAATTGGATTTATAACAATTGCCATTTTTATATCCTTTTGCGGAAATTGTAGTCTAAAAATTTGCAAAAACACAATAAAAAAAGCACCGAAAATCGGTGCTGAAAAAATAATTTTTTTATTAACGTCTGCGTGATTTTAAATCGCACAGTTCACCGAACGGATTTTGTTGTAATACGCGTTTCGAAACACGTTCGCGTTCGATTTTTTCCAATTGGTTTTGTATGATTTCTTCGCAACGCGCACGAATTGCAGAATTTTTTTCGGTTTTTAAACGTTCTTGCATTTTTGCAATCGTTTCTTTGGCATCCGCAATAATTTTATCTTTGTCCGCCACGGTTTGACGACCGGTTGGGTACGGTAATACAGAACTGTAATTACTGAAATTAAAATTAGCCACTTTTTTATACATTTTTATATTCCCTTTAATTTTTTATTAATGTTGACGAGCGCCACTTAAAATTTTCATAGATTCTTTTTCACGACGAATTGTGTCCAAATGATTATAAATGCAATTTTCGTAACGTTTTGCGCGTACTGCATCGTTTTCTTTTTTAATTTCGTTCCATTTTGCGTGCATTTCACGAATGTGTTTCCAACAATCGTCAATGATGTGTTGTTTGTCGTTGCACGTTTGACGGTCCGGGTTGATGTATTCGCATCCGGTACCCTGATAATATCTTGCGCCTGTGGTCATAATTTTGCCTCCTGTGTATTTTTTTTGATTATTACAAAAATATTATAGTATAAAAAAATTATTTGTCAACCTTTAATAGATAAAATATTTTATGAATATTTATTTTGTTGCGTATTTGCAATAAATATTATTTGTTTTTATTCTTGAATTTATGGGGTGTTTGTATTATATAATCGTTAGAAAAAAACAAAAGGAGAAAACAAAAAATGACAGGTGTTCAAACAAATACAATGGACGGATATCTAAGACGGATTTTTGCATTAATGTTCGGCGCGGTTGGAATTACCGCGGTGGCGGCGTACCTGACGATTTGGGGCGGGGGATTACGGTTTTTGATAAATGGTGCGGGAACCGGATTTTCGGTACTGTATTATGTTCTGTTATTCGGCGGATTGGCGTTTTCCATCTGGGCCCAGGTTCGTGCGTTTTCATTAAAGCCTGCGACCGGCGCGGTGATGTTGATGTTGTATGCCGCGGTTATCGGCATTACATTGACGCCATTGTTGGCGGTATCCCTGGCGGTCAATCCGGCATCGATTTTATACGCATTTGTTTTATCGGCACTGATGTTCGCGTGTATGGCGATGTTCGGTTATAAAACGGCCAAGAATTTATCGTTTTTGGGTATTTTCTTGATGATGGGTATGATTGGTTTGATTTTGGTCGGTATTGCGTCAATGATTTGGCCATTGGGTTCAACATTTGCGACGATTGTGTGCTTTATCGGCGTATTGGTATTCGCACTGTTCACGGCATATGATATGCAAAATTTAAAGATTGCATATAACACAATGGCGGGCGGTGACGATACATCAAAAAATCAGTTGGCTGTATTGGGGGCGTTGCATTTGTATATCTCGTTCATTGCGATGTTCCAATATTTATTGAGTTTGTTTAACCGTGAATAAAAAAAGGAAAGAAAGATGGCATATAAAATTGAAAATTCAAAATGCATTGGTTGTCACACTTGTATGGGAATGTGCCCGGCAATGGCGATATCAACCGGTGCGGACGGCAAATGCGTGATTGATACATCCAAGTGTGCATCGTGCGGAACGTGTGCATCTGTGTGTCCAATGGGCGCGATTGTCGCGGATAATAAATAATTTTTTAAACATAGGAAAAAAAACAAAATGTCAGACGTAAACGATATTATTGCATTGTGTAAAAGACGCGGGTTTATTTTTACTGGGTCTGAAATTTATGGTGGATTGCCAGGGGCGTATGATTATGGCCCGTATGGTGTGGAATTGATGCGTAATATTCGTAATGCGTGGTGGAACACAATGATTTATTCCCGCGATGATATCGAGGGGCTGGACGCCGCGTTAATAACAAATCGTCTGATGTGGAAATATTCCGGGCACGAGGCGAATTTTTCAGACCCCCTGGTTGAATGCAAAAAATGCGGTGCCCGTATGCGCCAGGATAAAATGCGCGACCCATCAAAATGTGATAACTGTGGTTCAACCGATTTGACAGAACCGCGCGCATATCAATTGATGATGGGTTTGTCGATTGGTGCGACCGCAAATGGCGAAATAAATGCATATTTGCGTCCGGAAACTGCGACAACAACATACACGAATTTCAAAAATGTTTTGGATTCTAAACCGCATAAATTACCGTTCGGTATTGCCCAAATCGGCAAGGCTTTCCGTAACGAAATTTCCCCACGTGGTTTCGTATTTCGTATGCGCGAATTTGAACAGGCCGAAATGCAATACTTTGTGGAACCATCAACGGACGAAAAATATTTCGAAATGTGGAAGAACGAACGTATGGCGTGGTGGATAAATGTGTTGGGGATACCTGCCAACAAATTGCGTTTTTTACCACACGAAAAATTGGCCCATTATGCCAAGGCCGCCTGCGACATTGAATACGAATTCCCCGATGGCTTTGACGAGGTCGAAGGTATCCACAACCGCCAAGATTTTGACTTAGGCTCGCATACCAAGGGTCAAAACGAATTTGAATTGCACGCAAATGTTTTGGAAAATCACGACAGTGTCACAAAATTGGCATATTCCGACCCCCAGGCCGGCAAAACATTTATTCCATATGTGATTGAAACGGCGATGGGTGTAAATCGCGCAATGTTTGCGGTAATGCTGAATGCATATACGGTCGAAGATTTGGGCGATGGCAAAACCCGTACGGTATTAAAATTGAAACCGTGGTTGTCCCCGGTCAAGGCGGCGGTTATACCACTGGCGCGAAATGTGCCTGAATTGCAAGATGTCGCAAACAAAATTGAATCTGATTTGCGTAAATTGGCAATCGGTCGAATTGAAATGGAAAATTCTGGAAATATCGGAAAATCATATCGTCGTCACGACGAAATTGGAACGCCGGTATGCATAACGGTTGACCACCAAACATTGGAAGATAACACCGTTACATTGCGTTATCGTGATACGATGGAGCAAATTCGTATTCCGGTTGCGGATGTCCCAGACACCGTTCGTAAAATTGTATCGGGCTTATAAAAACAAAAAAACACCGGAAAATCCGGTGTTTTTTTTATGCCTTGTTTATGCGGCCTTTTGATATTTGTTATACGCGAACATTTGCAGCAATTTTTTCTGATCTAATTTTTGCAATGTTGCGGCCGGCCTTAAACCCTTTTCCGGAACATTTGTTTTTGTTGCGCGATATTGAGATGCATTTTGTTTTGCCAACATATCTTGCGTCCGTGATTTGTTTTGCATATCGCGAATTTGGGCAACAGAAGGGGCTTTTGCAATTCCCGCCGGACGCGCCGCCGAACCGAGACGTTGTGATGCAGTTTTTTGCGCCATATTGCCACGCGCCATTTGTGCGCCCAACGCCGCCTTGGCCGCCGCAACTTGTTGTTCGCCAAATGCACGGTATTGTGGCAATTTAGCCGCGTCCAAAGTCATTTCTGACGACGCGTCTGTCATAATTTGACGCGCCACATCGCGTGATATTTGTTGCGTACTTGCGTTGATTTCGGCCGACATCGGATTGGATTTATCAAGCGTATTTGCGAAACTTTTTATTTGTTGGATTGATTTGTGTTTTGCGGTTCCCAATTTTACATTTGCCCGTTCAGACCAATGGACATAAACGAAACCGACATACATACGATTTATTTGGATTTTTACATCTGTCATGGTTGCCTCCTTTGGCTGTATTCCCCATGGCACCATCACCACAGGATATTGATATAGTGCGCAAAAAATATATTTCAAGTGGGTAAACAAAAAACTTGTCAAGAAAAAGATTATTTTGACATCCGTGCACATATATTTAATAATAACACCGTTATGCCACAAAGCGTGCTATTGCCAATAATGGGTGGTACGGGCAATAACCCTGGTCTTGCCAATAATGGGGGTCAGGAATTTCATCATAAAATTAAGGAGATATAGATGAAAAAAACTTTGAAAACTGTGGCGATTGCTGCTGCGACTATGATAACAACGGGGGCGATGGCGTCTGTCACAAAAAATATGGAAAACCCACTTTATACACCAAAATCGGGTGAGTTTTATTCCAAAACAACGGCCGGTATGATGTATAAAAAGGCCGATCATACCAAGGCTTTGCGTGACAAGGGACATGCGGGTGATCCTGAATTCCCTGTATGGCGTTTCTTTGAAGATTTTGGTGTTGGTATCACCGACCGGACCAGCACATATTTGTCATTGGGTTGGACGCAAAATGACGATATTGGCCGCAGTGGTGCACACCGCGCGCGTTTAGGCGTGAACTATCGTGTTGTTGAAACACCTGAAAATTTTGTTTGGGACATGTATGGCGAGGCATATCTGGCCGGGTTGTCCAAAATGAAGGGTTCTTATGGAACAACCGGTTTTACATATGATAATTTTTCCAGTGGCCGTTGGGGTGCATTGGTTGGAACCAAGATTGGTAAAAAATGGTCCAGACTTACAACATCGTTAAATGCTGAATATTTGCAAATCTTTGGCAATCATAACAACGAAATTGAAATCACCCATCCTGGGTTGTTGATGTTGGGTTTCCCGGATAAAATTTCTGTTGATTTGAAATCCAATAACGAATGGTTGGTGTCATTAAATACATTGTATCAACTGTCTGACCGTTGGTCTATCGGTGGTTCTTTGAAGTTCATTGAACATGCCGACAATGGTGTGAAATCGATCCATACCAGATTGATTCCTGTTGATAACACAACGCCGATTCCACAATTGGGTGGCGCAACATTGCAACAGGCACAAGATGCCACTGTGCAAAAATTGTTGGCCGAAACCAAAAGTATGAACGACGGTTGGGAAGAATATTACATAACCGTGTCATTAGCGAACCAGGTGACCGATTATTTGCAATTGGCACTGTATGGTGAATATGTGTTTGATACATCGCACCAGGGTTCTCAAAACGGAACGGATGTAAAAATGGAATTGGGTGTTCGTGCGAACGTTCGCTTTTAATTCGTGAATTAACAAAATTATATTGGACATTTCCCCGGGGTATCCCCGGGGAATTTTATTATGCAATAAATACTTTTTTATCGACTGTTTTTGTGGTATAATAATTGAAAAGAAATATGGAAAGGTAATGAAAAAATCAAAGTTTTTTGGGGCTTTTTTTGCCTTGTTTGCCGGGGTTGTGACCGCGGCTGATGCGGCGTATCCGGTGTATCCCGGATATAACGGTCAACCGGTAATGCCTGTGGGAAACACGGCAAATAACGGCCGTATGGTTTATTTGCCAACGACAAATGGCCGTGTTGTTGCGACGAATTCTGTGGCGGCGACCGCGCCAAACCGTGTGACGGGTGCGTTGCCACGCGTTGGAAATACATCGATAAATGCGGGTCGCCGTTATTACCAGTCGTCTGATTTTGACAGACTTGCGGATTCTGGTCTGTATATCGGGTTGTCGGCTGCATATTCTGCATCCGTTATGGGTGATTTTACCGCCGATTATGCGGGTGAATCCGGGGCGTTTATGGTGCCTGGGGCGTTTGCCGGTGGCGATGTGGACAAAGATACCGTAACCCCATTGCAAGTGTCACTGGGTGCCACAATCAACAGTGATTTTCGTGTTGATTTTTCATATTCTCGATACAGCAATATTTCATATCCGCAAACTGTTCAAACGGCCGACGGTTCTGGGGGATTTGCAACCGCGACGGTGACCGGTGGTGCGATTACATCAAATGCAACATTATTAAATGTGTATTATAACATCGATTCTTATACCGGGTATTTGGCGGGTGGTTCGTTGCGTCCGTATGTTGGTGCCGGTGTTGGTGTCGCGTTTAACAGCATTGCCGACTATGTCGTATATGACGGCACATTTTATTCCGAGGCCGATCCGTTAATCACACCTGCGGGTGATCCGACCGGTGTATCCGACATCAGTGCATATCACAACGGCGGCACCAGCGAACAATTGGCGTTTTCATTAGAAGGCGGTGTCACAACCGAATTGGGTGACGGTATGAAATTGGATTTGTTTGTGCGCTATATGAATTTGGGTCGCACCAAAACATCGGGCAGTATCGTTTTGGCACAAAAAGAATGGGTCAGTGACGGAACCGGTGTTTTACCTGGCGAAGATTATTACGACACCGTTGCACATTACACAGATTGGACAGAAAGTGCGAAAATCAGCACGATTGATGTCGGTGCGCGCCTGCGGTTGCAATTCTGATAGTTCTTTTTCGGGGGAGAGATGAAACATTTGAATTTGAAATTTTTGATTTTGTCATTGCCGGCGGCGGCCACGATGTTCCCGTATTCTGTGGCGTATGGAGCATTGCGCATAAATAATTCATCGGTTATTCAATCCCAAATTCAAAACAGTGTTGCGGCACACGAAATGGCGGCCGCGGCGCAAATCCAAACGCCCCAGCCTGCACGTGTTATTGCAAATGCAAATGGCACAACCACGACCGTATCGGCAAATCAAATGGATGCGTGTAATGCGATTTATCCCGGTGGCACATTTGATTGGTTGCGTCCAACAATGGGAATGCAATCGGGCGCATCACCAAAATGTTCGGCGTATGTAGAAATGCGCGCATATGACACGGCGGGAACAGGGTATAAAGTTTTGGCGACTGGATATTTGGCATCTGGTGACGCGGTAAAATGTAATATTGATAATTTCCCAGATATAACCGTGGTTGGACGTGATTTTACATATCCTGCGGACGCGGCACCAACGGTTGAAGACGTGGAACGCGTTATGGTGGCGGAAAATAAAACTAACGCCGGGTTTAAAATTTTGGCGGCGGCGGTTGTCGGCGGATTGGGCGGAAATATAGTAGGCAAGGCCGACAAAGGAAACGATTCACTGTTGGGAACAAATAAAGAAAAATTAAAATCAACCGCGATTGGTGCGGTAGGTGGTGCGGCATTGATGACGGCATCTACCCAGATTAATGATTACAAGGCCGGAAATATGATTTTATCAACCGGTATGAATGCGGCGGCGGGCGCGGTTGCCGGAAATGTTATGGCAACGGGTGAAGATGTTTTGCAAATCGACAATTGCCCAACGGACCTTCAAAAAATAGCCACAAAATGTATTTATGGAACAATCAGTTCGGGCGAAAGCAAAAAATTAGAGTCTAAAGGTACAAATTGGTATTTTTATGATTTCGAAAAAAAGGAATATTGGAAATGTACAACAACGGATGGTAATGCTGCATCATCCAGACCTATGGAATTTGCAAAATGCCAAGCCACCAGTTTATATAATGTGAAATTCTATGATGCAGAAAGCGAAACTGATTGTGCCGAGTCCAAATATTCATCTGATGAGTGCAAAAAGAAGTTAAAAGAGAATGCAGTTACAAAATACGTGTTTGATGATAATAGTAGTAAATCCACATCAATATATGACAAAACTTTGAAAAAAGATAACGAGAACAAAAGCACGATTGTTTTGTTAAAATTTGCTGACAAGGCGGGTTCACGCACGGGCGCGGTTGTCGCATTGGATAACGCTACACCAAACAATATATTCGGTTATGACAGGGAAGATTGGAAAAATCGCGACACCGAAAAATCAAAATTAAAATTGGAATCAGGTAAAATTTACGACTTATATGGTGTTGAACAAAAAGGTATCCTGATTTCTGACTTTAAACCGGCGTATAAATCCGCATCTGATGGTTCGGTTATTGATTTTAATAATGCGGCGCGCACAAAATCGACCGTGATTGGTGCCGGCGCGGGTGGTGCGTTGGGCGCGTTATCGGGTGCGGCCGGTGCGGAATCCGCGGTCCAAGAACGTTGGCAAACGGCGATGCGCGAATATGACGATTCTTTGAATAACATTGTTTGCTATACTGGCGCGCGTTATTTATCGCGTTATAACGATGTTGTGATTATCCCAGAAATGAAAAATTTGGATTAATAAAAATTTACGGCTTGTAATAATATTTTGAACTAATTCCTAGAAATGGCGCCGGGTCAACGGATACGTGTCCCGGTTTATGCACGATTGGAATTGTGCGTCCACCCGCCGTCACCGATGTGTTTTTACCCGTATAGCGTATTTCATAATGCAAATGAGATGCGTTTTTTGACATCGTTGGATACGAACTAGTTAAACTTCCTTTATTTACTTTGGCACCACCGGTATTGCCAATTGTTGCGATTTGACATCCGGCCTGGATCCGTTGACCCTTTTTGACCAACATATCGCGCAGATGCATATACTTTGTTACCCATCCGTTTCCGTGATTTATACTGATATAATTACCTGCTGGTCGATTAGGACCATTTTTGCTTACAATGTCCACCACCCCATCGGCAATTGCAAAAACGGGACGTCCATAATGTTTCCCGGTGCAACCAATATCAAACCCATAATGGAAATCATTAACCCAAGTCCCATCCGATTTCTTTATTCTGCGCCAACCATATTTGGAACAAGTTCTGTAATCAGATTCATACACCGGTTTCCCCACCGGGATGGTTTGCCCGGCGGGAATTGATTGGTTATACACCGCACAATACCGGGCGGTGGGTGTCGGCGTCATATTGTTTGGATTATCGTTTGTTTTTTGTTCGTCATTTTTATTATCACTCGGACAATCTTTTTTATCCGTGCAATCTGTATCTGTATCGGTATCTGTATCGGTGTCGGTATTTTGTTCGTCTTGTTCGATTTGTTCGTTAATACCGGCATCGGTTTCGACGATTTCAAATTGTTCATACGGGGTCAGTTCCGCGAAGTGTTCATAATCCTCGGCCAACACGGCATATCTGTCGGAAAAATTCACATCATCAAAAGTTTTTGGAAACTGCACAGGCATCAATAAACTGTCGCCGATGGCAACATTTGGCGCGCAGAATAATACACATACAAGATAGATTTTTCCCCTCATAAATTGCATATTACAACGACGCGCCACAAAAGTCCAAATAAAATTATTTAAAAATAATTTCGTTATTTAATAACGGCGGATTTAATCAACGTCACATCTTCTTTGATTCCGTCGATTTTCAATTGTAATTGTCCAATACCTGATTCCAAAATTGTTGTTCGGTTTTCTAATGCGGTAATGCGGTTGTCTGCGCGTTCTAATTCGTTCAACGAAGAATCTTGCCGTGCGACCCAATAAACAACGCCGAATGCCGCCGCCAATAAAAACCAACCACTGCGCAGCGTTTCCAGAATATTATTGATATTTTGTTTTGACATTTTTTATCCCTTTTTTCCACGCGCAATCATAGATTCAATTTGTCGAACGAACGCCCGATTGGCCTCTGACCAACGCAGTTCGCTATCTGTGGCATTTGGACCCAAAACGCGTTCAATTGTGATTTTGCGTAAATGTTCCAACACTGCGCGTCCGTCAGGCGTTTGAAACACGCGCGCAAATTTTTTTTCGATTTCTTGCATTGTGAATTCCTTTTTTATAAAACGCTGGTCTCGGTTGTTGCAATCGCGATTGGTGCCAGATATTTTAATTCCGCATCACTGTGCAGTGATATTGGTTCAATAACGCCACGGCGTGCCAATATTTGCAATCCGCGTTCACATAATGGTCGAATAAATTCGTGCAGTAATCGTCCGTATGTTGCACCCAATACGCGCATCATATCGGCGTTGCGAGCCAATACCTCGGTCGCGGTCATATCGCGTTCGGAAATCAATCCTAATCTGTCTGCTAATAAAGTATGGCGAATTCTGTCGCGCAAATCAGATAACACCAATTGCGATACATCAAAATTTGCACCACATTCCAGCGGGGTCAGGCCCGAACTGCCGACGGCTTTGGGTATGATTGTCCCCGGGGTCAGGTTGATGTTTTGCAAATTTATAACACCGTCATCATCGGCCTGCCAAATACCACTGACGGCGATGGTTGCGTTTTTCAAAATCAATTCAACAACTTTGTTTGCGGTTTTAATATCTGGTAATGCACGCAATACCGGACTGCGCCCATATAATTCGCCACTGCATAAATTCCAACGGAAAATTAAATAAGGGTTCGTATCAAAATGTCCCGATGTCAGAACTTCTGCGCCATCATCAATATCAATCCACGCGATGAAATCTAAATCTATTAACGATTGAACAATATTGAATTTTGTGTCCATATTTGATTTAAATTTTTTACGCAACGCGTCCGACGGTGTCCAGGTTGGATACGTCGCCGCAATTTCTGATGGCGTCATAGATGTCGTATGAAAAACCGCGTTTGGTAAAACTGCGATATCTTGCATTGGTATCGATGTAAATGAAAATGCAGAATCCGCACCAATCGGATTTTCCGACATAAATAAACACGCCGTTCCATAAATGCATAAATCTATATAGCATTGATGTACAGATGTGTAAAAATTAGAATCATTCAAATTTGCCCGTAATGCGCGTGTTGCAATGTCTGGGTCTGGCGACAATTCGCTTTCCCGTATCAGGTTTATCCACAACGATTCTGGTGGTGTTAATAATGTGTATATCGATGCCGCCAGGTTATCCACCGCATCTGCGGCCGTGCCGTCAAATAAAGTTGCGGCGTCCGCATCCGATGTCGGCATTGTGTATCGACGCGCATCGTCCCACCGTTTTAACCACGGTTCGCGTATGTTTAATGCGCGTGTGTACATTTTTTTCAGGTTTTGTATATCCATAATTTTCTCCCTAGGTTTTATATTTTGAAATTTGTATTGGCCGTATATTGTTGATTAATACGACCCTGTGGTCGGATGGGTATGGGCAAAATGTTTATTGCGCCACTGACCGCATCCAAACCGTCATCGTGTCCGGTGCCGCCAATTGGCGACCATCCCAACATTTCTGACAAAAAAGGTGTTTTTTGTATTTTTGTATGTGCAAACAATCGTCCCGCCCCCAGTAATGGTTCCAATGCATTCATAATTCGTGTTTCTTTTTTTTCGTGATTATTGACGCGTTGCACGACGATACCACCGCCCGTTTTTGAAATTTTATCGTTTAAAATTTCGGGCAGGGCATTTCCCAAACCATTAACTTCGACCGATAATCTGCGTATTTGATATTTGTTTAAAAAATCCAGAACCAAATTACATTGATATGTCAATGGTTGTGGATGATTGCGTGGAACAACCATATATAATATATCGTGCAAGAATATATTATGTGATTTGTCGTCGCGAAATATAAATGCGCACACACTGGCATCGGTATTTTTATGTCCCAACGATGGGTCCCAATACATTGCCGCACCGGTAATACCCCAATCGCCCAAGCGGCCTGTTAACGCATTAAAATCGCAATTATAAAATTGGATTTTCCCGGGATCCAAACGGACATTTTCCAATGGTGTAAATTCCAGCATCATTTGCGCCATAAAATGATGTTCGCCAACGGTTTTTCGTAAATTTTCAATTTTATCAATGCTGAACACATCTGGCCAGGCGGATGAACCGTCCGGATTTATTATCGGCAGAACAAATTTTTTATATCCTGATAAAAAAGGCGTTGAAAAATGAAATTTTTTATTTACTATATCTGACATGGACTTCACTCCCAAAACTTTACCCACAAATCTCGAAGCTGAACAGGCTGTACTGGCGGCCGTGTTGATGAATAACCGTGCGCTGGAGCGGGTTGCGGATTTTTTAAAGCCGGAACATTTTGCTCATCCGGCCCACGCGGAAATTTATAAATTGGCAATGCATCGTTTTGCGTCCGGTGTGCCATTTGATATCATCACCGCCAAAGATTATTTACAACAACAGGGTACATTGGAATCGGTGGGTGGTGTTGATTATTTAACCCAATTATCTTCGGCCGGTGCGACGGTTGTAAATGTTGAACAGTATGGTCGCATTGTTTATGAAAATGCAATGCGTCGCGAATTGATAAATGTCGGCCAATCCATAATGGATAACGCATATGTCGAAGATTTGGACAATCCTGTATCGCGCCAGTTAGAGGTTGCCGAACAAAAATTATTTGATATGGCATCCATCGGGGTATCTGAACACGAACCAACCCCAATCGGCACCGCCCTGCAAAGCGCACTGGAAGAGGCGCAAATCGCATACCAGGCCGACGGAAAATTATCGGGTTTGACCACGGGATTGGTTGAGTTGGATAAATCTATCAGTGGTCTGCATCATTCGGATTTGATTATTATCGCGGGTCGTCCGGCAATGGGTAAAACCACATTGGCAATGAATATCGCGTTTAATGCCGCAAATGCAATTTTAACCGGACGTGCCAATACCCAATACAAGGGTGTCGTTGCGTTCTTTTCATTGGAAATGTCTGCGCCACAATTGGCAACGCGTGTTTTGTCATCGCAAACAAAAATCCCGGCAACATCAATGCGCGAGGGTTCGTTGACCGATGAAGAATTCTTGAAAATGTCCCAATATTCCAAGGCTATTGCGCAAACGCCATTGGTAATTGATGATACGGCGGGTATGTCGGTGCCAATGATTCGCACGCGTGCGCGTCGTTTGGCGCGTAAATATGGTGGCATTGCGTTGATTGTGATTGATTACCTGCAATTGATGATGTCGCCCGGTGGCCGACGCAGTGACAATCGTGTTCAAGAATTGTCGGAAATCACCCGTGGATTAAAAATGCTGGCCAAGGAATTAGATGTCCCGGTTATTGCATTGTCCCAGTTATCGCGCAGTGTCGAAATGCGTGATGATAAACGCCCACAATTGGCGGATTTGCGTGAATCGGGTTCTATTGAACAGGACGCCGATATTGTAATGTTTACATACCGCGAAGAATACTATTTGGACAATCGCGACCCATCACAACGTATTTCAAACACCACATCACAAAGCAGTGTTGAAACCTGGCAAAAGCGTCTTGAACGCGCCCGTGGCAAGGCCGATGTTATTATCGGTAAAAACCGTCACGGCCGCCCGGAAACTGTCCATATGGCGTTCTTGGGTGATTATTGCTTGTTTGATAATCTGGATGAAATGGAATCTCGTAATGCTGCGCCGTTGCCGGGTGATTTTGCCGGTGCCGCGACACCTGTCGCGCCAAGTGCCACGGCGGATGTTGTGCCAGATAATACGGGAATTGACGTGTCGGCAATTCCGGATGATATGCCGTTATAGTTTTTTTGACAAAAAATTACTTGCGAAACATTTAAAAATTGACTACACTTTTGTCAAGTATTCCAAGGAGCACCAATAATGGCACAAGAAGAAATCATTTTTCCAAATAATATTCGCACAATTCGTTTGAATGCCGGTATGAAGATGACCGAATTGGCTCGTAAAACGGGCTTGAGTTTATCTGCGGTATCCAAAATTGAAAAGGGTGTTCGTCGTTTGAACCAAAAACAATTGCTGAATATCTGCAATATTTTGGGTTGCAAATTGTCGGATATTTTTATCAAGGAATCCGATGCGGTTGCGGATAAATGGCAAAATGAAATCAAACGTCGTCTGTCTGATAATGAACACGGCGGGTTAAAAGTTTTTGGTTCTGGATTGCGTAAAATCCGCCAATTACAGGGTAAAACCATTGCCCAGGCGGCACGTGACGCGGGTATGACATTGTCGGTGTATCATAAAATTGAAATCGGCCAACGCGAAATTTATAAAAACGAGGTTGAGCCTTTGGCAAAATCTTTTGCTATGTCGGCCGATGGGATGTTTGATAAAATCGCAAATTTATATAAATCTGGTGAATTAACCAAACAAATTAACAAGGTCAAAGAACGTGTAAAATCCGTATTGGTTCCTGACAATCCGGT
>CADBBQ010000002.1:0-108192 GCA_902793005.1 uncultured Pseudomonadota bacterium
TTCACGAAAAATTGCCTTCTAATTTCCAGACCGCAGACTATTTGTACGAACATGGTATGGTTGATATAGTTGTTGCACGTGATGAATTAAAATCTGCATTAGAACGAGTATTAACAGTTTTAACAAAACAACCACGCGAAGCAAAAGTTATAGATGTCAAAATGCCTAAGTTTGACACACCAAAAAAATCTCGCGATTTTGGTAAAACACCTGAATATGACAGGGTTCTTTTGGCTCGCAATGAAAACAGACCTCACTTTCTTGATTATATTTCCGGTATTGTAAGCAATTGGACATATCTTGCTGGCGATAGATACTTTGGCGAAGATGCGGCAATGTGTGGCGGTATAGGATATTGGTATGGCACTCCTGCTGTTATAATCGGTCAGGAAAAAGGTCGTACCATAGAAACACGTCAACAACACCGTTTTGGTATGCCTAATCCAGAAGGTTATCGCAAAGCACAACGTTTGATGAAACTGGCTGAAAAGTTCAATCTGCCAATAATTTCATTATTTGATACGGCTGGTGCTTTCGCTGGTGGAGCAGCAGAAGAACGCGGTCAATCTCAAGCAGTGGCAGCAACTATTGCTATGGGTTTACGCGTAAAAACACCTTATGTAGCAGTTAATGTTGGCGAAGGTGGTTCTGGTGGCGCAATCGCAATTGGTACAGGCGATAAAGTTATGATGTTGGAAAATGCAATTTATTCTGTTATTGCACCTGAATCTTGTGCAAGTATTTTGTGGAAAGACAACAAATACAAAGCACAAGCTGCAACAGCATTAAAATTGACTGCGCGCGATATGGCATCATTAAATGTTATCGATAAAATCATTGATGAACCCGCTGGTGGTGCACACACAGATTGGCAAACAACCATGGAATTATTGGCCAAAGCAGTATCAAATGCATTGGACGAATTAAAAGATATTCCTGTGGATGAATTGGTTGCAGAACGTGCAAAGAAATTTTTATCTATGACACGTGACGTTGAAATATATCAACCTGCCCCAACACCAGAAGACAAACAAATATAAATGAACCGCCGTTTTGGCGGTTTGTTTTTTTATAAAATATCATTTGACTTTATTCCCATATTTGAATACAAATTATTATACGTAAAATAAAAGGAATTATTATGAAAACTACGGAAAAACAACGCATAGCAAATCAATTAGCAGGATATGAAACAACTTCTTCAATATTGTGGTTAGTTGTTGCCATCATACAAATTTTAAGTGTTTATTTGATAATTGCAGGTATTTGGAATCTATTTGCTGCTATTGGTGGTTTTAATACAGCAACAAAAATCCGTAATATGGATCCAGAAGTGCCGTCAATATTTGAAGGTATAATATGGTTGGTTATATTTGGTGTTATAAACTTTCTTTTTGGTGGTGTTATTGGTATCGCTTTGATAGTCTTTGACATTTGGATTCGTTCACAGATTTTGGCTAACAAAAACATTTTTGTACCAGAAACAAAGAAAGCAAAAACGATAAAAAAGACAACCAAGAAAGCCTCAAAGAAATAACCAACAATTTCAACTTGCATTTAACAAAGTATTTATTTATAATGCAACCCATCCGGAGCGTTGGCAGAGGGGTAAATGCAGCGGATTGCTAATCCGTGACCGTGGTAACGCGGTCCGTAGGTTCAAATCCTACACGCTCCGCCATAAAATTAAAATCGGCATAAAAATGCCGATTTTTATTTTATCGCGGATTGTGTCGATTGGTTTGAATCCTGTGGATTAAAATAATCCACGCACACGGTTCAAAACAAGTAGATTTTGCAAATGAAATACAGCAAAATCGTTACGGTTTCCCCGCAGACACCAATGGTGTCGAGGGAAATCCTACACGCTCCGCCATAAAATTCAAACCACCATTGGGTGGTTTTAATTTTATCGTAAATGTGTCGATTGGTTTGAAAGCCGATTTTTATTTTATCGTAAATGAAACAGTGTGATGTTGTTTATTTGTTGCGTGATAAAAAAACTATTGCGAGCAGGGCGTTTTTTTTCTATGCTGGTAATAGAATTCAATGGGATTGGATTCGGTAAGGTCTTCAAAAAGCCTGAAAACAACCGGTGCAAGATTTGCGTCGTGACCCATTTTTTACTGATTCAAATATATGCGGGCCCGAATCGATTCGGCCTGGGTATTTTGGTGTCCAATTCAATTTTTGCACCGATATTTATTTTCGTCGGCGCAGATAACACGTATTTCCATATTGTGTTGCTGTATATATTTTTCGGTGTCACGCAATATTTATATTGCGGGCGGTATCTGGCGTGTGGTTTTTAGATTGCTGGTATTGTGACATTGATTGGATGAATATAAATATTTTTTTAAATGATGAAAAAACCCAACGATAAAAATGTTTTATTGGCGGGGTGCCACGGTGTCAGTAATGCCCGTGGGGTCATTTGTTGTTTTTGATTTTTTGAACACCCTGCCGCGCGTTTTCCATTGTGCGGTGTTTTTTTTGTGAAATTTTTTCATAAAAGAACCAAAAGATTCCGCCCCAAGCGATAGCGTGGGGAGGGGACCACGGGCTTGTCCCACGAAGCCTTGGCGAAGTGGGATGGCGGGGGTTAACAAAACAAAGAACGGGAGAAAAAATCATGAGAAAAATATTTAGTGCCGCTTTGGCACTGGTCTGCATATGGTTTGCATCGCCATCGTGGGCGGCTTGCAATTTGTTTGATCCAAGTTTGTTATTTAGGGGATACTGGATGAACAATCCAAATGGTTTAACACAAGATAATAACTATCGTGTTGTCAGTTTAAATTTGAATCCTGGAACATATACTTTTTCAACCGATGTTCCAGACACTAGACTGTTACGAGTTTATGTAAACGGAGCATACCAAGAATTTCAAAATCCCATTGCAAATAATAAATACACTTTTACCGTCACACAATCTGGACTGTTTTCTATTGTGTTTCGCGGATTAACCGCTGCAACAACAATACCGTACGAAACTCAAGTTCAAATTGAAGAAGGTTCCACCGCAACCGAATACACGCCATACAACCCGCTGTGTGCGACGTGTGACGGGACGATTGTGAATTACACGTCTGCAACGGGAACGGTGTCGCAAGCCGGCACACCAACACCAGATAATCCGATTTACCCAACTTTCTATACCCAGGGCAATATGGTCCTGCGCAAAGTTGGCGATGTCGCGGATTCTTATGACGCCACCACCGGCAAAATCACCAGACGGGTTGGTGTGAAAGTCTTAGACGGTACAGAAAACACAATAAATACCTATAATATGTTGCAAATCACCGCAATCTTAAATCCCGCTCGTGAAAAAGAAGCTGGGTGGCAAAGAAGAGGATTATGTACACATGCCGTAGCTGGAACGGCAACCAACTCAAGTAGATTAGTAGAAATAGATGCAACCGCTACTTACTTTGGTGGTGATTTTGGGTTTACAGCAGCAAGTGGCAAACAATGGTTACGCGACCAATACGCCGCGGGAACGCCAGTTACATTATATTATCCATTGGCGGAGCCGGTCGAGGAGGATTGGCCGGCGTCTTACTGTGAAACGCCGATTAAAATTGCGACGACGAAGTATAACGAAACCGCGTTCAGTCCGTTGAATGCTGCGTTGGCGAATGCGATTAGTGTTGTGGACACTGTGGTATCGAACACGATAACTCAGGCCGCAAGCATTGCGACTTTGCAGGCACAAAAGCAAACCCGTCCAAACGACATCGCCGACGACAATGAAAAATGCCCCGCCGGCAAAAAGTGCCTACTCGTCGAGGACGCCAGCGGCATCCCGCATTGGTACGAAATTGTGGAACAATATTCCCGCCTGCCCGAAGGGTTTACGGAGTTGCAATGGATTGAATCAACGGGTAGTCAGTGGGTTAATACGGAATATAAGATGACTTCTGATATTGTTGAGTATGGGATTGAAATTTACGGGGCCCCAACATCATCTACTTCTTTGTTTGGCTCTGAAACTTCTAGCGGAATAACATACTCTGGTGTCCCATACTCTAGTGGTTCGTCTGTAAGTGTTTTTATAGGAAGATCTTCGGCGCTAGGCGGTGTGAGTTTTCCTGCGTCGCAATGGAATACATATACGATAAAAACAACATCGGCGACCAACCTTAGTGTAACTTTAAATGGTGATACACGCGATTATGTGTATTCTGGAGGAATTCAAAAAGAAAAGCCCTTATATTTGTTTGCGAACAACAATTTTTCAAATACTCAAAAAGCGTCAATTAGAGTAAGAAGTTTTTATATTAAGGATAATGGTGCGCTGGTGCGTGATTTTGTTCCTGCACAAAATTCGGATGGAAAAATCGGTATGTACGATTTAGCGAACGGTGTGTTTTATGAAAATGTTGGCGATGGTGAATTTGTCGCAGGGCCCGTGGCGGAATGACCCGTCGCGCCTCCGCCACAGGGGCGAGCCGCGGCCGCGGCTTCGTACCGCCGTGGTTTACCAAATGTAAACCACGGCAATACTCGGTTTTGATTGTTGTTGTGGGTGGTTAATGGCCCCGGAAGTCAACTCCCAATTATAGAAAAAAAACCTAAGGCTTGGCCCGCAACACAATCAAAAAAACACCCCGGAAAATCCGGGGCGTTTTTTATTTGTCTTCGTCGGATGATTCTTCGTCGCCGTCGTCATCATCAATGTCAACCGCGTTCAGGTCAATTTCCTTTGGAACACCCAATATATCTTCTATCTTTTCAGAGGCCGCATCAACATCCATTTTGTGTAATATTGCAAATTCCTGGGCCATACGTTCCAATGCACGCAAGTATAATTGACGCGCCGAAAATGTCATCGTGTCCGTCGGATTGCGCCGTTGCAGGTCACGTACAACCTCGGCCAATTTCATTGGATCACCGGAATTAATGTTTTCTTCGTACTGGGCGGCACGACGCGACCAAATCATACGTTTGGAACCCGCGCGACCCTTGGCAGATGTGATAGCCTCGTCCATTTTTTTGGCGGATGTTAACGGGCGCAGACCCGAAATTTCCGCACGTTCCAATGGAACACGCAATGTCATATGCGATGATTCAAAATCAATAACCAATAATTTTACAGATTGCCCGGCGATAACCTGTTCTTCGATACGTTGCAGGCGGCCCACGCCCTGGGTCGGATATACAACATATTGACCGGTTTTAAAATCTAACTTTTTACTTGGCATACGATGCACCCTTATGAGTTGCCATTCCCTCTCGTGATGTCTGAATTATAGCACACAAAAACCAAAAACACAAATTTTATTTGCGTATTAGTTTTATTGACCCATTCCCGCCGGCGAAAAACGACCAATGTTGTTAAATAATTCCTGGATTGCGTTTAATTCAATCGCCGCAGGTATTTCTGTTTCGTCGTCGTCCATTTCAATGGTCGGTAAATCCGCATCGTGTAACACATTGATTTTTGTTACATTGTTGCCACGCACCGTCGCCAGCAATACCGTTTTGTTGTCGTATGTGTGCGGTAATGGCCCACGATAGTTTTCATCCATACCATAATAAATCCATATCTCGTCCCCGTAAACCGTGCGTGCCAATGGGTCGCCAATTTCACTTTGTAATTGAGCGGTGGTTTTGATTTTTGCAACCCGCGATTCCAAATCGTCCGGGAAAACATACCCGCGATGCTTGGTCTGGAAAGTGCAGGCCGCCAAAATTAAACCAATGGACAAGATTATTATTTTTTTCATTTTTCGTCCCCGTTGTCGTTTTTCATCGCGAAATGCGCAATGTATTTTTTCAAGTCTGTTTTATATTTATTGTTTGCCACCGCGCGTTCGATTATTTTATCAAAATTCGGATTGGCCGCGTGCGCCGCGCCAAATCGTGATTCTGTTTTTACAAAGTCCGCCAATGGCATAACATTATCAACATCGGAATCCATCGTCAATGGATAATGTCCGTCCGCAATCAGACGGGGATCAAATCGATATAATGGCCACGCGCCCGTTTTAACCAAGTTTTGTTGATGTTCAGGCCCATTTTGCAGGGCAAATCCGTGCGCAATACACGGTGCATATGCCAAAATAATCGATGGCCCGTCAAAGGCCGCGGCCTCTTGGAATGCACGCATTGATTGGGCCGGATTTGCACCCAGTGCGATTTGTGCAACATATGCGCCCGACATCATTGCAATCATACCCAAATCTTTTTTCGCGTGTTCTTTGCCACCAATTGCAAATTTCATAGATGCGCCAAATGGCGTTGATTTGGATTGCTGGCCACCGGTGTTGGAATAACCCTCGGTATCCAGAATCAAAATGTTTACATTTTCGCCACTGTGCAAAATATGGTCCAGACCGCCGTATCCAATGTCATATGCCCATCCGTCGCCACCGATAATCCAAACGGATTTGTCCACAATGTTTTCAACCAAACTTTCCGCCAGGCGTGCCCGTGGGGATGGATTTTTCGCCAATGCCAAACGCAGTTCTTGTTCGTATGTGCGTTGTTTTTCAATGTCGGTCGTGGCAAACATTTCGTCCGCGTTTGGAATATCCAATTCGTGTAATAACGCGTTCAAGTTTTTGCGTTTCTGGTTCAATGCAATGCGCATCCCCAGTCCGTATTCCGCGTTGTCTTCAAATAATGAATTTGACCACGCCGGACCACGTCCCGCCGCGTCAGATGTCCACGGTGTTGTTGGCAGGTTCGCCCCATAAATCGACGAACAGCCCGTCGCATTTGCCACAATCATATGGTCGCCAAACAAATGCGCCAATAATTTTATGTATGGTGTTTCGCCACATCCCGCGCACGCGCCCGGAAATTCAAAATAATGTGGCAATAATTCAATATGCTTTGGAATATTCAGGTTTAATTTCGAACGCGGAATATCCGGAATTTCCAATGCCTGGTCAAATTGTGATTGCGCGTCCGCCGCGGATTTCGCCGCAACCATCGCCAATGCGTGTACCGGACAATTTTTTACACATATGCCGCAACCCGTGCAATCGGCCGGTGATATGTTTAATGTGTAATACATATCTGTCCCCAATTCAGGCGTTTTCATCGGAACAACAATTACACCAGACTGACGCATTTTGTCGGCCGTGTCAGCGTCCATTGCCCGGATACGTATTGCCGCGTGTGGACATAACATAGAACACTTGCCACATTGGATACATTTTTCCAAATCAACGGATGCCACACGGTCAGAAATGCCACGTTTTTCGTATTTTGATGTGCCAACCGGGTATTCGCCACCGGCAAATTCGCCACCCGCCTGGAATCGCGATACCGGAATTGCATCCCCGCGTCCCGCCGCAATTTCGCCCAATGTGCCCGCGATAATTGTCGGTGCCGCCGCCGTCATTGCCGGAATAAAGTCCGGTGCCGTGGCCGATACTGTGCCCGGTAATTTATATTCGTGCAAATATTTGGATGCCATATCAACCGCCGCCCAGTTCGCGTGAACGACGTCCATACCTTTTTTCTTGTATGTTTTTTCGATTGCGTCGCGTGCGGATTTTGCAGCCACAGATGGGTCAATAATTTTCATTAAATTAAAGAAATTTATCATAATAAATGTGTTGATGCGATTGCCCAATCCTAATTCCGCCGCCGCCGTGTTTGCGTCCAAGAAATATACCCGGGCACGCATACGAATTAATTGTTCCTGGGCATCGCGGGGCAGGTTTGCAAATGCCACGTCTGGTTCAAGGGATGTGTTTATCATTACAATTCCGCCAGGTTTTAATCCGTGAAAAACATCAAACCTTTGTGCAATCATAAAATTGGAAACACATATGAAATCCGCCGATTCTACCAAATATTGGCTTTTAATTGGGCGGGGTGAAAAACGGATGTGCGATGCGGTCAGCCCACCAGATTTTTTTGAATCATATACCGCATAAGATTGTGGATATAAATCAGAGTTTTCACCAACAATTTTCACAATGTTTTTGACCGCACCAACCGTGCCGTCGGACCCAATGCCATATAATAATGCCGTTTTGACATCTGGGGTTTCAATTGCAAATGTCGGGTCGGTCTTTAATGACAGGCCGGATAAATCGTCATCAATGCCAACCGTGAAATTATGGTGTAATGTGCCCAAAATCATATTTTCATAAATTGCCTTGACGTCGCGCGGGGCGAATTCCTTGCTGCCCAAACCGTATCGGCCGCCGAATACAGATATTCCCGCCGGTGTGATGGATGCAATGTCGGTATATAATGGTTCACCAATAGAACCCGGTTCCTTGGTTCGGTCCAAAACCGCGATTTGTTTTACCGTCTTTGGCAGGGCGGCCAAAAACGCATCCACCGGGAAAGGCCGATACAGGTGAATTTTTAACAGTCCGCATTTTTTCGGCATAAATGGCAATGTTTCCGTAATTGTTTCGCACGCAGAACCCATTGCAACAATAACAAATTCGGCATTTTTATCGCCAACATATTCCACCAAGTGATATGCACGCCCAGTGGCGGCCGCCAATTCATCCATACAACCCTGCACGATTTCAGGAATTTTTTGATACAATGGGTTTACGGCCTCGCGTCCTTGGAAATAAACATCGGGGTTTTGCGCCGTGCCACGAATTGTTGGGTGTTCGGGGCTCATCCCACGGGCGCGATTTTCCAATACTAATTCATCAGGAATCATTTTACGCAACACTTCGTCGGGGATGCGGTCCAGCCTGGATTCTTCGTGGGATGTGCGAAATCCGTCAAAGAAATGCAAAAAAGGAACGTGTGCGCGCAATGTTGCCGCGTGTGCGACGGCCGCCAAATCGTGCGCCTGTTGCACGTTGTGTGATGATAACATTGCAAAACCGGTCGAACGCACGGACATAACGTCACTGTGGTCGCCAAAAATCGACAAAGCGTGCGTCGCCAACGCGCGTGCCGCAACGTGCATAACAAAAGGTGTCTGTTCGCCGGCAATTTTATACATATTTGGAATCATTAATAATAATCCCTGGGACGCGGTAAATGTTGTCGCCAATGCGCCCATTTGTAATGCACCGTGCATTGCGCCAGCGGCACCGCCTTCGGATTCCATTTCGATAATTTCTGGGATTGCACCCCAAATGTTTTTTTTATGCTGAAATGCCCAGGCATCTGCCAATTCACCCATAGTGCTGCTGGGGGTGATGGGATAAATTGCCGCAAAATCAACACAACGATATGCGACATCCGCCGCCGCCCAGTTCCCATCAACAATTAAATTTGCCATATCTTTTTCACCCTTGGTAATATAATAATAATCCACCCAATATTAGACATATTTAAAAATATTATCAAGACCAAAAGATAAAAATTGGCGGAATATGTGCCTGTGGTTGGGGATGATAAAATCTGGTATTATTATGTGTATAAAACCAAGGGAGATATACAATGAAATCTTTTTTTACTTTGATTGCCGCAATACTTATTTCTTTTATTCCAGGCGCAATCGGGGTGTTGTTCACACCGGTCGTGGGGCACACGGATGCGTGGTTCAATACTTTGGCAAATTCAAGTTTGACGCCGGCACCAATCGTTTTTAGTATTGCGTGGACCATCCTGTATACGCTGCTGGGTATCGCGTTATTTATGATTTGGCGGGCCAAAAGGCGTATGCGTGATACCGGGGTGTCGGCATCAGAATGGTTGTTTTTTGCGCAAATGGTGTTGAATGCGTTGTGGTCTTATGTGTTCTTTGGATTACATATGGCGACATTGGGATTGTTCGTGTTGTTTGGTTTAATCATTGTGTCTATTTATATGGCCGCAGAATTTAAAACCGTCAGCCGTACTGCGTATTACCTGGTGTGGCCATATATCGCGTGGTTAATTTTTGCGTTTTATTTAAATGGGGTTATTGCGTGTATGAATTAAATTTTTAGTATCTTTGTTTTGGCATCGCCCATATTTAACCGTTTCAGTCCCAGTTCTTCGATGTAATCGGGACTGTTTTTTTGGACCAAATCGATATGCATTTGTAATTTATGTAATTTATCTTGTTCGGATGCCAATTGTTCCTGTGCGGAATTTAGCCGCCATATATTTATGATAAATCCTTGGATTGTGGTTTTGCCGGTAAATATTCCAATTGACCAAAATATCGCCACAACGGTCATAATAACACCCAGTTTGCCGTGCATTCCGGCGCCCCACGCGGCAGATATAAATGAAAATAAATTTTTGATTTTTTCCTTCATACGTGCCATTATATCACAAATGAAGAAAAAAAATAACTTTTTTATTGCACCAATGGCCGGAATAACCGACAGGCCTTTCCGGACGATTGTGCGTGATTTTTCACCAGATGTGAATTTGGTGACGGAAATGATTTCTTGTCATTCTTTGGTTGCACAACACAAAAATTGTCCGCGAAATTTCGATAATTATGGGGCGGATGGAAATATCGGTGCCCAGATTTTTGGTGCGGATGTAAATTTAATGGCGGATGCGGCCCGTATTTTACAAGATAACGGTGCAAAATGGATTGATATAAATATGGGATGTCCCGTGCCCAAGGTTGCAACACGCGCCGGTGCGGGGGCTTATTTGATGCGCGACCATAAATTGGCGGGTGATATTATGCGTGCGGTGGTGCGTGCGGTTGAAATTCCGGTATCTGTAAAAACGCGCCTGGGTTGGGATGCGCAGCATATGGATTGGCGTAATTTGGTAAATATTGCCGCGGATGCGGGGGTGAAATTTGTGGCTTTGCACGGACGGACGCGTGCGGCGGGATATACGGGTGTGGCATCGCATCCTGATGTGTGTGATGCACCAATGCCGATTATTGCAAATGGGGATATCAAAACCGCGACAGATGTAGAGAATATGGAAAAATTGGGATATGCGGGCGTGATGATTGGACGCGCAATGTTGGGGGCGCCTTGGAAAATATCGGAAATTATGGGGGAAAAGTGTCCGGGAAATGTTGGGCAAATTGTATTGCGGCATTTGGATTTGGTAATTGATTATTATGGTGCGCGCACAGGTGTACCATTGTTTCGCAAGCACGCTGCGTGGTATTCGGCCGGGATGTCGGATGCGGGGGCGTTCCGTGTCGCGGTAAATCAAATTACGGATGTAAATCAATTAAAAGATAAAATATCTGAATTTTGGGGTTGCGTTGCCAAAATATAACTGTATCATATTTACATAACAAATATATAAACTGGGGGCGAAAATGAACGAAGAAAAAGTTTCTGGACAAGCACAAAATTTAAAAGTTGGTGAAATTTTGCGTAATGCGCGAACAATGGGACGCAGAAAACGCGAAATCGGAACGATTGCTAAACAATTATGTATTGGTGAAGAATTTTTAGAGGCATTGGAAAACGGGGATTATAAAAAGATTCCTGAAATCGTGTATGTGTTGGGTTTTGCTCGTAATTATGCAATGGAATTGGGGTTGGATCCGGATGAAATTGTTGACAAGGTTAAATCCGAACTGGGGATTGAGGCGGAAAATGATACCCCGGTTACAATTGAAGATTTGGCAGAACGTGATAAAACCGCAGAGTACAAGGCAAAAATCCAAGAACTTGTGCGTATTGCGATTGATTATGTGCGTCGTCATTGGTTATGGTTCGCGATTGGTGCGGGTGTTTTGATTTTGGCAATGTTGATAATCATTATTTTTGGTGGGTCAAATAATGCCCCGGTGGATGCGCCTGTGGCGGCACCGGCCCCGGTTGTGGCGGCGCCGGATGTCGAAGAACCGGTGTATAATATCCCGGTACGGGAACGCTTTGGCAAAGAAAATATGGCAAAATCACACGTTATTATCCAGGCGGTCGAAGATTCATATGTTGGTGTCGAAGATTCACGTGGCAAGGTTATATTTGGTCGTTCGTTGGTTGCTGGCGATGTGTTCTATGTTCCGGCGGGTAATGGGTACAAGGCCAAATTCGGCAATGCCGGTGGTGTTGATATTTGGGTGGATGGTGAATTGGCACCCAAGGTTGGCGCAAACAAAACATCCAAGAAAGATGTGTCGTTGAATCCTGATTCTTTGATGAAAAAGGCAAAATAATAAATACGGATTTTGGGCGCGGTGATTTTTTCATCGTGCCCTTGTATTTTTTAATAAATTTTCTATATTTTATTTACTATGAGTGGGACAATAAAAATTCGCGGTGCACGCGAAAATAATCTTAAAAATATTGACTTGGATATACCAAAAAATAAATTGGTGGTGTTTACTGGTGTGTCGGGGTCTGGGAAATCGTCGTTGGCATTTAATACCATTTATGCCGAGGGTCAACGTCGTTATGTAGAATCTTTGTCGTCATATGCACGGCAATTTTTAGATATGCAGAAAAAGCCAGATGTCGATTTTATCGAGGGTTTGGCGCCGGCAATTTCAATTGAACAAAAAACAACATCAAAAAATCCGCGTTCAACCGTGGGAACGGTTACGGAAATTTATGATTATCTGCGTTTATTATGGGCGCGTATTGGTGTTCCCCATTCGCCGGTGACGGGAAAGCCTATTAAATCACAAACAATTGCGGAAATGGTCGATTGGACTATGAAATTGCCGGTTGGGGTGCGTTTTTATGTTATGGCCCCGTTGGTACGTGATCGCAAGGGTGAATATAAAAAAGAATTGGCTTTCTTGGTAAAGCAAGGGTTTACCCGGGCGATTATCGATAATGAATTGGTCGATTTGGCTGGTGCGCCACAGTTGGATAAAAATAAAAAGCATAATATTTTTGTTATTGTTGACCGGTTGCAGATGATTGCGTCTGATGATGCAGGGGTGGATGAATTTAAATCGCGCCTGTATTCTTCGTTCGAGGCCTCGCTACGCTTGGTGCCGGGGGTTGTGTTGGTGCGGCGTTTGGATACAAATGAAGATGTGCTATATTCGCAAAACTATGCTTGTCCCGTCAGTGGTTTTACCGTACCAAAAATAGAGCCCAGGTTGTTTTCTTTTAATGCACCAATTGGGGCGTGCCCGACGTGTGGTGGATTGGGTGTTCAATTAAATATTTCGCCTGATTTGGTTGTGCCAGATCCAACAAAGTCTATATTGGGTGGCGCGATTGCACCGTGGTCGCGTGGTGGCACATTAAGTCAATATGATCACTTGTTTGATGCGTTGCATAAAAAATATAAAATATCTTTGTCCAAGCCGTGGCACACTTTGCCCAAAGAACACAAAGATATTATTTTGTATGGAACGGGGGACGAAGAAATAAAAATCAATTGGAATGGTTTTGTGTATTCTAAACCATTCGAAGGTGTTATACCGAACCTGGAACGGCGATTGCGGGAATCTGATTCTGATATAGTGCGGGCGGAATTGGGTAAATACCAATCGGCCAGGGATTGTCCGATGTGTCACGGAAAACGTTTGAATATCCAAGCGTTATGCATAAAAATAAATGGGTTTGATATTATTGATGCGTGTGATTTGTCGGTGTCTGATTCTTTGCGCTGGTTTCAGGATTTACCAAATCATTTAACGGCCCAAGAAAATGATATTGCAAAAATTGTATTACGTGAAATTACCGACAGATTGCATTTCTTGGAAAATGTTGGATTGGGTTATTTGACTTTGTCGCGTATGGCGGGGACATTGTCCGGGGGCGAGGCACAACGTATTCGCCTGGCGTCACAAATTGGGTCGGGCTTGTCGGGGGTGTTATATGTGTTGGATGAACCGTCAATTGGTCTGCACCAAAGTGACAATGATAAATTGTTGGATACATTAAAAATGCTGCGCGACAAGGATAACACCGTTATTGTTGTTGAACACGACGAAGATGCAATGCGTGCGGCGGATTTCTTGGTTGATATTGGTCGCGGTGCGGGTGTAAATGGTGGTAATATTATAGCAAGCGGCACCCCACAACAAGTGATAGAAAATCCTGATTCTTTGACAGGGCAATATTTATCAGGTGTGCGTCGTATAGAAGTTCCCGCCGTTCGTCGTGCGGGTAATGGAAAATCCATTGTTATCAAGGGCGCGCGGGCAAATAATTTGAAAAATATTGATGTTGAAATTCCACTGGGAAAATTTATTGCGTTGACCGGTGTGTCGGGGTCTGGGAAATCGACATTGTTGTTGGATACATTGTATCCGGCGTTAATGCGTGCAATTTATAATTCCAAGATTGAAATGGGTGCGCACGATGTAATTCGTGGTATGGAAAATGTCGATAAAGTTGTCGATATTGACCAATCACCAATTGGGCGCAGTCCGCGCAGTAATCCGGCAACATACGTCGGTGTGTTTTCGGATATTCGCGATTTCTTTGCCAATTTGCCCGAGGCCAAAGCGCGGGGGTATACACAGGGACGTTTTTCGTTTAATGTCAAGGGCGGCCGGTGCGAGGCGTGTCAGGGTGACGGTCAAATCAAGATTGAAATGAATTTCTTGGCGGATGTTTATGTCGAATGCGAAAAGTGTCACGGCACACGTTATAACGATGAAACATTGGCGGTGAAATACAAGGATAAATCGATTGCCGATGTTTTGAATATGACCGTCGAGGAAGCATATCGTTTCTTTATCAATGTGCCAAAAATTGCGCGGAAATTGGAATTGTTGAAACGCGTTGGATTGGAATATATCAAATTAGGACAAAGTTCATTGGACTTGTCGGGGGGCGAGGCCCAACGTATTAAGTTGTCCAAGGAATTGAGTGCGGTCAGTACCGGACAAACAATTTATATTTTGGATGAACCAACAACTGGATTGCATTTCGAAGATATAAAAATGTTGCTGAATGTTCTGCAAGAATTGGTTGATGCGGGAAATACCGTTATCGTTATTGAGCATAATTTGGATGTGATAAAATCGGTTGATTGGATTATCGATTTGGGGCCAACCGGTGGTGATGGTGGTGGTCGCGTTGTTGCCGTCGGTACGCCAGAACAGGTTGCCGAGACACCAGAATCATTGACGGGTAAATACCTGAAGAAATATTTGAATAAATAATAAAATTTTGTTAAGATTTCTAAGAACAAGGAGTATGAAATGTTTGGATTTGGCAAAAAGAAAAAAGATGATGCAACATTAAATGAAAATAATATGAATGATGTCAAAATGCCGTCTGGGATGCGCGAGACTGCGGAACGTATGATGTCGGGGCAATTTGATATGAACGATATGTTGGCGCAGTTGAAACAGATTCGTAAAATGAGCAATTTTAGTGGTCTGTTGAAAATGGTGCCGGGTATGTCGGGCGCAGTTAATGCAATGCGTGAAAAAATCAAAGATGGCAGTGTTGATGCGCAAATTAAAATTTTGGAATCTATGACCGCCGAAGAACGCGCGGACCCGGAAAAAATTTTTGCAAATGCCAAGGCGCGTATCGCAGAATCCGCGGGTTGCACGGTGCGTGATGTTGAACATATTATTAAGCAATACCTGAATATGAAACGGCAAATGGCGATGATTCAACGTATGGGGGGAATGGAGGCCGTTATGCAGCGTATGCAACAATCGGGTGCAATGCCGGGTGGGGTGCCTGGGGCAAAATAAATGAAAATATTAAATAAAAAAATTGCACAGCATAAATCTTCGGTCGCATGGTTGCAACGCCAGGCGGCCGATCCGTATGTTGCGCGTGCACATAAAGATGGTTATCGTGCACGTGCGGCGTATAAACTGATTGAAATGGATGAAAGATTTCATTTCTTGAAAAATAATCAGGTTGTGGTTGACCTGGGGGCGGCACCGGGGTCGTGGTCGCAATATATTGCGCGGACATATCCAAAGTCAAAAATTTTCGCGATGGATTTGTTGGAAATCACACCAATCCCGGGTGTTGATTTTTACCAAGGGGATTTTACAACCGATGAGGCTCTTGATTGGTTGATTCATAAATTAAATTTGGAAAATGCGGCGTCGGGCACGGTGGATGTTGTGGTGTCTGATATGGCACCGAATACGGTTGGACATAAAAAAACCGACCATTTGCGGCAAATGGTGTTGTTGGAATATGCGTTTGATTTTGCGTGTCGTGCGTTAAAGCCGGGTGGGGCGTTTGTGGCAAAATCTTTTACCGGGGGTACAACAAACGAATTGTTAAAACAAATCAAAGAACGTTTCCAAAATGTTCATCATATAAAGCCACCTGCATCGCGCAAGGACAGTGTTGAAATGTTTATTGTGGCAACGGGATTTCGGGGTTAGTTTTATGAATATAAAATATAAATCTGTGGTGTTGAAATTTGGTGGTTCGGTGATTTCGGATACGGCTGCGGTTGGTCGTGTCGCAAATGTTATAAAACAAGTATCTGATGTGTATGATATTCGGGCGGTTGTTGTGTCGGCAATGGGCAAAACGACAAATAATCTGGATGCGATGGCGCATAATATTGCGGTGCGTCCCGATGCGCGTGAATTGGATGCGTTGCTGGCAACGGGTGAAATGCAATCGGCGGCCTTGGTTGCAATGCGATTGGATGCAATTGGCGTTCCGGCGCGCAGTTATAACGCCGTGCAATTTGGAATCCAAACCGATGATAATTTTGGTGCGGCAAATATTCAACAAATAACAATGGAACACGTAAATCGTTTGTATGGAATTCCGGTTGTGGCGGGATTCCAAGGTGTCACAAAATATGGCGATATCACCACATTGGGGCGCGAGGGGTCCGACATTTCGGCGGTGATTGTTGCGGCGGCGTGTAGCGCAGATTTTTGCTGGTTTTTCAAAAATGGTGGTGGAATTTGTGATAAAAACCCGAATAAAGAAGCGGGGGGAGAGATGTTTCAAAAAATATCTTATACGCGGATGCGTGATTTAATGACGGATGGTCGGGGCCAGGTTTTACACAAACGCAGTATTGATTTAGCAAAAAAATATCAAATTCCGTTATATGTGTCGGGAATTGATGATTTTAATAATGGTACGTGGATTTTGCCGCGTGTGCATGCTAAACTGCGTTAGTTTTTATAGTATTTTTTGTTTTTTTGTGGTATAATTTGCCTGAAAATAAAAGGGTAAATTATGCCAGAAATTGATACAAATGCTGTTTATAAACAATTAAAAAAACAAAATGGCGAGGCCGCGGCCCGCGTTATTCGCGACGCGGTATTGTTGGATGTGCCAAATATTGTGCATATTTTGGAATTTGCCGGTAATAATCCGGACGAGGTGCGACAACTGGTGCCTGTTATTCGTGAAATTTATAAAACGCGGGGTGAATCACAATATTATACAGACAAAAATCCGCTGGAATTGTTAAGCGATGCCGGTTATGACGCATTTGTTGTGAAAACCGAAGAACAAAAAGATTCAATAAAAAAATACTTTCGACCAAACGAAGAATTGTGTACTTTTCGCGACCCGACGCGTCATAAATATTATTATATGATTCACGCAATCAAACGCGGTGCGGATAAAATTAAACCGTCGGATAATCCCGAACGCCAAGATGAATATGGAACGTCCGTGATATCAATTCAAATTGCAAAAACCGGTGGTTTTATTTCAATCAAAAATCGATACAATCATACGGTTGCAAATCCAGATAATACTTTTGACAGCAATCCGGATAAAATTATTCCGGGATTAGTGAATTCTTTGAAAAAATATTTTAATGTTGATTTTAACGCATTGGTAAGTGAAATGCCGGATAATTTCCGTATGGTGAATGACCAACTGGTTCGGTATAATTACGAGGTTGATAATGTTTATGTTGGTTCAAATTTTTATGTCAGAGGCAGCACCATTACCAAAATAAATACTGATTATGAAATTATGTTGTGTTTGTGGGTGCTGAATACAAAAAGTGGTCAGATTGGTCAAATACCCGGTATTGATTACAGTCCGACTTGTGCGAGAAAATATTTGTCTGATGCGTTTTCGAGAAAGCGCATAGTTGTGCAAAAATCATCGGACGGCAAGGATGAGCGTGATGTTTTTGCAGATGGTGTAAAAATCGTGACTGTGGATAAAGGACAAATTATAAAACTGAATTTGCCAGATGTGACGGAAATTGAAAATGATTTTTCTTTGGACCCGGTTTTGCAAGAAATACATTTGCCAAATGTTGAAAAAATTGGTAATGAGTTTTTATCTGAAAACAAGGGGATAAAACATATCATTTTGCCAAAAGTTATCACAATTGGGGACGGTTTCTTGGCGGATAATAAAAAATTGGATACGATTGATATACCAATGGTGCAAGAAATAGGTTCGCGTTTTTTAACACGTAATGAAAGTTTAACAAGTTTAAATGCGCCGAATTTACAAAAAATTGGTACTTCTTTTTTGCGAGAAAATGAATCATTAACATTAATAAATTTACCAAACGTAACAAAAATTGGTTGCAGGTTTTTTAGTTACAATAACTGTTTGAAATCAATTGAATTACCAAATGTAACAGAAATTGATGAGGGTTTTTTGCAAAACAACAAGAGTTTGATGTTGATGAATATACCGAAAATATCGCCAAATGACAATCCAGATATAAAACGATTACAATTTGTTGTTGCAAATAATAAATTAAAAGAGGAAGAAAAACAACCAATGCCGGTTAATATGTTGCCCCAAAATATGGAATATTGATGTTTTGATATGAAAAACACAGATACATCTTTGAAAGATAAAAAAACAGAAAAACCGTCTTTTCGTCGGCGGTTGTGGTCGGGTGTTTTTAATCTGGGGTTATTGGGTGTGATTTTTGTTGCGGGATATGTTGGGGTTGTATATTTGCGTATGCCGTCACTGGATGCAATTTTGTATGAAAAACGGTTGCCGACAATTGTGTTTTTGGATGATGCGGGCAACGAAATTCGCAGTTCTAATCGTATTATGGGAACGCCGGTTACGGTCGAAACTTTGCCGCCGCACGTGTGGCAGGCGATTGTCGCCATCGAAGATAAACGTTTTTTTGAACACGGTCCAATCGATATGCGTTCAACATTTCGCGCGTTGGTATTAAATTTATTCAAGGGGCGCTTTGCCGCCGGTGGGTCAACAATTACACAACAAACCGCAAAAAATATTTTCTTGTCGCGTGATAAAAAAATTTCACGCAAAGTCCAAGAATTGATTTTGGCACAATGGTTGGAAAATCGTTTTACAAAAAATCAAATACTGGATTTGTATATGAACCGTGTATCTTTGGTTGGTGGTATGCGTGGAATTGATGCCGTGGCGCGCACTATGTTTGGGGTCGGGGCCGATAAATTGTCCGTTGCGCAATCTGCGCAAATTGCCGCAATGTTAAAGGCGCCAACTTATTACAGTCCATTAAAAAATCCGGAACGCAATATCGCGCGTGCGCGGATTATATTGGCGGAAATGGTGCGACAAAATTATTTGACATTGGATGCGGCACGTCGCGCGGCGGCGGAACTGGCACCGGCACCGGGCGCGCGGGACACAAATATATATCGTTATTGGACGGACTTTGTTTTGGAAGAATTGGATTCTGTTATTGGGGGTTTGGAATCAGATGTTTATGTGTACACCACTTTGAATCGTAATGCCCAGGAACGTATTGCCGCGGTTTTGCCGCGTCATATATCTGAATCCCAGGGGGCTGTTTTGGCAATGGCGCGTGATGGTGCGATAAAATCTATGGTTGGGGGAATTGATTATCAAACCAGTCAATTTAATCGCACATTGGCCGCGCGACAACCCGGCAGTGCGTTCAAACCTGTGGTTTATTTAATGGCATTGGAAAATGGTTTAACACCGGAATCTTATGTTAATGATTCTCCGTTTTCGGTTGGGGATTATAATCCAAAAAATTATAACGAACATTATTATGGTGATATTCCTTTGTCGATGGCGTTTGCAAAAAGTGTTAATTCCGTGCCGGTGAAATTGACCAAGATTTATGGAATTGATTCTGTATTAGATATGGCAGGACGCCTGGGGGTGGGGACAAAATTAAAACGCGAATATTCAACCGTTTTGGGCGGGTCCGAGATGACTTTGTTGGATTTAACAAATATGTACGCGGTTATTTGGAATGATGGAAAATCTGTGCATCCATATTCAATTACCAAGATTACAAAAATGGATGGCACGGTTTTATATGACAGAAATCCATCTGAACCAATCCAGGTTTTACAACAAAATACCGTTGAGGCGATGCAAAAATTATTGGCGGATGTTGTTGCGCCGGGCGGAACCGGAAAACGCGCGGCGGCGCCGGGGGTCTTGGGTGGAAAAACCGGTACCAGTAACGATAACAGGGATGCGTGGTTTATTGGTGCAACCAACAAATATGTAATTGGTGTTTGGGTTGGTAATGATGATTTTTCGCCTATGGACACAAAAGTCACAGGTGGCACAATACCGGCAATGATTTTTTATGATATTGTGAGATAAAAAACTGTTTTTTTTAATGTGTGATTTGTGGTATAATCTGCGTGATGAAATTTTATATCAAGAGAGCAGAGATGAAAAAATATATCACCAGTTTTTGTGTATTTATGTTGATGGGCGTTGGCGTGGCAAGTGCAAATTGGCAATACCCGATGGGTGGACGGCGCGATTCGTGGCACGGGGACGATGGTATGCGATTTGTATTGTCTGTGCGTGGCGGGGCGTCAATGGGACGCGCATCAATTCAAAATGATATTGGGGGATTGACCGGCAATTATATGGTTAACACAACCAGTGGTGAAATCGTGACCCAGGCATGGTATGATTTACAAGACCCAACGGTCCAGGCGCAATACGCACCGGCGGGCTATGCGCGTTTGGGGGATTTGCCGGCCGCAAATAAGTATTCGGAAATTGCCTTTGCCGCCGGGGTCAGTGTCGGTTTTACTATGCCCGATACTCCGCAATGGCGTATTGAATTGGGATTTGATCATATTGCGGAAACGGATTATAACGAAAATCCGTTGTTCCAGGGGTCTTTGATTACATCCGAAGGCTATGTTGTGGATGCGCAAAGTGGTGGTGTGCAATCAACATTGGCCAGTGATATTTACAGTGTGATGGCGTTTTATGATTTCTTTGAAGGAATTCAAAAGCCGTTAAAACAGATGATTCCCTATATTGGTGTTGGGGCGGGGTATGCAGACACCAAAACCGTGTTGCAATTGACGGATTCTTATGGTGATTTGTCGGATGTATATGAATTACAGGCGTATGGTACAGTGGACAGTGCCGGCGTTATTCAATTTAATAAATCTGATACGCGGACATCTAATTTGGCACCGGTGGTGGCGGCGGGATTTTCGTATGGTGTGTCGGACAAGATGTTTTTAGATGTTGGTGCGCGGGCGATGTATTTGCCGAAAGTAAAATGGCAATTGTCCAGTGCGGATAACGAATTGCGTCGTGATTGGTTTAGTGCGGACAAAATGCTGTATGTAAACGCAATGGTTGGTTTGCGCGTAGAATTTTAGAAAAAAACACTTGCAAATATAAAAAATGTATGTCATTATATGCACACATTTGCGAGCGTAGCTCAGTTGGCTAGAGCGCAACCTTGCCAAGGTTGAGGTCGAGGGTTCGAGCCCCTTTGCTCGCACCAGATATTTTAAACCACCCGAAAGGGTGGTTTTTAAATATCTCGTGCAAAGGGGCGAGAACCCGAAGGGTTGCGAGGCGAGCCGGCGACAGCCGGCGAAGTACTTTGCTCGCACCATCCGTCTTCGCTTCGCTCCGTCGCGATTTTTATCGGGCGGAGCGATGTGATTTTAATCACGCGAAGCGGATGCCGCGACGGAGAGAACGTAGTGAACGGAGACGGGCAGTATGTTTTACGTCTATATTTTACAAAGTCAAAATTTCCCGGATAAATTTTATATTGGTTATACGCATGATTTGAAAGAGAGGTTACAAACACATAATTCAGATCATAATGGTTATACGGCTAGATATCAGCCGTGGGTTGTGAAAGCGTATTTCGCGATAAATAGTGAAGATAAAGCCAATGATTTCGAAAATTATCTAAAATCGCAATCTGGGCGTGAATTTATTAAAAAACATTTTTGATTTTTGCGGCAAATCCAGGTGTGGTCGCAATGGCCCAGGCATTACAAAATCATCGATAATTTTTGTGTTTAATTTGTTTTTTTCAGACGTCCTGTTTTTGGGCGTTTTTTTGTTGTCAATGTGGGTTGATTTTTCCTATAATATTATTCGAGAAAGGGGTTATGCTATGACGCAAATATTATCGGGTGTTTATTTAGATTATTCTGATATTTTAATTCGTCCAAAAATGGGTATAAACCTGAATTCGCGGCGTGATGTGAATTTGCAACGTGTTTTTAAATTTAAACACGGACAAACACGCACGGGATTGGGGGTGTTTAATGCGAATATGGCGACGGTTGGAAATACGGATGTTGCCTCGCATTTGTTGGCACGCGGAATGTTTGCAACGCTGCATAAACATTATTCAACAGATGAAATAGGGCATTTTTTGCAAAATGCAAATGTGCCGTTGGATAATTTATTTTTAACAATTGGATTAAAAAATATCGATGACGATATTCAAAAATTGCACGCGTTGGAATCTGAATATGGATGGACAAAATCGCAAAATATCTGTATTGATGCGCCGAATTTTTATATCCCAAAGGCATTGGAAATTTTGGCGCGTGTGCGGGATGAATTTCCAAATTCTGTGATTATGGCGGGAAATATTGCCAGTCCAGACATTTGTTTGAAAATGTTGGATTATGCCGATGTTATAAAATGCGGTATTGGATCCGGGTCGGCGTGTTTAACGCGGCGACAAACGGGATGTGGTGTGCCGATGGTGTCGTTGATTTTGGAATGTGCGGATGTCGCGCATTCTGTGTCTGGACATATATGTGCCGATGGTGGAATTGTTGATGTGGGTGATATTAGCAAGGCGTTTTGTTTGAATTCTGATTTCGTTATGGCGGGCGGAATTTTTGCCGGGACGGACGAGTCAGCCGGTGACATAATTGAAAAGCATTTTCAAACAAATGAAATTGTGGATGGTCATCCGGTGGTGTGTGTTAAATATTTCAAACAATATTATGGAATGTCATCTGAATATGCGAATAATAAATTTGCCGGTGGTATGGCGGATTATAAAACGTCCGAGGGACGCGAATTACAGGTACCATATACCGGTGATATTGATAAAATATTGCAAGATATTTGCGGTGGTGTTGCGTCGTGTTGCACATATATTGGGGCGGCATCGGTCAAACATATGTCAAAGTGTGCAACAATTATCCAGGTGCATAATCAATTAAACAAAGTGTTTGAAAAATATTCGGTGTAATTGTTGTTTGGCGTTTTTTTACAAAAAGTCATTTGGGTTGTTCAGGTATTTATACAGTGTTGTTTTGTGAACGCCCATAATACGCGCGATTTCGGTTTTGCTGACGCCACTGGTCATTAAATAGTCCAATCTTTTTTGATTGCGTTGCAGTTTTGACATTTTTGATTGTGCGCCACGTGGTCGTCCCAGTTTTTTACCGTTTGCCTTTAATCGGGCCAGGCTTTCCCGGACGCGTTCTTGTAATAATTGTTTGGATAATTCGGCGGACAGGCCAAACGCAAACGCTAAAACCTTGGATTGAATATCGGCACCAAGTCTGAAATTTTCTTTCAGTGTCCAAACCTGGCATTCTTGTTCCAGGCACATTTGTAAAATTCCCATTACTTCCAGTAAACTGCGGCCCAGTCGTGATATTTCGGTTGTGATTAAAATGTCGCCACTTTTTAATTCTTTTAATAACGCACCCAGTTTGCGTTCAGATAATCGTTTGCTGCTGGATATTTTTTCTTCGACCCAGGTGTTGACCCGGATGTTGTTTGCTCTGGCGAATTTTTCAATTACAAAATGTTGGTTTTCCTCATGTTGATGCTGGGTTGAAACACGACAATAACCGTAAATCATAACAACTCCTTGGATAGCGTTATAAAAAGAAACAGGCCGTGCAAAAATATGCAAAGGCCTGGAACTCTTGTGAAATATAATTCTTTTTTGTATTTTGTCAAGGGGTATAAAGTCCGTCGTGGTTTGAAAAAAATCCTGATTGTGTTGTAAAATTGGTGTTTTTTTGTTGTGGTAAATTATCCTTTGACAAATGGGGTGTTTGATGGTAATAATTGATTTGATACCTGAATAGAGTAATTTATATGATTTTGAATATAAAAAAATTTTTACTATAACGGGTGCGATCCAAAATTCAAAACGGACGCACTTTTTCGGCGTCCGTTTTTTAAAACCAAAGGACAAAACAATGGCAGAAAACATAGATTACAGTCAAATAAACACATGGCCGTTTCAAGAGGCACGCAAAATATTGGCGCACATTGGCAACAAAACCCCGGCCAAGGGTTATGTGTTGTTTGAAACAGGTTATGGACCATCCGGTTTGCCGCACATCGGCACTTTTGGCGAGGTTGCACGTACCAGTATGGTTCGTTGGGCATTTTCTAAAATTTCTGATATTCCAACACGTTTGATTGCGTTTTCTGATGATATGGATGGACTGCGCAAGGTGCCCAGCAATATTCCAAATCAAGAGAATGTTGCAAAGTATATCGGTTCGCCATTGACCGCTGTGCCGGATCCGTTCGGTAAATATGACAGTTTTGCCGCACACAATAACGCGATGTTGCGTGAATTTTTGGACAGTTATGGTTTCGAATATGAATTTATGAGTTCTACGCAGATGTATAAATCTGGGGCGTTTAATGATGCGTTAATCAAGGTTCTGGAAAATTACGATAAAATTATGCAAATAATGTTGCCAACATTGGGCGAAGAAAGACGGCAAACATACAGTCCGATTATGCCAATTTCGCCGAAATCGGGACGTGTTTTACAGGTGCCTGTCAAGGTTATTGATGCAAGTGCCGGAATTGTCGCGTTTGATGACGAAGATGGAACATATGTTGAACAATCTGTATTAAATGGGATGGCTAAATTACAATGGAAGGCCGATTGGGCAATGCGTTGGTTGGCGTTGGATGTTGATTATGAAATGTGTGGTGCGGATTTGACAGATTCTTATAAATTGTCTGGGCAAATTGTTCGTGTTTTGGGCGGACGGGCACCGGAAAATTTAACATATCAATTATTCGTTGACGAGCAGGGACAGAAAATTTCTAAAACCAAAGGTAATGGTATTAGTATTGAAGAGTGGTTGAAATACGCAAATCCTGAAAGTTTGGCGTTGTTTATGTATAACAAACCAACAACAATTAAAAGATTGTATTTTGATGTAATACCACGCAGCGTGGATGAATATTATCAACACTTGAATAACTATGATAAACAAGATGATACTGCAAAGATTACAAATCCGGTGGTTTATATACATCGTGAGCACGGTGTGCCGTCTGGACGTATGCCGATATCTTATAATTTGTTATTAAATTTGGCCAGTGCGGCAAATACAGAAAGTATTGATGATATGTGGGGATATATCACGGCATATAATCCACAGTTAAATGCACAAAATTGTCCGGATTTGAATAAAATGGCGGAATGTGCGGTGCGTTATTATCACGATTTCGTTAAACCAAATAAAAAATATCGTGAACCAACTGATCAAGAACGCATCGTTTTACAAGATTTGGCAGATGGCTTAACACAATTTATTGGTAAATCTGATATAGAAAAAGATTTGGAAACATATTGTTATGATATTGGCAAAAAATATTACGCCCAGGATAAATTGCGTGATTTCTTTGCGATGTTTTACAATGTTTTGTTGGGCCAAGAAAGCGGACCGCGTTTGCCGAATTTTATTATGATATATGGGATTGAAAGAACCCGTGATATGATAAGTAATGTATTGTCTAATAAATAATAAAATGTAGGGAATATGTCGGATAATATGGATGCGCGGGCGCGAACACTGGCGCGGGATGCGGAAAATTTGGCGGTGATTGATGAGGCATTAAATGCAGGGCGCATTGATGCCGCGGCGGCTGATTATTTGAAATTGGTATATTCCAATGGAATGGATTGGTTTCGCGAGGTTTTTCACGTCCTGGGCAAATGCCTGGGTGCGCCCAAGGCCGCGGTTGTGCCGTATGATGTTGCATCTAATTCTGGAAAAAATGTAAAAATGAAAATTGCGGATATTAATCCGTTGGAATCTTATTTGGTTCAGCATCGTTTAGATATGGATCCGATGCGAAATCAATTTTTTACATCCCCGGAACATTATCAAATTGATTTGTCGGTATCATCAATCGTGACGGTTATTGTTGGTGCACAAAAAGATGTTCATCGCGCGATTGATAAAGTCACCGGGAAATATTATACGCGTTTTTTTAATTCGGTGTTAGAGGTTGTGTCTGACACATTGGGACAAAAGTTAGATTCTGATTCAATGTCCAATCTGGAAAACAAAATTCGGGAACAGTTTGCCGCAAAATATATAACCGATGCGGCGGCGGCAATGTTGGATATTGTTGGAAATGCGGATAAAAATCTGGTGGTGGAATTGGTGCGTGGTTTGGATAAAATTAAACCGGCGCATCGGTGTCTGGCCGATGTATGGCGTATAAAATGTTTGTTCGATTTGATTCCCCAGGCCAGAACCTTTATTGAACGAATCCAAGAAGTTATGCCCGACAGAATTTTGGAAATTCGTGATAAATTTTATGATATAACAAATCCGCGAAATTACCGTGATGCCAAGATTATTTTGAATATCGGTAAAAATGGCGATGTTGTACCAATGGAAATTATTTGCCAAGTGCGCAAGTTTTTCGAGGCTGAAATCCATACGCATAAAAATTACGAGGCGATACGAAAATCTGGTGGAAATTTGGATAAACAACAAGAATCCTGTGATTATATGGAGCAGGGCGTTCGGCAATATAATTTGATGATTGTGGATTGCTTGCAAGATTTATTCGAACGGGTGGGGTGGAATATTTTGTATTCACGTGACCACGATATTTCTATGTTTGATGGTTTCCCAAAGGATTGCAATTTATATTATCCGGCAAAATTAATGGAACATATTCGGGCAAAATTGACCTTGGCAGTGGAAAATGAAATTTTTCATATGACGTATGTCCCGGCAAAGTTAACCAAGGACCAAGAAACACAAATATTTTTATTTATGGCGCGTTTTGTGTTGGTTGCGGCAATGCCATATTCGCAATCTGATTGGAATGTGCCAAACGATGACACGGCCAGTAAATTGTTTAATTTCGTTATGAAGGAAGTGCAACGTTATTATAAAAATAATATGGTTGTGGAATAGATGCCTGGCCGGTATTTGCTTGCGTTGTAAATAAAAACTGTTTAATATATTATCAGAGGTTCTGGGTTGGATTTTTGTCCAGAACCATAACAAGCATAAGAAAGGATTTAGTTATGCGTCAAGGAAAGGTTAAATGGTATAATGCCAAAAAATGTTTCGGTTTTATTGCGCCGGATGCGCCAAATGCGGATGGAAATACAGATGATGTTTTTGTTCATTCGTCTGCGTTAAAAGATGCGGATATTAGATATTTAAATGAAAATGATATTGTCGAATTCGAAGAAGAACCACGCAATGGAAAATTGTCTGTGACAACGCTGCGCGTTGTTCAACGTGACGAGGAATCCGCGGCGCGATTCCAAGAACGTCGTGCCGAACGTCGTCGTGCGCGCGAAGAACGCAAGCACAAGGCCGAACACGAAGATCGCGCAGAAAAAAAACGCGGTTTTGCGTTCTGGAAAAAATAAGGACATATGTTTTTTATAAAATGCCGCCTGGAAATTTGGGGACCGGGCGGTGTTTTTTTGTAATGTATGCATCTTGATTTTTTATGTCGTTTGTATTATATTTGGTAAGACAAAGGAGTTTTTAATATGACAACAGTTTTAATTGTTTTAGCAGTTCTGATTTTGTATGTGGTTTTTGTGTATAATGGATTGGTCGCGCGTCGTAATCAATGTCGCGAAGCCTGGGCGACAATTGATACACAATTAAAACGTCGTTATGATTTGATTCCAAATTTATTGGAAAGTGTCAAAGGGGCCGCAAAACACGAAAAAGAAACATTAAATGCGGTGATTGCGGCGCGTAATGCGGCGATGAATGCCTCGGGTGCGGCGGACAAGAGCGTTGCGGAAAACGCGTTGTCTGGGGCGTTGAAAAATATTTTTGCGTTGGCGGAAAGTTATCCGAATTTGAAAGCCAATGAAAATTTCTTGGAATTGCAACGTGAATTGACGGATACGGAAAATAAAATCCAGGCAACGCGTCAATTTTACAATACTGTGGTGATGGGCTTAAATACCGCGATTGAGCAATTCCCGACAAATTTAATTGCAAATATGTTTGGTATTAAATCTGAAAAATTGTTTGAAATCGATGATGCCGAACGCAAGGCACCACGGGTTCAGTTTTAATCTTTTGCCCCAGGTATATGCCGTGGGGCAATTTGTTAAATAAATATATTGACAAAATAATATATTTGTATTATATTTGTTGTGTGGTTAAAAAACAAAAAGGGATAATTTAATGTTTAGAAAAAATGTTTTTATAGACAAGCAAGAACGCAGAGAAAATGTTGCGGTGTTGCAAGATGTATTAAATACATTGAATAACGTGGATACTGTTGTCAAGGTATTGGATGATAAATACATTGTTTTTCATAAGGACGACAAAAAATACGAAATTCGAATGACTAAATTCGATACGATTATTCGTGCTTTTGATGATGATATGCCGGGCGCATTGCGTGTTATCGTGCACGAAGGTGTAAATGTTCGTGCAAAATTATTTTTGTTAAAGATTGCTTTGGCTGATGCGACGGAAGGTCTGCCGTTTGAACGTTTTGCCGACACTGTAAAAAAGGTCAAAGGCGATATTGATGTGACAAACAAAATTTTGACTGCGTTGGATGATACGGCAACCAATGTCAGATTGGTACACGAAACCACCGTATATGCACGTTATATAATGGATTGGCATCAAGATGCGCACGGATATCGCACAATAATTGAATTTAATGGTTCTGTGGTCAAAGTATCCGAAAATGGTTTTGCTTATACTTTTGATGCAACGGGTTATATGAAATGGAAATTTGGACTGGTTCGTCGTGGGCTGGATAAAAAAATTAAATCCCAAGAAAAAACATTGGCGCGTTCTGCAAAAAAACAGGAAGCGTCGCAAAATAGTGCGGACAGACGGAAAAAAATGCGTGCCGTATTTGCGGATTTGGTCTTTGGTCGTGACCGGACATTATAAAAATACAAGAAAATACTTGATTTTCTGGTAAAATTACTTTAATATATGCACCGCTGGGTAATCAGAACTGATTAAACGGCGGTGCTTTTTGGTCCCGTCCGTGATAAGGATTCTGTGAAATATCTGGCACCAAAAAAACCAAAAACAAAAGGATTAATTATGGCAAGAGCCGGTGCAAAACGTAGCACACGTAAATTGAAAATCGCTCGTTCTTTGGGCGTGAACCTGTGGGGCCAGGCTAAATCCCCATTTAACAAACGCAAATATAAACCGGGACAACACGGTCCAACATCCCGCGGTGGAAACAATTCTGCATACGCACAACAGATGCGCGCAAAACAAACATTAAAGGGATATTACGGCAATATTGGCGAAAAGAAATTCCACAAATATTATGCCGAGGCTGATAATATGCGTGGCGACACACCGGATAATTTGATTGGTTTGCTGGAACGTCGTTTGGATGCGGTTGTGTATCGTGCAAAATTGGCGCCAACCGTATTTTCATCGCGTCAATTGATTAACCACGGTCATATTATGGTTAATGGTAAACGTGTCAAGATTCCATCATATCGCGTCAATCCGGGTGATGTCATCACCGTCAGCGAGAAAGCGAAACAAATGCCATTGGTTGTGTTGGCATTGGAATCGGGTGAACGCAATTTCTGTGACTATGTCAATGTTGACAGTGCGAACTTTACCGCGACATTTGTTCGCGTGCCTGCGTTCGCGGATGTTCCATACCCCGTGCAAATGTCACCGGAGTTGGTCGTCGAATTTTATTCTCGTTAATAAACGGGAATATGTCCAAAATAAAAACCGCCATTTTGGCGGTTTTTATTTGTTGTTATCGGAGTGTGCAAATGGATGGGCGTGGGCATAAATATTATTTATTTCGGCCATATTAACCCGGGTGTACAGTTGTGTTGTGGACAATGATGCGTGGCCCAATAATTCTTGCAGTGTGCGTAAATCCGCGCCGCCCGCCAACAGTGCCGTCGCAAATGTGTGTCGCAGTGCGTGTGGTGTCACATAATCCGGCAATTGTAAATAATTACGCAGGTTTTCAACAACTTTTTCCGCCATACGCGCCGTCATTGGTAATCCGCGTACACTGCGAAACAGTGGGCGGTTGACATCCGTTGCATATGGAGATGCGGCAATGTATTTTGCAATTGCATCGTTTACCGCCGGTAATACCGGAACAATTCTTTCCTTTTGTCCTTTGCCGATGATGCGTAATGTATCGGGGCGCGATGCAAAATCCCGTTGACGCAATGCCAATGCCTCGGATATACGCAGGCCGCACCCAAACAGCAACATAACCAATGCCCAATCGCGCGCAGCAATCCACGGATGCGTCGTGTCGATTACGCCAATGGCGGATTTCATATCTGCGACCTGGGGCGGGTCGATTGCTTTGGACAGTTTTCGTGGCACGCGTGGTGCCGATATTAATCCGATTGCGTCGTTTTGAATATTATGATTTTTCGCAATGTATTTATAAAAACTGCGAACCGCGGACAGGGCGCGTGCGGTGGATTTGTGTTCCATTTTTCGCCGTGCACGGTCCGCCAACCAAGCGCGAAATGCAATTGTGTCAATGCGCGCCAAATCGTCGGGCATCGGCGTTGTTCCGGACCATCGCGCATAAAATGATATAAAATCGCCCAGGTCAGATTCATACGCCGTTGCCGTGTGCGTTGAATATTTTTTTGTATTCAATAAATAATTTATAAAATCCGATATAATTTCGTTCATTTTATTTTATTTCAAATGTCGCAGACACATTAACCGAAACATTTGTATCCTTGGCGGATAAAGTTCCAAAAGCGCCAGCGTCCATTGCTTCGGCCTTGGCCATAGATGTCATTAAACGATAATTTGCGGTTGGTGCCGTGACATTTGGCGACGTACCATATGATACCGACAACATTTTTCCGACATACGAATTGTCGCCGGCCGCCAGTGCGGTTGCGCGCATACGGGCGTTTTCAACCGCCGCAGACATACATTCTTGGACGATTGGTTGCAATGTTTCGGCCGATGTAAACATTTGCAGGTTGCCGACATATATATTTGGTTGGCCGGCGAATTGGTTTAAAACCTGTTCGATGATGTCGGTATTATCGGCAGACACCTCTATTGCGATTGTTGTTTCCGTGCCCAGATTTATTGATTTTTGTGTGGCGTGATTCCACTCGGACTTTTCGTATGAATTAAATTCGGTCGTTTGTGTTTTCACATCCAAGTTTTCCAAATACGCATTAATTTCCGCAACACGCGCCGTTGCATCACGCATAGATTTCAATGCGTTTTTGTCCACCGTTGTGACCCGCAGGGTAATCGCCGTCCGGTCGCGTGGTGCCGTGGTCAGGCATTCGCCCGTTGTTGTAATTGTGCGCGGTGTCACCGGGGTTATAAAATTATAACCCAATAATGCCAAAATAATTCCGATAATCCAAAGTGTTGATTGTTTCATATTCTCTCTCCATTTTTTTTAATTGTTTAACCCAGCATTGCGCGTATGACGCGTTCGATTGTTTTATTGGCAATTTCGCGGGCGCGTGCGGCACCAGACGCCAAAATTTCATCCAGTTCATTTGTGTGCGACATCAAATGTTCGTATTTTTCGCGTGGCGCGGCAAGTGATGAGTTTATCGCGTCGAACAACATTTTTTTCGCATCGCCATAACCGATTTTTCCGTTTTCAAACATTTCGCGCAAATTCGCAACATCTGTGGCGTTGGCAAAATGTTTATACAACAAAAATATTGTCGATTCATCGGGATTTTTTGGCTCGTCCGGCAATTTGCTGTCGGTGATGATGCGCATAACGCGTTTTTTTAATTCGTTTGCTGGTGCAAATAATGGGATTGTGTTGTCATAAGATTTGCTCATTTTGCGACCGTCCAAACCAGGGACCAGACCGGCATCAATTCCAATCTGGGGTTCGGGTAACCGGAACAGGTTGCCGTATGTCCGATTAAAATATTCCGCGATGTCGCGTGCGAATTCAACGTGTTGTTTCTGGTCGGCACCAACGGGAACAATGTCGGTGTTATATAACAAAATGTCGGCAGACATCAAAATCGGATATGTGTATAATCCCATATTTACGCCCGCATCCACATCGTCGCCCGCGGCGGTATTTTTTTCCAACATAGCCTTGTAAGAATGGGCGCGATTCATCAACCCTTTGGGTGTGACGTTCATTAACAAAGTGTTTAATTTATACACCGCATCAATATCAGATTGCCGGAATAAAATCGCGTTATTCATATCCAGTCCCATCGCAACCAACAACGCGGCGATTTCATAGGTATGCTGTTTAATTGTTTTTGCATCGTGGATAGAGTTCAACGCGTGCAAATCCGCGATAAAAACGATTGTTTTATTGTGCCGGGAATTTTCAATTAATGGCTTTAACGCGCCGATATAGTTCCCAATATGTGGCATACCGGTTGGTTTAATACCGGTTAAAATAATTTTTTCAGACATCGAATAACCTTTTTATATATCTGTGTTATTTTATCAGATTTTTTCCCGAAATGCAAGGATTTGCAACAAAAATCCGGCGCGACGCGCCGTCTCCTTCTTTATGACTACGAGTAGATTTGACTTTGTCAAATCGTCAGGAGTGCCGCACAGGGCGCAAGCCCGAGCGAAACAAGGAGTACCCTGCGTCAGCAGGGGGAGGTAATTGTGCACGGCGACAAAGTGAAACGGCGTCGCCATAAAAAATAAAAATCACAACTACCCCGTCACTCAACCTGACGGTTTCGTGCCACTCCTTCTTTCATAAAGAAGGGGAATATCCGGAAATAGCAGTTAAAAAATTTATTGCATACGCAAAAAATTTTTTTCTATAATGACATCAGAAATCACCAGGGAGTTGATTTCGGAAGGGCACTTCAAAAGCCCAGTTATCCCGGTGCAAAGTCTGCATCGTGACTCTCCCAATCTGAAAAAACCGATTCGATAATCGGGATGATTGTGTTTGTTACATCCATATTTTGCACCGACATTTATTCATCGTCGGTAAATAAGTATTTCCGTGATTTATAAATGTAAATTTTTATCCCTTTATTTATACCCCTTCGTCGTTATGATTGGTGGGGTGCTGCATACAGTAATGTATGTGGGATCATTGGATAACTGATTTTTGAACACCCTGCCGTTATTTTTTCCCGCTGATTTCCCAGCGGTGTTTTTTTGTTTTGCGTGGGATGTTTTTCAGACCGAATTCAATTCCCATTAAAAACTGCTAAGGCCTTTCTGGCATCCCCGCAAACAAACGCCGCAAGAATACCAGACACGACGGCATTGCCGTTGTGTCATCCTGAGCGTAGTGAGATTACGTTGAGGCACCGCCCCATAAGTAATCGAACGCAGTCGACAAACCCAGATCCACGCGGTCTGACGACCGCTTTCGACTTCGCTCAGGATGACAAAACGCGTTTGCGTTTTGTCGGTTTGGCAACAAAAAACAAAAAGAAAGAACGGGAGAAAAACTATGAGAAAAATATTAAGCCTCATCTTGGGGCTGTTGTGGGCATTGCCTGTGTGGGGTGCGTGCTATGATTACACATCAGCAACCGGAACTGTCGTGCAAGACGGAACCCCAACACCTACCAATCCAATTTATCCAACATTTTATAAACAGGGTGATATGGTATTACGCAAAGTTGGCAACATTGCGGATTCTTACGACGCGTCAACGGGTAAAATCACTCGCCGCGTTGGTGAATATATATTTACCGGACGCGAAAGTATTGACGTGCAGTATAATGTTTATGGCGTTACAACCATCCCGTATGATATGAACAAAGTCACCAACGCTTCTTTATGTTCTCATAATAAAACATACATCAACAGCCTGGTAACAAACGACAGAACATTTGATAAGTTTTTATTTTTTACTAATGTGAATAGGGTTGGTTTTGGTGTAAGTGATACACCACCAGAAATTACAGATACAGAGACATTTAAACAATGGCTGGCTGCACAATACGCCGCCGGAACTCCGGTAAAAATTTATTACCCATTGGACACGGAAGTGGTCGAAGATTGGACTGGAACACGGTGGTGCGATAAAATAGAAATTGCGACTACTAAATACAACGAAACTGCATTCAGTCCGTTGAATACGGCGTTGGCGAATGCGATTTCGGTGGTGGATACGGTGGTGTCGAACACAATTACTCAGGCGGCGAGCATCGCGACTTTGCAGGCACAAAAGCAAACCCGGCCGAACGACATTGCGGATGACAATGAAAAATGCCCCGCCGGCAAAAAGTGCCTGCTGGTCGAGGACGCCAGCGGCATCCCCCATTGGTATGAGATTGTGGAAAACGCCTGGGACTTGCCCGTGGGATACACACAATTGCAGTATATAGAATCCACCGGGACACAGTATATCGATACGGGGATTATCGCGACAAATTGGGATTGGTCCGTTGAATTTGAAATGTCTGTTCCACAAGCTGGTGATATGTTTTTTGGTGCAGGAAGAGGGCTATGGGGTTCTGCAGATTGGGGAGCTCAGTTTGGTTTAGCAAACTCTTCTGGAAATGCGAATTGGGGTGCTGGCTCAGGCGGAATGAATGTAGTTATATCTAATTTGGGGGTGAGAACCGATACTTTTTATAACTATAAAATGACCAAAGAAGGATTGTATATAAATGGAGAATTAAAATCCCGAAATACTGCTACAGAATCATTCTCAAATTCGGACTTGTCGTTATGGATTTGCAAAACTAATAATCCTGGTGTATCTGGCTATAACTATAATAGATCAGCTTCTTCTTGGAAATATGTAAGAATATATAATGCTGATAATGCATTGGTGTTTAATGGTGTTCCTGCGAAAAATCCAGATGGCAAAATCGGGATGTATGACAAAGTATCGGGTGAGTTCTTTGAAAACAAAGGTACGGGTGATTTTATTGCGGGACCGGTGGCGCAATAAAATATTTGCAAATCTGAATTTTGATGTTATAATGCGTGGGCTTTGACAGTTTTGTTTTGTAAAAAATAGTAAAGAAAACAGTTCTGGGTGGTTAGCTCAGTTGGCTAGAGCGTCACGTTGACATCGTGGAGGTCGTTGGTTCGAGCCCAATACCACCCACCACACTTCGCTAAAGCTTCGTGTGGCAGGCCATACTTCGCCAAAGGGCTTTGGGTGGCAGGTCATATTTCGCCGGGGCTTCGGGTGGCAGACAACAAGTTTCAAAAATACCGCAATGGCGGTGTTTTTTTATGTTTGGTTGATATGTTTGATTTTATGAAACTTGCATATGGGATTTTTTCGGCTATAATCAAATCTGAATAAAAAAGGATTTGGTATAATGGCACAGAAATATTTGATTACATCGGCTTTACCATATGTGAATGGCGAATTGCATTTGGGACATTTAATTGGATGCTGGTTGCCGTCTGATGTGTATGCGCGTTTTTGTCGCGCGCTGGGCCGCGATGTGTTATATATTGGTGGTGCCGATGAACACGGAACACCGGCGATTGTTGGCGCAATGCGTGAAAATATGCCTGTATTAGAATATACCAATAAATATTATGAAAAACAATTGCGGGCGGTGCGGGATTTTAATTTGTCTTTTGATTTATATGGACGCACACACACGGATTTACAAGAAAAATTGATTCACAAATTATTCAATCGTTTGCAAGACGAGGGACTGATTGAAGAACGCGAAACAATTCAACCGTACAGTGTCGATGACGGTATGTTCTTGGCCGACCGTCAATTAAATGGAACCTGTCCGAAATGCGGATATGAACGGGCCCGTGGTGACCAATGCGATAATTGCAGTGCGATTTACGAGGCAACCGAATTATTAAATCCGCGTTCGGCTATTTCGGGGTCAACCAATATTGAAATGCGCAAAACAAAAAATTTGTTCTTTTTGGCGTCTCGCGTCCAAGAAAAATGGCGCAATTGGTTGAAAACTCACGCGCCAAAATGGTCAAAAACCGCCGCCGCAATTGCAAATGGATGGGCGTCAGATGAATTGATGGATACTTCAATTACTCGCGATTTACCGTGGGGAATTCCGGTAAACAAACCCGGATTCGAGGACAAGGTTTTCTATGTTTGGTTTGATGCGCCGTGGGGCTATGTTTCAATATCCCAGGCGGCAACAGACAATTGGGCCGATTGGTGGAAAAATCCCGATACCCACTATGCGCAATTTATGGGCAAGGATAATGTTAAATTTCACGCCGTATTTTTCCCAGAACAAGAATTGGCAATGGATGACAATTGGAAAACAGTTGACCAATTAAAATCTATGAATTTTTTGAATTTTGATGGTGGAAAGTTTTCTAAATCTGAAAATCGTGGAATATTTTTAGACAGTGCTATTTCCATCGCGCCAAGCGATTGCTGGCGGTATGCGTTGCTGGCATCGGCACCGGAAACAGATGATACCGATTTTACTGTGCAAAAATTTGCGGAAATCGTGAATAAAGATTTGAACGGTATGTTGGGGAACTTTGTTTCACGCGTTTGCAAACTGACCGAAAAAAATTTTGGATTGACGGTCCCGGCGGCCGGAAAAACCTACACCGATTTGGCAGATAAAATAAATGAAAAATTGGCGGATTTGACACGTGCGTTGGATGCTTGCGAATTTCGTGCGGCGATTTTTGCGCTGCGGTCGATGTATGCGATTGGTAATGAATATATGACGGAAACCGCGCCGTGGGCATTGGTCAAAGAAGGCAAGATGGACGATGCCGCAAATGCGTTGAATAATTGTTTTCAACTGATTGATTTGTATGCGCGTGTGTCGGCACCTTTTATGCCAACGACCGCAACAAAGATGCAAAATATTTTTGGCGTGACGCACGATTTGTCGTGGCCAACAAAATTCGAATCCAGAATCGCAAACGGTGAAAAATTTGCCGTGCCGGAAAATCTGTTCGAAAGAATTGACGATGCGCGCGTTGCCGAAATCAACGAAAAATATTCGGCGAAACCAAAATCTGTTGCGCCGATTGTCGCGAAAATTTTAGAGGTTAAACCACACCCCAACCGCGAAAATCTGCATATTTTGACGGTGGATAGTGGCAACGACAAATTGCAAATTGTTTGTGGCGCACCAAATGTGCGTGTGGGATTGGTTGGCGTTCTGGCCCCGGTGGGATGCGTTTTGCCGGGCACACCTAAGCCTTTGTCGGCGCGTAATGTCGGTGGCGTTAAATCAAACGGTATGATGTGCAGTGCGTGTGAATTAGGCGTGGGTATGGACGCCACAAAAATTATTGAATTAGATGATACGGTTAAAATTGGTTCTGAATATAAAGGATAAAATATGGGTAAAAAGTTAAGACATAAAATTGAAAATTATTATTCTGTGCGGGCAACATTGGAAAACGGTCAAAGTGTTATTGTGTCGCAATGGGATGGAAATTTGGATTCTTTGGCGGCGGCCGTAAACAAGTCAACCGGCAATAAATGGGAAAAAATTCGCGTGTTAAAATACACCCAATGTGTTGATTTGAATAAGAAAAATGGTTCACCAATTGTTGGTAAAAAACGCGCCTTGTTGAAGATTGATAAAATCGGTTGTGGGTCTTTGTGCACCAAGGTTGATGAAAACCTGATGCGGGACGGCGTGATTCCGACAAATATTCGTGCGTTCTTTGGTGAAAATGAACGGTAATATATCATTATAAATTTGGGGGCGTGGCATATGGCAACAAAATATAAAGCATTGGTTCAAAATGCGGATGGCACAAGAATTTATTTGTTCAATGGAAAAGATTTTAAAACAAAACTGTTTCTGATTAATCGGATAAAAACCGCGGTCAAAAAACATAAATTAGACGGGTATGAAAAATTCATTCTGGAAGAAACCCAATTCTTTGAACGCGGGCCAAACGCAACCATATGGCCGGATGGGCAAAAAAAATTTATCGAATATAATATTGCGCAAATTATGACGGATGAAATTGATAATACTTTGGTAAAAAAACGCCCGCGGCGTGAACATGGGGACGTGTCTGTGCGGTATTATTATGAAACACAATATGTATCTGGGGTAAAGCGGAAATATTTACCGCAAAATGTCAATGCTGCGATATTTGTTGATAAAATTAAAAATGTGGATTTTAATGGCCTGAATTTTGTGCTGTTAACGCGCGAAGCAACAAACCTGGACGACAGGGTGCAAACTTTTCGGGAAATTATGCTGTATAACCCAGGGTATAAAACATACGATTTGGCAAGTGTTTTTATCGGGTCGAAATATAATAACCAACCAAAAGTTCGTCGTATCAATAAACACGATATCCCGTTCACAAAAACTATATTAAATAACTGGGTCGCGGATACAGATAATATTAATCAAAATTTGTTAAAATTCTTTGGCGAAAATGTGCGATAAAAAACGATTGGTTTTGATGTCTTGTTGTGCACCGTGCAGCGCGGGTGCAATTCGTCAATTGGCGGACGGCGCAATACCGGGCGTGGGGGATTTTATCGTTTTGTTTTATAATCCAAATATTTATCCCGATTTAGAATATCAAAAAAGACTCGCCGAACAAATTAAATACTGTGAAAAACTGGGGGTGAAATACGCGGTCGGCGATTATAACCACGACGCGTGGCGCGAATGTGTGCGTGGGTTAGAGAACGAGCCAGAACGCGGTGCGCGATGCAGTAAATGCTTTGCGTTTCGTTTTGCATATGCACGCGAATTTGCCGCACAACACGGATACGATGCCGTTGGGTCTGTGTTTGGTGTGTCGCGTTTCAAAGACCAGGCTCAGGTTGATGCCGCCGGGCGGGACGCATTGGGCGAAATTATTTATATGCCAATCGATTGGGATTCAACCCTGCGCCAAAAAATCAATCGTGAATCTGATTTTTACCGGCAAAAATATTGCGGTTGCGAATTTTCCCTGCGCAAATAATAAAAATTTGATTTTTCGCGGATTTTTTCTATAATTCTCTTGAAAAATATGGAGTTTTATATGGATTTTAGTTTGGGTGTTGTGTTTGAATATAATATTAAAAAAGGTGCCGTCTGTCAGAAGGGCCGGTTTTCAGATATATTTAATCTGCGTGATATTGTGCAAAATTCTTTAAACTATGATTCTTTTGAATTGATTTTAACCAAAACTGTTTTGGCAAAAAAATATGTTCAAGATCAAAAACCGGTAGTTTTAGATAGTAAAAAAATTAATATTATTGTTACGGACGAATTAACTTATCCACGTGATATTCGTAAATTCCTGAAACAAAAATATAACAACATATTTGATTTTGATAAATTAAAATTACCAGCAGATGCCCCTGTATATTTTGGTGGTGTTCGAGAAATTGAAGAACTGGGTCAAATAAATCCAAATACTGGCGACAGGACAACATATACGCGTCGCTATGTTGAATGCCGTAAATTAACAGATAATGATATTGTTGTTGATAAAAATTTACTTAAACATTTACCAGTAAGCTCAAATTTGGTTCCTTGGCAAATAATCAAGTTTTTAGATACATATATAAACATTCATTAAAGGATAAAAACTATGTCGTCGATATTTGTATTTCCAGGTCAGGGCGCACAAATCGTTGGTATGGGTGCGGAACTGTATAAAAACAACGCCGCGGCGCGTGCCACCTTTGATGCGGTGGACGACGCTCTGGGCGAAAAATTGACCGATATTATTTTCAATGGTCCGATGGAAGATTTAACACTGACCCGCAATGTGCAACCGGCAATTATGGCGACATCAATTGCAATGTTGCGCGCGGCGGAATTACCGTTGCCAGAATATGTTGCGGGGCATTCATTGGGTGAATATACCGCGCTTTGTGCGGCGGGTGCCATCAGTTTGACCGACACCGCAAAATTATTGCGCGCACGTGGAAATGCAATGCAAACGGCGGTGCCTGTGGGCGCGGGTTTGACATCGGTTGTATTGGGACTGGATATAGATATTGTGCGTGAAATCTGCAACGAATCCGATGTTGATATTGCAAACGATAATTGCCCAGGCCAAGTTGTGATTTCTGGATTAAAAGAAAATGTTGATGTGGCAAGTGAAAAATTAAAATCGGCTGGCGCACGGCGTGTTATGCCCCTTGCGCTTTCTGCGCCGGTGCATTGTCGGGTGCAAGAACCGGCGGCGGCGGCGATGCGTGATGCGTTTGCGTGTGTGCAAATTCATACGCCACAATCAAAATGGATTTCAAATAAAACCTGTTCGGTGATTGATGACCCGGACGAAATCAAAAATGCGTTGATTTATCAAATGACGCATACTGTGCGTTGGCGCGAAAGTGTTTTGGAAATGGTGAATTTGGGTATTACCGATGCCACAGAGATTGGACCAGGAAATGTATTGTCTGGCTTGATTTCGCGCACAACTGACAAAATAAATGTTAAGAAATTAGAGGATTAATTTATGAAACAAGGTTTAAATCAAATATTTCAAGACGATAAAACAAAAACATATGAAGTTATCTGGCGCAGTATGTTCAGTGGTCAGGTGGTTGTGCCAAATGCGTCGGATAAACCAATTGATTTTATCGCTTACAGCGGAATAAATATGGCATATGCACGACAAATCGCATCGTGGTTATATCGTGAATTTAAACGTGATATTTTTATACGAACTGCAAAAAAAAGTGCTTTATTAAAAGCCGAATCTTTTGAAAAACCGGTTGTTGAAAAAAAGGTTAAAAAAGATGATTTAAACTGGCGTGTGTATAACGCGTATGGCAAACGATACATCGGTAAAGTCGCAGAATTTAATTACAAATATCAAACCGCGGTTGAATTGCGTGTAAAAAAACGTGGTGCATCCGCAGATGATGTAATTCATTCTGTGCGCAGTTTATTAAAACGATATCAAACGGTGAAATTAACCACGGCTGATAATGCGGATATATTCGCAAACATCGGCGCAAACTTTGATTTGAGTGTGATTGAATACATTGTAAAAAATAAATTTGGTTTTAAATCTGAAAGTAAAAAAAGCGTAGAGGAACAAACACCGACACAAAATGCCAATATCGAAAAGTTTATTGCAAAAAATACTGAATATGAAAACACAATTCATATTGACCCGATGGTTTTATCCAAAACATTGACTTTGACAATGAATCCAAAACAAACCGCGGATGCTGCAAAAAAACGCGCACAACAAATGGCAAACTTGCAATATGTGGCCGTGAAATTGTTAGATTCAAAGGGTAAATTCATATGCAATATATATCCACAAGATGTTGAAAAAATTCGCGCCACACGCATTGAAAAAATGAAAGAGTTGGCACACAGAATGGTATACTAAAAATATGGAGAAGAAAATGTTTGAATTAAATGACAAAGTTGTTTTGATAACAGGCGCAACCGGTGGAATCGGTGGCGCAATTGCAAAACATATGAAAAATGCCGGGGCGACGGTTGTTGTATCGGGACGCAATGTTGCCAAATTAAACTCTGAATTTGATGATTCTTATATCAAAATTCCGTGTGATTTGGCGGCGGAAAATGCTGGCGTGGATTTAGTTATGGAAACAATTGAAAAATGCGGACGTGTGGACGTGTTGATAAACAATGCCGGAATTACGGCGGATACTTTATTGATGCGTATGACGGACGCACAATTTGATGATGTGATAAACACTAATTTGCGTGCGGCTTTTAAAACTTGTCGTGCAGTATTAATGCCAATGATGAAACAAAAATGGGGACGCATTATAAATATGGCGTCTATCGTTGGTGTGGTTGGCGGCGCGGGCCAGGCAAATTATGCGGCATCCAAGGGCGCGTTGATTGCGATGACAAAATCTATCGCCGCCGAGGTTGCATCCCGTGGTATTACCGCAAATGCGATTGCACCGGGATTTATTAAAACACCGATGACCGATGTTTTGCCCGACGCGTTGAAACAAAAATACCTGGAACAAATACCGGCCGGGCGTTTTGGCGAACCGGACGATATTGCGGCGGCCTGTGTATTTTTGGCGTCTGACGCGGCGTCATATATCAACGGGCAAACAATTCATATAAACGGCGGTATGGGACGGTTTTAACCAAAGTACAAAGTTCAAAGTACAAAGTTCAAAGTACAAATATCAAATAATGCCGTCCGCCGACGGCGGACACATAAATTGAACTTTGAAAATTAAAAAGGGAACGCAGTGACCGAATATGATGTGATTGTTATTGGTGGGGGACACGCCGGGGTGGATGCCGCGGCGGCCGCTGCGCGTCGTGGGGCACGGACACTGTTGTTAACAATGCGGGAATCAGACATTGGCGCGATGTCTTGCAATCCATCAATCGGGGGACCGGGAAAATCACAAATGGTGGCCGAGTTGGCGGCATTGGGTGGCGTTATGCCACGGGCGGCGGACGCGTCCGGAATACATTTTCGTATGCTAAACGCATCGCACGGCGCGGCAACACGCGCATTACGGGCGCAAATTGACCGCGATTTATATCATACGGCGGTAATGAAAATTTTAGACAACACTCCAAACTTAACCGTGGTTTTTGAAAAGGTTTTTGATTTGGATTTGCAAAAAAAGACCGTAAACAATGCATACAGCGCGCGCGCAATCATTTTAACCACTGGAACATTTATGCACGGTTTGGTGACGCGCGGCGCGGAAAAAATCCCATCTGGGCGTTTAATGGATAATGGCGAATACCAAGAAAACGACACACTTATTTCCGGTGTTTTGCGCGCAAGCGGTTTTGATTTAATGAGGCTAAAAACCGGTACGCCGGCCCGAATTTATCGCGACTCTATTGATTTTTCAAATTTAGAGGAACAACCGGGCGACACACCACACGATTGGTTTATGTTTGGGGATGAAAATAACAATTATAATGAAAAATGCTATATCACGCACACAACGGGCGCGACGCACGACATTATTCGCAAAAACATAGAATCTGCGCCGATGTATAACGGTGATATTCGTGGCACCGGGCCGCGCTATTGCCCCAGTTTGGAAGACAAGGTTATGCGTTTTCCCGAACATACTTCGCACCACGTGTTTTTAGAACCCGAGGGGTTAAACAGCGATTTAATTTATCCAAACGGCATTTCAACTTCGTTTGGCGCGGATATCCAAGATAAGTGGATTCGCACAATACCGGGCCTGGTAAACGCGCGCATTGCGCGGTACGGATATGCGATTGAATATGACGCGATTGATGCGCGGGCATTAAAATCCACATTGGAATCCAAAGATGTTGCAGGTCTCTTTTTTGCGGGTCAAATCAATGGCACATCGGGTTATGAAGAGGCCGCCGCCCAAGGCATAGTTGCGGGTGCAAATGCCGCCGCATATGCATTGAATCTGGGGAAATTGGTGTTAGACCGAACAAATTCTATGATTGGGGTTTTAATCGACGATATAACAACATTGGGCGTGGATGAACCGTATCGTATGTTCACATCACGCGCGGAATATAGGCTGTCCTTGCGTGCCGACAATGCGGTTGCGCGTCTTGGGCAAACCGGTGTTGATTTGGGTCTGATATCGCAAAGTGATTTTGAAAAATTATACGCTGTGCACGCCGACGAAATCCGTGAAAATGACAAAATGTATGCCGGATACATCGAACGCAACGCGCGGGAAATGGCGGCGGCGCGGCGCGATATGGATATAAAAATTCCCAATAATATGGATTATTCAGGTATGCCGGGACTGACCAACGAATTGATTGAAAAACTGACACGCACGCGGCCGGAAAACATCGCGGCATTGTCGCGCATCCCCGGTATGACCCCCGCCGGCATAATGGTTGTATTAAGAAAGATTAAATCAAATAAATAACTTGAAAAATCGCGTGCGGTCGGTTATGATACGCGCATACGCCGGAATAGCTCAGCTGGTAGAGCATCTCATTCGTAATGAGGGGGTCGCAGGTTCAAGTCCTGTTTCCGGCACCACCATTCGCCCTGCGGGCTACGGGTGGCAAGCCAACCTTTGCGTCTGTGGTGCTTGCGTCGTGGCAAGCCACAAAAAATTTTACCCCACACTTTGTTGTGTGGGGTTTATTTTTTATATGTCGCGTTATTCTTATTTTTTATTAAATCCTGGGGCCTCTTTTGCTAATTTTTTATCAGCACTTTTGACTCTGCGTTCAAGTTTTTTTATATCTTCTGCCGGGGGCAAAATCTCTGGTTTGATTCCGCGATTAGCCAGCATTCCACGAACAGCCATATTGTTTTGTATATGTTCGTTTGTTATTGGTCGTTCGCCATATAAATCACTAGCACGCACATTGTGGTTTGTCATTTCTGTGGCCAAATTTTTAGCAGCAATAACAACCGTCGGCATAAAATCTGCAAGAGGTCTGTATTCTGGCGAACCGTATTTACGTTTCATTTCCAATGTGTTTTTACCACCAAACAATGCCATATCGCCCTTTGAACGAATTCTGGCAAAACCAGCGTCATCCACACCGCGTTCATATATTAATTTTGATAATTCTGTTTCTGATGCAGTTAATTTAGCCCTAGCCTCCATACGTTCTGCCAAGGCAAGCCGTTCTTCAAGCACTTCTTGTTTGCGGGTTTGGATTGCAAAATACGTTTGCGCAAAGGCAATTTCTTCTTTCCTGGGGTCTCCGTTTTGAGCAATTAAATAACAAGCATAACGAGTCAAAACAACATCTTCTATTGCTCTTTCAGAACCAGAACCTAACTTGACCATTTTGCTGACGTCAGCAAAATGGTTTTCCACTTGGATGCCGCTGTTTTGGCAAGATAATTTTGCTTTTTCTATAATCTCATAAAAATTACGCCATTGAACGTATCCTAATAATATTTGCAATTCACGCGCAGACCAGCATTCAACACCTTGGTATTCAAATGCCGCGTCTTCAAATTTTTTGTTTAAAAAGCTTACCAAACTTCTATCCATATTTACACCTTTCTATAAGATATATGCGACAAAAGACGATTCTGTGCAAGATTTTTATACACACCCCAATAATTTTTCTAAACCAGAATCATTTAGTAATATAACATTGGCGGCTTCGGCGGCAAAACGCAAAAATTTGTTTATAAAAAACCATTGGGGTCCTGTTTCCATTTTTCTCCTTTACATAAAAAATTAAAAATAGCAAAATTCCGGGATTGCAGTATAATAGCTACAGCATTTTTCAATTCCAGAAATTTGCACAAAGCCATTTGTACGAGGAATATACGTAAAACAACCGTGTGAATATTCTGGCATATTATCAAAAGCCAAATTAGGGTTGTAAAGATGGTTTTTAAACTTAACTCTACATATCGGAGTGCCATACCGTTTGTCTATAAGGCCTGTATTTTTAACTTCTGCAACAAAATTTTTTATAATGTATTTTAAACTATAGTTACGCATATCAATGTCGTTGTACATTTCTATGTGGTATGCAATATAAAACTCTGCCGCTTTTTCTGGAGAACATGGATCATCACACCCTGTTAACCCCACCACCATTAAAAACAAATAAAAAAACTTTCTCATTTTTTCTCCTTTATTAAATATCACCGATTAATAGGTAACAAATACCGTGTATCTTGTAAGTAACAAAACAAGAAAAATAGCAACAACAACCCATCCATTTTATTCATCGTATTCTGCATAAGGTGAACCTATGGCGCGTTCTTTGCCATAAAACACTTCTAATGCTTTAACATGCGCCTCTGTTATAAGTGCTTTTAATCCTAAAATATCCAACACAACCGCTGGAATAAAGATTAGTAGACCAAAAGTATATTGGGCATAATCATAACCGGCTGTAGTTACTAAAAATCCAGCCAAAGCGCCTATAAAAAAGGAAATAATAAACCACACATACCACTGTATTGGTTCCGTAATATTATTTTGTCTTTTTGCCATGTTTTCCTCCATTCGTTCAACACAAAAACAAAAAACGCTCGTTGAAAAGCGAGCGGTTGGAGGTTCAGAACTATTGTAAGGTATAGTGTGTTTATTTTGCCAAAAAACGGCATTATTCACAGCCCTCCAACCACAATAGTTGGAGGATTTTACGTCCCCTCAGGACGCCTTACCCAGAGTTCTGACACTCAACAACGAAACACCCGTTGTCGATTCCTATTTTATCAAAAAAAATGATTATTTCCAATAAATAAAAATCCCGGTGGGGCCGGGGTTTATTTTTGTTTTCCGGTATATTTTTTTAATCTTTGTTCGGCGTTGGCCTTGGCAGATATATATGCATCCATTGGCATTTGCGCAATACGATACACATTTGAATCATATGCATCCGGGAAACATTCAAAAAACGAACGCGATGAATTATGCGATACTTTTCGCGCATCACAAATACTGCGCATTGGGACAACAATCCACGACGACAAAAACGCCAATACGGACACACCCAATGTTTTCCCAGATATTAATAAAAAGTTTTCTATTTTTATTTGTTGCAGATTTTTATCTTTATTCATATTTTTGCCTTAGATTTCTTTAACAATAGCAATTTTTTGTATGATGTCAATTTTTTATAAAAAAAACTGGAAATAGGCAAAAACATATACTAATATTTGAATTATGAACAAAAAAGAAATAATTATTATTAAATAATTGGCTCTGCGCTTTGGCGTATGGCCCGGGCGCGTATGCGCCCGTTTTTAATATAACTAAAAGGTATAAAAAATGGCATATCCAAAAACCGAACCCAAGGCTGACTTTACTGCAATCGAACATAAAGTTATGGAATTTTGGCGTGATGATGACACATTTCATAAATCTTTGAATAAAACAAAATTGGGACATCCGTTTTCTTTCTATGACGGGCCACCGTTTGCAAATGGTTTGCCGCACTGGGGGCACCTTGGGGTATCTGCGGTCAAAGATATGGTGTCGCGTTTCCACACTATGCGTGGGGAATATGTTGAACGCGCGTTGGGTTGGGATTGCCACGGATTGCCGGCCGAAAATTCGGTTGAAAAAAAGCAAGGTCGCAGTGCCAAAGATATTGTGGCATCGGACGGTATTGCGCATTTTTGTGATTTATGCGGGCGGGATGTTATGACATATTCGAACGAGTGGCTGCGTTATTTCGAACGTATGGGGCGTTGGGTTGATGGTGGCGATGATTTTGGTTATCGCACAATGGATAAAAATTTTATGGAATCTGTGATTTGGTGTTTGAAACAATTATATGACAAAGGTTTATTATATAAAGATTTCAAAGTTAATCCATACGACTGGAAATTGGGAACGGTTCTGTCTAATTCCGAGGCGTCAAGTGAATACCAAGATATTGTCGATGATACGGTGACGGTTTGGTTCGAACTGGAAAATGGCGACCGCGCGATTGCGTGGACAACAACACCGTGGACATTGCCGGCGAATTCTGCGTTGGCGGTGAATAAAAAAATGAAATATGTGCGCCTGCGCCACGATGATGGGCATATCTATGTTTTGGCAGAATCGCGCGTCAAAGCATATGAAAAGATTTTTGCAAATTCAGAAAATTTGGGAACGGTGATGGGTGCCGATTTGGTGGGAATGCACTATACGCCGATTTTCCCGTACTATACCGATTTGGCGACGGCGGGACACGGGCTGTACACTGTGATTTCGGGCGATTATGTGTCCGATTCTGACGGTACCGGTATCGTGCATATTGCGCCAGCGTATGGTGAAGATGACTATATCGTTGCCAAGGCAATCGACCCGCAATTCCCGATTATTTTAAATGTTGATGATTATGGTAATTTCGACAATACCGTCACAGAATGGGCGGGCGAAAATATTTTTGTCGCAAACCCAAAAATTATCGATTGGTTGCGCCAAACAGGTCGCTTGGTTCAAAAATCACAACACAAACACAGTTATCCGTTTGGCCCACGCAGCCACGAAAAACTGATTTATCGTGCAACGGATTCGTGGTATATTGATGTGCCAAAGATTCGTGCGCGCTTGGTTGAAATAACAAAAAATGACACAACATGGACATCGGCCGGTAATCGGTTTATGTCGTGGATTGAAAACGCGCGTCCGTGGGGAATTTCACGCAATCGATTCTGGGGCGTGCCTTTGCCGATTTGGGAAAGAAATGGCGAGTATAAAATATTTGGTTCTATCGCCGAATTGGAAGAATTTTTTGGCGTAAAAATCAATGATTTGCATCGCCCAACATTGGACAGGTTGGAACGCGACGGTTGGCACCGCATAACCGATGTTTTGGATTGCTGGGTGGAATCGGGTTCTATGCCGTTTGCGTCATTGCATTATCCGTTTGAGAATAAAGATTTGTTCGAAAAAACTTTCCCGGCGGATTATATTATCGAAGGCCAAGACCAAACACGCGGTTGGTTCTATGCGTTGATGGTGATTGCGGTTGCGTTGTTCGACAAACCTGCGTTCCGTGTTGTATCGGCAAACGGTATGATTGTTGATGAAAATAAACGCAAGTTTTCAAAATCATTGCATAACTTTGTTGACCCGACCGAGCAAATCGAAACATACGGTGCGGACGCAATTCGTTTGTTTATCTTGGGCAGTAATTTTATGAAGGCCGAACCCGTCAGTGTTGATAAAGAGGGCCGCGTGTTTAATGATACAATTAAAACAATATTAACACCGTTGTGGAACGCGTATCATTTTTGGACACTGTATGCAAACGCCGGAAATATTACGGCGGTGGCGGATGCGATATCAACAAATCCACTGGATAAATACATTGTTGCCGAATTGAACGAAGTTATTCGCATAACAACAAACGCGTTGGATGAATATAAACCTGATATTGCCGTCAAAGAATTTGTTCGATTCTTGGATGTGTTAAACAATTGGTATATTCGTCGCGGACGCGCGCGTTTCTGGGACGAAGAACAAGACGCGTTTAACACACTGTATTATGTGTTGACGGAATTTTGCAAGATATTGGCACCGTTCGCACCGTTTATTTCCGAACACATCTATAAAAATTTAACTGGTGCGGAATCGGTGCATTTGGCGGATTGGCCGGTGGCACAAGATATTGACCGCACTATTGTCAATGATATGCGCCGCGTGCAATCAATTGTGTCGGTTGGAAAACAGTTGCGCGAACAATATAAATTGCGTAATCGTTTGCCATTAAAATCTGTGACAATTGCCGGGGCTGACGCACAACAATATGCAGATATTATTCGTGATGAATTAAATGTCAAAGATGTGAATTTCATCAAAGATATTAAATCTGTGGCGGATTCATTTGTGTATTTAATCACACCGAAAATAGGTGCGCGCCTGGGTGCGGCGTTGCGTGAAATTGTGCCGGCCGTGAAACAGGGCAATTACAAAATCGATGGCGAAAAATTAGTTGTCGGCGAATATACATTGAACGCGGATGAATTTGAAAATCGTCTGACGGTGCGTGATGGTGTCACCGGTGCGGCGTTGCCGGACAATACAACCGTTGTTGTGTTGGATACCGAAATCACACCTGAATTGGTGCAAGAGGGTCTGGCAAATGACGCGTTGCGCTTTATCCAAGATTCACGCAAAAGCGCCGGCCTGGATGTGTCGGACAGAATAAAAATGGTCTATTCGGGTGATGATGAAATCGTTGCGGCGGTGGATGTGCATAACGCCCGCATTAAAAACGACGCGTTGATTGTTGAATTGGCGCGTGGTGCGGCCGCACAATTTACAACCGAAATCGAAGGTCATCCATTCGCAATAGATATCAAAAAAGCATAAAAAAGGAGAGAGAAATGCCAAAGAAAAAACAAGATAAATCAAATTTGCTTTGGTGGATTGTTGGTGCGATTGTTTTAATTGTTGTTGCAACAATTATATTCAGTCGCAAAAGCGGCGTTGATATTGGTGCAGTCGGTGATGTTGTATATAAAACATCGTCTGAGTGTCGTGTCTTAGATTCAACAAAAATTCAATGCAATTGTGATGTTGTTATTGGTGGCGATACCGAACATCATAATTTCAGCAATACTATAAATGCGACATCGTGTGATAATGATATATGCGCGAATTTATGCACAAATTATGCTGATGAATTGGTGAATAAATAAATGATAACACCGCAAAAGTTTTTTGAAATCGTTCCGCAAAATATCAATATGGATATTCGGTCGGAACTGTATTCGATAAACGAATTTACTTTTGCGGTGGCGGTAATACTGTCTGCCCAGGCAACCGATAAAAAAGTGAACGAGGTCACACCGGAATTATTCCGTGTTGCACCAACGCCCCGTAAAATGTTAGAACTGGGGATTGACGGGTTAAAGCAACACATACGGGTTATTTCTTTTTTTAATAACAAAGCAACCAATATTATTAAATTGGCAGAAATATTGGCAGACGGGCAGGGCGATAATTGGAAATTTCCGGACAAATATCACAATCGCGATGCATTGATTAAATTACCCGGGGTTGGTCAAAAGACCGCAAATGTTATAACAAATGTTTTGTGGGGCGCGCCAAACATCGGGGTTGATACGCACGTGTTTCGATTGGCTCATCGGTATGGATGGGTTGGGACGGCGGACAATACGCCCGACAAAGTCGAAGAAAAATTACGCAAAAAAATACCCACAAAATATCACGCAATAGTTAACCACGTAATGGTTTTATTTGGGCGATATACTTGCACGGCACTGCGCCCAAAGTGCGAAAAGTGCCCATTGTTTGATATTTGCAACGCAGCAGATAAAAAGATATAAAAAAAAACACACCACGGAAATCCGTGGTGTATTTTTAATATTTTGATTTATTTTATGCGCGAAGGGTTGCGTGGCATTTTGTTGTCACGGCCGCAATTACTTTGTTTTGTAATTCGGTCAATTCTGCATCGCCCATATTTGATGTTGGATAAATCGTGATTGTAAATGCCACAGATTTATTTCCGCCACCCATATCAAACGAGTCAAAAATCACAACATCGCCAATGCGATTATCCGCACTGCGCGCCGTCGCAACCAATTGTGCCGCCGGGAATTTAGATTCCACAACAAACGCAAAATCACGCGTAATTGGTTGAAATTCTGTGATTGGTGTTTTTGCGCGCTTTGGCGTATCCGGCAGATTTTTTATATCATCAACAATCGCAATAACCGTTGGTGATTTTATATGCAATTTGTGCGCAATACTGGGGTGTAATTCGCCAAATTCCGCAATCTGTTTTGGGCCTTGTTTTACCCGGCCATATTTATATGGATGCGCCCACTTTGGTGCGTCGGTTGTTTCAATCGTGTATTTCTGATTTCCAATCAAATCCAGAATATCAGATTTTACATCAAACACATCAACATCGCGGTTGCGGTGCATCCAATGTTTTGGCGATGTTGCGCCCGAACGCACTATACAAATTTGTGTGTGTTCGTCGCCCGGCATATCGCCATCAAACACCGTTCCCAATTCATACATTGCGACATTTGGATAACCACGTTTGATATTGCCCGTCAATGCAATCAGCAAATTGCCCAACAAACTGTTTCGCATACAATCAAAATCAACCGTGATTGGATTTGAAATTTTTATAATTGGTTTAGTCGATAACATACTTTCAATTTTAGAATTACCAAAACCAAACGATATGTTTTCATTTAATCCCATATTTGCCAAGCGACGTTTTAAACCAACACACCCGCGTGATTCTATTTTATCAGCGTTTTCTGATTTTGTTTCAACAACACCATTCAGGCCAACTTTGTCATAACCATAAATTCTGATTAAGTCAGACACGATGTTTTCAGGTGCGGTCATATCAACACGCGCACTGCGTGGGGTAACGGTCCAAATACCGCCTTTGCCAGTCGCAACATTAAATTGCAAAGATTCCAAAATTTCGCGTTGTGTATCAATCGGCATATCAACACCTGTTCGTTGCAGGCAAAATGCCGGATTGTATGCGATTTTGTTCGGTGTAAATTCTGTGCGGCCGGCATTTACAACCGCCACAATTTCGCCACCACACGCATCCATTATAATTTCCGCCGCCGCCGCCAATGCGGGTCCCGACACATTTGGGTCAATACCGCGTTCATATCTGTATGATGCATCCGTTGATAATCCCAATCGTTTTGCGGTTTTACGAATGCCAACCGGTTCAAAATATGCAGATTCCAAAATAATATTTTTTGTGTCGTCCGTGGTCATCGCACGCGCACCACCAATAATTCCCGCCAATGCCAAAATACCCGACATATCGGCAATAACCAAATCTTTGTCGGTCAATTCGTGTGTGGCACCAAACAAGTCGGTAAATTTCTCGCCATTTTGTGCCGTGCGAACAATAATCGGGCCATTGACTTTGTCTGCATCAAAACAATGAAGCGGTTGCGACATATCATAACAAATATAATTCGTTGCATCCACACACGCATTTTTCGGATTTATACCCGCCGCAGACAACCGACGCGCAATCTTGTCAGATGACGGTGCATTTTTAATACCGTGAATTTCCGCCATACGGTATGTCGGACAACGGTCAGACATTATTTGCACACTGCGTGCGCCCGGTTTTTCCGCCAAAATTTTTGGTGTTTTTGCAATATAACGCCCCGCGCCAGATGCCGCCAAATCCAGTGCAATCCCACGCACCGCCAAATAATCCGGACGGTTTGGTGTAATACCGGTATCAAATATCGCCGATGTGGCGCATCCCGCAATCTGTGTTCCGGGATTGGTGTCAGAATCCAATTCCATAATGCCATCATCATCTGTGCCGATGCCCAATTCTTGTTCACTGCACATCATACCGTTTGACATAACACCACGCAATTTCCCAGGTTCAATTTTATGTCCGTCAATTATGCATCCCGGACGCGCCAATGCAGATACCATACCCACACGAACATTTGGTGCACCACATACAATCTGGCGTAATTTACCCGTCCCATCATCAACCATCAACACGTGCAAGTGGTCAGAATTTTCGTGCGGTTTGCACTCAATAATTTTTGCCGCAATTGGTGGCACAGGGGACACAAAATCTTCGACCTCTAATCCTGTGCGATTTAATGTATCACAAATTTCTTCGGCAGAATAATCCGTATCCAGATATTCGCGCAACCATTCATATGTCCATTTCATTTTATTTCCCCCAAATTAAAAACCACTATTTTTCAACCAGCGCACATCGCCATCATAAAATTGCCGTATGTCGTTCAGGCCAAATTTCAACATTGCGAGTCTATCCCAACCAAAACCAAATGCAAAGCCTTGGTATTCATCGGGATTCACACCACAATTACGCAACACATTTGGATGCACCATACCCGCACCCATTATTTCCAACCATTTATCACCCCATTTGATATCAATTTCTATTGATGGTTCGGTGAACGGAAAATACGATGGACGAATACGCATTTCTAATTTTTTTTCAAAAAACCGTTCCAGCATTGTGCGGATTGTCGCAACCAAATCAGACATTGTTATATGGGCATCGATTTTATCAACATATAAACCCTCTATCTGGCCGAACATAGGAGAGTGGGTTGCGTCCATTTCTTTGCGATATGTGCGTCCCACACCAAACATTTTAATTGGCACACCGTGCGTTTCCATTGCGCGAATTTGAATCGCCGATGTTTGTGTGCGCAACACATTACCATTATCCAGAAAGAAAGAATCTTGCATATCACGGGCCGGATGATATGACGGCGTATTCAATGCGGTAAAGTTATGCCAATCATCTTCGACCTCGGGTCCGGTCCACATTTCAAAACCCAGCGATTCCAAAATTGTCCCAATTTGCAATAATGTTTGGGTTAATGGATGAATTGTACCACAATTTTTTGGCGCTATATCCAATGTGACATCAACAAATTCGGTTTTTAATTTTTGATTCAATGCCGCCGTTTCTAATTCGGTTTGACGGATTTTAAACGCTTCACGCAGGGCCGCATTTTCCTTGTTCAATTCGGCGCGGGCGGACGGTTCCATTTTTGACATTTCTTTTAACCGCAATGTCATTGACCCGTTTTTACCAAATACAGATGTATATAAAGATTGCAATTCTTCCAAACTGTTTACATTTTTAATTTGTTCTTGCATAACATAACCTTTGATTAAATATAAAAAGCCGCCAAATACTTGACGGCTTTATTATTACAAAACAAAACACCACCGCCAAGGATTATTTTGCATCCTTTGCGTTAAATCGTTTTGCAGTATCAATCAATTTTGTGAAGTTTTCATCACCCGCAAATGCCATTTCGGCCAAAACCTTGCGGTCCAGGGCGACGCCAGCCTTGCGCAGGCCGTTCATAAATTGAGAGTATGTTAAACCGTTATTACGCACCGCGGCGTTAATACGGACAATCCATAAACCACGAAATTCGCGTTTTTTGACGCGACGGTCGCGATATGCATATTGACCCGCTTTTTCGGTTTTTTCACGTGCGGCACGGTATGTCGAATGATGACGACCCAAATAACCCTTGGCACGTGCCAAGATTTTATTATGTTTTTGTTTAACTGTTGTTCCACGTTTTACTCTTGCCATAATTGCCCCCTATTATTTCAAACCGTATGGAGCCAAGATTTTGGCCTGACCCATCATATTATCGTTCAAATACTGTGGCTTGGATCCCGCGTTATTCGCGCGTTTGGATTTATGACGCAGTAATTTTTTGTGAGCATTTCTGGCAACACGGATTTTCCCAGTTGCAGTCATCGACGCACGTTTTTTTAAATAAGACTTTGTCTTTAATTTTGGCATTTTTAATCCTTTTGTTTTATATCCTGATGGCAATGCCTGGGATGCCATTTTGGACGGTTTATGCCCATATTTTGGCATATAAAAAAGAAAAATCAAGTTTTTATTGAATCTTGGGATTTTAGTGTTTAGACTGGGGGGTGAAAATGAATAAAAACAGTTTATCTTTACGGGCAACAAAAATGCTGAAATCGGCGATTGCCGCCGCCGCAGTACCATTGATTTTTATATTTGTGTTGGTTGCAAAACCGGATTTTTACCTGATAAACTGGGCCGGACATATTGTTTTACCGGTGGCACATTTTATTGGCGATGTTATTACTTGGCCGGTACGGGCATTGGGGGAATCGGTTGAAAACATCTATGATTTGGCCAGTCTGCGCGCCGAAAATGAAAAATTACGCAATGAATTAGATGCGTTGCGCGAAAATCAAAATGCTTGTACCGTCGCAATTGCTGAAAACAAGCGATTGGAATCAGAATTAGATATCGTGCGTGCAACACCACAAAATGTTATTATGGCGGATGTTATCTTTGATACGGTCGCAATGCATCACAGTAATTTTTTAATAAACAAGGGTGTGTTTGACGGTGTAAAAAAAGGTATGGTCGTTGTATCAATTGACGGTGTTTTGGCCGGAATTGTCGCGGATGTTGGTGGCGATTTTTCCCGTGTGCGTGCACTGAACGATGCCGACAGTAATATTGCCGTGCGTATTGCCGGGGACGAGGTTTATGGTTTTTTATCGGGGGATGGAACAAAAACACCGGAAATTGGTTTATTCAGTCGGCCTGAATTTAAACCGGCCCGTGGTATGACCATTATAACCAGTAATATCAGCGGGGTTTTGCCAAACGGTATTTTGGTTGGCACAATGAAAAACGAACGCGATGTTAATGTGTTGTTGCCTGATGCGGTTTCCCGTGTAAAAGTGTTGGAATTTGATAATAATAATGAATATAAATGATACGAAATATATTATCTTGGTTATGTGATATATCGCCGTTTTTGGCGGTGATTATATTATGGCGATTACAGATGCCTGTTTTTAATCCGGCCGGCATTTTGGCGATTATACCGATGTTTTATTATTCTTTTGTGCGGCCTATAAATTGGATGCCATTAATGTCGATAATATTTTGTTTTTTAATTGATTATAATATGGATACGAAATTATATTGGGTTGGTGTATATTTGGTTGCGTATGCGATAAATGGATTTCAATACTTTATTGATTTACCACGCGCAGATAAAAATGCAATTGTGCCTTTTATGATTTTTTTTGGTGCGGTGATGTTTGTGTTAATGATTGCAAATTTATCGTGGATTGTAATTGGGCGGGGAATATGGATGTTTATATGGATTACGGCACTGTATTTTCCAATAACAAAATTATTAAACAGGATACACGGCGATGATTGATATCGAGGTTGGACATACATTTGACCGACGCAGCGCACTGTTTTTAACAACAGGCGCGGTTTTGACATCTGTGTTGGTTTTGCGTATGTTACAGATGCAGGTTTTTAATTATCGTGATTATAAAAAGAAATCTGAAAATAATTCATTTCGTATTCAAATCAATATGCCAGAACGCGGAAAAATTTTATCAACCGAGGGGATTCCTATTTCGCGCGATACACCAATTTACCGTATTTATATCGTCCCCGAAGAAACAGAAAACCTGGATGAATTGTTAAACACTTTGACAACCGATTTAAAATTGCGCGAAAAAACAATTAAACGCATTTGGGCCCAGATTAGAAAACAACAAAAATTTCAACCGGTATTAATTTCGGAACATACCGATTGGAAAAACTTGGCCCGGGTTCAGGCAAAAAATTTACCCGGTGTTCATATTTCATCTGGGTTTGCGCGTGTATATGAAATGGGTGAATCGGGCGCGCATATTTTCGGTTATGTTGGTGCACCAAAAAATCCGGTTGCAAATGCGCCTTTCTTTACAACGGGTATTTTGGGTTTGGAAAAACGATTTAATGATGAAATGGCCGGGACCCCGGGACAAACCGTTATGTTATCTAATGCGGTGGGGCGCATTACCGGCGAAGATGAAGACCAATATATTAAACCGGTGGCCGGAAACGATATAAAAACAACTGTGCGGTGGGATGCGCAACGCGTTTTATATGATGCTTTGATTCAACACCAGGCCGGATGTGGCGTGGCATTGGATATTGAAACCGGTGATATTTTGGCAATGACATCGGCACCTGGGTTTGATGCCGGCAAATTTACATCGGATGACGCCGAAGATTATATGGATGGATTGCTGCACGATTATACAAAACCGTTTGTGAACAAAACCGTCGAAGGATTGTTTCCGCCGGGTTCTACATTTAAAATTGTTGTTGCGTTGGCGGCGTTGGAATCGGGTGCAATTACCCCCGATGAACAGGTCTATTGCCCGGGATATTGGGATTATGGCGACCGCAGATATCATTGCTGGGAACACAAAGGACACGGGCACGTAAATTTGGCCGGCGCATTGGCACATTCGTGCGATATTTATTTTTATCGCCTGGCATTAAAAATTGGAATTGATGCGATACGAAAAATGGCACTGCGTTTGGGATTGGGTGAAAAATATATGACCGACATTTTTCCAAAAGAAATGGCCGGTGTGATTCCTGATAAATATTGGAAGGAAAAACACGTCGGGGCCAATTGGGTGCACGGGGACACGGTGATTTCCGGAATTGGCCAGGGTTTTATTTTAACAAACTGTTTGCAATTGGCGGTTATGATTGCACGCGCAGTATCAAATAAAATTGTTGTTCCACGATTAATTTATGATGATAAAAAACCAAAATTTAAATCGCTGGGGCTGATGGATAAAAATATTAAATTTGTGCAACGGGGGTTGGAACAGGTGACACAACCCGGGGGCACCGCCGCGGGCAGTGCAATAAATGTTGATGGTGCAAAAATGGCCGGGAAAACCGGCACATCCCAGGTGCGAAATATATCACGCGCCGAACGCGCAACGGGTGTGTTGTCTGCATCACAATTAGAGTGGAACAAACGAAACCACGGTTTGTTTGTGGGATATGCACCATTGGACAAGCCAAAATATGCGGTATGCGTTATTACCGAACATTCCGGCGGCAGTGGCCCCGCCGCACGAACTGTCGCGGCGGTAATGAAAACTTTATTACAAGGTGATAAATAAAATGATGCGTCAAACACGTGTTTCAAATGCAGATATGATGACGATACCTGAAAAACTGTCGCGGTTTTTGTGGGGGTTATTTTTACCTATGTGCATTGTTTTGGCCATTTCCATTATGGTATTGTATTCGGCGGGTGGTGGACATTGGCAACCGTTTGCCGGGCCACAGTTGATAAAAATATTACTCGGGTTTGGTGTATTTTTCTTTGTTGCGTTTTCCAGTATTAAATTATGGTTAAAGTCTGCGTATTTAATTTATGCAATTGCGTTTATTATGATTGTGTTGGTGACATTTGTTGGCGATGTTGGTATGGGTGCACAGCGATGGTTAAATTTGGGATTTATGAATATTCAGCCGTCTGAATTTATAAAAATCGCATTGGTGTTGGCGTTGGCGCGTTATTTTGCGTGGATGAATTCAGTAGAATTAACAATTGCAAAAAATTATATTGCGCCGGTATGTATGACACTTGTCCCATTTGCATTGATTGTTGCGCAACCGGACCTGGGCACGGCGTTATCGATGTTGATGATTATGTTTGGTATGTTTTATATTGTTGGTGCACAAAAAAAATGGTTTATTATCGTTGCGATTTTGGGTGTTATGGCCGCACCGGTTGTATGGTTTGGGGGACTGCACGATTATCAACGGGACCGAATTATTACTTTTTTAGACCCCGACCACGATGCAAAAGGCGCCGGCTATCAAATAAACCAGGCGAAAATTGCGTTTGGTTCGGGCGGTATTTTCGGCAAAGGTTATATGTCTGGCACACAATCACAACAATCATTTTTACCAGAAAAACAAACGGATTTTATATTTACTATGCTGGGTGAAGAGTTTGGATTTATTGGTGCGTTTATGTTGTTGGTGATATATACTTGGATTATATTGGTACTGTTTTGGTGTGCAAAAACCTGTAAAAATCGATTTGGGCAATTGGTGTGTTTTGGTTTTATGTTGAACTTTTTTGTTTATTATTTTATAAATATTTCAATGGTGTTGGGTTTATTACCAACCGTTGGTGTGCCGTTGCCATTGATGTCTTTTGGTGGCAGCAGTCTGTTATCACTGATGTTTGGGTTTGGTTTGTGCCAAAACGCACATATAAATAAAGATCAACAATTATCTGCAAAAGGAAGTTAAACGATGAATTTATTGATTGTGGAATCTCCGTCCAAGGCGAAAACAATTGAAAAATATCTGGGTGCACCGTGGCGCGTTGTCGCATCTGTTGGTCATGTGCGTGATTTGGTACCTGAAAATGGCAGTGTTGATACAAACAACAATTTCAAAATGAAATGGCAAATTATGCCCGGCAAAGAAAAACAATTAAAATTAATTATCGATTTGGTGAAAAAAGCCGATGCAGTATATTTGGCAAGCGACCCTGACCGCGAGGGCGAGGCAATTGCCTGGCATTTGTTGGATATATTAAAATCCAGACGCGTTTTGGGTAAAACGCCTGTTTATCGTGTGGCGTTTCACGAAATTACAAAAAATGCGGTTATGGCGGCTATAAAAGAGCCCAGGGAAATTGATTCTAATTTGGTTGATGCATATATTGTGCGCAGGGCCCTGGATTATTTAATTGGATTTAGTGTGTCGCCTTTGTTGTGGCGGCGAAACCTGGGGCGCAGCGCGGGTCGTGTGCAATCGGTTGCGGTAAAATTGGTTGTTGACCGCGAACGCGAGATAGAGGCATTTCGCCCCCAAGAATATTGGTCTTTACAAGCACAATGCAGTGTCGATGATGCAAAATTTAATAGTAATTTAATAAAATATAAAAATGAAAAAATTGATAAACAAACCATCAAAGACAAAGAAACAATTGATAAAATTTTGGCGGATTTGGGTGAACCGGAAATTGGTGCCACGGTTATAAGTGTTGAAAAAAAGAAAACTTCGCGGCGTGCATTTGCACCGTTTACAACCAGTACACTGCAACAAGAGGCTGCACGTAAATTGCGTTTTTCATCCAAGCAAACTATGTCGGTTGCACAACATTTATATGAACAGGGTTTAATTACATATATGCGAACCGACGCCACAAATTTGTCGGCTGAGGCCGTTGGTGAAATTCGCAAATATATCGAAAAAACATACGGGGAAAAATACCTGCCGAAAACACCAAATGTTTATGTGACGAAATCCAAAAATGCCCAAGAAGCGCACGAGGCAATAAGACCCACGCATTTTGATAAACCTGCAACCGGATTGGATACAAATGCGCAAAAATTATATGATTTAATTTGGCAACGCACGGTTTCTTGCCAAATGGTAAACGCGGAATTTTACTCGGTCGTTGTTGATATTAAACCGGACACCGCGGATGCCATTTTCCACAGTGTTGGGACAACTTGCACTTTTGATGGTTTTATGCATATTTATAATGAATCGCGTGATGATGATGCGGCGGATGATAATGAAAAATTACCACCGTTAAATGTTGGCGATAAATTAAATATTGTGAATTTTATCCCGGAACAACATTTCACAACACCGCCCGCCCGATTTACCGAGGCTACATTGGTTAAAAAATTAGAAGAATTGGGAATAGGGCGTCCATCAACATATGCAACAATTATGTCCACTATTGTTGACCGCAGTTATGTCGAACAAGATAAGCAACATCGTTTTCATCCGACATCGGCTGGATGGATTATTTCGGCGTATTTATCAAAATATTTTACCGAATTGGTTGATGTGAATTTTACCGCAAAAACCGAAGATACCTTGGACGATGTTTCAAATGGAAAGACGACAAAATTAAATGCGTTAAATGAATTCTGGACACCAACAAATGAAACGATTGAGGCAGCACGCGGTGTTAAAACATCGGAAATTATTGATGTTATAAATGAATTTATGGCGCATCACTTGTTCCCGGACGGTAATACAAAATGTCCAAAATGTGGTGGCGCGTTAGGAATCAAACTGTCTAAATATGGTGCATTTATTGGGTGCAGTAATTATCCCGACTGTGATTATACTTTGAAAATTGGAACAACAGAATCGGCGGAAATACCAAACGAAAATGATTCTGAAAAAAAACCAAACACACCAATTGATTTGGACGAAGGTATTGTTTTTTATCCGGTTGGAAAATTTGGACCATATGTTTCAAACGGTAAACAGAACGCATCCGCCAAGGGTTATACGGCCGACACAATGACGGTTGATATTGCCAAAGATTTATTGAATAAAAAATCATCTGGGAAAACATCGGTTGAATTGGGAATTAACCCCGCAACTAAACAACCGATTTTATATTATGCAACCGGTCGATATGGCCCATATATTTCCAGCAACAAGGTTAATGTTTCGGTAAAATCACAACCGGATTTGAAAACTGCGATTGAATTGATAAATAAAAAATCGCCGCTGAGTGCACGAAAACCGGCAAAAAAAGGAAAATAATAATTGGCAAAATTTGATAATAATTTTGTTGATGAACTGCGGATGCGCCTGTCGATTGTTGACATTGTTGGGCGGCGGGTGCCTTTGGTTAAAAAAGGTCAAAATTATTGGGGATGTTGCCCATTTCATAATGAAAAAACACCGTCTTTTTCTGTTGCCGAAGAAAAAGGTTTTTACCATTGTTTCGGTTGTGGCGCACACGGCGATATTATTTCGTTTGTAATGAATACCGAACATTTAGAATACCCGGCGGCAATACGCGAATTGGCCGATATGGCGGGGATGAAAATGCCGGAATACAAACCAAAATCGCCGGCACGACAAAAAATGGAAGATTCTTATTTTGAAATTATCGAAAATGCAACAAAGTTATACCAACAATTATTATTCGAACCCGCGGGTGCTGACGCATTGAATTATGTGCGGGGCCGCGGGTTTACCGATGATATGATAAAAAAATACCGCATTGGTTATGCACCGAAAAATAATATTATTACGAACAAATTTTCTAATCTGAATCAATCGAATTTGTTGGCGACGGGACTTGTTCGGCGTGGCGAATATGGGATGTATGATTTTTTCCGTCATAAATTAATGTTTCCAATTTTTGATGCACACGGCAAAGTTGTCGCATTTTCTGGACGTAGTTTAGACGGGTCGGAACCAAAATATATAAACACAACTGATACAGAATTATTCCATAAACGCCAAACTATATTTGGGTTTAATTTTGCCAGGGATGAAATTTATAAAAAAAATCGCAGTATCGTTGTCGAAGGTCAAATTGATGCAATTCAAATGCAAATGCACGGTTTTGGCGAAACGGTTGCGCCATTGGGAACGGCACTGACCGAGGACCATATCGCAATTTTATGCAAATCAAATCGTAATATTATTTTTTGTTTTGATGGCGACAATGCTGGGCAAAAGGCGGCGGCGCGTGCGGCATCCATTGTATTGCCGTTTGTGCGCGATAATTCCGATGTGCGATTTGCGTTTGTCGTGGGTGGCAAAGACCCGGACGAGGTTTTAAAAACCGGGGGTGTGGCCGCTATGCATAAAATTATTGATGATGCAACACCATTGATTGATTTTTTATGGAATTGGACAAATCAAAATTTCTTAGTATCAACACCGGGTGGACGTACACAGGCAGAAAAATTTTTAGATACCGAATTAAAGAAAATCACCGACAAAAAATTACAATATGAAATTGAACAAGAATATAAAAAACGCGAATTTCAACAGTGGCGTTCTTGGAAAAAAACAGATGCGCCAAAAATCAAATTACCCGATACTGATTTGGTTACAAAAAATACATTGGTTTACATTGTGAATAATTTTCCCGATATCGCCAGTCAATATGCGGATTTTTTATCCAGTTTAAATATTTCATTTGATGTAGATGCACCTGATTTGGGTTGGGATGCGCGCGCGGCGGAAAAATTTATTGTGTCATTAAAACTGCAACGGTATCGGGCTGCATTGGAACAAGAATTAAAAATAAAAATGCAAGGTATGATTAACGGCGAAAATTACACAAATGAAGAATTGGGTGATATAAAGAAAAAAATTAATGATGTGAATCAAAGATTAGAAAAATTATTATATATGGAATAAATCCATATAAACTGCCCCGTCTTGCGACTTTGTCGCAATCCACCCCTTCTTTTTCGCTAACACGATAAAAGACGGGGAATTTTTCCCGGCTTTTTTTAACATTTTTATTAAAAAGGCCGGTCCGTCTGCGTTCGTTTCACTCGCTCCGTCGCGATTTTACTGTATAAAAATAAAAAATCCCGGCCTTTTTGATATTTTTTATCGTTTTGGCCGGGAATTTTTTAACAATTTTATTTTTACACATTAAACAAGAAATGGCAAATGTCGCCGGGTTGCATTACATAATCGCGACCAACAGTGCGCATTTTACCGGCCTCCTTTACTTTTACCTCGCCACCGTATTCGATATAGTCCGCGGGCGTTATAATTTCGGCACGAATAAATCCGCGTTCAAAATCGGTGTGGATTTTACCCGCCGCCTGGGGCGCCGTCATACCACGCGTTATTGTCCAGGCGTGCGCCTCTTTTGGTCCGACCGTATAAAATGTTTGCAGACCCAATATTTCGTATCCGGTTTTTATAACCTGGTCCAGGCCAGATTGAACAAGTCCCAAATCATCCAAGAACATTTTTCTTTCATCCGGATTTACAATTTGCGCAATTTCCATTTCGATTTTTGATGAAATTATCAAAACTGGGTTTGTTGCGCCAAATTTTTCCACAACCCGATTTGAAAACTCATTACCGGTTGCGGCAGATGCCTCGTCCACATTACAAACATAAATCACCGGTTTGGCCGTCAATAAATTAAATGGTTTTGCATCCACATCCAATTTTCGCGCCGGCACACCAGATGATAAATTTTCACGAATTGTTTCCGCGTCAGCCAGCAATTTTACCGCCTCTTTATCCAATCCGTGCGCTTTTTTGGTTAAATTTTTAATTTGTTTATCCAAACTTTCTAAATCCGCCAGCGCAAGTTCGGTTTCAATTGTTTCAATATCTGATAATGGGTCAATTTTGCCGTTCACGTGCACAATATCATCGTTTTCAAAGCATCTGACCACGTGAATTATCGCGTCGGTTTGTAAAATATTACCCAGGAATTTGTTCCCCAGCCCTTCGCCCGTGGATGCACCACGAACCAGGCCCGCAATATCAACAATTTCCAACTGGGTCGGTATAATTTTTTCCGAATTATCCACAGCCGCCAATTTTAACAATGTTTCGTCCGGGACGACAACACGGCCGGTGTTCGGTTCGATTGTGCAAAATGGATAATTTTGCGCGTCGGCCGCGGCACTTTGTGTTAATGCATTAAACAGGGTTGATTTACCCACATTTGGCAAACCAACAATTCCACAATTGAATCCCATAATAAAATCCTTTATAATAGTGGTAATATGTCATACATCTGGCAAGATTTCAATATAAAAACATTTCCCGCGGAGACTGTTGTTTTCCGGGATGGCGTGTTTTGTCCCGAAATTTCAACACTGGGTTCGCCGGTCATAGATAAAAATTACGATTTACCCGTTCATATTATATATGTTGGAGAATTGTCTGGAAAAAATAACCTGGATATAGAAATCAAAGAAAATGTTAAAAACCAGGCTGTGTTTTTATCTGTTCGGGTAAATGTTAATTCATTGGCAGATTTTTCCGTTTCTGTTAAAAACAATGGAATTGGTTCTGATTTACGTGGTTTTGTTGTTATTCAAAATCAAGGAAATGTGAAATTTAATGCTGATGCGTATCATTTGGCGGTAAACACCGGTATTTTTATAAAATCGCGTCTGGTCGCATATAAAAATTCAACATCTGAATTAAATGGTGTGGCACATATTTACAAGTATTGTGAAAATGCGCGGTCTGATATTCAAATGTCGGCAATTGCGGAAGAGGGGGCAAAAATTATTTTCAGACCTGTGCAAAAAATATCGGCGGTCCCAGAATCAGCGGCACACAGTGCAAATATTGCACATTACAGTGCACCGCAAATTCAATATTTACACGAATCCGGATTGGTCGATTATGAAATTCGTGATGTGTTAAAAGAAGCATTTATGAATAATATTGATTGGTAAAAGATGGGGAATAAAAAATACCCGCAAAAATGCAGGTATTAAATTTATTGGCCGAAAATAATAATTATTATTTCTTGAAACCCTGTTTAGCCTTTAACTTAGGATTTTTAGGGTCAATCAATATAACCTGTTTACCACGACGAATTTGTTTAATATCACCGCGTTTTTTCCAAGCCTTTAAAGAACTTAAAAATTTCATATCAAATCCTTTTTACGGGTCAATTATAAACGGTTTTTAACAAAAATCAAATAAATAATATATATTTGTTGTTGTTGTTGGGGCTGTTGAAATTGTTGAAAAGTGAAAATTTTGGATTTTTTCCACCGGTTTTTAACAATTTTTTCTTGGTTTTCTGGGGAAAATGTTTGATTTTTAATAATTTGATGAAATTGTTGAAAACTTGTTAAAAAAAACATCAGTTTTCAACAGTTTTAACAATTTTGTCGGTTTTATTTTTCTGCTTGTTAAAAAATGTTGAAAAGTGGTATAATTATTAACAGGATAGGAAAGAGATGAAACAACAGGTTTTAAAAGCTTTGGCGAACCCGCCACGTATATTTTACGTGCCATATTATTTGGCGGTGTTGAACTTTGTTGTGCAATTCATTGTTTTTATTGCAATTTATGTGGCATCTTTATTGTTTTGGAATTTTGAAATTCAACCGTTATTTTTTCTGATATCGGTGATTGTTGTGCATATGTTTTTGGCGGTTTATTCAAGAACAGACCCACAAATCGGTCAAATCGTTTTGGCACGTTTTCAATTGTTAAAAAGAAAAATCCCACGGAGACTGGCGGCATAAATGAATACGAATTCTGGATTTTTTGATTATTTTGCAGGCAGTTCCGATTTTCCAATAACTGTTACGGTGTTGGTTATGCTGGTTGTGGTGGTTTTTATTGCATTAATGTTGTATTTGCCGATTTTAACACGCAAAATTTTTCCAAAATTTGGTTATGCACGGTATTCTGAATACTTGCCGTTTAGTGGTGTTAAAAAAGATAATGTTTTACAAATTTCTGATGGGTCATATGTGCGGGTGTATCAATTGGATGGTGTACAAACCAGTATGCAAGATGACACAACACGTGAACAATTTTTAGATTTACGCGCCAGTTTATTTAATCAAATTCGCGACCCAAATGTTATACTGCGGTTTTTTACAACCCGGGATGCGGTAAATGAAAATATGAATTACGAATTTCATCAACCAACATTACAGGCTATTTTTAATAAATGGAAAAATCAGGGTTTAAAGATTTTTAACAATAATTATTATATTGTGATGTCTGTGGGTGGAAATGATGCAATGGAAAAATTAAATCAATATTCAACATATATTGAATCGATTTTTGCACCATATAAACCAAAATTGTTGAAAAATGACAGTCCGAATAATATGGCACGGTTTTTTGGACGGATTTTGTCCCCGATTACTAAACCGGAACCGGGGGTTTGTAATAATGATATTGCGGAATTGGTTACCGTTGATGATGTCGAATTTATGCATAATGGATTTATTAAATATGAAAGTGGTGGTGTTAAAAAATATGCCGCAACAATTTCTTTTAAAATTGCACCAGATTATTTAGATGAAGATTTCTTTATAAATATTTCAACAATTCAATGTGAAATGATTTGTATGAACGGTTTTCGTATTATGGGTGTTGCCGATGTTGCAACGGCATTGCGGCAAACACAATCAACCGTGGATGAAAAAACCGAAGATTCTACGATGGAACAAATGGAAGAGGCACAAACTATTATGGATGAAAATGTGTCTGGGAATCAAAATATGGTGAATTATTATCCATTGTTTATGTTGTTTGGTGATACCCCCGAAGAATTAGAAGGATATATAAAAGAATTTAAAAAGATATCTGCATCATTTGGTGTTGCACCGATTGTTGAAACATTTGCCGCGCGGGTTTCGTGGTTTTCGGTTATTCCGGGATTTGATGTTTTCCCACGCAGTTTTAAATTGTTATCACGCACCGCGGCGGTATCAATTCCGATGGATGCGTCGCCACGTGGTTTTGCAAATTCTGATTGGGGTCCGGGGCCATTGGTTGTATTTCCAACCGCGTCTGGCACACCGTATCAATTCCAATTTCACGTGTCTGATAAACCGGTGGCGGTTGGACATACATTGACAATTGGTCCAACAGGTGGCGGTAAAACAACACTGTATTCATTTTTAATCGCGCAATCGTTGCGTCATCAAAAGTTAAAAGCATTTTTCTTTGACAGAAATAAAGGTGCAGAAATTTTCACTTTGGCCGTTGGTGGAAAATATATCACTATGCAGGGTCGTGAAAAAAATAAAGATGATGGAAATCAATCGTTTGAAACACATTTAAATCCGTTTAAAATGGCGGACACGGTTGCAAATCGCGCGTTCTTGCGTCGGTGGTTGGCAATGATTTCGGGACAAACAGACCCGGTATCGTCTGATGAAATTGCGCGTGCGGTGTCGGTCAATTTTGATTATTTGGCGGATAAAGACAGAAAGTTGAAAAATTTATGGGAAAGTTGTTTTTCATCAAATGGAAATATGCGTCCGGCATTGAAAAAGTGGGTTGATGACTTGCAATACGGCGATATGTTTAATGAAGATTCTGATACATTGGATTTACAGGCGAGACTTACCACTTTTGATTTTACCGATATTTTGCAAGATTCTGAATTGGCGCCGGCGGTGATTTCGTATATTTTACACAGAATAAATAATACAACAGTCGCGGGTGGAAATCCGTCGTTGATTATGATTGATGAAACCGCGCCAATGTTGGAAAATAAAATGTTCCGTGATAATTTTATCAAAGGTCTGCAAGAAGGACGCAAAAATCGCCAGGCATATATGGCGGCGTTTCAACGCGCAAATGTTTTGGATAAATTGGGAATTGGTGATGTTGTTCGTGGCCAGGCACAAACGGTTCTGTTTTTCCGTAATCCGGGTGCAAATGTCGCCGATTATGAACATTGGAATTTAAATCCGTTGGAAATGGCGTTTATCCAAGGCAAGGCGTATCCAAACCTGAAACGGGCGGTGTTATTGTCGCGGCCGGTGAATAATGAATCCGTGATTTTAAATACTGAATTGGGTGGTTTGGGCAGTTTGTTGCGGTTATTTGAATCTGGGCGGCCGTCGGTGTTATTGGCCGAAGAATTGTATAAACAATATGGGAGTTCGTTCGTAGAAGAATATTTAAAGAAAAATGTTTAAAAAAATTTTATTTTTAATACCTTTGTTCTTGATGGCTTCTGCGTTTGCCAATGATGTTTGTGTCGCTTATAAAACTCGCCCGGGGGTTCGGATAAATAAACCTGATTGGGTGAAAAAAGTTGGACAACCGTTAAAGGTTATGGATTTATATCACGGTAATGTGACCGCAACATTGGTTGATGAATATGATATTATCGTTAATATCGATGAATTGCCGGATAAAAGTGGATATTGTGTCGGTATCAAGGATATAAATGCAACAATCGGATATAGTGATTTTTTAATCAAAATTGATATGCGACATAAATTGGATTCTTGTTCATACCAGGCCGTTTTGGCGCACGAAGGTGAACATATAAATGCATATTTGTCGGTGATTGATGATTTCCAAGATGATTTGAAAAAATCTGTATATTCGGCGGCGAATTCTATTATACCTATTTATGTTAAAAACGAGTGGGATATCAGTTCCGCAATTGATGATTTAAATACAAAATTGCAAATGCATCCGGATTTGATTTTGGTTAAACAACAAATTTCTGCGGCCGAGGAAATCAGAAATTCTAAAATCGATGAAGATGATGGTAAATATCAAGAATTAGCAAAGTGTAATGGTTAGAAAAATTTTTGGTTTTTTGTTGTTAATTGTGTTCGAAAATAATGGATTCGCCGGCGATTGCGATAAGTATAAACAAAATGTTAATACCGATTTAATACGCGCAGAACAAACGGTTAAAATTATGCCGTCTGACCGTGATTTGTGGCCGGTTGGTGGATTTATTCGTGTGTCGCCTTTTTATAATTTGGAACCAAAAATCGGTTATATGTTTAATGGAAAATATTATTGTGTGTTTTTGGATTCTGTGCGGGCAACAGTTGGTTTTCGCGATTTTGAAATTGTTATTGATAAAAAATACCCGGTTGACAGTTGTGAATATAATGCCGTGTTGGCACACGAAAAACACCATATGGCGGATTCTGAACACGCGTTGGATTTGGTGTTTGATGATGTGTCGGCGGCGTTAAATGATGCCGCAAATAAAATTGAACCGATTTATGTTGAAAAAACTGATGATGTGCCGGTAGCTTTTGAAAAAATTCAAAATCAATTAATAGAAAATGAAAAATTAAAATCTGTGGTTGATAAATTCAAAGAACAAACTGCGCGCGATGCAGAACATTTGGATGGTGTGCCGGATGAAAATTTAAAAAAATGCGAACAAGATAAATTGGATGCCGCATTTGAAAAATATTATAAAAACAAAAAGGTGAAAAAATGATTTTGGTGACGGGTGGGGCCGGCTATATCGGCAGTCATTGTGTTATGGATTTGTGCAAAAATGGTATGGATGTCGTTGTGTTTGATAACCTGAGTACGGGACATATTGAAACGGTTGAAAAATTAAAACAATTTGGAAATGTTGAATTTGTGCGTGGGGATTTGCTGAATTTTGAAGATATATCTGGCGTTTTTAAAAAATATAAAAATATCGATGCGGTGATTCATTTTGCGGCTTTTTCCCAGGTTGGTGAATCAGTGGAAAATCCACAAAAATATTATATAAATAATGTCGGTGGAACATTAAATTTGCTGCGCGCGATGTTGGAAAATAAAGTTTTAAAAATTGTGTTTTCTTCGACGGCGGCAACATATGGTGAACCAAAATATATCCCTATTGATGAGTTGCATCCGCAAATACCTATTAATCCATATGGGCAAACAAAATTGATGATTGAACATATTATGGATGATTATAATCGCGCGTATGGATTGCGTTCTGTGCGGTTGCGGTATTTTAATGTGGTTGGTGCCGATGATGATATTAATATTGGCGAGTGGCATAATCCGGAAACTCATTTGGTGCCGAATATTTTGAAATCTTGTTTTGGTGAAGGCAAAGTTTTCAATTTGTTTGGTGATGATTATGATACACGGGATGGAACCTGTGTGCGTGATTATGTTAATGTTGTGGATTTGGCAAATGCACATATATTGGCGTTGAAATATCTGGAAAATGGCGGCGAAACGAATTTCTTTAATATTGGGACAAATAATGGAAATACCGTGCGTGAAATTTTTGATGCGTGTGAAAAGACAACTGGGAAAAAAATTGCATTGGATGTAAAACCACGTCGCGCAGGTGATCCGGCAACATTGGTTGCAGATAATACCAAGGCAAAAAATATTTTGGGATGGACGCCAAATCATACTTTGATGGACAGTATCAAAACGGCGTATGATTGGGAGGTTAAATTACAAAATAAATGAAAGATAAAATTGTAAATTTTATAAAACAAGAATATGGAGTGAAACCTGAATATTTATGGAAAAAATATCCGACTTTTTGTGTGTTTCGGCATATTGGTAATAATAAATGGTTCGCGTTGGTTGCGACATTACCGCGAAAATTTTTGAGTGTGCCGGGGGACGGCGAGGTTGATTTTATCAATGTTAAATGCGATAAAGAAAATATCGATTTTTTACGCGGTGTGCCCGGTGTCTTGCCAGCCTATCATATGAATAAACAAAATTGGATAACTGTATTATTAGACGGCACAATGCCAATTAAAAATGTAAAAAAACTGTTGCAAGATTCATTTGATTTAACAATGTAAAAACATATTGATTTTACGAGAAATTATAATATAATATGATTATATATTTTTATAAAAAAGGAATAAAACCGATGCGTATGTAATATTGTAATTTTTTATAAGTTTGCGGGTGAATCCGTTTGTTTAATTACAATAGCAAAGGTTTTGTTATGGCTTTGATTTCTTTATCAAATGTATTTTTTGGGTATGGTGACAATAATTTACTAGATGGTGTTTCGATTGTGTTTAATACACACGAACGCGTGGCAATTATTGGCGATAATGGGTGTGGAAAAACAACATTGCTACGGTTGTTGGCGGGGGATTTATTGCCGGATTCTGGTAATATTGTGATAAATGCTGGGGTGTATATGTTGAATCAAATAAATATATCTGATTCAAAAAGTGGCGGTGAACAACAGATGTTCGCACTGATGCGGGCGTTTGATTCTGGGGCGGATATTTTGTTATTGGATGAACCGACGAATAATTTAGACAGGGATGCAAAACAAAAATTTTTTAATCGGTTAAATTCTTATTCAAATGGTGTTGTGGTTGTATCGCATGACCGTGAATTGTTGCAACAGGTTGATAAAATTATTGAATTAAATAATGGCACATTGCGTGTGTATGGTGGAAACTATGATTTTTATTTGGAACAAAAACGTATTGAAAACGAAAATATTGTTTCCAGATATACAGATGCACAAAAATCGATTGCACGATTAAATAATACAATAAATATTGCACAAAATACTCGGCAACATCACGAGGCAAAACAAGCAAAAGATATTGCTAATTCCAAACGTAGCAGATTAGAAGCAAACGCACTGAAAGGCAAAAGTCAACAGACAGAAGCCAAAAAACGGGCAGTTATCCAAAAGAAACTAACTCAACAAATGGATTTGCAACAATCTTTGTCTGAACAAATGCGAAACGAAACAATAAAAATTCCTATGCCAAACAAACCTTTTTATAGCAAGGAATTGGTGCAAATATCAAATTTGTGTTTTGCTTATGGTTCTAAACAGATTTTTAATAATTTTGACTTTACAATGTATGGTGGACAACGTGTTCGTATTGTTGGAAAAAACGGTGCCGGAAAATCAACATTGTTAAAAATTATTTGTGGTGAATTAAAACCGCAATCTGGGGTTGTTAAAACATTTGGTAAAATCGCATATATAAATCAAGATTTATCTGTGTTGGATAAAAACAAAACGGTTGTTGAAAATATTATGGAAATATCGGGTTGTCTTAAACACGATGCACATATGATTGCGGCAAATTTTGGTTTTCGTGGGGATGCGTCGCAACAAAAATGCGGGACTTTGTCCGGTGGTGAATTGTTAAAGGCGACTTTGGCGGCAATATTGGGTGGTGATAGTCAGCCAGATTTGTTGATTTTGGACGAACCGACAAATAACCTGGAAATAAAAAGTATATCCGTGTTAGAAGATGCGTTGAATCAGTATCGTGGCGCGATATTATTGGTATCACACGACGAAATGTTTGTGAAAAATATAAAAACAGATAAAGAGGTAAATATTTAATTACTTGGTGTTTTTTTATTTGTGTTGGATTTTTATCCAATCATCACAGATTATTTCGTCTTGCGTATTTAACCACGGGGATGGTGCGCAAACAATGTGGTTTTTGTTTCCTTGTAAATATGCACCCCACCAAGAAAATGATGAGTTTGCAATAATCGCGTGTTGGCACAAAGACATTAATTGCATATCCCTGAAACTTTGGTTTGTGTCGTTGTTGTGTGTGCCAATGTATTTGTATTCGCAACCTATATCAAATTTATTTTTTATGTAATCGGCGTGTGCATCACTGAACACGAAAAATGTTGGATTTTTTATGTGTGATAAAATGTATTTTACCGCGCGTTTGTAATAATCCATACTCAATAACCATCCGTCCAGGCTTTCATAATCGCCACGGCGTATGTGGATAAAAACAGAGTTTTCGGAGTTCTGTATTTCGTTTGCCCAATGGGTGTTAAATTCATCATTTATTTTAGGAAATTGAAATGCGTCACGAATATCGGATTCGATGTTGTTAAAATATTTTTCGTTTTGAAAATACCCAGACCAATATTCGTTCAGGTGCGCATTAAAAAAATCTGGGTTGAAACTAAACGGATTTTTTTCGTTCGTTTTATGAAATGGAATAAGTTTTGGCCGATTGCGAATCTTTATTTTTATGTTTGGAAACAGCCCCAATTCATATTGGCGCAATTTGTCGGATTTATAATTTTTTATATCAAAATATACGCGTTTGTATTTTTTGGATAATGCCAGGCCAAATGCGTAAATAAACATTTGGTTGCCCAGGCCACCGGCAAGTTTTACTATTTTCATCGCGCCACCTTGGGTTTTATATAAATATCATAACATATATACATATATAATGAAACAGAAAAAAGGCGGGCGGGGGCGGGCCAGGAACCTGCTTGATTTTTTGCGGGTTTTTATCTAAAATTTTTTACAAAACAAAGGTGTTTTTATGAAAGTTTATTTTGATATGGATGGGGTTTTGGTGAACTTTGGCGCGATGTGTCCAAACGACAGATATTTAAATCATCCAAGTGAAACTTTGTCAGATGAAAAGCGGGCTGCGAAAAAATTATTTTGGCAAAATATAGAAAAACAACCGAATTTTTGGCGGGATATTCCAGTGATGGCGAATATTGAATATTTGTTAACAACGGCTGCCGATATTGGTGAAATATTCGTTCTGAGCAAGGTGCCAGGTGCCGAAAAATTTATTGGTGGTCAAAACTATGTCGATTTTGTTGCAGGCGAAAAACGCAAATGGATTGCAAAACATATGAATAAATTTTTTGACGCGAAACATATAATTATTTGTGATGGTCCAAAAGGCAAATTAATCCGTCCAAACAAAACAGATGTGCTGATTGATGACAGGCAAGAAAATATAAACGAGTGGGAATCTGTGGGAGGCCGGGGTATTTTATTTAATGACGCATTTTCCGCAAAGAAACAATTGATTTGTATAAACAATATGCGGGAAAAATAGTTTTTTGTTGCGGGGGATGTGCAGTTCGCGAGCCGAATTGTTGGAATTTGACGAGAGATTGATGATTTAAACAATTTGAAAGATTTGCATTGTATTTAGTGAAATACAATTTATAATATAACTACTGTAATAAAAGGTTTTTTTATGAAATATGTTAAACAGGGTAGTTTTACAACAAAACAATTAAGTATATCAGAAACTATAACAGAAATATCTGATGTAATTAATATCGCAAAAGATATTATTCAAAAAGTCAAAAACGATGATTCTAAAGAGCTAGATTTAGCTTTAACTAATTTGAATCAATCTGCACATTATTTAGAATATATTCAAAAAAAAGCAAATATTGCTTTGAAGTATGTCCCTATAAATATACAAGAAAAAGAATATTTATAAAATAAATAGTTCAAAAGTGGCGAAAATTTGCCACTTTTTTAATTGGGTTTATAACGAGGGTGGGGGATGGGGTTCGCGAAAATTATATTTTCGCGGAAACTGCGGATTTTTGCCTTATGGCAAACCGGCGTGTTCCCACCCGCCTAATCCTTGTTTTGAACCAACTTTCCTCGTTGGTAAAGTTTATTTCCAAGAACGTCGGCGGGGGATGGAATTCGCTCGACACGTTGTGTCTGCGCGCAAATTTGTAGTTATTCGAACTTCGCCAAGGCTCGTTCTCATATACAAATTTTGAACCAAGGCAACATTTGTTGCCGTGGCCACAAACCGCCGACCAGAATTATATAGTAAAGGGATGGAGTTCGCGAAGGGTAGAACAGCCCGTCACCGCAAGCGGTGCCGCGGCACTGAATTTTCTAAATAAAAATACCGCTAACGCGGTATTTTTAGAAAATTCGTGGTTGCGGGGGATGGATTTGAACCAACGACCTTCAGGTTATGAGCCTGACGAGCTACCGGACTGCTCTACCCCGCGATAAACAGGGTGTATTATATACTAATTTTATGTAATGTCAAATAAAAATATGATTTTTTGTGAAAAAATTATCTAAAAACCGTGTGTTATTTTGTGTCCCCGTTGGGTCTTGCATTGTTTTTTTATTGTTGCTATGATTTGTCCATATTGCAAATGGTGGTTTTTTATGGCAAGAAGTAAATTTAGAAAATTTGTGTTAGACCCGTTTTTGGGACTGGATATCGTGCAATGGTGTATTGCGGTGCCGGTCGCGATTATTATGTGGCTGTTTTTTATCACTTGTTGCACGCACGTGCGGGGAAAACATATTTTAAAAGAATATCGTAAACGCCCGGCGGTGTTCGTGTTATGGCACGGGCGGACGATGATTCCGTCGGTGGTTATGGCGTTGTATCGTATGCGGTCTTGTGCCGTCGCGTCGCGCAACAAAGACGGGAGACTGATGGCGAAAATTCAACATTTGTTTGGTGCGCGTGCCGTTTATGGCAGTACATCAAGCGGCGCGGTGTCTGTATTGCGGGCGGGATTGCGCGTATTACAGAACGAGAAGCGTTGTATTGTTATGTGTCCTGATGGGCCCAGTGGACCGTCTTTGCGCCTGCAAGAGGGGGCAATGTATTATGCGCGTATGGCCGGTGTGCCAATTATCCCGGTGTGTTTTTCTTCGTCAAAATCGTGGTTTCAAACCCGGTGGGACCGGTATTTGATTGCTTTGCCGTTTTCAAAAAACATTATGGATATAGGCGAACCTATTTTTATAAAATCTAAAATTAAATCGCCAGGGTTTGAAAAAGAACGCGAAAATATTGAAAAAATCTGTATTAAACAAATGCGCGATTTGGACAAGTTGTTTAATTTAATGCAAGTGGAAGAGGGTTTGACCGCGGGCGAGTTTAAACAAAAAATGCGCGAGGCAAAAAAATTACAAAAACAAATAAAAGAAAAAAAATAATGAAAACACCAAAATGGTTTTTGAAAAAAAATATAATTGCGTGTGCTTTGTTGCCGTTCGCGGGGATGTATTATGTTGTGTCGCGTGGGGTGTTTCGTATGCGTGCGCGTCATCCGCTGCAATCGCGGCGGCCAATTATTTGTGTTGGTAATATTTTGGCGGGGGGTGTTGGTAAAACCCCAATCGTTCGTCAAATCGCAGAATTTTTTGATGCACCGGTGGTTATGCGCGGATATAAAAAATCGAATGCCACAAATAATATTGGGGACGAGGCTTTGATGTTGGCGCGGGGTGGGTTAAATGTTCATACCGGCGACCGCAAGAGTAATATTATATTGTTAAATAAACAAAAACAGACAACACCAATTGTAATGGATGACGGATTTCAAAACCCGTCTATAAAAAAAGATATTTCTGTGATTGTGGTGGATTCAGAATTTGGTTTTGGTAATGGGTTTTTGTTGCCGGCCGGACCAAAGCGGGAACCGGTGTCGGCGTTGCGTCGGGCGGATGCGATTATTGTAATTAAATCGAATAATGAAAAAAATCTATTGTTGCCGGCCGGAATCCCGGTGTTTTATGCGGAAAATACAACGGTGTCGCCGTATGAGGTTGGTGAAAAATTGGTTGCGTTTGCCGGAATTGGGTATCCGGAAAAATTCTTTCGTCGGTTGCAAAATGTTGTGGCACGCGTACCGTATCCGGACCATTATCAATATACGGATGCGGATATAAAAAAATTGTTGGATTTGGCGGCGCGGCATAATGCAAAATTGGTGACGACGGAAAAGGATTGGGTAAGGCTGCCGACAAATGTGCAGAAAAAAATAAAATATGCACCGCTGGAAACAAAAATAGGAGATAGATTTTTTGTTTGGTTAAAGGAGAAATTAAATGGCGACTTTCAAGAAAAAAATTGAATTTCGTGGTGTGGGAATTCATCGTGGAAACCTTGTGCGGATGGTGATAAAGCCAAAGCAAACACCGGGTATTGTTTTTCGTCGTGTTGATTTAGATAAAAATTTCGATATACCGGCGATTTATTCTAATGTTGGTGAAACAAAATTCAGAAATACCACAATTGGTGATATGGCCGGGCCACACGTGCAAACAATTGAACATTTAATGGCGGCGTTAATGATTGTTGGTGTGGATAGTGCGTTTATTGAAATTAATGGGCCCGAGACGCCAATCTTGGATGGCAGTGCGTATAAATTTTTGGATAAATTTTTATCTGTGGGGGTTGTTGGTGCCAAACCAAAACGCATTGTTGTTAAACGCGATGTTATTGTTTTTTCAAAAGATGCCAAGAAAAATGTCCCGATGTTTGAAAGAATAAAGTTTTGGATTTTGAATAAATTGGCTGGCCGGAAAACTGATGGTTTTGTAAGGTTGTCGCCAAACGGGGGGCGCAGGTTAAGTGTTTTGGCAACATTGGAATATCCGGAAAAAATTATTGGATCGCAAAGTTTTGCTTATTCTTTTGATGGAACAAAAAAATCGCGTGATGCGTTTTTGAAAAATATTGCCCGTGCAAGGACGTTTGGAAAAATTTCAGAGTGGGAAACTTTGAAAAAACACGGTATGGGACGCGGTGCAAATGAAAATAATGTTATTGCGGTAAATGCCACGGGTGATGGTGTGTTGAATAATATTTACTGGCCGGACGAATTTGTGCGGCATAAATTGATTGATGCGATTGGTGATATGTGGACATCGGGTGGTTTTATCGTTGGTGATTTGGTGTCGTTCAAGGGTAGCCACGCGTTGAATAATTTAGTGTTAAGAAAATTATTTTCAGACCCGGAAAATTACGAAATCGTTGATAAATAAAATAATAAAAAAAGGAACTCACTTTGCCAAGGCTTTGTGGGACAAGGAGGAAAAAATGAAAAAAATTATTTTGTCTGTATTATTGTTGTCGATGGCGGCGTGCACAAACACCGTAAAGGTGGATGATGGTGCGGATGCGCTGGTGCAACTAAATAATAAACCAAACAATTGTGTGTATTTGTATAAATTAGATGCCGAAGCGTCATTATATTCGCACGATGATGCAATTCGTTATTTGAAAAATCGTATTGTGGCGCAAAATAAATCTGGGAATGCGTTTTGGTTGGAACGCGATGAAACCGTTCAAAATTCGTGGGTTATGTTTGGACCGGAACATAAATATTTAATGACGGCGCGTGTGTATGATTGTGGCAATAAAAAATAATTAAATTTTTGGCAAATGACACATTATCTGTTTGCCAAAGATTGTATTTTTTTGTTATAATTTGATTCAAGGAGAGATGAAATAAATTGATAGACACGGTTATCAGCGCTTTTTTCAGTTTTGTTTTTGGCAAATTGTTCAGAATCAGCGACAATACTTTGTCTGATTTGTTGCGTGTGAATAAAAAACGATTTGCGGCTGGTTTGTTTTGGCAACCGGTGGCGGTGGGTTATACGCCACGCAAATACGCATACGCGTTGGCTCGTAATTCAAAAGGGCGGGCAAATTTATATGTTGAATATCGTTCTATGGTTGGATTGGCATCGCGTCGGCGTGGGTATATCGCCGGTATGCCGTCGGTCGCGGCCGAGGTTGTTGATGCGTTAAGTGAATATTCTTCGTTTTTGGCGGTGTTTGCGGTTGATGGAAAATATTATTTGTTGGCTGTGCGTAATGGGATTATTTTGGCCGATAAATTATTCAATGTTGAAACAGATGCACGTGCAGAATATGCAAAATTTTCAAAAATTCCTGATTGGTCCGCATTTATTGCACCGGATTCGTGGGCAATACCGCGTGCGGTGGAAAAGAATTTAAATACTTTGTTGCCGCACAAGGCAAAGTATAAATTGCGTGCGATAAATTTGTGGCGGTCGCGGATTTTTTCCGCGGTGTTGTTGATTGCTTTTTTCACAGGGATTTATTTCTTGTTTAATGAACCAATTCATAAAATGACACAACCAAAACCACGCGAAATAGACCAGGCCGTCATTGATGAATATAATCGGTTGGTCGATGAGAAAAATAAAGAATTGGATGCGGAATTTAATATCCAAAAACAAGAACCGGTAAAACCGTTGGTGTTGCCGTATAACTCTTTGCCGGAACCATCTGCGCGTGCAAAACAATGTTATCAGGCTATTGGATTTTTAATGCAGCCTATTACCGGGTGGGTGCAATCAAATGTCGTGTGTGATGAAACAACTGCTACGGCGGAATTTAACAGAAAGTATGGTTCGTTGGATGTGTTTTATTCGTTGGCGGCGGATTTTTTACCGGGTGCAACAATTACCGAAATAAACGATGATATATTAAGTGTGTCTGTGTCGTTGCCGGATATTGCGCGTATTGCATCAATCGATGAACGCGATGCCGCAACCGTTGAACGCAATGTTATCAGTTTGTTCCAGGCAATGAATATGGATGCAAAAACAGAAGTTGTTGTTGATACATTGACCAATGGTGTTGATGTCGCAAATTTAAATATTGTAGAAGTTGCCGTTTCTTCAAAATTGTTGCCAATGCAATTTACAAAAATGTTTGAAGATTTTGGCGGGTTCTATATCACACGGTGTGTGTGGAATGCAGTGTCAAGAAATTGGAACTATGAGGTTATAATCTATGCAAAATAAATTTAAAATGTTTGGTTTGTTGGTTTCGTTGTTTGCTGTTATGTGTGTGCCAAATGCATACGCGTTGGATGACGAGGTTTTAACCGAAGAATTCGTCGAGGATGTTGCCGATGATATTGAATCTGATGTGGCGGATGATTTGTCGGCGATGGCGGTTGCGGATTATAATGTTGATGGAACCGTGTTTCAACAAATTACTGATTTGGAACAAGAAAAGGTTTTGATGGAATTGGAAAAAGAACGCGCACAATTGGATTTGGATTTGGACAGATTGGCCGCAGAAAAAATCAAATTGCAAATGGAAATGGACACGCTGTCTGGGCGCGCCGAACAAGAACAACAAATTTTGCAAAATGAAAAAGCCAGATTAGAGGCCGAGGCTGCAAAAATCGAACAAGAAAAACGCGCAATTGCCGCCGCCGCCGAGGCCGGTGATTATAGTGCGGTTGCGCAAAATTCTGATACGGCAAAAAAGAAATCTGCACCAAAAAAACAAGCGCGTGAAGATTTGGACGAAGAAGATATTTCAACAATGTATAAATTGGTTAATGTTATGGGTGCTGGAAATCAATTACAGGCGACATTGTCGGATTTGGAAACCGGGCAAACTAAACGCGTTAGTGTTGGTAAAAAAATAAATGGGTTTACTGTGAAATCTATTTCATTGGAAGACGGTGTCGTTTTCAGTAAAGATGGGGAAACACAAAACTTGAATATATCCAGTCGGTAAAATTATGAATAAAGATAATAATAATTTTGAAAATATATCAAAAAAATCTTCGGTGCCGGCCGCTTTGTCCAATGCGGCGGCCAAAGAGATTGTTGATTATTTGTATTCTAATGGTAATCGGTTGTTGACGGCGACGGGCGCAAAAATGGAACTGTCGCGGGATGTCCAAAGTTTAATTGCGTATTTTGCCGGCGGTGAAATTGTTATATCGCGAACACATAAATATGATGGGCGTGTGTTGGCGTTTTTGGATTTACTGCGTGAACGTGGTATGCCGATGCGGACACCTTTTTATTCGGATTTGGGTTTGGTGTCGTTGATTTACAAAACGTATGAAGAACGTTTGGGTGGTGATGTTCGTGCGCGCGCGGATTTCGATAACCAAATGCAAAAAGATTTTGTTGATATTATCGCACGCGCCGCGGCGCAAAAAGTGTCGGATGTGCATATCGAGGTTTCTGACCAGACAACAATTTATTTTCGTATCGATGGCAGTATGCAACCTGTGTTGGAATATAATTCGGGGTGGGGTGAATCGTTTGTGCGTGCCGCGTTTGCATCTGCCGATATTTCAAATTCAAACTATGCACAAAATGAATATCAATCGGCCCAGAAAGATGGACGCACGCCTTTGCGTGGAACGCGCGATTTGTATTTGCCTGATGGTGTGACCAGTATTCGTATGCAATTTAATCCAATTGCATATGGAACGCGTTATGTTGTAATGCGTTTGTTGTATGATAATCCGTCCGAGGGTATAAAAACTGAACAAGAATTTGGTGAATATGAACGCAAATTGTTGGAACGGTTGCGTTCTTTCCCGACGGGATTGGTAATTGTTGCAGGTCCAACCAGTTCAGGTAAGTCAACAACATTGGTGCGAAATATGTCTCTGATGTTGAAAGAACGCAATTACGAAATAAATATGATTACGGTGGAAAATCCGGTCGAACAAAAAATTTTCGGTGCACACCAGATGCCGGTTGTAAATGCAATGAACGAAGAACAGCGCGATGAAAAATATACCGAGGCGTTGGCCGCCGCATTGCGCAGTGACCCGGATACAATTATGGTTGGTGAAATTCGAACATTGGCCGCGGCACAATTGACGGTGCGTGGTGCGTTGTCGGGACATAATGTGTGGACGACATTGCACGCGAATTCTGCGATGGCGGCATTGACGCGTTTGCTGGATATGGGGGTTGAAGCATTCAAGTTAAAAGAAGAAACGCTGATGCGCGGTTTGGTATCTATGCGGTTGTTTAAAAAATTGTGTCCGCATTGTCGCGAGGCGTTAATTAATCATCCGGAACATCCGGCGTATCGTCGCGTTATGGATGCGTTTGGCGAAATCGGATTAAAGCAAGTGTTTGTCCGTGGCCCTGGGTGCAGCGAGTGTAATGGTTCCGGTACATTTGGACGAATCAAGGCTGGCGAAATCATTATCACAAACAGTGAATTTTTAAGACTTGCACTTTCCGGTAATACAGATTTGGCGGTAAAGTATTGGTTGGAAGAAATGGATGGACGCACACTAAAAGAATCTGCGGCGGAATTGATGTTGCAGGGTATTATTGGTGTTGATGAATTGGAACGGTGGGTTGGATTACTGGATAGACCCGGGGAATATTAAACAATGGAAAAATTGGAATTATTATATGCAAAAATGGTGTTCCGATTGAACACAGATCGTCGGTTGGCGTTGATACGAAAACTGGCGTCGTTGTTGCGTAATAATTTTTCCTTGATGGATGCGTTAAGACGCATTGAACAAATTGAATCTAAAAATGGAACAAAACCGGATGAACCGTATGCAATCGCAATGCGTGCCTGGCAACACGGGTTGGAACGCGGATTGTCTTTTTCGGATGCAACACGCGGATGGTTGGTTGGTGTGGAAAATTTATTACTGACATCGGCAAATGTTTCGGATTTGACCCGCGCATTGGAAAATATGGAAACGGTTGTCAACAGCATAACGAAAATTAAACGCGCAATGAGAAATGCAATTGCGTATCCGTTGTTTTTGCTGGTGCTGACATTTGCAATTATCATTATGGTTGGTATGTATTTGGTGCCGCCGTTGGCCGCGGTTGCGGGTCCAAATGTTGTGTGGACGGGTGCGGCAAATTTGTTGATATTGGTGTCTGAATTTTCAATAAAATATTGGCATATTATTGCAGGTGTATTTCTGGGGTTGATTTTGTTGGTTTGGGTTTCTTTGCCGAATTGGACCGGTGCGTTGCGCGCAAAGTTTGATAATATCGCACCGTGGAGTATTTATAAAATTCACATATCGGTTGGTTGGCTGATGTCGTTGTCGGCGTTTGTTGCGGCGGGTGTGTCGGTGCCGGATGCAATGCGAACATTGGCGGATAATTCAAACAGATATTTACGCGATATTTTGGAATCGACTTTGCGGTATATTGCAAATGGTGATAATTTGGGTGTGGCGTTGGCAAATACAAAACGCGATTTCCCAAATGCCGAGATGATTGGCGATTTAACAATTTATTCGGATATGAACGATTTTGCCCAAAATATATCAAATGTTGCCACGGATTATTTACAGAATTCTGTGCGGAAAATGGAATCGTTGTCGGGTGCGTTAAACAGTTTTGGTATTTTGTTGGTGTCGGCAATTATTGCCTGGGTTGTGTTGGCAACATTTCAAATGCAAGACCAAATTACAATGATGTTGGGGTGATGCCTACGAAATTCTGGGTGATTTTGGTAATAGAATCTCTTTGTTTTTATGTGCGATTTATGATATAATATGTCGCGTAAATAGAATGGGAGTTGCCAATGGCGGATTTTAAATTTGATTTGGAAAATTTTGTTCGAGTGTATTTGGATTTGCAGAAAGAAAAAGGATGGGATGGCAATGTAGAAGAGAATTACTGGGCGGGTGCTGTTTATACGATTTTAGACCAAGGCAGGGGCTTGGATGAATTTTTGCAAGAGCATACAAAAGTAAATTCGCAATCTGTCAAAGATGTATTAAATTTTTTGTCTGGGGTGCAAAAAAATCAAAATGTTGATGATATTAAAAATACAATAAAGTTTGTCGCAGAACAGGTTTTTTGCCCAAAAAATAATGGGAATTCGCGTGGATATGGTAATACACCGTATGTGCAAATGTTTTTAAATCGGTTGAATCAATTCAAAGATAAAGATTTGGTTTACGAGGCGTTAAAAAGTTTGAAGTCGGTATCTGATTATAAACGTCCGGGTGCTGAACAATATGGTCTGCCGATGTCTAAACAGCGTATGTCTGTGTATAAAGATATTGCAACAATGTTGGCGAATAATCAAAATGCAACCATAGATGATATTTTGGAAATGATTTATTTTGCTGATACACCAGATGCGGCAATGAAAATAATAAACGATGTCTTTGCAAAAACAGATGATGATTTAGATATAGAGTTAAATAAAGATGTTCCAGGAACGGATGTGGTTGGTTCTATCTTGAATAAACCAAGATTTGTTATCAGAACGGTTTTAGATAGACAAGATTTAAATCCGGAATTGTCTAAACAGATGGGGGCAATTGATTCTGCGCCGATTAAAGAGTTTTATAAACAGTTGGCACAATGGGAAAAAATCGCAACTGAAAAATATGATTTTGATAAAGTTATTGGGTCGGGTGATACGCAATATGTGACCAATTATGAAAATACTTTGGAAGAACAAAATATTGGTTTGGTAAATACAAATGAAAGATTGTCTGCGGATAATTTCAGATTGACACAATCGCGTGACCAATATCGTGAAAATTATGAACACGAAAAAGAACTGCGTGCCAGATTATTGAAAAAGTTTGAAGACGAACGCGCGGCGGTTTCTTCGTTGAACGAAATGTTGCAAAGTGCGCTGGCGGTGATTGCGGCATATGAAAATGGTGAACGCGATGTTGACAAGGCCGGGGTGTTTAACAAGGCGGCGGCCAAGGTTAAAATGAAAGAGCAGGTTGAAAAAGCAAATGCCGATTTGAAACGCGCCCGCGAACGCGAAGAAAAACGCAAGGCGGCGTTGGCGGCACGACAATTGAAAGAAGGCCAAGCGATTAGCATATAAAAAAATCCCCATTTGGGGATTTTTTATTAAAATTACAAAGTACACCCCGTCGCCCGTTGGGCTATGGGGCGCAGGCAGAGTACAGTTGATGAATTATAAACAATACAATAGGTTATTGTTTTTTTACCACCCCGCTGTTTATATGCTTTTTGCCCGCCTGCGCTAGTTTTTAATTTCAAAGAACAAATTATTTCAAATTATAAATATTTTTTGTTGAACGCGTTTGCTACGGCGCGGCACTCAATTTTCAGCCCTTTGGCTACGCCTCGGTGAAAATTGGTGGGGAACTTACACTATAAATGGTAAATTTTCCAATGTTCCGGTTGTGACACGGACATTTACATCAATCAACATAAATATTGAATCCGGGGTTGGGTCAAATCCGTTTGGAAACATATCTTGGGCCAACAAGTGCGATGTGTTGACCGTCAATTTCGTCACCAAATGGTCGTCGTCCAATAATGTATAAATTGGTCCAATGTTGTTTGGTGTGTTTGCACCTATTTCGTGTTCGTTTTGTGGACAACGCAGGCCGTCCATTAATGTTTTTACACGGTTATCGATATCCGTGTGGGCAACACCAACAATTTCCGGATGCAACATTAAAATATCCAGTTCCGCAATCATATTCAGGTTTGGTGTTATAATCGGATTCCAATCAATACCGCCAACGTGGCGTGTAATCAGGGGACTTTTGGATGCGTTTGGCAACATATATTTGGTTAAATTGTCCCACGGGCTGTGTTCCAGTAATTTTTTTAATTGTGGGTGAAACTGCATACGAATATCGGCAATGTGTTGTGCGCGTTTTTTAGGGTTGACAAAAATATCACCAAAATAAATAAGTTTGAATTTCATAGGTAATCTCCTGTTAAAATTTATGCCTTTTTCCTTGAAAATTATAGCACAAATTGCTATGGTTTGGGTAGCAAAAAACGAAAGGAAAATACTATGGCAGTTAATAATGAATATACAGGCGATTCAATTAAAGTATTAAAGGGGTTAGAGGCCGTTAAAAAACGTCCTGGTATGTATATCGGCGACGTGGGCGAGGGCGGCGACGGCCTGCATCATATGATTTACGAGGTTGTAAACAACTCTATTGACGAGGCAATGGCCGGGTATGCAGATACCGTATATGTGTCGTTAAATGCCGATGGCAGTGTGACAATCCGTGATAACGGTCGTGGTATGCCGTTTGATATTAATCACGAAACGGGGCGAAGTGCCTTGGAATTGATTATGTGCGAATTGCACGCGGGTGGTAAATTTGATAACGAGGGTAATGGTGCATACAAGGTATCTGGTGGTTTGCACGGGGTTGGTGTGTCGGTTGTAAACGCGTTGTCCACCTGGTTAGAGGTGCGTGTTTGGCGTGGTGAAAAGCAGGCGTTTATGTCTTTTCGTGATGGTGTGCCGACAACTGATTTGCAAATTACGGAAAACAAGACAAATCACGAACACGGGTCCGAGGTTACTTTCTTGCCATCGCCAGACACTTTTACCGGGACCGTGTTTAATTTCGATACATTGGAAACTTGGTTGCGTGAACAATCTTATTTAAATGCAAATGTTCGTATTATTTTGGAAGATTTGCGCGGGGCCGAGAAAAAAGAACGCGAATTTCATTCGGTTGATGGGTTAAAAGGGTTTGCAACATATCTGGATAAATCCAAAGAATTGTTGAATCCGGAACCAATCCAAATGATTAAACAAATTGAAGATTCTTATATCGAAATTGTTTTGCAATGGACAACCGCCTATACGGAAACATCGTTATGTTTTACCAACAATATTCCGAACCGCGATGGTGGAACACATTTGGCGGGATTTCGTGCGGGATTGACACGCGCGCTGAATAAATACATTGGTGAAAAAGTCACCAAGAAAGATATTAATTTAACCGGTGAAGATTTCCGCGAGGGATTGACCAGTATTATCAGTGTGAAAATTCCTGACCCAAAATTCGGGTCGCAGACCAAGGATAAATTGGTGTCATCCGAGGTGCGTCCGTTGGTTGAAAATACCGTGAACGATATGCTGTATGAATATCTGGAAGAAAATCCGGCAATCGCAAAATCTATTGTTGATAAAATTGTCGAGGCCGCAACCGCACGCGAGGCGGCGCGCAAGGCTCGCGAATTGTCGCGTAAAAAATCAGGCCCGGAATTGGGTGGTTTGCCGGGTAAATTGGCAAACTGTTCGGAACGCGATCCGGCAAAATGTGAATTATTCATCGTCGAAGGGGATTCGGCAGGTGGTACGGCAAAACAAGGGCGTGACCGCAAGACCCAGGCGATTTTGCCACTGCGTGGAAAAATTTTAAATGTCGAGCGTGTGCGTTTTGATAAAATGTTGTCGTCTGATACAATCGGTGCGTTGATTACAACAATGGGAACCGGTATCGGCAAAGACGAATTTGATATTGAAAAAATGCGTTATCATAAAATTATTATTATGACCGATGCTGATGTGGACGGACAACATATTCAAACATTGTTGATGACTTTCTTTTATCGTCATATGCCCGAAGCCATTGAACGCGGATACATTTATGTTGCAAAACCGCCACTTTATGGTGTGACGCGAGGCAAGCAACAAATTTACATCCAAAACGAACACGATATGGATGATTATTTGATGAATCAATTGGCAACCGATGGTATGATTCAAACAGGCGACGGAATCCAGATTTCTGGGGCGGATTTGAAACGGTTGCTGGGATTGATTTTGGATATGCGCAATACTTTACAGGCGCTGGGTCATATTATGCCGTTGCGTTTCATCGAGGCGTTGGCGTTGCACGGCGTGTTGGAAAATGAAACAGAAGATAATTTCGCGGCGGCTGCAAAAATGCTGGATGCGGAAGAATTGGAATTCGAACGCGGCTGGCGTGTGTCGGCGGATGAAAGTGGTATTATTATTTCGCGCACTTTGCGTTCGGTTAATGAAACACACGTGTTGCCACGCGAAAAATTAAACTCGCCCGAGGTTCGTGCGTGGCATCGTATGGACAGTAAAGATGAATTAACACAAATATTTTCAAAGCCAACGATTTTAAGCGTCAAGGCGAAATCTCAAAAAATCTGGGGCGCGTTAGCATTGTTGGATACGGCATTTGAATATGCGCGCAATGGTTTGAAAATCCAACGCTATAAAGGTTTGGGTGAAATGAACGCGGAACAATTGTGGGAAACAACAATGGATCCAAACAATCGTTCGCTGTTCCAGGTTAAAATCAATGACGCATCCCAGGCGGACGAAGTTGTGTCGATGTTAATGGGTGATGTTGTTGAACCGCGTCGCGACTTTATCGTTGAAAATGCATTGGATGCAAATTTGGATGTGTAATGTTTGACGCAGAATGGTTTTGGGGGTTGGAGAAAACTTTGCGTGCGCAAGGTTTGGATTCTGATGATCAATCGTTTGATGAAATACGCGAAATGTTGGCGGCGCCAAAACGGTTGCCGCCTGAATCTTTTGCGGATGCGTGTGCGTATGTAATTTTGGCGGGTGGTTTTTCACAAAAGACTGCAAAGAAAATTCATACTGTTATTTGTGAAGCGTTGCGTGCGGGGGCGGATGCGGACGCGTTGTTTCAAATTTTTCATAATAAAAATAAAATAAATGCTATTTATAAAATTTGGAATAATCGACAAAGTATTTGTGATGATTTTTATGCGTGTAATGGCGATTTAGAAAAAATAAATTATTTGCAAAAATTGCCACACATTGGAAAGATTACTGCAAATCATTTGGCGCGAAATCTGGGGTGCAATGTTGTGAAATATGATGTTTGGATTCAAAGATTAGGCGTGCTGTATGCAGGAAATCCGGCGTTTTTTGCGTTGGTTGATAATAAAAAATTAAATCCACAGATTAAAAAATATTGTGATGCGATGTTTGCGCAATTGGAACAAGAAACAAATTTGCCACGCGGATATATTGATGTTGTGTTGTTTCGTGCGGCACAAAATCATTTGATAGAAGGTTTATAAAATGGATGTGAAAATCGAAGAATCTTGGAAACGCGAATTGGCGACGGAATTTGATAAAGATTATTTCCGTAATTTGACCGATTTTGTGCGGGCGGAATATTTGTCGGGGCGTGCGATTTACCCCAAGGCGAAAAATATTTTTAATGCGTTCAATCTGTGTCCGATTGACAATGTGCGTGTTGTGATTATTGGCCAAGACCCATATCACGAACCAGGCCAGGCGATGGGGTTGTGTTTTTCGGTGCCAACGGGTGTGGCAAATCCACCGTCGTTGCAAAATATTTATCGGGAAATTGAATCTGATTTGGGCCGGCCCAGTTCCACAAATGGTGATTTAACACATTGGGCACAGCAGGGTGTGTTGTTATTAAATTCAACATTGACGGTGCGTGCACATTTGGCGGCATCACACGCAGGGCGGGGTTGGGAACAATTTACCGATGCGGTGATTGCGGCATTGGCGACGCGCAAAAATATTGTTTATATGTTGTGGGGGGCTTATGCACAAAAGAAGGCCGCGTTGGTTGATGAAAAAAATAATCTGGTTTTGAAATCTGTGCATCCGTCGCCGTTATCGGCGTATCGTGGATTTTTTGGATGTAAACATTTTTCACGCGCAAACGAGTATCTGGTTGCGCACGGATTTAATCCGATTGATTGGTAATTTAAAAATTATGCGTTATGCCCAATCCGTAAAACGCGTAAGAGTGGTTGTCGTCCGCAGTGTTGGCGTTTGAAAAATGTTGAATAAATATTTCAGTTGCCCATTCCTTGGTAATGTTATAACCGAAAGTCACCTTGAATTGGAAAACCAATTTTGCACCCAGACGCTTGTTCTCTTTGGCCTGTAATCCGGCACCCGCACCAAGTCCGGCGTATAACCGTTTGTATCGGAACAGGGCGATATCCTCGGTCGCATAGACGATTGGAATTGTATAATTTTGCCATTTCCAACCATATTTTTCGTATAATCCCAATGTTTGCGAAATGTTTAAATTGCGACGCGCAGGAATTCGGAAAAATGTCGTCGGTTGTGAATATGTGATTGTTCCAATGTAAAAAGGCACAGGTCGCACCGGTGGTGGTAATAAAATGCCGGTGTCAAAACCCTGGCCAATGCCGTAAAACATTTGGTTTTGATATGTGCCCATAAATGGATTTTTTTCTGGTAAAAAACAAGATTCCGCCATTGCCATCGATGGCATAATAATCGGTAATAAAAATAAAATCTTTTTCATCATAGGCATAATAGTATCACATTTTATGTATAAATACAAATCGAATAAAAAATCCCACGGATTCCGTGGGATTTGATTCTTATTTTATATTTTCGCGGATGAAATTTTCGATTTTATCAAATGGTATTTTTTCCATATTATCGTATAAATCAGTGTGTGTCGCGTTTGGCACAATTACCAATTCTTTGTTTTTGCCAGTTAATTTTTTGAACGCATCTTCACTGAAATAGCGACTGTGTGCGTTGGCACCGTGCACCAATAATACGGCACTGCGTATTTCACCGGCGCGTTGCAGAATTGGCATATTGATAAATGACAAAGAACTAGTTTTATTCCAACCGCCATTTGAATTTAACGAACGGCGATGATATCCGCGTGGTGTTTTATAGTATGCGTGATAATCGCGAACAAATTGTGGTGCGTCATCCGGTAATGGGTCAACAACACCGCCCGCCAATTCTGCTGTGCCGCGCTTGTAATCAATTGTGCGTTGATTGTTTAATGCAACCAATGTTTTGTGGCGCGCATCTGCGTTATCATCGGCATCAAAATATCCATTGGCCATAACGCGTGTCATATCATACATTGTTGATGCGACCGTTGCACGAATGCGAGTATCCATCGCCGCCGCATTGATTGCCATACCACCCCAACCACATATTCCAATTATACTGATTTTATCAGCATCAACATCGTTGCGGTTTGATAAATAGTCAACCGCCGCGGAAAAATCTTCGGTATTAATATCGGGGGATGCGACAAAACGCGGGTTGCCGCCACTTTCGCCGGTGAATGACGGGTCAAACGCCAATGCGATAAATCCACGGGATGCCATTTCTTGGGCGTACAGGCCAGACGATTGTTCTTTGACCGCGCCAAATGGGCCCGATATCGCGATTGCAGGTAATTTTTTTTCAGATTTATTTTTTGGCATATATAAATCGCCCGCCAACATTATGCCATAACGATTTTTGAAATGAACGCGCGATACAGAAACCGCATCATTTTTTGGAAATGTTTTATCCCAACGACAGGTGTTCCACGCAAAATATAAAACCAATACAGATAAAATAACCGATATGACAATGGCAATTGTTTTCATAAAATCTCCTTTTCTTTTGTGCGTAGTAAATATATCACGGATGCCCCCAAGGTCAAATGATTTTTTATTGGTTTTTTTACGCAATTTGGTATAATTTTTGTGACAAGGAATTACAATATGGCGAATATAAAATTATTTGAAAATCAAAATATCAGAACCCATTGGGATGAAGAAAAAGAAAAGTGGTATTTTTCTGTGGTGGATGTTATTGCAGCGTTGACAGGGACAGAAAGACCAAGAAAATATTGGTCTGATTTAAAAAGTAAGTTAAAACAAGAAGGAAGTGAGTTGTCCGAAAAAATCGGACAACTGAAAATGCAATCGTCGGACGGTAAATTTTATATGACCGATATAGCGGATACCGAACAAGTTTTACGGTTGATTCAATCAATACCATCAAAAAAAGCCGAGCCGTTCAAAATGTGGTTGGCGCGTGTTGGAAATGACAGAATTGATGAAATTGCCGATCCAGAACAGGCTATTCAACGTGCGTTGCGATACTATCAAAAAATGGGATATTCGAACGAGTGGATTGCCCAACGGTTAAAGTCAATCGAAATACGCAAAGATTTAACAAACGAGTGGGACAGGGTGGGTATTAAACAAGGTTTGGAATATGCGTTATTGACCGATGAAATTACGCGTGCTTGGTCAGGGATGAAAACAAAAGATTACAAAAAATTAAAAGGTCTGCACAAAGAATCTTTGCGCGATAATATGACAAATGCGGAACTGGTTTTGAATATGTTGGCGGAATTATCGGTTACGGAAATATCGAAAAAAGAAAACCCGGTTGGTTTAAAACAAAATATGCGCGTTGCAAATCGTGGTGGAAATGTTGCGCGTGCCGCCAGATTACAATTAGAATCCGAAACCGGAAATCCTATTGTTACGGGACGCAATGCAAAATTGTTAAAAAAATAATCAAGATTTGTTGATAAATTAAAATCGGTGGCTTGCTATGGCGCAAGCGTCACCGACGCAAATGGTGGCCTGCCACCCGAAGCCCTTTGGGCGAAGGATGGTGCCCTAAGCAAGAATCGGACTTGCGACTCGTCCTTACCAAGGACGTGTTTTACCACTAGACTATTAGGGCGATTGCGCACATTATAGTGGTTTTGACACAAAAATCAACAATTTTGTGGTTATAAAAATTCTTTTGGTTGTCGGATGTCCCAACGGGCGTTATGGCGAACGACGCGCGCCGGATTTCCGGCAATTATACAGTTTGGTTCGGTGAATTTACCACTGACCACGGCACCGGTGCCAACAATGCATCCGTCGGCGATTTCGGTGTTTTTGCAAATTGTCACGTTCGCGCCCAGCCACACGTGATTACCAATTTTTATAAATTTACCAATATTGCGAACGCGGTCGGTTTCATCAAATATGGCGTGTGAATCAGACGGCAAAAATTTTATTCCAACCGAAAACATACAATCGTCGCCAATTTCAATTTTCATACCGTCTTCTTGGATTGGGGTGACGAATTCCAGACTGCCTATGTGCAGGTTTTTTCCGATTTTTATTTCGCAATTATGGGTTGCGCCACCTGTGCCGATTTTCAGCGTGGCGTGCGGGTTATATGTCGTATCCGCCATAGTTATTTTATTATTATTGCCAACAATATTGATTTTAAAAGCCGCGTTTTTCGGGATGTCGATAATGTTGTTTTTGCCGTTTATGAATTGTTCGGGTTTATAAGACATAATTTTAATTCCGCACAAATAAACATACATATGTCCGTTGCCGTGTGGGCGTGATTCCAAGATTTTCATTTGAATTTTCCTTTGTTTCCTGAATAAAACTAAAACGAATTAAAAATAATTGCAATTAAAAAAAACTCTGTTATAATGGCATCACTTGGCGGGATAGCTCAGCTGGTTAGAGCAGCGGAATCATAATCCGCGTGTCGGGGGTCCGAGTCCCTCTCCCGCTACCAAGATAATGACCGATTTTGGCGGTCTTTTTTTTATAAATATCAGTTGACAATTTTTATTTTTGGTGTATATTAGGTTGGAAATTGTCAAATGGAGGTTTTTATGCTGAACGAAACAGAACGCAAAGAAATTTTGACTATGTTGAAAAAATATGAATACGCCCACGATTGGCTGTCGGGCCATTATGGTTCGCGTCGTGCGCATATCGTTTGTGATAAATGTTATAATTTGGCGGGGCGGTATCTGCGTAAAATGAAAGATAATATGGACGCGATTTCTTCGTCGGATGTTAAATATTTTGCGTTAATCGTTGATACATTTGAACCAATGCGCAAAAACAGTTTGTTTGCCGAATTGCAAAAACACGCAGATTTCGATGTTGTTGCGTTTGTCGATGGTTGCAATCGTGTTGGTGCTAAACGGATGTTGAAAAATAAAACGGACAGTGTTGTTGAAAAACGCGTCAAAGATATGGAAAAATCACGCGAAAAATACAAGTCTTTGTGTGAAAATATTTCCAAAGGCAATGGCATTGTTCGTAATTCCAGATTGGCCGAAAAATACAGACATGATGCGTATGCATATGCACGCGCAATTGTTAAGGATGAAGTTTTGGTGTCTGATGAAAATTTGGATGCAACATATCATTATTTGAAAACAATTTGTTTCCCGTATGTTGATGGTGATGTTGCCGATTTGGCCAAGAAAAAGTTAGAAGACAGAATTAAAAACAAGTCAGATTTGGTGGATGTGAAAAAAACAGATAAAAAAGAAAAATCTGAGGTTCGCGGTTTCAAATTGGGATTGGGTGCAATGAAACAAAAATTTGCGGCACGTGCGAAATCTGTGTTTGATTCTGTTGTGGAAAATCGCAATAAAAAATCAGATGCGGATAAAAAATGGGACGAATTGGCCGCACAACAACACAAAGCACAACGCGATTTTGAACGCAGTTATAAAAAGCAAGAACGCGATCAGAAAAAACAAGAACGCGTCGAAAATCGCAAACAGAAAAAACAAAAAATTGTTAATTCGGTGTTAAATGGATATGGTGTTGTGGTAATCGGTCTGCAAAATTTACAAGACGAATTTAACAAAAAACGGGATGCGCGTCGTGCACAAAGATTGGCGCGTGAAACCGCAGAACAAAAACGCAAATCGGATGAAACCAAAACACAGCCAAAATTAAATGGAAAACATTGGTATCGTAATGTTATTCGCGTTGCGGTGCCGGTTGTTGGTTTGTTGGCAATTGGTTTGGGATTAAATGCGTTGAATGATAATATGGATAAAAAACAGCAAGCGCAGAAAAAAGAAGTCAAAGAAGTAAAAGCTGTTAAACAGACGCCTGTGGTTGTGAAAAATGATGCAAACAAAACAACCCAATCGTATGCGGCACCGATTGCGTATGACACGGCGTATATGACGGCGATGAATAACTATTGCAATTCGGCAATGGATGTTATTGCGGGCGAAAAACGCAAAAATGATGTTATGACAAAATTAAATAACCAAATTCAAAATGGTAATTTAGTGTTAAATGACACAATCAGTGTTGAACGCGTCGCATATACGTATTTCATTTATCGCGAATATGGGTTTAATATCGATGTGTTGAATTTGGCCGTAAACGGTAATGAAAAATTGTCTGATGCACAACAGGCAGAATTGGTCAAGGTTATTCAAGATGCCGGTGAACGGGGCCGGGGTGTCCAAAAAATGGCGCGTGAACGTGTGGAATCGCGTGGTGGCAATTTAGGACATCACAGCAAATTTGAACACGCTACAAAAAAACAACAGCGTGCACTTTTGGTTAATCGCGGTGTGTTGAAAAAAGTGCAACACAACAGATAATAAAAAAGGTTGGTTTAAACGCCAACCTTTTTTATAACTTTGTGTTCGTGTACAAATTCATAAACATTTTTTACGGCGATTGCGTTTATTGTATCCAAGTCATTAAAAATTGTTTTGCTTTTGATTTTTTGTTTTTTTTCGGCGACGACGGTTATGATAAGCATATTTAATTGAAATGGAAATTCGTCTGTCATTTCACGCAGTTTGAACGGATAAAATATTAAAAATTTTTTTATAATTTCATCACGCATTTTATCAAATCGTGTTGCCGCAGATGCGTTTGGAATTTGTGCGCGAATTTCGGATAAATGTTTATTCATTATTTTTAATGGTTCTTGGTTTGCGGGGTCGGTAATTGTGTCGCCTTGGTAAAATATTTTTGGTAAACGTCGCATAGTTGTACTCTTGGTTTTTAGAAAAATAAAAAACCACTATGAAAAACATAAGTGGTTGGAGTTTTACATCTATGTCAAACGAAATAGCGTGCTTATTCAAATATATCACACACTCCAACCGAGGTTGGAGTGTTTTCAGTCCCTCCGGACTCGTTTGACGTGGAGTGTAAATCTCCAGCCCGGGAACTCCCCGTGCATAAGTATGCTATATTAATAAACATAAAAAATCAAGTGGGTTGTAATTTATCTTGCAAATGGGGATTTTTGATTATATCATAAATACATATTTTAAGGGCGCGATACCGATGAAGTGACTGACAACCACGGAGGCATCAAAACCCAAAAACAAAAGTGATAAATTCGGGTGGCACCGCGCGGAAACTTCGCGCCCCGAAAATGAAAATTGTGGGTGCCAAAAATTTCATATTTTGTTGGTGCCCTGAGAATATAAAGGGTGTAAAAAATGTTATCTTTGAAATCAAAATACAGAACGCATACTTGCGGTGAATTAAACATCAGTAATGTTGGCGAAACTGTGACTTTGGCCGGGTGGGTGCATCGTAAACGCGACCACGGGTCTTTGTTGTTTGTGGATTTGCGCGATAATTATGGTATTACGCAATGCGTGTTTGACGGGGGCGATGAAGTGTTGGAACGCATTCGTCCGGAATCTGTGGTGCAAATTACTGGCAAAGTTGTTGCGCGTGATTTGGATGCAATTAATGAAAAAATCCCAACCGGACATATCGAAATCCAGGCAAAGGCGGCGGACGTTAAAATTTTAACAAATGCCGAGGTTTTGCCTTTCCAGGTGTTTGGCGATGAAGAAACATCCGAAGAATTGCGGTATAAATATCGGTTCTTGGATTTGCGCCGTGAACGGTTGCACTATAATATTTTGATGCGCAATAAAATGATGAAGTGGTTAAGGGACAAAATGTGGGATTTGGGTTTTTCGGAATTCCAAACACCGCTGTTGACCGCGGATTCGCCCGAGGGCGCACGCAGTTTCTTGGTGCCGTCGCGTCTGCATCACGGTAAATTTTATGCGTTGCCCCAGGCACCACAGATGTTTAAACAATTATTACAGGTGTCTGGATTTGACCGGTATTTCCAAATTGCGCCGTGTTTCAGAGATGAAGATTTGCGCGCCGACAGATTGTTGGAATTTTATCAGTTGGATATGGAAATGTCTTTTGTTGATGTCCCAGATATCCAGGCCGTTGGCGAGGCAATTATGCCGGAATTGGTTAAAACTTTTGCGCCGGACGCCAATGTGTATCCAACAATTCCACATATTTCGTATGATGACGCAATGTTGAAATATGGTTGCGATAAACCGGATTTGCGTAATCCTATTTTAATTTCGGATGTGACGGAAATTTTCCGTGGGTCTGAATTTGGAATCTTTGCAAATGCGATTGAATCGGGTGCGGTGGTGCGTGCGGTGCCGGCGCCAAAAACGGCCGATAAACCGCGTTCTTGGTTTGATAAATTGGGCGAATATGCAACCCGCGAATTGGGGTTGGGGGGATTAGGCTATATCATTTTTGCCGATGAAGCCAAGGGCCCGGTTGCCAAAAAATTGGATGCGGCGCGCATTGCAAAATTGAAAGACATTGCGGGCGATAATGCGTCTATATTCTTTATTTGTGATACGGTGGATAATGCGGCACGTGCCGCGGGCAAATTGCGTAATAAATTGGGTGCAGATTTGGGATTGGTCAATCCGCGTGATTTTGCATTTTGCTGGGTCGATAATTTCCCGTTCTTTGAACCGGATGAAGACCGTGGTGGTGCGCCGAAATTTACGCATAATCCGTTTTCGTATCCGATTATTGATTCGGTTGAAGAATTATCAACGCGCGACCCATTTTCTATCAAGGCGGCACAATTCGATATGGTGTTGAACGGTATCGAAATTTGCAGTGGTGGATTGCGCAACTATAACCCGGATGTGATGAAAAAATGTTTTGAAATCGCCGGTTATCCATTAGAGGCCGTCGAGAAAAACTTTTCTGGATTATACACTGCGTTTCAATATGGTGCGCCACCACACGGCGGTTGTGCGTTCGGTATTGAACGCGTGGTGTCGGAAATTTTGGGCATCGGCGACAGTGTTCGTGAAATCGTTGCGTTCCCGGCAAATCAACGCGGTCAAGATTTGTTGATGGGCAGCCCTAACGAGGTTTCCGAACAACAATTGCGTGATGTGCATATTCAAATCCGCAAGAAAAATTAAAATCGTGCTAAACAAATACCCCGGTAATTCCGGGGTGTTTTTTTTGTCTTGTTTTTTATGTCAGAATTTATTGTTGCTGCGTGTGAATGCGCGCATATATCCAATGTCCAGATTGTTTATGATTTCGGCAATTGAATATTTGCGTTGGCCTGATTCGATAATTTTCATTTCAACAGATGCGGGCTTGGGCGCGGTGCCACGCATAACGAATTCAAATGTGCCGGTCATAATGCGATTGTTGATAAACAGTGCGCCAACACCGTCAATATGGGGCAGGGATATAGTCAAAGGTTTTGTCGTTTCAAAATTTCCGTTGTTGTATATGCCGCTGATTTTTAATTTCTTTAATCGGGTTTTGCCGGATTCCAATGCCGCGCCCAACATATATTCGGCGTTTAATATTGTGATGTTGTCGGCCGATGAATAAAATGCATCAAACCCCAGGCCTGATACATATCCGCCGGTAAATACCGCATCGATGTTTCCAGATAAATTATAAACTAAATCATTTGCGGTTTGGCCAGATGTGTGTAATTTGGCCTCGGCTGTGATGGTTGTGTCGCCGATATTTAATGGTGTGTCAAATGTTAATAATTCGCCGGATAATTTGAATTTATTTAATTGAATCGAAATATCGTAATCAAATTTTTTCTTTTCAATTATACTTAACATATTTCCGCGATTTGCGTCAGATATTGAAAATACCTGGGTTTCGGGTTTTAAAGAATACACAAAATTTTTATATTCTTGGTCGTTCAAAATTAAAACATCTGCCGATAAAGATATGTTTTGTGGTATTTCAAATAATGTCGCCAATGGGTGTGATGTTAAAAATTTTTGCTCGTTATAATTTTCGCGAAATATCGGATTGATAAATTTATCCAGATTTAAAATTTCTGTATCTAATGTTAATCCAGATTTTGTCGCAACACCCGATATAATATGGTCGGCAATCATTATGTTTAAATCGCCAATTGTGTTTTCACCAAATGTTCCGGAAATAATGTAGGGCATATTGTTTAAAAATCTTAAATCAATGCCTGGCAACCATTGTTTGAAATTTTCGCCACTGATTACGAATTTGTTTTCGTCGATTTCCAGTGTCCATTGTTTTGTCTGTGGAATAAATGTTTTTTTGTTATTGCGATTTGTGTATGTGCCGTGTTGACTGGACATAAATTTTGGCAGAAAATTAAAGTCCATATTCAAATCGCGCAATGTTGTATTTTGTGCAAAATTGAATTTTGGAATTATCTGTTTTGGTGTGATTACCATTGTTCCCGACATATCGGAAAAAGTGAAATCGATTGTGCCACTGTCGCCGATGTGTTGGGTTATGTTGCGAATTGTTTTTAAATTTGGCATTTTTCCGGTTGATGTCGCCGTGATATGAAATATGCCGTTGTCGGATGTTATGTTGCCACGGATGTCGCCATAGTTAAAATTATAACATTCCCATTTTGTTTTTGTGCCGGAAAAATTACAACTGAATTTTTCATCTAAATTTTTTAATTTTAATTTTGTGTTATGCAACCCGTTGTTGTCGTATGTTCCGCCAGATAATTCAATTGTATCGTTAATAAATTGATTTATTTCCAGTTTGTTGTTTACACCCGTTGCAATCAATTTGAATTTTGAAAATACGTTGTCTTGGAATTTTATTTTTCCCGCCAAGTCCAGATTTATTCCGGTGTTGTTCAACATTGTTTTGTCGGTTGTGATAAATGATAAATCCAGGTTCGCAGAATCTGATTCAAAATTTATATATTTAAATCCGTTTGGTAATAATTTTATCGAGCCATTATAATTATTTGCAACAATGTTTGTAAAATCAAAACCGTATCCGCCATCCCAATTAAATTCCATCGATAAAGATACCGGTTCATTGATTTTCGGATTTTCAAATTCAAACCATTTGTTTATATCGGGCGTGGATATTGACATTTCGCCCGCAGCCCCACCGTCGGGGAATAATGTTCCGCGTATGTGCAGGTTGTCATTACTGTTTATAATAACAAATTCGCCGTTGTCATATTTGATGTCATATTTGTGTTGAGGGGTACGAATTTGACCGGAAAATTTGTTGTTTGATAATGTCCCACGAACGATTTTGTATTCGTGATTCATAAAATATATGTCTGTGTTGTATATATTTATGTTGTGTGATATGCCCGTTGGAAATAAATCTGTGATTGTTATTGTGCCGTTGCTGATATTAATATCGTTGTTTAATGTTGCACGTTCCAGATTGAATATTTGTTTGAACGGAACGGAAAAAGAAACACTGTCGATTTTGCCGTTTGGAATAATGACATTGTGCGCGACAATTGTCCCGGACCCCAGTAAACTAACATTAACATTGCCGTTGATTTGGGCCGTAATACCAGTGTTCGCAGTTAGTTTTTCTTGCAATACTGGGCGCATTTTATTCAGGTTTAGCAACGGTGGGATACACATCAATCCAATGATGCCCAAACCGATTAATACAATAATTGTCCAAAATAGGCGGCGTTTATGACGTGGTTTAATTTTCATACTCTCTTTCCCTTGTATTTTGATTATAGTGTATTATATTTATGTTTGTGAATAAAAAAAGTATATTTAATCTTGAAAGTGATTATGCCCCAATGGGGGACCAGCCGACCGCAATCGCTGAATTGGTTGACGGTGTCAAAAATGGCCGTCGGTCCCAGGTTTTATTGGGTGTGACCGGGTCAGGCAAGACATTTACAATGGCAAATGTTATTGCGGAATTGTCGCGGCCGGCGTTGCTGATGGCACCGAATAAAATTCTGGCGGCGCAATTATATACGGAAATGAAGGCTTTTTTCCCACATAATCACGTTGAATATTTTGTGTCTTATTATGATTATTACCAGCCCGAGGCATATATCCCAACCACCGATACATATATTGATAAAGATGCCGCGATAAATGAACAATTGGATCGTATGCGGCACAGTGCCACGCGCGCAATGTTGGAAGAACGCGATGTTATTGTGGTGTCTTCGGTTTCTGCAATTTATGGTATGGGGTCGCCGGAACAATATTCTTCGATGCGATTGCCGTTAAATGTTGGTGATAAAATTGGGGTGGCGGATGTTGTGCACTCTTTGGTTGATATCCAATATAAACGAAATGATGTCGCGCCAAGCCGTGGTGATTTTCGTGTGCGTGGTGATGTGTTGGATTTGTTCCCGTCGCATTTGGCAGACATGGGATGGAAGATTTCTTTTTGGGGCGATGAAATTGAAGAGATATGGGAATTTGATACACTGACCGGGGCGAAAATACATAAATTGGACCGGGTTGTGGTATATCCAAATACTCACTATGCGACACCAATGCCGTCTGTGTTAAGTGCGATTGATAATATTCGACACGATTTAGATGACAGACTTAAATATTTTCACGATAATATGAAATATGTTGAAGAACAGCGTCTGCGTGAACGCGTGAATTTCGATATTGAAATGATGGAATCAACGGGGACGTGTCGCGGAATTGAAAATTATTCGCGATATTTAACTGGACGTGCCCCGGGCGAGCCACCACCGACTTTATTTGAATATTTGCCAAAGGATGCGGTTTTATTTATTGATGAATCACACGTGACGGTGCCGCAAATTGGTGCAATGTCGCGTGGGGACAGGGCGCGTAAAGAAAATCTGTCGCATTATGGATTTCGGTTGCCGGCCTGTATCGATAATCGACCGTTGACTTTTGAAGAGTGGGATAATTTGCGTCCACAAACAATTTTTGTGTCTGCAACACCGGCACAGTGGGAATTGGAACAATCGGGTGGTGTCGTGTCCGAGCAAGTTATTCGGCCAACAGGATTGTTGGACCCCGTTTGCGAGGTGCGCCCCATCGAACACCAGGTTGATGATTTGTTGGAAACACTTAAAAAAACCAAGGGACGTGCGCTGGTTACGACATTGACCAAAAAAATGGCGGAACAATTAAATGATTATTTAAATGAAAATGGGGTCAGGGCGCGTTATCTGCACAGTGATATTGAGACATTGGAACGCATTGAATTGTTGCGTGATTTGCGTTTGGGTAAATACGATGTGTTGGTTGGTATCAATTTGCTGCGCGAAGGTCTGGATGTCCCAGAATGCGAATTGGTCGCAATTATGGATGCCGATAAAGAAGGTTTCTTGCGTTCGACGCGGTCGCTGATTCAGACAATTGGGCGTGCGGCGCGAAATGCAAATGGGCGCGTTATTTTGTATGCGGATAATATAACGGAATCTATGCGCGAGGCATTGGATGAGACTGCGCGTCGTCGCGAGATTCAAATGAAGTATAATGCCGAACACGGTATTGTGCCGAAAACAGTATCCAAGGCCGTGTTTGCCGAGGTCGCTGACAAAGATGAAAAGGTGGACAAGAAACGCAAGTTTGTTTATAATGCAGATGGTGCGTGGGATGCGGCCAGTTTAAAAAAAGAAATTGCAAATTTGACACGGCGTATGAAAAAGTGTGCGGAAAATTTGGAATTTGAAGAGGCGGCGGCAATCAGGGATACCATAAATAAAATGCAGGACGATTTGTTGTTGTTGGAATAAGGATTCAATATGAGTGAAATAATTTTGCCAGATTTAGAATCAACACGGCGTTGGGCGCGCGAGTTTGCAAAAACTTTGCGTGCACCGGTGACTGTTGCGTTGCACGGTGATTTGGGAATGGGAAAATCCGAAATTGCGCGTGCAATTATCAAAGAATTGCGTGGTGAAAATACGGTTGTGCCAAGTCCCACATTTACAATTGTGCAAAATTATGATGGAATTTCACATTTCGATTTATACAGAATAACGGATGCGTCTGAATTGACCGAACTTGGGTTGGCGTATGCGATTCAAAATGATATTACATTAATAGAATGGCCTGATGTTGCGGCGGGTATGTTGCCACGTGATACAATTCATATTTATATATCTTCGTGTGGTGTTGATTGTGATATGGGGCGCAAGATAGAGATTAAAAAATAAAACCGCAATCGCGGTTTTATTTTTTTAATAAACTTTGTACCGCCGATGCAAAATCAGGGGATTTTTGCAGGTAAGAACCACTGACCAATAAATCGGCGCCCGCATCCCAACATTTTTGGGCGGTTGTTGGGTTTATTCCGCCGTCAACCGATATGATATATTTTAATCCGTGCTTTTTACGGGTTGTTGATAATGCCAGTATTTTTTGCAATACGGATGAATCGAATTCTTGTCCCGCGGCACCGGGTGTGACGCCCATTATCATAACTTCGTCCACATCGCGTAATAATGGAACCAATACAGATAGTGGAATGTCCGGATTTATTGCAACGCCCGCACGACGACCCGCACTGCGTATGCCGCGTAATGCGGCGCGTATCCCAGATATGTTTAATGGTAATATAATTGTGTCGGCGCCGGCCTTGATTGCGTTGGCCGCCCAAACAGATGGGTTTTCGGTCATTAAATGGACGTGCAGGTGTCCGTTCCAATTCGCACGAATTGTTTTTAATTCGTGTATTCCGCCGGCAACGCGTGATACATAAAATCCATCCATAATATCAACGTGAATTGTTGATATACCACCGGATTCAAATGTCTTATATGTCACAGGTGATAACATATTGAAACATAATGTTGATGGTGCAATTGGTATAAATTTCGGTTTTGATTTTTTGTTTTTACGCGAAAGTAATTTTTTTATCTTGGATATATATTTTTCGCGGCGTGCCAATTTTTGTTCGTATGCTTCGCGTGCAGGCGCCATTGATTGCCATACATAATCAGACAATGCGGTGATTGTTGCATCGGTGTGATGATTTTCCGTGGGCAGTGCAAATGCGTTTTCCAAGAAATCAACAACGCCATCAATTTGTGTGCCACCACCACTGACAATTATGCGGGTGGGGTTTAATATTGATATTGCGTTCGCAGATGCGTCCTTGATTTTTCCGATAATATCGACAACGCGTGGAACGATAACATCGTTTACATCGCCGCGTGTAAAATCGTACGCGGTATCGGCCGGGGTCATACGGTCCATTGCGCGTGGAATTAAATTCGCAGTTTGACGCTTGATGCGTTCGGCTTCATCAAAATCAATGTTTAATGATTTTGATAAATCCATTGTGATGTTGGACATACCAATTGGTAATTTTTCGTGCCAACATACACCACGATTGTTCCAAATAGAAATACTGGAAAATTCTGCGCCCAGGTCAATAAACAATGCAGTTTCGTTTGGTTTGCGTAATGTTTGACTTAATAAATATGCCGGGTCAAACAGTCCGTTGTATTGAATGTGTGCCTTGTGTAAAATGGAAACAACCTCGTTTAATCGTGCGGTTTCATAACATATTACACCAAATGTTGATATTAATTGGTGGTCGGTATATCCGACCGGTGTTATGATTTTTCGCGCAGATGGTGTGTCGTATTGCAATGGCATAATATGAATTGGTGAAAAACCATCAGGGATTGCAATCTTGGATATTTGGGCACGAATATCGTATTCGGTGATTTTGTGTTCGTTGTTCCATAATGTATTTTGACGCGGACGAATAAATTCAGATTTGCCAAAATTGCCCGTGATGTATGCGTCTTCGAAATGTGTTTTTAATTCCTGTTCCAAATTATCAATCACGGATTTTACGGCAAATTGTTGATTGAAATTGTCGCAAATCGCGGTTGCAGATTTTACAATTTTTCCAGCACGAATTTTATGTGCAACGCCGCGGGTGCAACTGGTTCCGATATCAAGACATAAAAAACAAGAATCTGATAAATTCATTTTATTTTACCAAAATGCGTTGAGCGTCGCGCATATCTATGACGGATATGTCGCGTCCCAATATGTTATGATTTTTGTTTATTGTTATTAATCCGGAAATTGCCGATGCAAAATTTGTTTCAGGTAATTTTATCGTTATTCCGTCGTTTGTGTGTATGTCCCAACGGCGATTTTCAATCCATTCAATATAATCAATGTCGGCAATCATATCGTTTGCGGCGTTTGTTATATCATTAATGTTATTTGGAACCGGGCCGCGGAATAATAGTGCGCCATTGGGGCGTGTGTCGGACGGATTGTTTGCAATTGTGCCATCGTCAGATAATGGAAAATAATTTTCGCCATCTGTCCAGGCGGCAACAAAATGATGGAAAGATACGCGAACAATTAAATTGCCGTTTGGCAAGCGACGAACCGCGGAATCTTTGACGCCGGGAACCGCCAATAAATTTTCGTTGATATCATCCAATCTAACAGAATATATTTTTGTGTTTTTTGGTAATGCCACCGCCGCGGATAATGCCGTCATATCCTTGTTTTCAATATCGGCAATTATTTGTGTTTTGTGCAATCGTGCCGGTGCGCCAATACCCATTGCAACCATAATTATTCGGGATGCAAAATATATCGCCAAAATAATAGCGATGCCAAAACATAACCAAAACCAAAATGAACGCTTCATATTTGGCATTATAGCACATTTTTTAAGAATAAAAAAGGGGCGAAAAATATTTTTTACATTGCGCGCAATAAATATCCGCGACGCAACATACAACGACGATATGCACCGACGGTTTTAGATGCCTTGTTCCGGGGAACAGACATCAATGCGCGTTGGCCAACATCGCGATATTCATTTGATTGAAATGTGACCCATATCCCATCCCAGTTCGGCATTTGGTCGTTTTGATTTGGTAATAACAATCGTGCAATGCGTGAACGGGGGGCGTAATCGTGTGGCTTTATCCCCAGACACGATTTGTGGTCGCGAACAAATTGTTCGGTCGTGACGGCGTCGTTTTCCCAATTTAATACGGTTGCGTCGTCAAGACTGCCCCGGTTGGCGGATGCGCACGCGGTTAGGGCCAACAATAATGCAATTTGTTTTATTTTCATACTTTATATTATAATTCATTTGCGTTCGGGGGGCAATAGTTTTTATAATGTATAAAAAAGGGTAGGGGAAAGGTATGGCGATATCTGTTCAAAATTTTATCAAATTAGCGAATTTTTATAACCAAACATTAACCGTGATGTCGGCCGTATGTGTGGAAAAAGGCGGTATTAATATGGATAACTATGTCGGTCGATTCTTTGTTGCCGATGTGTTGGAATATATTGTTGAATACGGTCATCGGTTGACCCAAATGGGGCCTGTTCCGGATGATGTCGCACGCGTTATGAAAATTTTTGAAGAAAGATTTGAATCTGTCAAAGATTTGGTGACACCAACTGAAAAACCAATTTATGAAATGACGCTGGAAGAATTTGAAAAATTAATGAATATATAGTATAACCGGATATAGATATAAGGGGAAAACAATGCAGAAATTTTTAACAGGTATTATGGTGGCTGTTTTGTGCGCGGCGTGCCAAAACACAAATAATACGGTGCAATCGTATGATACGGTTACGGTTGTTGAAAATATGGTTGTGGATGAACGGTCTGTGCCAATTTTCCCTAAAAAGGCTGCGTTGACGACGGATACGGCGCAACGGTTTTCGGTAGAATTGCCTATGCGGTGTACGGTTGATTGGGATAATCAATCGGTTGTATCGGTTGTGGCGGCGGAAAAAATCGAAATGGTGCGATTGGGTGTTGGTGATGCGTTGCCGGATTTGGCGGTTGATAAATATAAATTCAAAGATGTGACGGTTGCGGCGGCATTGAATAAATTGCTGGATGGGACGGATGTGTCGGTTGTGGCGGATGAACAATTGGTTGAAAAAATATCGGGCGATGTGGCGTCGGGAACTTTATCAGATACGGTGGAATTAATTTCAAAAATGGGGCGTGCGTATTATTCTTATGATGCGTCCGTGGCGGAAATTCATTTGAAACATCGTGCGAAATGGATGATTAAAATGCCCAAAGACCAGGCGATAATTATGGCTTTGTTGGATGCGATGCACGGTGCGGATGTTCGGAATTTGTTGGTTAATTGGTCGGACAAAACCGTTGTGTTCGAGGGCGATTGGCAAACCGAACGCGAAGTGTCGCGTATAATCGCAGATATTGCGTCGAAAAAATATATACTGGCGTGGGATATGGATGTGTATCGTGTGTATCCAAAAACAGATAATCCGATTGTTTGGATGAATTTGTTGCCGGCATTTGGAAAACATAATGTTAAAATGTCTGTGCCGGGTGTTGTTGGACGTGCGCTGGTTGTGGGGCCGGAAATAAATACAAAGACATTGCAAGAGTTTTTATCAACTCAATCAAATGTGGTTTTGATTTCCCAGGGAACATTTTCAATACCAAATGGATGGCAATCGCGATTTGATATTGGACAATGCAGTAAAGAAGACAGATTAGAAACAGATTTAGTTGTTGGTGCAACGGGTCGTTATGGTGATTATGGCGGGTATCAAAAGATTGATGCGAAAATTGTTCTGACAACAAAATATGGTGAGTTGACATCGTTCAATATTCCATCCAGTGTTGGGGATAATTATGTGATTATTGGTATTCCAACACACTCGTTTGTGACGACGCCGGAAACTTTGATAAGTCCGTTTGCGGAATTGGTTGTGTTTATGTCGCCCAGAATTGTATCGGTGGTGGATGCCGAGACGACGGATACCACATCAAATGTTGGATTGTCGGGCGCCGCCTTGCGTGAGTTTTTGAATAATTAAGGAATTTATATATGTTGTTTTCAAAATTAGAAAAGAAAATTGCGTACAGATATTTATGGGCCAAAAAACGCGGGTTTGGTTCTGTGGTGTCGTGGGTGTCGCTGATTGGAATTATGTTGGGTGTTGCAACATTGATTGTTGTGATGTCGGTTATGGGTGGTTTCCACGATGTCTTGTTGGGACGTATTATTGGGATGAACGGTCACGTTGTTGTGTATCACCAAGATGGTGCGATTACAGATTATGATTATTTGATTGATAAAATGCGTCAGAATAAAATCGTTTCTGCAAAGGCGGTTTCAATTGTTCCAATTGCCGAAGGGCAGGTTATGGTGACGCGTGGTGGTAAAAATTCTGGGGCGATGATTCGCGGAATAAATATGACCGATTTGATTTCGAAAACTGCCGATGGTGCGCGTTTTTATGGTAAAGAATTATCTGAAATCAAAGATGGCGAATTGGTTATGGGGGCCAGTTTGTCGCGTGCGTTAAATGCGTCGTTGGGGTCGGATGTGTCGTTGGTTTCGGCAAATGCGTCAACGCCAACACCATTTGGTTCTATGCCACGAATTGTGTCGTATCCGGTGAAAACGGCGTTCTTTATGGGAATGTATGAATATGATTCAGGATATGTGTTTATGAATCTTGCCACGGCGCAAAAATATTTGAATATTGGAAAATCGGTTACGCATATTGATTTGTTTTTAAAAGATGCAAATGATACAGATGCGGTGCGCGATGCGTTGGGGCGTCTGTTGCCTGATGGGTTTGTGGTGCGTGATTGGCGCGATTTAAATCGTGGATTCGTTGGTGCATTACAGGTTGAATCAAATGTTATGTTTTTGATTTTAATGCTGATTATTATTGTGGCGGTGTTTAACATTGTGTCGTCTTTGGTTATGTTGGTCAAAGATAAAAATAGAGATATTGCGGTGTTGCGGACTTTTGGTGTGTCGCGGAAATCTATGATGAAAATATTTATTTTATCGGGCACAACAATTGGTGTGATTGGTGCGGGTTTGGGTACAATTTTGGGGACGGTTGTTGCGATTTATATTGAGCCAATTCGTAAATTTTTCCAATGGATGACTGGGCGTGATTTGTTCCCGGCGGAATTGTATTATTTGTCAGAATTGCCGTCGCGCGTGGAATTTTGGACGGTGTTTGGTATCGCGATGATTGCGATTTTGTTGGCGTTTTTGGCAACACTGTACCCCGCGTGGAAGGCCGCAAATACCGAACCTGTCGAGGTTTTAAGAAATGAATAATTTTGATAAAGATTTAAAAAAATATTTGTTAAAACAGGCCGCGACTGTGTCGCCGTTTGGTGGTGTAAAATGGAATTCGTCGGCAAAAAATTTAGATAACGAATTGCGTCGCCGTGGAATTGATTTTGATAAAAAATTATTTTGGGAATATAAATTGCCAAACGCTATGTCGGCACAAGAATTTATGGATGTTTTGTTGTTGGAATTTTATTTTGTTAAATGGTTTTCAAATATGAAAATTATGCGGGATAAAAAT
>CADBBQ010000002.1:108213-215885 GCA_902793005.1 uncultured Pseudomonadota bacterium
ATTATGCGGGATAAAAATTTAACAGTAAAACAAAAAATAAAAATTTTTGCGTACAAGGTATCGATGAAAAAACGCGGAATATATAAAAATATAAAAAAATACGCAGATGAAATAAAACAATTAAATCCAGAATTGAAAAAAATAAATCCAAGAGATAGTTTTGGTAGTATATCTTTTCTTGAGGGGGCTTTGTTTGGTTTTGCGCCGGATGAAATCAAATATTTTTGTGATAAATCCAGTTTTCGTGATATGGACCAAGAGCATAGATTTGATGAAATTTTAAAAAAATATGGTGTTCGTCCATCCTATGTTTTGGCGCCAGCAACGGCAAAAAAATTAATTGCGAATTTAGAAAAAGGGAAATAAGTATGGCGGGAATTTTGAATTCTTTGTCGCGTGTAAAAAAACAAGATATTGTTTTGTCTGTGCGTGATATTAAAAAAACTTTTATGGAAGGTGGTCAACCGTTGCGTATTCTGACGGGTGGCGGATTTGATTTGGCTGCGGGTGAAATTGTGGCAATGGTTGGGCCGTCGGGGTCTGGGAAATCAACATTATTACAATGTGTGGGGCTGTTGGATAAACCAACCGCGGGCAGCATTTTAATCGGTGGAATTCCGGTACATCAAATGGGCGAAGAAGAACGCACAATTATTCGTCGTAAAAAAATTGGTTTTGTGTACCAGCGGCATAATTTGTTGTCTGATTTTACAGCACTGGAAAATGTTATGATGCCAATGTTGGCAAATGATGTCGAACCAGATGTCGCGGCCGAGCGGGCAATGAAATTATTGCGTGCGGTTAATGTTGAACATCGTGCATCACATTTCCCGGGTGAAATGTCGGGTGGTGAACAACAACGAACGGCGGTGGCGCGCGCATTGGCAAATAATCCGGAAATTATTTTGGCGGATGAACCAACTGGCAGTTTGGACCCAACGCACGCATCGGCGGTGTTTGATTTGTTGTTGGATATTGTTAAGAGTAAAAAGATGGCAATGCTGTTTGTGACGCACGATATGAATTTGGCGTCCCGCGCGCATAGGAAAATTACCATTGTAAACGGCGTCGTAAATAAGTTATAATATATAGCAGTAGGAGGGAGAATTATGGTCGCAATTAAAACAGTCGGTTTTTCAAAAGCAAAAGTCTGGTTTGTTTTTATCGTTTTGTTTATATGCGGTTTGATGACCGGTGTTGGTATTTCAAATTGGAAAAATAAAAACGCAAATGATGGTTTTTTATCTCGGGTGGCGGTTGTTGAAGAAACCTGTACAACGGTTGAACGGGTATTGTTGAATAATTTGCATAATGATGATGCAGATTGTGGTGCGGTGCGTGATGATGAGAAAACTTTGCAGAAATTGGTAAAGTATGGGTGTGATGAAAATCGTCCTGAATATCAACAGGTGTTGTTGAATAAACAGGCGATATTAAATATTGCGTGCGATGGTGTGTTTACCGGATATAATGATTTGCCGGAAAAGCCGTGTTTAACAATTGAAAAAAATCTGCAAGAACAATTGGGCGATAATTACCCTGAAATGGATGCGGAAGGACGCATCAAACGCGCGAAAATTTATGCAATTATGTCAGAACGCGGATGTCCGGAAAATGCGCCTGAATATGTCGAGGCGGCAAAACGCGAACTGGAAATTGCGCGCGGAATTTCGGATGATAAATTTGACCAGGATGAAACAATCGATGTTGTTGAAACTTATAAAAGGTTGCAAATGCAAAATGCCGCCGAAGAAATTTTCAACAAGGCAAAAAAGTTAACCAATCCGGCAATTGATTTTATTATGCAGGTTGAAAAAGTTATAAACGAATAGGGTGGATAAAAAATGATGAGAAAAATAATTTTAGTTTTGTCTGTGTGGGCGTTGGTGCCGGCGGTCTATGTTGCGGTGGCACACGCGGATGATGATGCGGTGTTGGGTGAATCGCGCGGTGTGGCCCAGCGTATGAGTTGTGATGATATAAATTCGGAAATAAAAAAATTATCCGGTATGGATGAATTGTCTGATGCGGATGCGGCGCGTTTGGGGACTTTGAAATCTGATTATCGTTCAAAATGCGTAAAGACATCTGGGCGGCGTTCCCGGGGGCAGGCGAAAATCATCGTAAATAATGAAGTGCCGGCGCAAAATGTCGCAGTTACGGATGCGGCCGTTGTATCGGATGGAGATGTGCCAACAACCTGTGATACGCCGGATGCAAATGGGTGTTGTCCGGGGGAAACATATAAAGATTTAGGCGATTTGGGATTTAATTGCTGTACGGAAAATGATGAACATTGTTTTCCGCCGATAAAAGCCGATGTGGCAAAATTGTGTGATGATGGTGCGGCGCCAAATGCGGATGGATGCTGTGCGGGTGAAACATATACGGACCTGGGGGATTTGGGTTGGAATTGTTGTATGCCTGATGGGGTTACGTGTTTCCCACCGATGAAATAGAAAACGCTTGATTTGTGGAAATTTTAAGGTATAATTTGCAGGCTTGAATTGTTGCGGGCATAGTACAAGGGCTAGTATGCAAGCCTTCCAAGCTTGAGATGCGGGTTCGATTCCCGCTGCCCGCACCACCCTTCGCCAATCCGCCTTCGCCAAGGCTATGGTGGACAGGGGCTTCGGGTGGCAGGCCACGAATTTTAGTTGTCGCGCGCATAGCGCACGATTACAAAAATTTAGTGCCGCGGCGTAGCGAAGCGAAGACAGGCTGTCTTTGTTTGTTGCGTAAAGATGGGCGAAAATGGGCAAAAGTTCTGGGCGTGCGCCGGAGTTGGAGAGCCGGGGCAGACTGTAAATCTGTTGTCTTACGACTGAGGTGGTTCGAATCCACCCACTCCCACCAAAATAGAAAATGACCCAAATGGGTCATTTTTTATTTTGTGGTTGTGGGTATTTGGATTTGGCGCCACGCCAACGCCAGTTGGCTGGTTCGAAAACAAGTAGATTGTGGAAGTGTAACGCACCACAATCGTCACGGTTTCCCAGCAGGCGCAGCCGATGGAATCCACCCACGAAAATGTTTTTTGATATAATTTTATTTATTCTTTATCAAGGCACGCACCCACTCCCACCATCCGTCTGTGCAAAGCACAGCCGCGATTAGGAAAACATAAACCGACCATTTGGTCGGTTTTTATTTTGTTTTTGCATTAAAATATACGGCCAAAGACACCACCGTCCAATGCCAATGCTAATAAAATCCACCACCAAGACCAATTTACAACCTTGGTTAATTTCAAAATTACAAATATAATTGTCAGCATAGTTTGCCCCTTTTGGTTATATTGTTTGTGTATAATTCTATGTTATCATATTGTATGATTTGTATCAATTATATATTTTTTCCTGGGTGGTATATTTTGTTTATGATAAATGTAATTATGCCGAATAATAAACATATCAATCCGGGTATCATTATGTATGTTATTGTTTCGCGTAATTTGTGATGAAATATATCACGTGCAATTGTGTATTCGATATATTCGCGTTTTGTGCCACGGAAATCTATGTATTTTGGGGTGATGGTTTTTAATCCGTTTTTATCAAATTCAATATGGACATATCCGTATTTGTTGCGTGGGTCGCGGATTATTTGACCGCTGGATGGTATTGTATAAATTGGGATGCCGGCGAATTCGCCGTGTGCATAATAATGAACGTGGCCAAATAGCATTAAATCTATTTTATATTTTTTTAATATGGATTCCAATTTTTGTGATGCGTTCTTATCCAGTGCGTGGTTTGAAATTATATCGGGACGGATGTCAAATGGTGGAACGTGGGTAAATATTACACAATGTTTAAATAGTGGTCTGATTTTTTTTAATGTGTTATCCAGCCAGTTTAATTGGTTATCGTCAATTGTTTCAAACGATGTGTCCAGTGCGATAAATAATGTGTGGCCATATCCAAACCAATAAAATCCCGGGCCCATAACGGTTTTATACGGTGTGCCATCGCGTTTGTTGTTTTTTGTAATGTCGTGATTCCCAGGTGTGCCATACAACGGAATGTTTTGTAATTTTGGATGTATTTTATATAATAACCATTGCATCCCTGTATTTGTTTTATGGGTTAAAAAATCCCCCAGGTGCAATATAAAATCGTATTTTGGTGTTGTGGTTGTAATGCGGTCTATTATTGTTTCCAAGACTATATCATCGGCGCCAGTATCAGATACGACGGCAATTGAAAATTCAGATTTGTCGGGGTTTAAAAATTCAGATTGGGGCGGATAAAACTGTGCACCGATATTGGTGTTTTTATCGCCAAAATAAATGTGTACGCATAACAATGATAACGATGTAATTAAACACGCTAAAAAACACGTGAAAAATATTTTGTATATTTTTTTTAGCATTTTTTATTCGTTGATTTCAATTGCATCAATTAATGTTTTGTTAATCGGTTCTAATTTTACCGGCTGGTATTCGGAATCGATGATTGCTTCGGATTGAGGTGTTTTGATAACCGTAATGGCGGTCTGGGCTTTTGGTGTGTCAATCCGGGTCATATTTGTTCCATAATTTTCGGATTTATATTTACGACGAAATCTTTCCGGAATTTTTATATAATCATTTGGATTTATGCCGGATGTTTGTAAAGACATTTCATCGGCCGGTGAAATTTGCCGTTGTTCAATGTTGTAAATCGGACTGATAAAGTTTTCAGGCGCAAATTTTACAATAACCGGTGTGCCGGATCCGTTCGTTTGTAATATGCGTAATGCGCGTTCGTTGTCACCGTTGGGCTTTAACCGGATTATTCCAGACATACCGGCATAACCACTGGGGTCCAATAAATATGCCGCCGGATTTTTATTTGAATATACCGTGCCCATCGCGATTGTTATTGCGTCATATCCAAACGATGCCAGACGTGATGGTGTCGCGTTATAGGTTTGTTGATATAAATTCACAAATGTTTGATTTTGTTCCGGCAGTGCCGCATATTTTGTTCCCATCATTGTGTAATCGGCTGCGATATCTGTTCCGTCCAATATTGCGGTGCCATAAAATTTTACAGATTTGGAATCTGCGCCATAATAACGCAGAAATGACCCCAATGTTTTTGTGTCATCTGCCGAGCCCAAGAATAAAACGCCAGAGTAGGGTAATGTGCCAATCATATCGTTTTTGGATAATTTATCCAATTGGTAATACAGGTTTGATTTTTCAACACTGGATAATTCTTCGTTTGTTAAAATGTCAGATAAAATTGTCTTGGCACGTTTGTGGGCCGCCGTGCGTGCCGCGTTCATTGATGCCATATCTGCGGTGTTTTTTAAATCGTCGGCCGCGTGTTCGTTGTAATAAAATATGCCAGAAACATTTGGACCGTAAATTTCAGATGCCCGCTTTGCCGTGCCCGCCATAATTTTTCCGGAATCGGTGTTTGGTGCCATAATGATAAAATTCTGTATCCCGTCATAGAACATTTCGCGGACGATTAATTCAATACTGTTTGTTGGCATTAATGCCATTGTCATAACGCCGTCGCCAACCGCCGTCGCGTCCGATGTAAATGATATTGCCGGCATATATTCAGGCTTTTTCGTGCGCAGCATTTGTGCGTTTGATGAAAACAATGGGCCAACAATTATATCCGGTGTCGTTGCCAATGCGTTATCAATTGCCGCGCCCGCGTCGGTGGCCGTATCAAAAAAGTCCACATTTAATTGGCCCAGCGAATGTTGTAATAATGCCAATTCCATTGCATTTCGTATTTCGCGTCCCGCCGCCGCATTCGCGCCGGACATCGGTAATAATACCGCAATATTATGCCGGCTGTCGGCGGAATCGTATGTCGAATAGTATGACCCATATTGCATTTGAATTGGTGTGCCTGTTGGGACATTTGTGTATTCTGCGTTCCAATCGTGCGACGGTGTGGATTTTGTGCCGGCGCATCCGGATAAAATTAAAAGACTGATAAATAATGTAAAAAATCTATTCATTGAAATGGCCTATTTTATATTGTATCATTTTAACATAAAAGGATTAGAAATGCAATCGGGACTGTATATTGTTGGAACGCCAATTGGAAATTTGTCTGATATGTCGCCACGGGCGGTGGAAACATTAAAAAATGTTGATTTGGTTGCGGCCGAAGATACCCGGGTTTTTGCCAAATTGGCTGCGCATTTTGATATTAAAACAAAATGTGTTTCGCATCACGAACATAACGAATTGCGCGTTATTGACAGTTTGATTGAGAAAATACAATCGGGTGCGTCGGTTGCCGTTGTGACCGATGCCGGTATGCCGTGTATCAGTGACCCAGGATTTAGGTTGGTGCGTGCGGCACGCGCGGCGGGGGTGCGTGTGGCGGTTGTGCCGGGACCGACGGCGGTGATTTCTGCATTGGTGTTGTCGGGATTTCCGACCGACCGGTTTACTTTCTGTGGTTTTGTGGATGAAAAGAAACTGCACGATGATAATAAAATTCGTCATACGATTGTTTATTACGAAAGTCCAAATCGCATTATGTCAACAATTGCCGCATTGGCGCGTATTATGCCAGAACGACAGATTGCAATCGTGCGCGAAATTACAAAAATTTATGAAGAGGCTATTATCGGATATCCGGCGGATTTAATGCATATAACGCCGCCACGTGGTGAAATCGTAATTTGTGTTGCGCCGGCGCCGGATAAAAAAATGACCGATGATGAAATTAAAAGTATTGTAAATGATATTGCGGCCGGGTCTGTGAAATCATCGGCGGCACAATTGGCCGCGCGTACCGGGATTTCAAAAAAGGAAGCCTATAAACGTTTGGTGGAGAATAAAAAATGATAAAATTTGTTGGGTCTTTTTCAACGGTTGCATCTTTGCCGAATACGGCGTTTCCGGAATATGCGTTTGTTGGGCGCAGTAATGTTGGGAAATCATCCCTGATAAATGCAATTGTTGGGGAAAAAATTGCGCGGACATCAAATACACCGGGACGAACCCAGGAATTAAATCTGTTTAATATTGATGATAGGGTGTTGTTAATGGATTTGCCAGGATACGGTTATGCGCGTGTGTCACGGGACAAGGCGATTCAATGGACACATCGTTTGCAAGAATATTTGCTGGGGCGGTCGCAATTAAAACGGTTGTTTATACTGATTGATTCACGGGTTGGTGTCAAAGATTCTGATTTGGATTTAATGGATTTTTGCGATAAAAATGGAATCTTGTATCAAATTGTTTACACAAAAAAAGATAAGAAAATTCGCGAAAAATCTCAAATTGAATTGTCGCACGAAAATCACGGTGCTATGGTTGACCAGGTTTTATTCACATCGGCAGAAAAGAAAATTGGATTGGATTTTTTAAGGAAAATTATCGGTGTCAAATAATAATATTTTTTGTGTGTCAAATCCGGCGCATATGTTGGATGCATTGTGGCGTGTTGTCCAAGACACCGGTGTTGCAGTGCAAGATTGTTTGATTTTTCTGCCCAGCAGACGTGCCGTGCGCGCGGCGGAAAAAATGTTTGTTGAAAAAAATTCTGGGCGTGCGATTTTTTTGCCGAAATTGGTCGCCCTGGGCGAAGGGGTGGATACAGATGAAATCCCCGAATATGATAATACTTTTTCAACATCGGAACGCGTTATTTTGTTGGCAAAATTGTTGGCAAATGATTCAAATGTCGGTAATATTTCAACCGCATTGCAAATCGCACGTGATTTTGTGCGATGTGCGGATTATTTGGAAAACGAAGGTGTGGATGCGGCGACAATTGATTGGGAAAATTTGGTCGATGAAAAGTATGCTGAACATTTTAAGTCCAAGGCCAAAATGTTAAATATATTAACGCGTGTGTTGCCGGCAATGTCAAATGGTCGTATGACGGATACTCAATTCAGAAATGCCCAGGTGCGTGCGTGGATAGGTGATATTGAAAAATATCCATCTGTGATTGTATGTGGTTCGACGGCATCTGTACCGGCGACGGCGGATTTAATGGTGGCGGTGGCAAATGCAAAACACGGACGGATTATATGCCCCGGAAAAATAGATGGACGCGTCCAAGATTTTGAATTGGATACAAATCCGTATAATTCTGAATATAAATTTTTATCACGTGTTGGTGTAAATCCATCCGATGTTCGGGTTTTGGATGTTGGACCGTCAAATATTGATTTTATGAATTATGCATTTGGTAATAACGCGGCGGCTTATTCGGGTGATAAAAATTTATCAAATTGTCATTTAATAGAGTGTGATACCGAACGCGATGAAGCGTTCGCGGTTGCAGAAATATGTCGGCGTGCGGTGAACGATAATAAAACGGTTATGGTTATAACGCCGGATGCGGCGGGAAATCAACGAATTGCGGCGGCGTTAAAACAATATTCGCTGGATGCGGATTTTTCCGGTGCAAAAAGCGGTGCAACGATTCCTGCGGCGCGTGCGATTTTGAATTTGTTGAGTTCGTGGATGGAATCAAAAAATTCTGCGTTTGATTTGTGTTATACGCGTGCGAATTTCAATTTGTTTGATACGGTTGCAAATATTGTTTCTGATTATATTGATTTTATGCAGCCTGAATTTGAAATTGAATCTGATGATTCTGGATTGGTGTGGGGGGCAATAAAGAAATTGTCAGATTATTTGAATAAATACGATATTAAATTGAGTTGCGCGGATGCGTATGCGTTTATTGCGGATGCGGTTGCAACAATATCGGTGCGATGCGCCCCAAAACAGGATGCAAAAATTGTCGTTTTGGGAACAATTGAATCGCGTATGCAGACCGCCGATGTTGTTATTTTAACCGGGTTAAATGATGGAATGTTTCCGGCGTTGGGGTATGAAAATGCTTGGTTGCCTGTGGCGGTTGCAAAGCAAATTGGTTTACCAAGTCCTAATCGCAAAGTGTCATTGATGTCTGGCGATTTTATAAATATGTCTTGTGGTGAAAAAGTTTACTGGTTGCGCGCAGAAAATTCGGGTGGGGTGAAAACATTAGAATCGCGTTTTATATCGCGTGTTGTTGCGCGCGACGGTCAGTTTGATGTGGACGAGGGACGCGATATTTTAAAAACAATTCGTGCGGCAGATGATGTGCCGTTTGCCCCATTGGATGCATCGGCACCAAACCCACCGTCTGATTGGTCGGATGTTTATGTGACGGAATTAGAAAAATTAATTCATAATCCGTATGCGTTTTATGTCGCGCATATTTTGCGTCTGCGCCCACGGGATGATTGGTGGGTTGGGGTGGATGCACGGCATTTTGGAAATTTGGTGCACGATGTGATTGAACACGCGCGTGATTTTTCCCCGGCGGCAATTGTCGCGGATATGGACAGGGCTGCGCGGGAAGTGTTGCATACAAATAATGTGAACGAAATGTTGTTCCAATTTTGGCATAAACGTTTTGTTGATATTGCAAATTTGGTGCATCAAAATTCAGAATTATTAATGAAATCTGTGCCAGAAATTGGTGGAAAATGTGTTATTGATGGACGCACAATTCGTGCTCGTGCGGACCGTGTTTGGGATGGTGGTGTGTTGGATATTAAAACAGGGGCGGCACCAACGCGGACGCAATTGGAATCTGGGATGATGCCTCAATTACCATTAGAGGCACATATGTTAGCGTCGGGTGGTTTTAATATACCGATAACGGACGCATCAAAAACACCAAAGATGGTCTTTATGCAATTGAAAAATTTTGATGCCAAAATGGTTTGGTATGACGAGAGTGATGTGGCGAATATGATGCGGGCGGCAATCGATAATGTTAAAAAATTGGTTGATATGTATTCAGTTGGTAATGCCCCATATGAATATCGTGATACAGGTGATAAAAAATATAAAATGTATGACGCGTTGGCACGTGTTGATGATTAATCTAATTCAATCATCAATCCGCAATGGTCTGTTGGTTTTTCGGCATTGCGTGGACATAAATCTATTTCACATTTTTTAACCATTGGGCGGGCCGTTTTATTACATAAAAAATAATCCAGTCGCAAGCCTTGTTTATTGCCAACGGTGTCGCGGCCGCGGTATCCGTACCAAGTGTAATCAATGTCATCGGGGTGCAATTCGCGCCACGCATCCATCCAACCGGCGTCCAACCATTGCTGCATAATTTCGCGTGCCGCGTGGGCCGAAATCGACGAACCAATATAATTTTTGGGATTCCATATGTCGCGGTCAGAAATTGCAACATTAAAATCGCCGGCGATAATTACAGCCTCGGGCGAGTTAAGGTATCCATCAATATATTTTGTAAATTCGCGCATCCATTCCAATTTATATTGGAATTTTGGTGACTCAATGTTGTCGCCGTTTGGCATATATGTATTTATTACACGAATTCGACCATCAATTACACATTCAATCAGGCGCGAATTTGGGTCAGGGTAATTTGGAATATTGAACGATACATCTTCGATAGAATTTTTTGAAAATACCGCAACCCCGTTCCAAGATTTTTGACCAAAAATCCGAATGTTATATCCAAATTCGTCAAATAACACAAATGGAAAGTTTGCATTATCTACCTTTAATTCTTGGACCAATATTGTATCGTATTCGCCGGTGCGCAAAATATCCAAAAAACTTGTTATATGGGCGCGTATAGAATTGATATTCAGGGTTAAGATTTTCATATTTGATTTCCCTTTGGTTTCGTTCTATAATATACCGCGTCCAATATAAAAAACAACAAGGAAATTTATTATGAATATGAATACTATGTTAGAAACAGCGGTCCAGCAATGGCCCGAAAACTTGTTTCTGGTGCGAGAGGGTGTAACATATTCTGAATTTATTGAACAGGTTAAATCGCGTGCGGTAACATTGATGGAAATTGGTGTTAAACCGGGTGATGGGGTTGGTGTGTTATCACATAACATTCCACAATTTCCATTGACACTGTTTGCGATATGGTATATTGGCGCACACGCGTTAATGCTGGATACGAATTTAACACCGTTTGAATATGATAATATGACAGGTATCACGGGTTGTAAATTTGTGTGTGCGGAACCGTCGTTTTTCTATAAAACGGATAAATTTAAATTCATTGATATTACGGCGCCTGATGGTGTGGCAAATCCAATGTTGCGTCCATATAAATTCAAAGACAGTGATATCGCAACATTGTCGTTTACATCGGGGTCCACTGGTGTGCCCAAGGTTGTGCCGTTGACACACTATAATTTATCCGAATGTGCAAATTCATTGGAAGATATGGCCGAATATTTTGGTTCGGGTGATGTTATGTATGGGTTTTTACCACTGTATCATATATTTGGTTTTGCAATTGGGATTTTGGCGACGGTGCATTTTGGCGCGGGGATTGTCTTGCAACCAACGGTTAATCCGAAATATATTTTGGACGATTTTAAAAAATTCCGTCCACACGTTATTCCGGCCGTGCCGCGTTTGTGGGAAATGTTTAGAACCAAAATTATGGATACACTGAAAGCACAGAAAAAATGGCGTATCGTTGATTTTATATTGCGTAATCGTGAACGCATCAATGATATGGGGTTGGGATTTTTTGTGCGCAAGGTTCAAGAACCAATTTTGGATATTTTTGGTGGACGCGTGCGATTGCTGATTGCGGGTGGTGCCGCCACCAAGCCCGAGGTTGAAAATTTCTATGAAAATTTGGGTTTGGCATTTATCCAAGGTTATGGTTTGACCGAAACGGTGGGGCCAATTTGTATATCGAAACCAAATAAAAAACGTTTGGCATATTCTGTGGGTGCGCCAACAACAAACAACGAATGCGAAATTCGTGACAAAGACGAAAACGGCGTTGGTGTTTTGTGGTTGCGTGGTCACCAGGTTTTTGGTGGATATTTGAATAATGACGCCGTGAATAAAGAGGTCTTTGATGACCGCGGATTCTTTAACACGGGTGATATGGTGTATATGGACAAAAACGGCGAATTGCATTTTGCCGGTCGTAAAAAACAAGTTATCGTTTTGGATTCGGGTAAAAATGTTTATCCGGATGAATTAGAAGCGATGTTCTTGGATATACCGGGTGTTAAAAATGTCGCGGTGTTTGAGCATCGGGTCAAAGACAAAACCGTTGCCTATGGCGTGTTCAGCGTAGAAAAGGGTATGACAATTGAAAAATTGGCTGAATATGTGGCCGAGGCTAATAAACGTGTTGCGTCGTATAAATGGGTAACTCATTTTGCGATGACAACGGATGATTTGCCGATGACATCAACGCAAAAGGTTAAACATCACGTTGTGCGTCAAAACTTGATTGATGGTAAATATCCAATAAGACACGAATAATTTATTTATAAGTTGTTTATATATAAAAGGACAAAAAAATGACAATGTATGATTTGTTAAATGAAAATATCAAAAAAAATGGAAAAATGACTTTCTTGGTTCGTGAACAGGTAAATTATGAAGATTTGCCAAAATATATCGAACCGCGTGCGGCGGCCTTGGCGGCCGCGGGGGTCAAAGCCGGTGATGTGGTTGGATTGTTGTCGCATAATTTGCCACAGTTTATGTACACTTTGTTTGCAATTTGGTATCTGGGTGGAACGGTTTTGTTGTTGGATACAAATTTAACACCAGAAGAATATGACAATATGACCGAACGCACAAATTGCAAATTGGTTGTTGCGGAAAAATCTTTTTTCTATAAAGCAAAAAAGTTTAAATTTTTCGATATTGAATCGGTGGATAAACCCGATGACAAAGTCAAGCAACATAAATTAAAAGAAGACGATATTGCAACGTTGTCTTTTACGTCTGGGTCAACGGGAACACCGAAAATCGTGCCGCTGACGCATAAAAATTTGGTTTCTTGTTCGGAAAATTTGGAAACATTAAATATATTCTTGCGTCACGGTGAAATTATGTACGGATTTTTGCCGTTGTATCACGTGTTTGGTTTTGCAGTTGGATTTTTGGCACCTTTACATTTCGGAATGAGTGTTCTGTTACAATCGACAATCAATCCAAATGCAATTATGCAAGATTTTGCAACATATAAACCACACGTTATCCCGGCGGTGCCAAAATTGTTCGAAATTTTCCGCAAGAAAATTATCGATAATATCAAGGCAAAAAAGAAATGGGGTTTGGTGTCATTTATTATGAATCATCAAAAAACATTGCGCGCAATTGGTTTGGGCAAATTGGTTGATAAAGTCTTGAATCAAATTCGTGCCGTGTTCGGTGGACGCGTGCGTTGTTTGGTGGCTGGTGGTGCCGCAACCAAGCCCGAGGTTGAAAATTTCTATAACAATTTGGGTATGGCGTTTGTCCAAGGTTATGGTATGACGGAAACCGTTGGACCAATCTGTTGTTCGAAACCGGTGAAAAAACGCGTGCCGTATGCGTTTGGTGCGCCACTGGGGTCAAATTGCTGTGAAATTCGTAATGCGGATGAAAACGGTATTGGAATGCTGTGGGTCAAAGGCGACCAAGTGTTTGGTGGATATTTGAACAATGATGCCGCGAACAAAGAATGCTTTGATAAAAACGGATTTTTCTGTACCGGGGATTTGGTGTCGATGGATAAAAATGGCGAATTCCATTTTGCCGGCCGTAAAAAACAAGTCATCGTTTTGGATTCTGGTAAAAATGTGTATCCAGATGAATTAGAGGGTTTGTTTATCGAAATCCCGGGTGTTCGTAATGTTGCTGTGTTCGAGCACGAGGTCAAAGGTAAAACCGTTGCATATGGCGTGTTCAGTGTTGATAGCGATATGACAATGGATAAATTGGCCGCAGGTATTGCCGAAAAGAACAAAAAGGTTGCGTCGTATAAATGGGTGACCCATTTTGCAATGACAACGGATGATTTGCCGGTGACATCAACACAAAAGGTTAAGCACCACGTTGTTCGTCAATATTTGATTGACGGTAAATATCAAGAAAGGGGTATTTAATTATGAATATGTATCAATTTTTTGAACAAACAATGGAAAAGTGTCCCAAGACACTTTTCCTGGTGCGTGAAAAAATTAAATTTGAAGATTTTCCTAAATTGGTGCGTGCACGTGCAACAACACTGAAAAAAATCGGTGTTGAATTTGGTGATACACTGGGCGTGTTGGCGCATAATATCCCAGAATTTATTATAACAATGTTTGCCGCGTGGTATCGTGGTGCGCGTGTGTTGTTGTTGGATACAAATTTAACCACGACTGAATATGATAATATGACGGCATTGACGCAATGCAAATTGGTTGCGGCGGAAAAATCTTTTTTCTATGACGCCAAGGGATTCAAGTTTTTTGATATTCAAACAGTGGACGGTGATGCGGATGCGGATTTGCAACCGTACCCGTTAAACGCAAATGATATTGCAACACTGTCATTTACATCCGGGTCAACGGGGACGCCGAAAATTGTGCCGTTGACGCATTTTAATTTAATTGAGTGTGCAAATTCGTTTGATGATTTTAATGATTGGTTCCAGCCGGGTGGGGTGCTGTATGGTTTTTTACCGCTGTATCATATCTTTGGTTTTGCCGCCGGTTTTTTGGCACCACTGCATTTCCAAATGGGAATTTTGTTGCAACCGTCAATTAATCCGAAATTGATTTTGCAAGATTTCAAAGAATATCGCCCACACGTTATTCCCTCGGTTCCGAAAATGTGGGAATTGTTCCGCAAGAAAATTATCGAAGAAATTAAATCCCAGAAAAAATGGTGGATTGTGTCTTTTGTTTTGAAAAATCAAAAATGGTTACGCAAAATCGGTTTAGGAATATTGGTGGACAAAGTGCAAAACCAAATCAAGCAAGTGTTCGGTGGTCGCGTGCAATTGATGATTGCCGGTGGTGCCGCCACCAAGCCCGAGGTTGAAAATTTCTATAACAGTTTGGGTATCGCATTTATCCAAGGTTATGGTATGACCGAAACGGTCGGACCGTTTTGTGGGTCGAAACCTGTTAAAAAGCGTGTGCCGTATGCGTTTGGTGCGCCACTGGGGACGAACGAATGTGAAATCCGTGATAAAGATGAAAATGGAATTGGAATGCTGTGGGTGCGTGGACACCAGGTTTTTGGTGGGTATTTGAATAATGACGCCGCCAATGCAGAATCTTTTGATGAACGCGGATTTTTCAAAACGGGCGATTTGGTCTATCAGGATAAAAATGGCGAATTGCATTTTGCCGGCCGTAAAAAACAGGTCATCGTTTTGGATTCTGGCAAAAATGTCTATCCGGATGAATTAGAGGCGTTGTTTTTAGACATCCCGGGCGTTAAAAATGTTGCCGTGTTTGAACACGTCGTCGGTGGTAAAACCGTTGCATATGGTGTGTTTTCGGTTGAACCCGGTATGACGGCTGAAAAATTAAGCAAGGCCGTGGCCGAGGCAAATAAACGCGTTGCTAAATATAAATGGGTGACACATTTTGCGATGACGACGGACGATTTGCCGATGACCAGCACGCAAAAAGTCAAACATTTTATGGTGAAACAGAATTTAATTGATGGAAAATATACCGAAATATAAAAACACCGCCAATTTGGCGGTTTTTTATCCGCCTTCGCCGGTAAGGACGGGGTGTTGGGTTCAAGATAACGAACAATGCTACGGCGCGATGATCGATTTTCTTAATTGTGCGTTTTCAACGCGCAATAACGAAAATCGTCATTTTCCCAAACACAGTTGTGAAAATGTTGCATCCATAACGTCCGTTGCCGTGATAGTGCCCAATATTTTTCCGATGTTGTCGGCGGCGCGGCGCACGTGTTCGGCGAATATATCATAATTGCCGTCAAATGTTGCCAGGGCAGAATTTAATTCGTGTTCTGTATCCGCCAATAATTTATATGTGCGTGCGTTTATGACTAAATTGTTTTCGGCGCCGTCCAATATGCTGTGCATTTTTTTGCGGATTGCGGATAACAATTCGTCGATGCCTGTATCGTTTTTGGCCGATGTATAAATTGCATTTTTATTATTGCGTGTTTTGATTTCGTCAGATTTATTTATGACGATAACCCCCGCCACCGCATCGCGGTCGCTTGCGGTCCCCCTCCCCAATGGGGCGGAATCATCGTTTGTTCCTGGGTGGGGCAAATCATCTGCGAATATATGCAGAACCAAATCGGCGGAATCGATTTCTAATTTTGTTCGGTCAATTCCCATATTTTCAATTTTGTCGCTTGTGTCGCGAATGCCGGCGGTATCTGATAAATTTACCAAATATCCGTCTATATCAATTTGAGCCGAAATAACATCACGGGTTGTGCCGGCAATATCGGATACGATGGCGCGATTTGACCCCACTAATTTATTGAACAATGATGATTTGCCGACATTTGTTTCGCCGCATAATACGATATTAAATCCGTGCGCAATTGCGCGTGATACATTGTATCGTGAAAGTGTTGTTTTTATTTCGCTATGTAATTCGCGTGTCTGGGCCAGGATTTTTTTATCGATATTGCTTGGTAAATCATTTTCATCATAATCCAAAACGGCCGCCGCATACGCCGCAATTTCAACCATTTGATTGCGCCACGTGGCATAAATTTCACTGTCGCCACCCAACATAGATTTTAATGCAAATTGACGCTGGTGTTCGGTTTGTGCATCCAATAACGCCGCCAGTCCGTCGATGTCCGCCAAATCCATCTTGCCGTTCATAAATGCGCGACGGGAAAATTCCCCTGGGGTCGCCATACGCATATTGTGTGCGGATAAAAATTCAAATGTTTTGTTTATTACCGCCGGGGCGCCGTGTGTGTGAATTTCAATAATGTCTGTGCCGGTGAAAGACGCGGGTGCGGCAAAATAAATTACGATGCATTGGTCAATTAAATCGCCGTTATTGTCGCGCAAATTACAAAAATATGCGGTGCGCGCCTCGGGGTTTTTGCGACCGGATATAGTGCAGAAAAATTCTTGTAAATTATCGCCGGATATGCGGATGACCGCAACACCAGATTTTCCAAAACCACTGGAAAGCGCAAATATTGTATCGTTGTTCATTTTTTATTTTCCACCAGATATTTCTTTTAATGCCATCGGCACCAGTTTTGTTATGTCGGCGTCCGGATTTTTTGTTACCAATTTTTGCGCCATATCAATAATATCCATACGGCGATAACCCAAACTTTCCAATGCAGATAATAAATCGGGCAGGCGTGAATCGCCAATATCGGGTGTAAACAGGTCGCCACCACCAATTTTGTTTTTTAATTCAACAATGATTTTTTCGGCAACTTTTTTACCAACCCCGGGGGCGGTTGCGATTGTTTTTGCGTCGCCCGTTGCAATCGCCGACATCAATGTATCGGTTTTAATTGATGACATTATTGCCAATGCAACCTTGGGTCCGACGCCCGATACAGATGTCAAATTGTTAAACAGGTTTTGTTCATTTAATGATGTAAATCCAAACAAACGGATTGAATCTTCGCGGACGATGGTTTCAATCCAAAGGCTGACCGTGGATTTCAGAGTCAGGTATGCCGGGGTATAAACCTTGTACCCGACGGGGCCGGCCATTAAAATTACAAAACCATCACCGATATAATCAACAATTCCTTGCAATTTGCCAATCATTTGTTATCCTTTTGGAAGTATTTTATAACAATTAAATCAAAAGGTCAAATATGAGTGGACATAGTAAATGGCACAACATCCAACACAAAAAAGGTTTGGTTGATGCGGCACGCAGCGGACTGTTTACCAAGTTGGCGCGTGAAATAACAATGGCGGCCAAAATGGGTGATAAAAACCCGGATAATAACCCACGTTTGCGTTTGGCAATTTTGCAAGCGCGCAAAAATTCTATGCCGAACGATAATATCAAACGCGCAATTGACAAAGCATCGGGCGCAAATACGGAAAACTTTGTCGCCGTTCGGTACGAGGGATATGGTCCAAACGCGGTTCCCGTTATTGTCGAGGCTTTGACCGATAATCCGCGCCGGACTGTGCCGGAAATCCGTAATATTTTTGCCAAAAATGGTGGTAATATGGGGGAAGAGGGCTCGGTCGTGTTTATGTTTACACACGCGGGGCAAATTATGTATCCGGCATCCGTTGGTAAAACCGAGGATGAAATGATGGAAATCATTATGGAAACCGCGGTCGAAAATATGGAGTCATCAGAAGAGGGATTTATCATCACAACAAAACCTGATGATTTTATCACTGTGCAGAAATTTTTATCTGATAAATTGGGCGAACCAGAAAGTGCAGAATTGACTTGGCTTCCGAATATGCCGGTTGATTTAGATGACGAGGCGTATGCAAAATTAGAAAAATTGGTGGATGCGCTGGATGATAATGATGATGTGCAGAAGGTATTCACCGCTGCACTTTAAAAAAAGCCCTGATGGGCTTTTTTTAGTGTTCAGAGTGCAGAGTTCAAAGTTCAGTTAATGTGTCGGCAAAGCCGACTACTTTTTTATTATTTTTTTATTGAACAAATGTTATAATAAAATTATGAGAATTATTGGAATTGATCCAGGGTTATTGCATACAGGTTGGGCGATTATTGATGTCGCCGGGTCGTCGCGGACATATATCGCCAGTGGCGTGATTTTGCCGCCAGTCAAACTTGCGATGCCGGAACGGTTAAAACTGATTTTTCGTGGGGTTGCGGATTTGTGTGAAAAATTCAAACCCGATGTATGCAGTATCGAGATTATTTTTGTAAATCAAAACCCGAAAACGACTCTGGCCCTGGGCCAGGCGCGTGCGGCGTCGATTGTGGCGGTGGGAAATTTTGATATTCCCGTATTTGAATATGAACCAAATATTATTAAAAAGGCTTTGACCGGGGCGGGGCACGCGGACAAAGAACAGATTTATAAAATGCTGAAAATTTTATTGCCGGCGGCAAAACCTAAAACGGCGGATGAAAGTGATGCAATTGCAATCGCTATGACCCACGCGAATATGAGTTCGGTTATGATGCGATGATGTGGCGGTTAAAAAAATCTGGGTGAAAACCCAGATTTGATTTTATTGTTAAATAGTGATTATCCATTATTGTTTCCTGGAATGTATATATAACCACCAGAATTGCTTCTTTTGTTATTTTGTATTTGTTTGTTCAAATCATTAATACCCTTGGCAATCCCATTAAAACATGTTTCTACATTATTTGTACTAATTGATTTACAGTTATCGGTATATTTGCTGTCCAATAAAGTTTTCAAAACTGTTGAATCTGCGGTCAATTGTTTTTTTACATTGTTTTTCAAATTCTTTTTTGTGACATATGGTTGTAATTTAGAATAATTTGAACGCAAGCATGATAATGCTGTTTCTTCATCGATTGGGCTGCATGTGTCAAACTCTACCTTGTCTGTGGTGTCGGTGTCGGATGATGTGCCGCCGGCAACCTGGACAGATGCCTTTAATACTTCTTTTTCCAACATAACTTTTAATTGTTTAATCATTTGTTCCAGTGTTGCGTATTGTTTATACATTTGTTGTGCAATCACGGTTGTTTTCAATGCGATGATTTCGTTCATTTTTTCGCGGTCTTCGGATTTTTTTATTTCATCATTATCTTTGAATCCCGCATTCCATGCGTGTGTATCACACAGCGCAAAATCACTGTTTACACGCGACACATCTTCTTCTAATTTATAACAACTGGATTCGCATTTATACTTGCTACCGTTTACAAAACTATCACAACAGTTATTGCCTAAACTTTTTGATATTGTTGCGTCTCTTAATTTTCTAAGCGTTGCGTCTGCGCTTTCGTTTGGGGCGCAATAACTGGTTGTCCAATCTTCAACAGAGTAGTCCGTAGTGTTGTCGGCTTTTTTGTCGCCTGATTTTATATATTTATTACCGGGTTCTTTTTGGTTTAACAAAATTTCCAACAAATCAATATCGATGCCGGATTTGTTTTTACTGCTGCTGCGGCGACGGCGGATAAGGCTGTTGTTGATACTGTCACTGGCGCAACCGATACGCACCGAACCCGTGGATGATTGGTCGGGATTTAATATTTTTTCCGAAATGTCAGGACTGCTGGTGTCCAGATATTTATTTGGTGTACACGCAATTAAATCTTCGGGTGGAATAACACTTCCTTCATAACAATCGTGTCCACCACGGGTAACCCCGTTATCCTTGCTGGATTTATGTGTGTCTTTTGTACAATTATCTCCATATTTGTATGTTGGCAAACCGGATTCACATTTTCTGCTTTCTCCTTCGCCAGTGCATTTTTCGGCATAATTCCCGCGGCAGACGTATTCCGCCCAGCGATTGCAAGAGCCACTGAAAAACATATAAATGTTACCCAGGTCAACACCGACCGATTGTGCGGTGAATAATGCATCGTCCAGGTTGTCCGCCAATGCATCATACGGTTCCATAAATTTATTTGCCAATTCGCGGAATTTTGCAACGCGTTTTGGTGCACTGCAATTATTTCCATTAATCTCGTTACATTTGGCATAACGGAACGCGTCACGCATTGTTGTTTTCAAATTATTCAGCGATGAATCCACACCATCCATACTGGTTAAAATTTGTCCCGTTATTGTTGCTCGCGCAATCACATCGTCCGACACACCCGATTTTGCCGCCGCCTCTTGCACAGGTGTTAAACCCGTGTCGGCGTTTGCCGTTGTGCGTGCCGCCGCCGCAGTTGCCGCGTTTATAGCCTCTTGGTTACTGCGTTGGGAATCTGCCAATTGTTGTTGCAGTGAATTTATTTGCGCACTGTTTTGTTGTTGCATTTGCGACATTTGTTGCTGCATTGATTGTAATTGTTGTTGCAACGCCGCATTATTTTGTTCCGCCGCCGCTGCGTTTGCCGCCGCGGTTGCCGCCGCCGCGTTTTGTGCCGCAATTGAATCAGATACCAACTGTGCCGCGATTGCGTTTATTAAATCATCGCCGTGTTTTTTACAAGTCGCATTTGAATTTACACATCCCGCAACAATAGGTTTTGCAACATCCATATTTGCACATCCGCCACCCGAACATTTTGGTGTCGCACAACGCAAAATCAGCGAATTGCAATTTCCAAAATCCGCGGCCGCGGTTGGCTTTGCCGCATTATTACGTGGATTTGTTGCGTTATTCCATTGATTGCCAACAACAGACCCCATTGCGCCATTATACTGGGTTAAATTACTGCCCGCGGTTTGTGCGATTGGCGCCGCCGTGGCGGCCAACGGCGTACATAAAAATAAAGTTGATAAAATTTTAATGAACGTTCTCAATTCAATCTCTCTCGTCATACAATTTTATCATAAAATGGGATTAAATAAAAGAATAAAATTTTCAAAGTTCAAAGTTCAGAGTGCAGTTGTAGAAATAACCCCCGCCACCAACTCCGTTGGTCCCCCTCCCCAATGGGGCGGAATCACCCACGAAATTTTCAATTTCGTGGGGCCCGATTGGGGCGGAATTATTTTCGGTATGTGATTTTGGATATGGCGGGATAGCCAAAATATTTATTTATGCGGCGCAATATTTCATCGTTCGCGTATGATAACTGTAATGCCAATGCGGTGTTTGCAGGTTTGATTATAACACTGTATTTATTATCACGCGTTTTTTTTATCGCGACCAATTTTGCAATAGACGCGATGTCTGGACCCATAATTTCGTCCCATCGCGCGGTTAAATCGTCGATAGATGCGGGGCGATGAAATGTTTGAAATAAATTGCCAAACACGCCCGATATAAATGTTGGGCGTGTTATGCGGATATCCAATTTTTTATCGTATTTATTTTGTTCCGACATTTGTGTAAACCTTTGGCAATAAAATATACATTTCGCCGGTGCTGTGTTGGCCGTGGGCAAATTTATATGCATCGTCGCCCGAACCAAAGAATATGTCAGCGCGTATCCAACCGCGAATAGCAGACCCGGTGTCTTGGGCAATCATTAAACGTTGGAATTTGCGGCCGTCTGATAAATTGGTGTTTATATATACCGGCATACCAACGGTGTAAATAGAATCATCAACGGCGATACTGCGTATTTTAGATAATGGTGTACCCAATTTGCCGATAACTTTTTTAGATTCGGCCTCGCGGAAATAAACATAACGTGGGTTGTTGTATATCACTTCACGTGCCAGGGTGGGGTGCTTTTTCAAATATTTCCAAACGGCATCGGCACTGTATCCGCCATCGGGTTTTATGCCGCGGTTGCGTAATTGTTCGCCGATAGATTTGAATTGCATATCATTTGTTGCCGCAAAGTTTAATTTTACCAATTCGCCGTCTTCCAGTTTTAACAGGCCGCTGCCTTGGATTTGTATGTTTTGAACATCGACGATGTTTGCCCAATACAAAACACGACCAATCTTGTTTTCAACGATTTTCTTTTTAGGAACATTTTTATATTGTGTGCCGTCGGTGGGGATTGCCATCAATGGTTCGTTGCATTGGGCGGTCTTGGTGCGACAGGCCGGAATTGTTGGTGAATAATATCCGGTGTATGTGCCGGTTTTGCGACCCGCGTCGTCATATACGCGATAGGCTTGGAAATGTGATTCAAACCAATTGCGGACGGTTGCGGTACTGGCGTTTGCGCCGGGCAACATATTACACTTTTCACGCACCAATGCCGCATCGGGGATTACGCGACCGGTATATTGCAGTTTTGCATTGCACGAATTACGAAACGCTTGGAGTGCATATCGAACATCGTCGTTTTTCCATCCCGGTAGTGTCGAAAAAGATACCGCGTGCAGGTTCGATGTTGGTACAACCGCATCATTATCGGTGCGGGTTGGTGTGGACATATCGCACGATGTTAACGCCAAAGATAAAAATATCGCACTGAAAATACCAATAATTTTTGTTGTTTTGAAAATAATCATTTTTTTATCCCCTCGCACTTGTAAAATGTTTTTCATTTGTTATATTATCATAAAAGCGACTAAAAAAAAAGGAGCAATCGTATGTCACAATTCAAAATTATTTCGCAATTCTTGAAAGACATTTCTTTTGAAAGCCCAAATGTCCCGGAATTGTTCTTTAACCAGGATAATGGCCAGGCAAAAATCGAAATCAATATCGATATTCAAATCAAGGGTGCGGAAAATAATGTATTTATGGTTGATTTATTGACCAAGGTTCATTCTAAATTGGATAAAGATAATAAATCCATATTCTTGATTGAAACAACATATTCGGGTTTGGTTCAAATGGAAGAAGAAAAAGACGAAGAAGCCAAACGTCGCACATTGCTGATTGATGTGCCACATATGTTGTTCCCGTCTGTTCGCGCATTGGTCACGCGTTTGACGGCGGAATCTGGATTCCCGGCATTTGTTATGCAACCCGTTGATTTCGAGGCTTTGTACGAGCAGAGAAAAAACGCGGCACAACAAAATAAGCCTGCGAACCAATAAAAATTTTTTTCGGTTGGAGATTTTTATTATTGGAGTTAGTAGTTCTCATCCCCCATTTTATGGGGGATAAATTTTTTTGTGCGGTTTGTGTTATCGGTAAATTTGTGATATAATATTTTGGCAATTTACGGAGAGAGATTTGGCAAAAGAACAATATATCGCAATAAATGAAAATGTTGATGGGTATTCGTTTGCAAACCTGGGGTTGTTTACGGGGTTTGCATCGGGTATTTATAATGCGGTTTATTCGTTGGTAATTCTTGGAATTTTTACCGGAATTTTGGGAAATGAAAATCTGGCGTCGTCGGTTGTTGGTGTTTATGTCGCGTTGTATTCGATTTTTTGTATGATTTTGGGCGTGTTTTCCAAAGAATTATTACGTTGGTTTTCCAAGGCCCGATTATTATATACGGCATTTTTATTGGTTGTTGTTTGCTATGCAATGATGAGTTTTTCGGTTAAACCGATGACTTTTATTACATTGGATTATGTGTCGGGAATTGGTTCTACAATTATCGGTATTTTAATTCCATTGTTTATGGCGGATTTTTCAAAAAATATCGGGATGGCTAAATTAAATGCGCGATATTATTTTTGGGTTAATATTGGTGCATTGATTGCGCCACTGTTTGCGTTAAGTATGGCCGAGTGGTTTGGTAATTATCGTATTCCGTTTTTGGCGTCGGCAATGATTTATGCGGGTGGGTTGCTGTTTTTTAAACGGTTCGGTATTGTGCAAATGGACAAAGAAATAAAAAATGTAAATCCTCGTCGCACTATGAAATCATTATGGGTTAATACTTTGCTGTTTTTCCGGCGGAGTGGTATGCCACGTGCATATGCAGTGAATTTCGGATTTTATGCGTTGTCGGCGATGCGTGTGTTGTATGTGCCTATTATTGTCATAGAGCAGGGGTTTTCCGCAAATGTTTTGGGTTGGGTTTTAACCATTGGTATTTTGCCGTATATAATTTTTGATTTGTTTATTGGAAATTTGGTTCGTCGTGTTGGACCGCGTGTTTTGATGACAATTGGTATGGCGTCGTTCGCCGTTTTTGCCGCATTGGCAATGTTTTTGTCCGGATACGCTTTGTTGGCGGTGTTTATCCTGTGGCAGATATCTGGGGCGTTTATGGAACCGGTACACGATTTGTTTTTCTTTGATAATACCCAGAAAAATGAACAGTCCCGTTTTTATGGCGTGTTCAAAACAACATCTTACCTGCCCAAGGTTATTGCCCCGATTTTGGGTGCCGCCTGCATTGCAGTAACAGGAACAACCGCGTCTGTGTGGGGTGTTTCGATTGTGGTGTGTGTGTTCACATTATTTATGTTGTCTCGCAAATAAATATGGAAACATAATGGGTGTCTACTTGTTGTTTATTCGTTTATGTAGCACTTGTACACTGCACTCATAAACAACGGCGTATACACCGCGTTATATTTCCATATTTGATTTGCGGGGGTATTTGGTTTTTTATTTTTTTATCATACTTGCAAATGTAGATTTTTCCTAGTATCATTTAATCAGAATTAAAAAAGGGGAATATTTATGGCAAAGAAAGAAAAAGATGTGGCCGCGACGCCTGCTAAAAATCCGGCGTTGGAATCTGCATTGGCACAAATTCAAAAACAATTCGGTAAAGAAGCCATTATGAAAATGGGTGATGGCAGCCAACAAAATATCGAGGCGATATCATCCGGGTCATTGGGGTTGGATATTGCGTTGGGTATCGGTGGTTATCCTCGTGGTCGTATCGTTGAAATTTATGGACCGGAAAGCTCGGGTAAAACAACGCTTGCTTTGCACGCCGTGGCCGAGGCACAAAAAAAGGGTGGCACGTGTGCGTATATTGATGCGGAAAATGCGCTGGACCCGTCATATGCCAAAAAATTGGGTTGTAATGTTTCGGAATTGATTATTTCTCAACCGGATTCCGGTGAACAAGCATTGGAAATCGCCGATACATTGATTAAATCTGGGGCGGTTGATGTCGTTGTTATCGATTCGGTTGCGGCTTTGGTGCCCAAGGCTGAATTAGAGGGTAATATCGGGGATTCTTTTGTTGGAACAACGGCGCGTTTGATGTCGCAATCGCTTAAAAAATTGGCGGGGTCTGTGTCGCGCAGTAATACATTATTGATTTTCATCAATCAAATTCGTATGAAAATTGGTGTGATGTTTGGTAACCCGGAAACAACATCGGGTGGTAATGCGTTGAAATTCTATGCGTCTGTGCGGTTGGATATTCGTCGGACCGGCGCAATCAAGGATAAAGAAAATGTTATCGGTAATGAAACACGCGTTAAAATTGTTAAAAACAAGGTTGCACCACCGTTCAGAACCGTTGATTTCAAAATTATGTATGGCGAGGGTATTTCACGTGTATCTGAAATTTTAGATATGGGTGTGAAATACAATATCATTGAAAAGGCCGGTTCGTTTTATTCGTACAATAACGAACGTATGGGCCAAGGCGAGGCCAATGCTCGTCAATGGTTGCGCGACCATCCGGATGTTCAACAAGAATTGTTGGATAAGATTATGGCCCAGGCCAATGGTATTGCCGAAGAAATGACAACCGGGCCCGTGGACGAAGATGATGCATCTGGGAATGTGGAAGAATAAAATGTTAGGGCGGCACAGGTTTGTGTCGCCTGAAATTTAATAATAAAAGGATACTTTATGAATTTCGCAAGAGCAATCGCAACAACAAAATTGGTTTTGGTTGGGCATATTTTTAATTGGCATTTTTTTGACCGTGTCGCGCGGCGGCGTGTGCGGACGGATGCGACTGCAAAAATTGTGTCAAATTATTTTAAACGCTATTTGCCGGCGGTGAAATCTGTGCCCGAGGTTGATGTGGTCAAGGATGATAAAAATGATAAAATTTGGACACTGTGGTTGCAAGGCGAAGAAAATGCACCTGCGTTGGTGCGTGCGTGTTTCCGCAGTGTGCGTCGGCATTGTAAACAAGAATTGGTTGTGTTGGATGCGAAAACGGTTTTTGATTATATATCGCTGCCAGAGGAAATAGTCCAAAAATATAAAGATGGAAAAATTGGACACGCGCATTTTGCCGATATTTGTCGTGTTGAATTGCTGTATCGGTATGGCGGGTATTGGTTGGATTCAACCGGATTTGTGACCGCACCAATCCCAGATTGGATAGAGGCACAAGATTACTTTATGTATTTAACAGGCGATAATTACAATATCGGGGGCAGTCCGTACAGTTTTTGCCAAAACTGTTTTATTCGTGCGCGTCGGGGGGCGTTTTTGCTGGCGGCGTGGCGGGCTATGATTTTGGATTATTGGATGCACGAAAATCATACTTTTGATTATTTTATGCATCAATTGTTATTCAAAACATTGGTTGAAAACGATGCGCGTGCCAAAAAGTATTTTGAAAAAATGCCACACGTCGCCCAAGACCCAACACACGTTTTATGGTGGGCGTATAATGATAAACCGTTTGATAAAAAGAAATTCGATGAATTGACATCGGGTGCGTTTTTCCAAAAAACAACATATCGTGGTTCGGAAAATCCGGTGCCGGGCTCTTTTGCTGATGTGATGATAAATAAAATGTAGGAGATTTTTATGCCAAATAAAAAACCAAAAATTTCTATCATTATTCCAATGTATGGTGTGGAAAAATATTTGCCGCGTTGTTTGGATTCGGTGCTGGCACAGACTTTTACCGATTGGCAGGCGATTTTGGTGGATGATGGGTCGCCGGATAAATCAGGCGAGATTGCGGAAAATTACGCTGCGCGTGATAAACGATTCGTTGTTGTGCATAAAGAAAATGGCGGTCTGTCGGATGCGCGAAATGCGGGGATGCCATATGCAAATGGCGAATATATTATGTATTTGGACAGTGATGATTTTATTCATCCGCAAACAATGGAAATTGCGTATTCTTTGGCGCAAGAAAATAATTCTGATATTGTGTCGTTTACATATGACCGGTTTTATCGGCCACAACTGATGGTTTATCACAAGTTGGGGTTTGATACGGACAATGTTGTGCCACGTGGTATTAAAAAACGGTATGATACCCATAAAATAAAATCCAAGACCGTGTCTGATGTGTATGAATATGCCACCGACAGTGCGCACAATGCGTTCCGTAAAAACCGTAAATGGCTGATTAAACATTGCCAGGTGTGGAAAAATATGTATCGGCGGTCGCTGGTTGCGGATATCCCATTTATCAAGGGAATTTTGTTCGAAGATTTTCCGTGGTGGTCGCGTGTGATGCTGCGCAATCCGCGTGTTACAATTGCGCCATTGCCGTTGTATTATTATATTCCGAACTTTGGTGGAATTGTGTTAAGCGCAAAGCAACTGCGCATTATGCAAAGTTTAATCGCAGGTATCAAAGATGCGTTTGTTTTATATCGTGACCAGGCATCCGCGCACCAGATGAAATTATGGTCTGACAATTTTTTGTGGTTTTTTATTAATTGGGCGTTTCGCAAAATTAAATATTTAAAAACTGATGAAGAGTTGGCAATTGCTCGTCAAGAATTTACCGATTTATATAATTTGGGTGTGTTTGAACGGGTTCCGAAAAATCGTCGGAAATTGGTGTTGAAAATATTTGATTTTATTGGGAAATAATTCAATGACCAGGCGTGTTGCATTTTGTTTGCGTGATATGTGGTTGGGCGGGGTCGAATCTGTATTGGTTCGCACTTTGTCTGAATTGGCGCGTGATAAAAATTTTGATATTACCGTTGTGACATATGTTGATGTTGCGGAACCACAGTGGGTTGATTGGTTTGAACATCATCCAAATATAAAACGTGCTGTTTTATATCCATCAAAATATTTTGGAACGCGTATGCCACGATTTTTCTTGTGGCGCGTGATTAAACATATGTGTCGTGATGTTTATCGTTTTTGTTTGCGGGGGCGGGCTGTGCGATATTTATCAAAATTTGATACAGTTGTTGATTATCACGATTTTGGTTTTGCGCGTGAATTAAAAAGTATAAAAAATGTAAAAAAAATTGCGTGGTTTCACAGTTCGATTTCTGTATTTCAAAAACGTAATTTTTCCCGGAATCTGTGCATATACGACAAAGTTATTGTGTTGACGGATGATTGTGCAACCGAATTAAAATCGTTGTATCCACAATATGCTGATAAATTTATGCGTTTGTATAACCCAATAGATGCGGATAATATAAAATCAAAATCCACAGAAAAATGTCCTGTGCGGGGAAAATATTTTTGTTCGGTTGCGCGGATGAGTTATGATAAAGATATTTGGACACTGTTAAATGCGTTTGATTTGTTTTGGAAAAAACACAAATCTGTTAAATTGGTGTTGGTTGGTGGTGGCGATAAACAAAGTGTTTTTGAAAAGTATGCGGAAAAATTAGCATCACATAAAAATATTTTATTTGTGGGGGCACAGAAAAATCCGTATCCGTATGTTGTTGGTGCCATCGCGCACATATTATCCAGTTATGGCGAAGGTTTGCCCACGGTTTTGATAGAGGCGCAGGCTCTGGGTGTATTAAATATTGCGTCGAATTGTAAATATGGGCCACGCGAAATTTTAATGGATGGTGCGGCGGGTGTCTTGTTCGCGCCGGGGGATGTAAAAAACTTGGCGAACAAAATGACCGATGTATATGAAAATAATATAGATGTGTGCGAAATGATAAAATTATCTACGCGTGAATTAAAACGATTCGCAAATGACGCGGTTATAAAACAAATTAAACACCTGATTTTTTAAAGCGTGCGGGTATTTTAACAACCGGTTTTATCCCCATCATTGCGGGTTTACGCAATGCGTAAATTGGTCGCAAATATGTTTGTAAAATGCGTGCAATGCGCAGCCATTTTTCATCACGGATTTTTGAATTCGTGACCGCGTTGATTGTGCCGTTTCCGCGCCGACGCAGGTGATTTAACCAATCGGTGCCGCGGGCGGCGGCTTTGCGTTCCAACATTTTTAAATCAATTGCACCAAAGTGTAATAAATATAAATTTTTATCAATGTGGAAATTGTGATGGCGGATACTGTGGAAACCACTGCCCCAGGGGGCGGCGATTGTCTTTACCACGGGTTTTGTGTATCGCGTGGATAACAGGGCAAATTCCCGTTGTTCCAGAAATGGTGCGTCCGTGTCCAGTTCATTTTCGCAATTCAAGTTTTGCCCAATGTCCAGTCCCAATCCAGACAGTGTGTTTTTGATTTTTTTCGTGGATAAATATTCGGCCAGATTCATTTTTGTGTTTGGGTCAACAATTAAAAATTCATCCGCGTCGCATCCGATAACTATGTCGTATGTTTTTAATAATTCGGTGGCCAGGTCTGATAATTTTCCAATGCGATATTTGTCGCCCGCGGCGCGAGACATCGGTTCGTGTTCCAATTTTGTTATATGTGCGTTGCCGGCGTTTTTGGGTATTGTCTGGTCAATGCCGTCCAAGATAATATATAAATTTTTGGTGCCAAATTGTTTGCCGTAATACGCAATCCATCGGGACAAGAAAAATTCATCGTCGCGCGCCATTGTTATTGCAGCAATTTTTTTTGTTTTTTTCATTTTTATTTTTTCCTTAATTTTTTAATTGCGTATTTTGTTCCACGGACGATAGATGCAAATGGATTTGGGGTTAATAACCACGATATGTATTTTTGTGTATATGCACTGTTTGCGCCAGATAGCACCGCATTACGTGCGTCCGGTGCACATTTGTTTAGTATGTAATACAATTGATGTCCAATCGCGCCATTGTGTCGTGTGAACGACATTTTTTTTATAAAAGGGCATCCCAATTTGAATAATCGGATTGGGTTGTTATAAACACTGCGCCCGCGACAAACAAATGGACAATACCAAGTGCCACCGTGTTGTTCCAGAATTTCAGTAAATTTATTTTCGTATAATACCGTAATCAGGTATTTGTGTGGCTGTTTTTTTACATCCATTATAAATTTATCGAACCATTTATGCATAAAAACACCGCGTCGCATACCGATAAACCACGATTGTATGTGGCGGTAATTGGTGTGGCGACTTTCCACCATACCAAACGCATCGGTGTTTTTTGATTCCATTTTTTCTAGTACCGGTGTTAATTCGTGCAATGGCCCAAATACAGAATCGTTGACCATATATACAAAATCATAATTTTTTAAAATATCATTGTTTTTTGCGTATTCGTATGCGCGTTTATATGAACCAAAATCATATTCGCCGTGACGCGTTCCCATACGGGCAATCGTGTATTGTTTTATTTTGTTTAATTCAGAATCCGGACAATCGGAATCCATACATAAAATAACATCGCCTGATTCAGACAAATTTTTTATGTAAAATACCAATGCATCGTCAATAACACCCCGTGCATCATAACCCGCAAATAAAAAAAGTCTTTTATTGTTGGACATATTTTTACCATATGTTTATAATATACACGTTTTATTAGATTTTTGCAACTATAAGGATTTTTTATGTGGTATAAAATGTTCGCAGACGCTGACTTTGAAAAATATTTCGAAAAATCAATCTCGCATCAATATATGCGTGATGTGTGTGTCCAAGAATTTGAACGGGGCATTATTGTGAATGAACATCGGCACGGTTTTGGTGTGTTTGATAATAAATTTCACTTTGTAAAATCTTCGCGCCAGATGCGAAAAAATAATGGGCAATTTATACCAAAATTTAATCATAAAAATATTCCCTATATGGATGTGGATGCGGTGTTCGTTGGAAATGTGTTTCCACAATTTGGACATTTTTTATTGGAACATATGAACCGTGCATATGTGGCAATGGATAAAAAATACAAACGCGCAAAATTCGTCTTGGTAAATAACAAAGATGTAAATCCCGTACCAAATTATATGTTTGAATTGCTGGAATTGTTGGGGGTACGGCGTGAAAATATTTTAATATTAAATGAAACAACACAATTCCGCCGTGTTTATGTCCCAGACCAAGGATTTAATATTCCGGTTTATTCATCGGATGCGTTTGGAAAAATGTATGATGCAATTGCGAAAAATGTAAAAATGCCACGCGAAAAATATGAAAAAATTTATGTGTCTCGCACTGCGATGCAAACGCGTCGCACATATGGCGAAGGGGTGGTGCAGAAAATATTTGAAAAAAATGGGTATAAAATTATTTGGCCTGAAAAATTGCCACTGACCCAGCAAATTGGTTTAGTAAAAAATGCGCGTGTGTTGGCGGGGTGTGCGGGAACTGCGTTGCATTTGGCGTTGTTTATGAAGCCCGGCGGGACGGTTGTGCAAATAAAACGCAACAGACAGGCAAAATGTAATGCAGATATTCAAAACTTGATTAATGACACCAAAGGGTTAAACGGCGTGTTTATATCGGGTTCGGTCGAAGAAAAACCAACCGACCATTGTTCAAGTGTGCCACAAATTATTGGGGTAAATCAGCATATGCGTGATTTCTTTGATGCATTTGGTTTTAAATATACGGCGCGTGATATGGTGCCGAGTAAAAAAGATTTGGCGGAATATGATGCGGCAATGGTGGAATATAATAAACAATATGGCAGTGTCGGATTAAATAATATCAAACATTTTATTATTCATTGGTCGTCTTGTTTTGTTCCGGGACGCGAAAGACGCGGAAATTTCCGTCGGTGGTTAAAACGAAAATTAAAGTACGAGGGATAGTAAAAAAATGCCAGATTTTTATCTGGCATTTTTTTGTGCTGAGTGCATTGTTTCCGGGAAATTTTTAATCAACGCTTTCCGCGAAACGATATGCTTTTTTGCGTTTACCACTGTCCAATTCTTTTTTGCGCAGACGAATTGTTGCGGGGGTGACCTCGACCAATTCGTCGTCTTGGATATAAGACAGGGCTTCTTCTAGTGATATTTTGCGCGGTGGGGCCAAGAATAATTTTTCATCCGCCGTTACCGAACGCACATTTGTTAATTGTTTGCCTTTGACTGGGTTTACCTCGATATCGTTTTCTTTGCTGTGTTCGCCGACAATCATACCGGAATAAACCTCGGTTTGTGGACCAACGAACAAAACACCGCGTGGTTCCAAATTGTGCAGGGCGTATGTTGTTGTTTGCCCCGCCTCCATCGATACCAAAACGCCGGGGCGATATTGGGCGATTGGACCACGATACAGGTCATATTTATCAAATACCCGGTTCATAATTCCGGTGCCGCGCGTGTCGGTGCGGAATTCAGATAAATAACCAATCAATCCGCGTGAAGGTGCCGAAAACACAATGCGTGTTTTGCCAATGCCGGATGGTTTCATCTCGATAATGGTTGCCTTGCGCTTGGTCATTTTTTCGATAACAACGCCGCTGAATTCATCGTCCACATCGATAACGACTTCTTCGATTGGTTCCATTTTTTCGCCATTTTCATTTTGGTGCATAATAACACGTGGGCGGCTTACCGATAATTCGAATCCTTCACGGCGCATTGTTTCAATTAAAATACCCAACTGTAATTCGCCGCGACCGGAAACCTCGAAAGATTCGTTATTGGCACTTTGTGTGACTTTTAATGCGATGTTTGTTTCGGCCTCGCGGAATAAGCGTTCGCCAATCATACGTGATGTTAATTTTTTACCGGATTTTCCCGCCAATGGTGACGTGTTCACAAAAAATGTCATAGTTAATGTTGGTGGATCAATCGGTAATGCCGGAATAGGTTCGGTGACACTTGGGTCGCATAATGTATCCGCCACGGTTGCTTTGCTAAAACCGGCGACAACCACAATATCGCCCGCCGATGCAGAATCACGCGATACTTTTTGTACACCCGCGTGTTCGATGATTTTTGTGATTTTTGCCGTTTCAACCAAATCGCCGGCCATATTGATTGCTTTGACCGTTTGGCCGACACGGACGGTACCAGATTCAATTTTACCGGTTAAAATGCGTCCGACATATGGGTCGGCCTCTAACGTTGTGGCCAACATTTTAAATGGTGCATCCAATTGACAACGTGTGCCGTTGCAATCCGGTGCCGGTACGTGGTCCACAATCAGTTGGAACAATGGTTTTAAATCTTTGTTTGGGTTGTTTATTTCGCTTAAATCGCGAACCGCCCAACCGTCGCGGCCAACAGCGTACAGATATGGGAAATCCAATTGTGCGTCGTCCGCGCCCAATTTATCAAACAAATCAAATGTTTCGGTCAAAACTTCTTCGGGACGGGCGTCGGCACGGTCAACTTTGTTAATGCATACAATCGGGCGCAGTCCCAGTTTTAATGCCTTGGATAACACGAATTTTGTTTGGGGCAGGGGACCTTCGGCACTGTCAACCAGCAACACCACACCATCCACCATAGACAAGATGCGTTCAACTTCGCCACCAAAATCGGCGTGGCCCGGGGTGTCAACGATATTGATTTTATATTCGCCCCATTGGATAGATGTCGGTTTTGCCGAAATTGTAATGCCGCGTTCGCGTTCAATGTCGCCACTGTCCATAACGCGGTCTTCGACCTTTTCATTGGCACGGAATGTTCCGGCCTGTTTCAACATATTGTCAACCAGGGTTGTTTTCCCGTGGTCCACGTGTGCAATAATTGCAATGTTGCGAATTTTCATATGTTCATTCCTATTTTTTTCGTAATAAGTGTATAGATTATACTATATTTTTGTAAAATCAACAATAAACAAAAAAAATGCCCGTTTGGGCATTTTTATTTATAAAGTTTAATGGAAACCACCAATCTTGGTGCGGCCACCCATCACACTTCGCCAAGGCTTCGTGTGACAAGTCCGTTAGTGTTTACCACCAATCTTGGTGCGGCCACCCATCCGCCTTCGCCGATAATTGTAAAGTTTGTTTTGTAATTATGAACAATGCTACGGCGCGATTGGGTGGATAAAGTTTAATGGGAACCACCAATCTTTGTGCGACCACCCATTAATGGTTGCAGGCATTTTGGAATATTCACCGAACCATCCGGGTTTTGGTGGTTTTCGATAATTGGCACTAATGCGCGTGGCAGGGCAATTCCGGTGTTATTTAATGTTGCGACAAATTTAACCTCGTTCGTGCCGTTTTCGCGGAAACGGGTGTTTGTGCGGCGTGCCTGGAAAGTGCCGATTGACGAACAAGAACCCAATTCACGGTATGTGTTTTCGGACGGAATCCACGCCTCGACATCGTTCATTTTAACCTTGTTGAATCCCATATCGCCGGTTGAATTTGCAATGACTCGGTATGGTAATTCAAAGTCCGCCATAATTTCGCACAAGTTGTTTAACAGCAATTCGTGCATTTCGTCGGAATCTTCGGGGCGACAGAATATAAACTGTTCAACCTTTTTGAATTGATGAACGCGAACCAGTCCCCTTGTATCGCGGCCGGCGGCGCCAGCCTCGCGCCGGAAACAGGGTGAAAATCCGGCAAATTTTAACGGCAGTTCGGATTCTGGTAAAATTTCGCCCGCAAATAAAGAATTCATTATGATTTCAGATGTCCCCGCCAAACAACGGTCGGTATCCGCCAACATAAATACATCGTTGTTCATAACCGACATATCGGAACCGATAAAATGTCCGGCATTGAATATTGTCTGGGGTTTTGTGATTGACGGACAATCGATGTATTTGAAGCCTTTGCTGATTAATTTTTGAATTACATATGTTTGAACCGCCAATTCCAATTCCGCCAATTCACCACATAATGCATATACGCGCGACCCGCACGTGTTTGCAATTTTTTCCGGCATCCACCAATTATTCATATCCAATAAATCCCACTGGGGACGCGGGGTAAAATCAAATTTGCGCGGGGTGCCAACGGTTTTGACAACCGTGTTTGCCGTGTCGTCCGCACCAACAGGCGCCGTGCTATCTGGGATTTGTGGCACGCGATGCATTAAATCGTTTAATTTTTCTTCCGCCGTGGCCAATTCCGCCATATCCGCCGCGATTTCGTCGGAAATTTCCTTGCTGCGTTGAATCAAAGGTGCTTTGTCGGTTGCAGTTGGAATTTCGCGTGAAATTTTATTTTTTTCCGCGGTCATTGTTTGGGTTATTGTTTTTAATTCACGCACACGCGCGTCCGTTAATAATAATTCATCAACCACATCAGGAAAATTTTTAACACGGCACGCATTGCGAACGATGTCTGGATTTTCACGAATAAATTTTATATCCAACATTTTAATTATCCTTTGTATTTATATATGCGATGGCCGACATAGCAGCGGCGCATCCAGAACCAACGGCGGTTGCAACCTGCATTTGAATACCACTTTTTTCGTCGCCCGCAACAAACATACCGCGGGGCAGGTTGTCGTCCATTACACGACCCATATTGTCGCGTTTTATTTCCTCGGTCAAGTAATCTGTGTTAGCCTCGTGCCCGATGGCGACAAAAATTCCGTCGCAAACAATTTCACGGCCATCTGTTGTTGTTGCAATTAATTCGCCAGATTCCGAATCAGATTTTTTACGAATTGATTTTAATTCGGTGTTAAATACGGCCGTGATATTTTCGCGTGCCGCAACACGGTCACGGACAATGGCCTCGGCCCGGGTGAACGCAGATTTACGGTAAATAATTTGAACGCTTTGTGCCAAATCCGACAAATACAGGGCGTCGTTTAATGCACTGTTTCCGCCGCCGATGACCAATACGCGTTTGCCAGAATAGAAAAATCCATCACAGGTTGCACAATATGAAACACCCGCGCCCAATAATTCGCGTGCGCCTTCGATTTCCAATCGCCGTGCACGTGCGCCCGTTGCCATAATGACGGCGGGGGTGGTAAATGTCTTGCCATTATCACAGGAAATTGTGTATGTGAAATTGCCGTCCCATTTGATATTGGTTGCAGATGCATAAACAATTTCGGCACCAAAACCGGTGGCTTGTTTTAATGTTGCCTGAATCCAGTCCATACCGGAACCCATATATCCCGGAAAGTTTTCCAAATTGGCAATTTCCGATGTTTGACCGCCCAGCGTGTCGCCCGCGATTATCAATGTTTTTTTATTTGCACGTGCCGCATAAATTGCCGCCGTCAGTCCCGCCGGACCCGAACCCAATATTATAATGTCATACATTTTTTTATTCCTATATTCTTTCGTTTCCCCAGCATAGCATAGCGCCCCCCGGGGGGTCAATTTATTTATTTCGGTTTGTTTGGGGTGTGGTTTTATGATATAATTTGGCTATGTTTTATCAGATTTTATTTTTTATTGCATTATTTATTCCAATTGGTGCGCGTGCAGATGATGGGGCAGGGTTGAATTTGGCATTGCAAAAAACATATATGGCCTGTGTTGGAATAGATGATTTGTTGGGGGATATGAAAAAAATTGCCGGGATAAATACCGGTGTTGCCGGTGTTGGAACGGTGGCGGGCGCGGGTGCGGTGATTGTCGGAATTAAAAATCACAATGATTTGTTTGGTGATTTAAGAAAGATGGAAAATGATGAAAATTTTTCTCCGTCTGGGGTTGGAATGTTAACAATCAGGCGGAACCCGAATTTCCAGGTGAATATAAAATCAAAAAAATCTGGTAATTTGGGAAATTGGCGGACTGGTTTGTTGGCGGCTAATACCGCGGCAAATGTTGCAGGTGCGATTTTGGCAACAAAAAATACTTCGTCTGATGATGAATTAAATGCGCGGGTTGGGGATTGTATATCGGCGGTGAATAATTTGCAAAATGTTATAATTCAATCGCGCGCAAATGGTGTGGATGTGACCGAGGCGACAGAAATTTATACGGCGTGTTCAGAATATAAATATGTTGATTTATCAAAAATTAAAAAACGTGCACGCGGGGCAAAGGTTTCCGCAATTGCTGGTGGGGTTGTTGGGGGCGCGGGTGTCGTCACCAGTCAGATTGCAAATCATTCTGACCGGGTAAATGCCGAAAAAATAGATACGGCGGCAAATGTTTTGGCGGGTGGTGCAACGGCGTTATCGGGGGCGGCAACGGTGTTTAATGCAACGGAAATATCGGTAATTAAAAAAGTTGCCGATGTGGCACAAAATTGTGAAAAAGTTTTGAAATGAAAAAAATAGTTTTGTTTTTTTGCACGATATTCTTTGTAAATGCATCAAATGTGTATGCAGCGTATTTTTATGCGGATGCGTTAACAGATGCAGTCCAAGAAACATTTCCACAAAATTTATGGTCAGATGTGGCAAATGAATATATGGCACAAATGAATCCGACAACCGGCGAGATAGATGAGGCAGGGATGGCTAATGTGTGCTATGTCGGTGGGTATGATATTTCAACCGATACTGGCGCCGAAAAATGTGATGCGTTTGTGAAAAATGTTGCGTCAAAGTGTGTGTATGCATACAGCGCGGGAAAAAATTTATATACAAATCCACAAACGGTGGAACAAAAAATTCAAAAATGTATTTTTGATGATGCCATAGATTATGCGTTGACATATGAACAAGGTTTTCAACAAACACGGTCTGATCCGGGAAATCGTATATGTGGGCCGGATGGTAAACCAATAAAGGATAATCGTGGGGATTATTTGTTGGGTGCAACGAAATATGGCGTGACAACTTGTGCATCGCGGTTGTCTGTGGACTGTATTAAAAAAATGAGTGTTGCAGATGCCAAATTATTGTATTGGACACGGCATTATTATAAATACAAATATTATAAATTACCGCCACAGGTTTTGGCCGCCGTGGTACAATTTTCTGTGGGTGGGATTGGTACGGTTGCCGGTGAATTGCGTGATACCGTTGGGGCCACGCGTTGTGAAAAAACATCTGTGATGACAGATTGTGTCGTGGATGCGGTGAAAAAATATTTGGAAAGACATACGCTGGATGAATTTTATAACGCAATATCAAATAAACGCGCCGCCAAACGTTCGGGCAAAGCCCGCGAGCGTGCGTTGCGTGTGCCAGCAGAGTTGGGAAATTCGTATCAGCGGTGTGTCGATAAATACAAATAAACCTGTTATTTATTAAAGTGTTTCTTTAATGTGTTGTATGCGGTGGTTATCTTGGTAAATTCGGCCGTCGCGGATGATTTGTCGGTGGCGGTGTCGGGATGGTATTTTTTTGCCAGTTGCCGATATTTTGTGCCAACCTCGCGCCAGGTGGCCGTCGGGGCCAGGCCCAATGTTTTTAATGCGCCACTGATTGATGTGGGCAGTTTGCTTTTTGGTGGTGTGTGGTCAAATGTGCCGCGGCCAGTTAGAAAATCATTTAAAAATTTTATATAATCGGCCTCGTCAGCATTGGCCTTGTTTTTTTCTTTTAATGGTGCGCCAAATGTTTCGCGTTCCCAATCAGCCTCAATCTCTTCGGGGGTCATATCGGCATAATAATTCCAATTTTTATTGTATTCGGCCGCGTGCGCAGTACAAAAATGCCAGTATTCTTTTAAATCACGATTTTTCGGTGCGCGGCACGTGCCCGCCTTGGTGCACCCCGGATGGTCGCATTTTGTTATCATTGTTCAACCTTTGCTTTATTTGATAATGGATGATATTTTTCCACCGTTTCGCGTAATTGATCCGGCAAAACGTGAGTATATATTTGAGTTGTTGAAATGTCTTCGTGGCCCAGCATCGTTTGTATCGCGCGCAGATTTGCGCCACCCGACAACAAGTGTGATGCAAATGAATGACGCAGAACGTGTGGGGACACGCGTGTCGGGTCAATCCCAGATAACACGGCACATTTTTTTAATATTTTAAAAAATCCATCACGTGTTATGTGGCCAGATTGACCGGTGCCGGGAAACACATATTTTGAATCAATGTCGCCACGCGCGTCCAGCCATTTGTTTAATGCATTTATTGCGCCCGCGTGCATTGGAACCATACGTTCTTTGGCACCTTTGCCGTGAATCAACAAGTGGTCGCCCAAAATTGCCGTCATTGGTAATTCGCATAATTCAGATACGCGCAATCCCGATGCATATACCAATTCTAACATCGCGCGTAAACGCGTGGATGTTTTTATGTCGCCGGCCGATGAAATCAATAAATCTATTTCGTCAACCGATAATAATTTGGGCAGTGGTCGCGTGCGTTTTGGTAATTCAATATTTTTTGTTGGGTTGGTTGTGATTATTTTTTCCAACATTAAAAATTTATAAAATCCACGCAGGGCACTGGCCTTGCGGGCAATACTGGATGCCTTGTCCGGTAAGTTTGATAAAAAATTTTGTATGTCTGATTCCGTGGCATTCATCAATCCGTTTGGCAATGCGGCGTCCGCCTGGGCCAGGTCAGATGCATAACCCATCAATGTTTTCTCGCTGCGTCCACGTTCCGCGGCCAGAGCCTCTAAGAAAATATCAATGTAATTCATGGATACAATTCTAATTCAATTGTTGTTTGGGTTGGTGCGAAATACATAATCATAAATGCAACCAGTATGATTATAAATATCCAAATTAAAATCTTTTTTGTATTTGTTTTCTTTTTTAATGGCATTTAAAAATCCCTTGGCATATTAAATTGTATCAAAATGTTCGATAAATGCGCCGGCAACGGCGATTATGATAATAGGTGGCGCGATAATTGCCAATATCGGTGGCAGTGCACCCGTCGCCCCCAATGCGTTAAATGTATTGATTAAGAAATACATTAAAAAACACGTGATAATACCAATACTGAATTTTAATCCAAAATTAAAGTTTCGGCGTTGACGCGTTTGCGAAAATGCGATTCCCAATGTCGTCATTGCAATCATTGTTAATGGCAAAAACAGTAGTGTCCAAAATTGAACCATATGTCCACGCACAGGTGCGCCAATCGAAGTCATTTTTTGTATAAAGTGGGGTAATTCCCAAAATGAAATCTGGTTCGGTTGTAAATATCGGTCCAGCACGGTTTGTGGGGTTGTTTTTGTTTTTACTTCCCATTTTGTCTGTTTGGCATTGCCCGCATTGTCCCAAATTTGTGCGTTGTCCGATGATAAACCGTTTTGTGATAATGTGACGCGTTTGGCATCAATACGGTTTTCCAATTTGAAATTTTTATTTTGCACAAATATCTTTGCATCAATAAAAACCAAATCATTGTTTTGTTTGGTCATATCACGCGCCGATAAAGTTAAAAAGTGGTCGCCACCATCTTCGCGTAACCAAATTGCGTTATCAACCAATTGTAAATCGTGATTGTTCAGATTTTTCGCACTGATATTCACAAAATATGGATTTATTATTGTTGTGGCAAAAATACCAATGATTGCGGCCCCAAATAAAAATGGACGTGCAATTTGATATGGGGATTGACCGGCACTGGATATAATAATTGCCTCGGACGATTTGGTCAGGTTATACATCGCCAGTAATGTTCCCATAAATACCGCCAATGGTAAAAACATCGGGATGTATTCCAATAATCGTATCCACGCATCCATAATTGCAGATATCGTATCCGGATTCGACGGCAGGCGTTCAACAAATGTTATTGCGTAAATAATTCCGCATACAATAAGTAATATTAATCCCGTGCCACCAAAAAATCGGCGTAATAAAAATCTGAATAAAATATTTGGCTTTAAATGCATATCAGGGAAATTATAGACTTTTCATTTGGCAATTGCAAAATTAAAATGAAAGTGTATAATTTCGCCGTATAATTTATGTAAAACAGGTGATGTTAATGGAAAAAAGACCAATTTCGCGCGCCGGATTCGACGGATTGCTGAAAGAATTAAAAGATTTAAAAGAAGTACAACGCCCGGAAATATTGCGTGTGGTACAATGGGCGCGGTCGCTGGGGGATTTGTCAGAAAACGCGGATTACAGTGCCGCGCGTGAAAAGCAACGCCAGATTGATAAACGCATCCAATATATCGAAGATATTATTGCAAATGCAAATGTGATTGATGTGGATTCTTTGTCGGGAAATCGTGTCGTGTTTGGTGCGCGCGTTATTGCCGAGGATGAAGACGGTAATCGTATGCAATGTCGGATTTTGTCTGATGTGGAATCGGATGGTCGGCAAATTATATCTTGCACTTCGCCGGTGGGACGTGCGTTGATTGGAAAATGCGTTGGTGATTGTTGCACGGTGAAATTGCCGTCGGGCGAAAAAGAATTCGAAATTATCGAGGTTAAATTTAAAGAATAACGCGTTAATAAAAAAAGAAAGGCAAGGGGAATTTTTTTAATGTCTGTTCGTGTTCTGCCAGATTTTTTGGTAAACCAAATTGCCGCCGGCGAGGTTGTTGAAAATCCCGCAAGTGCGGTCAAAGAATTGGTTGAAAATGCGCTGGACGCGGGGGCAACGCAAATTGTTGTGGATGTTGTTGATGGTGGACGGACATCTATATCGGTTGTGGATAATGGACGCGGTATGGGCAAAGATGACCTGGGGCGGGCTATAATGCGGCACGCAACATCAAAATTACCAACGGATGATTTAACAAATATTACATATATGGGTTTTCGTGGCGAGGCGTTACCGTCAATCGCGTCGGTTTCAAATATGACGATTGATACATATGCCGCGGGTGAACCTAATGGTTGGTCGTTGGATGCCACGACGGGTGAAATACGGCCCGCGGCGTGGGAGGGTGGTACGCGTATCAAAGTGCAAAATTTATTTGCAAATGTGCCGGCACGATTAAAGTTTCTGCGTGGTGACCGGGCGGAAACAATGTCGGTGTTGGATGTTATTAAACGCTTGGCGATGGCGCGTCGGGATGTCGGGTTTGTTTTGAACAATAAATGGTTTTTTCCGCGTGGCCAGGATTTAATGGCGCGTATGGCGTCCGTTATGGGTGATGATATTTTGGGTCGTATGTTGGAAATAGATGCCAAATCCGAATCGGATGATATGACACTGACCGGGTTTATATCCGAACCAACATTGCGACGCGCGTCGTCCGTTGACCAATTTTTATTTGTAAATGGTCGCCCAATTAAAGACAAGGTTGTTGTTGGTGCGTTGCGTGCGGCGTATATGGATGTTATGCACGCACGGGAATTTCCGCTGTGTGCGTTATTTTTAAATTTAAATCCGGCAAATGTTGATGTTAATGTGTCGCCTGCAAAGACCGAGGTGCACTTTTTGGAACCGTCGCATATTCGTGCGTTTATAATAAAAAATCTGCGTGAAAAATTGTCCGAAACAATGATGCAGGCAACGCATAATTTTGTTTCGCACGATATTGTCGCAACCCCGCACCAGATGAATATACCATCGTCGGATGCGTTATCAATGTCGGTACCGACATCGGGTGCGGCGCATATGCCTGGTGGGGGAATGCGTGTTGCGGATTCTGGGTGGAATAATCGTGATGATGCCAGGCCTGGTACGACGGATTTTGTTGTGAATAAATTGGCGCAAACCGATACCCCGATGGCGCAAAATGTCGTGGATGCGTTTTCGGATTTTCCGTTGGGGCGCGCGATTGGGCAAATTGGCGATAAATATATATTGGCGGAACATAATAACGATTTAATTATTATTGACCAGCACGCTGCGCACGAACGCATTACATACGAACGGGTGCGTCGGCACGCGATGAAAACCCAACCTTTATTGACGCCAATTGTAATAAATATGCGGGCGGAAGATGTTGTGGCGGTGTTAACCGTTGCGGATGAATTAAAGGCGTCTGGATTGACATTGGATGCGTTCGGTGATGATGCAATTGCGATTTTTGAAAAGCCGGCTGATTGGGATTTGAATTGGGCAAATTTATTGCACGATATCGCGGACGAGGTACGCGCCAACGGACATTCGGTGCAATTAAATGAAAAACTGCATTTGAAATTGGCAAATTGGGCGTGTCATCATTCGGTGCGTGCGGGACAAAAGTTAGATTTGAATCAGATGAACGCATTGTTGCGCGATATTGAAAATACTACGCGTGGGGGGCAATGTAATCACGGGCGACCGGTGTATAAAATTATTCCAATTGCGGATTTAGATGTTATTTTTGAACGCAGTTAGATTTTTTTAATTGTTATAAATTTAAAAATATGTTATCATTAATGTCAAAGGTAGAAAAGGAAGGAAAAATATGAAAAAAATCTTGGCGGGTTTATTTGGTATTTTGGTTGTGATGAGTGGCGCAAATGCGGTGGATCCGATTAAGGCCGCAACAACGAACACGGTTCGCAAATCTGTATATAATATTAATTATGGTGTGTCGGGGACCACCGATGGACGTGGTTATCGCCAGGGTGTTGTTCCACAAACCAATGAATTAAATACGGCACGTGGTGCGTCGGATATTGCAACGTCAGGTGTTACGGTTGGTAATTTGGCATCTGTGACGGCGTCCAATGGAACGGTTACGGCTGGTGGGACTGGTGGAACGTTGGCCAATGGTGCTGCGCCAACACAGACAATTAAGGCGAATACGGCGAATATCGCGGTGTTGGATCGTGATAAATTGGTGGTGCCGGGCAGTGGGGGCAGTTGTGTGAATGGTGCGCCGTGTGGTTATGTGTCAACGGGTGGTCATACGAATAATCCGGTTGGAACAACTGGGTTTGCGTCCGGAACAAATGACCGTGTGTGGTTAAAGATTCAGGGTGATTGTGCGGTTGACGGCAGTGGCAACGAAACCGGTTGCACATATGGTGCGGCACGCAGCAATTAATTCGGTTAATTTTAATTTATTTATTCGGCATAATTTTATGCCGAATTTTTTTGTTTTTTTGTATTGGGAAAATTGTGGTTTTTTTCTTTACTTTTTGCGGTTTTTTGTCTATGTTTCACACATAATCAAAAGGAGAAATCGATGGAAAATACTGTTGATATGGTAAATGTTGTGACGCCGGATGCGGCCGCGGCCCAGACCGGTGGTTGGTTTGGAATGTTGGTATATTGCGCGGTTGTATTTGGAATTATTTATTTCATTATGGTGCGTCCGGCCAAGAAACGTATGGCCGAATATCAAAAAATGATTGATTCTTTGAAAATTGGTAATCGCGTTTTGGCGGGCGGTATTTATGGAACAATTAAATCAATAAATGAAAAAACAATCGAATTAGAAATCGCCAAAGGCGTTGTTGTCGAGGTTAACAAAAATGCCGTGGCGGGTGTTGAGCAAAAGTAAAGGTTGAGGTATCGTTATGTTAAAAAAACTGGCAATTGTTTTTGTTGCGGTGTTTGGTGTCTTGTTGGCGGTGCCAACATTTGTGCCGGGGACGACAAAATATTTTCCGTCATTTATGCATCCAATTAATTTGGGCCTGGATTTAAAGGGCGGGGCACAATTATTATTAGAGGTCAATACTGACCAAATGTTCGTCGATAAATCGGTGCAATTGTATGACGAGGTGCGTTCGGCTTTGGTTGACCGGTCGCGTGGCGTTATTCGTTTTTCAAATCTGCGTAATGCCGATGGGGTTATTACGTTAAATGTGCGTGATGCGGATGATGTTTCCCGTGCCAAGGGTCGGTTGAAATCGGTGCTGGGGACGGCGGTTGATGTTTCGTCGTCGGGTAATGTTGTGCGTGTCGCATATACCGAAAAACAAAAACAAGAAATGATTAATGATGCGTTGGCACGCAGTATCGAAATTGTGCGTCGACGTATTGATGCCTTGGGGACCAAGGAACCGTCAATTCAAAGTCAGGGCGGTAAATATATATTGGTGCAATTGCCGGGTGTTGATAATCCAGAACGTATCAAAGAATTAATTGGACAAACGGCCAAGATGACTTTTCATTTGGTAAATGAAAATGTGTCGCCTGAACAATTGGCGTCAAATCGTGCGCCGGCGGGCACAATGTTTTTGCCGTATATGGAAAATCCGTCGCAATTGGTGCCGGTTTATTCACGTGTCGAAGTGTCGGGTGAATCATTAAAAGATTCCCAGGCGGATTTTGACCAAAATAATATGCCGGTTGTGACAACTGTGTTTGATGCGTCGGGTGCGCGTCGGTTTGCAAAATTAACAACCGAACACGTGAACGAACGGTTTGCAATTGTTTTGGATGGCAAGGTTTTGTCTGCGCCGAATATTCGTGAACCAATACCGGGTGGACGCGGTCAAATTTCGGGTGGATTTACATTACAGGGTGCCAAAGATTTGGCGGTGCTGTTACGCAGTGGTGCGTTGCCGGCGCCGTTGGTTGTTATCGAAGAACGCACGGTTGGGGCCGGTTTGGGTGCGGACACAATTGCGTCTGGAAAAATCGGTTCGGCGGTTGGTGTGTTGTTTATCGTGCTGTTTATGATATTGGTTTATGGAATGTTTGGGTTTATCGCCGATGTCGTGTTGTTGGTCAATCTGGCGATGATTATTGGTGTGTCGGCGTTGTTTGGTGCGACACTGACATTGCCGGGAATTGCGGGTATCGTTTTGACATTGGGTATGGCGGTGGACGCAAATATTTTGCCGTATGAACGTATCCGGGACGAAGTGCGCGCGGGCGTGCCAACACTGCGTGCGGTTGATATGGGATTTACCCGTTCGGTCAAAACGGTTATGGATGGTAATTTGACGAATTTGATTTGCTCGCTGATATTGTTTGAATTTGGTGCGGGTCCGATTCGTGGTTTTGCCGTGACATTATCAATTGGTGTGATAACAACTTTGTTTACGTGTTTGATGTTGTCGCGCGTGCTGATTGATTGGTGGATGGGTGGCAAAAATAAAAAAATTGGATTTATTAAAAATAAGTAAAGGTGGGTCTGATGAATTTACATTTTATGAAATATCGCAAATTGTCGTATTGGGTGTCGGCCGTGTTGGTTGCGTTGTCGATATTGGCATTGTGTTTCAAAGGCTTGAATTATGGTATCGATTTTTCGGGCGGTATATTGATGGAGGTTCGTCCCGTTGTCGCAGATTATACGATTGATAAAATGCGTTCTGCGTTGGCGGAATTTAAACCAGAATTGCAATCAGTTGACGGTGGGGCGGTTTTGGTGCGTGTTGGTTTGCCCAAGGGGTCAACGGATGTGCAACAAAATCAACGCGTATCGCAAATAAAAAATATTTTGGGCGATAATGTTTCTTATTCCCAGGTACAAATCGTTGGACCAAAAATTGGTGGCGAATTAATTCGTGGCGGTATTTTGGCGGTATTAGTATCGTTCGTGTTGATGAGTATTTATATCTGGATTCGGTATCGCGGTGGTTATGCGGTTGGTTCGTTTGTGTCGTTGGTATTGGATTTTGTTTTGATGTTTGGGTTCTTTTCAATTACCGGATTGGAATTCAATCAGACGGCAATTGCGGTTATTTTGATGGGTATTGGGTATTCTATTAATGACAAGGTCGTAAACTATGACCGAATTGATGAAAATATCAAACGTTATCACAAGATGCCAATGGATGATTTAATTGATTTGTCGGTTAACGAAATGATGCGCCGAACATTGATGACCAGTATTTCAACAATTTTGGCAATGGTCGGTTTGTATGCGTTCGGTGGATTGATGTTGCGCGATTTTGCGATTGCAATGACTTTTTCTGTCGTGATGGGAACATTGACATCGATTTATATTTCTAATGTTATTTTGTATCACTTTAATTTGCGCGAAACAAAATATTAAAAACATTGGTTAATGCAAGGCAAAGGAGGGCATAAATGAAAATATCAACAATAATTTGTTCGGGGTTACTTGCATTAACCGTGTGGACTGCGCACGCCGATGCGGTTGATGATGCGGCGGTTGGAACATTTGCGGAAATTTATGAAAAATTAAATTCTGTGCAATGGGGTGGAAAAAATATTGGTGTCGCAATCGAAGGTTTGGAACATTTAAGTCCAAATGCACATTTGGCGGCAACCGATGACAGAATTATTTTGGTGTGGCGCGATTCTATTGTTGGTAATTTTGCGCAACCGCGGCCCGGCGATTGGCAAGATTATGGCAAAATTACAACGGCGTTGATTGATAAAATGCGTGCGCGGGATGATAATTTGGCCGCGATGGGGATGGATGAAATTTATGAACGCGCATTTGAATCTTTGATGCAGACGATTGATGAAAATGGTAAATATATTCCGAAAAAAACTTTGTTGGCAAATTCTGATAATCGTATTTTAACCAGTGTCGGGATTTCGGGTTGGCGTGATGAGCGTGGTAATTTTCGTGTTGGGTCGGTAATTAATGGTTCACCGGCGGATATGGCGGGAATTCAAATTTATGATTTGATTGATGTTGTAAATGGTAAAAATGTCGCGGAAATGTCTGATGATGAATTGGGTGCGGTATTTCACGGGTTAAACAGTGGAACCGCAAAATTGCATTTGTTGACCCCAACGGGTAATCGCAGTGTGGTTCTGCGTCGCGCGACAATTGTGGTGGCGGATGCGGATATTATTTATCGACCAATTGGAAACGATGGTGCGATTTTGGAAATTGTTATAAATGAATTGACGGATAATGCGGTTAATATCGTGAACGAGGCGTTGGCAAAATATAAAAATGCAACGGGTGTGATTTTGGATTTGCGTGCGGCGTCGGGGGTGGATGCAAATGCGGCAACAAAATTGGCTGGATTGTTTTTGGGCGCGAAACCTATTATGCGCGTCAGTCAGACCGCCGGCGAAGATGTTGAATATGTGCCGGGTGGAAATAGTGCGACGGATGCGGCGGTTGTTGTGTTGATGTCAAATATGACCCGTGGCACGCCCGAGGCTGTGGCGTCGGCAATATATGAATATGGACGTGGTGTTTTGGTTGGAACGCCAACCGCAGGCCAGGCCCGTATCGCCAGTCGTATTGATTTATCAAATGGTGCCGCGTTGGAATTGTTAAATAAGTCTATTAAGACTGTGCGTGGGGTGTCGCTGGATTCGCGTGGCGTATTTCCAATTGTGTGTTTATCGAATATTCGTTCAAATAAACAACAAAATGCGTTCTTTGTAAATGTGATAAACAACGATTTTAATATTCAAGATTTTAACAAAAATAAAAATGTTGATGTCGCGGCGGTGCGTCGTGGTTGTCCTGTGATTACCAGTGGTGATGATGAAGATATGATGTCGGCGGCGGTGGCAACAAAAATTTTAACTGATAAAATAATATATAATCGATTGATTGCAGAATAGGGGTTTTTGATATGTTTATTTCAAAACAAAATACGATTAGATGGAATTTGTTAATTATTGCAACACTGGTTGTGGTGGGTGTTGTTTTGTTGGGAATTCGTTGGTATGATATTCCGTTGTATGTGTATTTACAGCAATATAATTATGTCGCGTGGCGTTGGTTCGCAAATATTTTCGATGGCAAGGTTTGGGTAATTGTATTCGGTTTGGCAACAATCGTGATGTATTTGAAAAAAACATATGATTTGCGTAATGACCCAACAACACATATGCATTGGTTTAATATAAAATTTTTAACCCGGGATGCGTATGCAAAATTAAAAAACAGTAATGCGTTTTTGGTGTTCTGTTCTTTGGTTTTATCGGGCGTTGTTGTCGAGATATTGAAATTTGTAATTGGTCGTGCGCGTCCGATATTTTTTGACGAATTTGGAATTGTTGGATTTTTCCCAGGGACATTTGAGTGGGCATTTAATTCAATGCCATCGGGACATACGGCGTTGTCTTTTTCCGGTTTGGTTATGTTGGGGATGTTAATGCCACGGTTTAAAGTTTTAACCTGGGGATTGGCGATTTTAATTGGACTGTCGCGTGTGGCGATTGGTGCGCATTGGCCGACCGATGTTATTTTGGGTGCGTTTGTCGGTATGGTTGCGGCCGATGTTGTGTTGGCAATCGTGCGACGGATAAAATAGTTTTATTTCGACGGGAAACCGTCGATTTTTTATTTGTGTAAGTGTGCTTTTATTTTAGGATTTTTTGTGATACAATCGGGGTATGGAAGAAAAGTCTAGATTTTTGCCGGAAAAGTTGTCTGGTGCGTTAAAAAGCCTGGCCTGGCGGTTGTTGGGCGTGGTGATGTTTTTGTTTGGTGCGGTTGCAGTGTTGGCGGCCGTGTTTCATAATCCGTATTTAGACGGCTGGGCCGTTGCCAGTACATTTGGTAATCACGGAATAATTGGAAATTTTGTCGCGTTTATGCGATATGTGTTCGGGTTTATTCCGATGATGTTTTTGTTTTTGTGCCTGATGCGTGGGGGAATTTATTTTATTGGTGGACGTGATGACGAGGCCACACCGGAATATAATATGCTGCGTGGATTTATTGCATTGTGTTTGGGATGTATGGGGTTGGGAATGTTGGTGCCAAATGCATCGTATGGTGGAATGATGGGGGCAATTGTATCATCAGATGTTGGTGCGTTGATTGGTAATTGGCAAATTGCGTTCGGTGTTTTGGCGTTGGCGGGATTTGCGATAATGGCGGGAATATTGCTGAATATAAAATGGTCTTATGTTGTGCGTGTTGCAAAGTTGGTTTGGAAAACAATTCGGTGGGTGTTATCGGCGTTTCATATTTTGCCTGTGCGTGAAGATATAGAGGAAGAAGAGGCCGAAGAAGAGGAGGCCGAGGAAGAAGAGCCAGCACAAGAAGAAAAGCCAAAGAAAAAACGCACTGTGCGTCGTGTGGCGCGTGCCGATGACGCGGTTGTTGAATATGAATTGCCAGATCCGGCGTTTTTGGAAAAATCTGTGTTTGGTAAAAATATTGTGACGCCTGAATTAAAACGCAATGCCGAAGCGATGGAGGTACATTTTGCGCAATATAATGTGCACGGAACCGTTACCGGTATTCGTCCTGGGCCGATTGTGACACTGTATGAATTTATGCCAGATGATGGAACAAAAATCGCCGATGTGACAAAAACTGTCAAAGATATGACACGTGCCATGGCAACGGAAAATATTCGTATTGCCCATATTCCGTCAACGCAATTGATTGGTGTGGAAATGGTGAATTTAAAACGGCAAACTGTGCGGTTTCGTGGTTTGATTGAAAATGATATGTTTGTAAATTCACGATACAAAATTCCATTGGCGTTGGGTGTGGATATTGGTGGAAATCCAATGTATTTTGATTTGGCAAAAATGCCACATATGCTGATTGCGGGACGCACGGGTTCGGGTAAATCTGTGTTCGTGCAAACGATTATCACATCAATTGTGTATCATTTTACGCCGGATAAATGCAAACTGATTATTATTGACCCAAAAGGTGTTGATTTTGGATTCTGGGACGACATACCGCATTTGATTACGCCAATTGTAAAATTAGACCCGGCGGCGGCTGTAAATGCATTGAAATGGGCGGTGCGTGAAATGGAGGAACGTTATAAACAATTGCAAGTTGTGAACGCACGCAATATCGAAAGTTATAATGAAATTGTTGCGGCCAAGCGCGAGGCGGGTGAAAAAATTACTCAACAGGTTGCGGTTGGCACGGATGAAGAGACTGGTGAATTGCTGTTTGAAACCCAAGAGGTTGATTTGTCCGATATGCCGTATATCGTGATTATTATTGACGAGGTTGCGGATTTGATGTCTTTGGCGCGCAAGGAGGTCGAGGCGTGTGTCCAACGTATTGCACAAAAGGCACGTGCGGCGGGAATCCATTTGGTTATGGCAACACAGCGACCCGACGCCACAACAATCACCGGCGTTATCAAGGCGAATTTCCCAACACGTGTTTCGTTCCAAGCGCGCAGTGTGATTGATTCAATGACCACTTTGGGCGAAAAGGGCGCGGAACAATTGTTGGCAATGGGTGATATGTTATTCAGCGAGGCGGGACGCGTTCCGGTTCGAATTCACGCGGCGTTTATTTCTGATGAAGAATTGACGCGTATTGGTGATTTCTTGCGTAATATGGCGGAACCAGAATATGCCACCGGTGTCACAGATGTTGCCGAAGAAGAGGGCGCATCCGTCGCGGCGCCGTCTGCGGCAGAAACCAAAGCCGCCAAGGATGGTGATTTATATACCCAGGCCAAAGAGATTGTTATTCGTGATAAAAAACCAACCATTTCATACATTCAGCGGCGTTTGGGTATTGGATACAACAAGGCCGCCGGTTTTATGGAACGTATGGAACAAGAAGGGGTTGTGAGTGCCCCTGACGCAAATAACAAACGCCATATTTTATAAAATAGTTATAATGGCATATCTGCTTGATTCCGGCTCGCTCATGTAGCCGCATGTACACTACGCTCGCTGGAATCGTCGCATCTATACCATTATAACTATTTTTTATAAAGTAGCGTATCTGCTTGTTTATGTACGTTTTGTACACTGCACTCGCAAACAACCGCGCATCTATACCGTTATAAAATATGTTTTTGTTTGTTACGGCATATCTGCTTGATTCCGGCTCGCTCATGTAGCCGCATGTACACTACGCTCGCTGGAATCGTCGCATCTATACCGTTATAAAATATGTTTTTGTTTGCTTGTGTGTCCACTGATGAAATTGTAATTTTGGGCTTTTATAGATTATTAAATTGTGGTATAATCCGGGTAGAAAAGGAGATTTTTAAATGAAAAAAAATTTATTTGGTTTGTGTGCGGTTTTGGGTTGTGTCGTGGCGTTGGATGCGTCGGCGGCCGCATCGCGCAGTTCTATGTATTCCAGTATTGATATGCGTAACGCGGATGGTGATACAATCAGAATAAATCGCAGTTCGTATGATTCTTATTCAGATGGTGCGGGACATATGCGCCACAGTGCGTCGCGTTCGGGTATGTATGATAATATGAATTCGGGATATACGCGTTCGGAACCAATGATGGTTTCTAAAAAAACTTATGTGCCGGGTAAAACATATAAATCGGCAATGCGTAAATATTTTATCGCAAATCCGTTCTATCAACCATTGCAAGGGCAATTCGGTTCGGTCACAACCGTTGAATATATGCAGGGTAAATATAAATTTGCCGATGTGAACAGAAAATTGTCTGAATGGTCTGTCAAAGAAGATTTAAGTTTCGGTTTGACTGACCGTATCGCAATCCAGGGTATGGCAAAATATAACTGGGATAAATTAACCTGGACAAATTCTACCGGCTATCAAGATAAATACAAAAACGATGATTTGAATTTGTATGGTCTGGGTATCCAGGGTCGTATTGTTGATACAGATGAATGGATTTCAACTTTGTCGGCGTATTATGAACATCAAAAACACGGCGTTGATTACTTTATCGGTGATTTAAAAGTAGGCTATAAGGTTGCCACATCCACCATTTATGGTTTGGGTCGTGCGTGGATTGTCGATATGGAAGGCGACATCTATGGCGATTATATGGAAGACGCAACAACTTGGGGAATGTTGAAATACGGCAATGCAGATAAAACATTGTTTATGGGCGAATTGGGTGCCGGTGTTTGGACAGTATTGGCCGAAGATTGGACATTAAATGTCGAAGGGATGTATGGTTTTTATGACTGGCATAACCAAGCATCAATCAAAGGTGCGTTCGGTTGGCAACCAAATGATTGGTTTGCGTTGAACCTGTATGCGAAAACATCAATTTACGACAGTGCCAAGGGCAAAAATTTGGATTTGGTTGCAGGAAATTTGCCTTTGACGCAAGAAGAGTGGAATAGAGCATGGAATACACCGTTTGATCCTGTGAATGGTGGACATGGCGTTGTTGAAATTGCAAATCCACGTGAATGGTCTGTTGGTTTACAGGCAATGTTCCAATTCTAATTTCGGATGCGCTGGGGTTGTGGTATGAAAAAAATACTGGGGTATTTGTTTGGCGCGGTGTTGATGTGCGGTTCGACGGCATACGCGGATGCGGTTGAAATGTTGTCGACGGATACATCGGATCCGTTGTATATGCTGGAAACCGAGCATTTGTTGTCAACGACCGATGTGACATATGGAAATGATTTGTTGCGTTTGGGACAATCGTTTTCGTATGGTCTGAATAATCGATTGATGGCAAATGCAAATGTGCATTATCAATTTGATTTTGTGCGTGCACGCAAAGAACGCGGTTTTTCCAGTATTGAATTGGGTGGTGTTTATCGTGCGGGGGTGCCAGATGATAATTCGGCGCGTGTATCAACGGATGTTTTGTTCGGTGCACGGTTTGCCGGAAATCGTCACGTGCGTGAGCCTGATTTTGCAAAGTCCAGTTATTTTGCAGGTCTGCGCGTTGGACGCCAATGGATGGGTGTGAGTTTATCGGGTACGGTAAAATCAACCTGGGTGTTTGATGATGCGCGCGGTATGTCGTATATTGATTTTATGCCTGATGCGTATTTTCGTTTGATTGATGATTGGCGTATTGGTGCGGGGGCGATTTTCCGTTTGGCGACAAATCCGGATTTTGACCGTGAATGGTTGCGTTTTCGTTTGGTGCGTCAATTTGGTCGAACACAATATGGCGCAACATATTCGTATGAATATGAAAAATCAGAATCAACCGTTGGGTTATATTTAAATATTCTGTTTTAAATAAAAAGTGCCAAATGGCACTTTTTATTTTTTATTTAATTTTTCACGCAAACCATCCCAATAATCAATGCGCTTTTTTATTTCGCGTTCAAATCCGCGTTCGACGGGCGTATAAAAACGCGTGCGCGACATTTTTTCAGGAAAACAATTTTGTCCGGAAAATCCCAATGCGGTATCGGGCTCGTATATGTATCCCGCGCCATACCCCATATTTTTCATCATTTTTGTTGGTGCGTTTAATATGTTTTTTGGTGGGGGCAGGCTGCCCGTGTCGCGTGCGGATTTGTATGATGCCATAATTGCGCGGTCGCACGCGTTGCTTTTTGGGGCGGTGCCCAGATACACAACCAATTCGGTTAATGCAATGTCGCCCTCGGGACTGCCCAATCGTTCATAGGCAGACCACGCAGAAATCGCGACGGATAGCGCGTTCGGGTCCGCCAGGCCCACATCTTCCATTGCGAAACGTGTAAGGCGACGGAAAATGTATTTTGCATCCTGGCCCGATGTCATCATACGGGCAACCCAGTATAATGCCGCGTCGGTGTCGGATGCGCGCAATGATTTATGCACCGCGGATATTAAATTATAATGTTCGTCGCCGGTTTTGTCGGATAACGGCGGGCGCTTTTGTATTGCGTTATCCAATGCGTCGTTGTCCAAATCTTTTTTGAAATTTGCGTTGCTGATGTATTCAATGGTGTTTAATAAAAATCGGGCATCGCCATCCGCCATTTGTGCCAGGTGGATTTTAGCCTCTCGGGTTAACGGTAATTTTTTACCCAAGAATTTTTCCGCGCGTTCGATTAAAACCATTAAATCGTCTGTCCCCAGTGCCGTCAATACCCCAATATGGCAACGCGACAGCAACGCGTTGTTTAAATTAAAACTGGGGTTTTCGGTGGTGGCGCCGATGAATACGACGGTTCCATCTTCCAGGTATGGTAATAATGTATCTTGTTGTGTTTTATTAAATCGATGAATTTCGTCGATGAATAATAATGTGCCACGGCCGATATCGCGATTCATACGCGCGGCGTCCATTGCCTTTTTTATGTCAGATGACCCAGAAAACACCGCAGACATCGGGACAAAATCCATATCAACCGAATTTGCCAATGCGCGGGCGATTGTTGTTTTACCGCATCCCGGTGGCCCCCATAATATTATGTTTGATAATTTATGGTTGTCCACCATACGGCGTATTAATCCGTTTTCGCCAAGCAGATTTGTTTGGCCAACGACATCGTCAATGGTGTCGGGACGCATTTGATCGGCAAGAGGCCTGGATTCATTTTTCATTGTTTGTTTTACTTTAATTTTACTTGTTGTTTATTTGTGGTATAATTGTAGTAAATAAAAGGTTTTTTGGCAAATGGTAAATAATATAAAAAATAGTGATGATTTTACGCTGGCGGTGGCAAATTTGGCTGCGGCCGCAATGGCGAATAATCCGGAATTATCAATGATTGATGCGGTAAATGCGGCGCGAGAAACGCTGCGTGGGGCGCGCGTGTCGCCACAACAAATTGCGGATTCTGTGCGGCCGGATAAAATTCAATGCCTGGAAGATGGGACTTGGCATATTATGTTGCGGCGGTATATCAAACGGCGTTTTAATATGACGCCGGCACAATATCGTGCAAAATGGAATTTGCCTGATGATTATCCGTTTGTTGCACCAAACTATTCGCGTGCGCGTTCTAAAATCGCAAAAAAAACAGGCCTGGGGCATAAATAAAGGATTTGTTATGACAGATAAATATCGCAAAGCGGTGAAAAAACCAATACAGGCGCTGCATAAAAAAATAAAGCAGGTGGCCGGTATGGACGCACCAACGAAACCTAAAAAGATTTTAAAGGGTTCGGCGTTGGTCGGTATGGGATTGGTTGAATTTATGATGCAAATTGGACGCGTTGTTGCGTTGGATAATAAATTGATGCGGCGATTAGAAAAAAAATTGTCTGAAATCCAGGTCGGCAAAGACAAAGATGGAAATGAAAAAAAATTTCAATCTTTTGTTAAACGAAATCCGAATATGTCGGCTGTGGCAATTTGGTGGGCAATGTTAGGGATGCTGATTGGTGGTGGGTCGGCGATTGTGAATAATAAAAAGTCAGATAAAAAAAATATCAATACAGAATTTGTTTTGTCTGATGATGAGATAGATGAAGAATTTGTTGCTGGAACATATGGTGCGTATTTCGATAATATCCGGACAATAACACCGTTTTTGATTGCGGATTTAATTGCCAAAGAAGGTGTGCATACGGATAAAAATGGGATGCACGTGCCGTATCTGGATTCCAGAGGTGTTTGGACAATCGGATTTGGTTCAACGATGTTAAAAGATGGGCGCAGGGTTTCACAAAATACGCATCCAATAACAAATGAAGAGGCATACGAATTAGCGCGTTGGCATTTGGAAGAGGGCGAAACATATTTTTGTATGTATTGTTATGATGTCGCGTACAGTACGATTGGTATTAATGATGTTGGTCAGGCGTTTGCTATTGGTTCAATTATATACAATTCATATACTAAATTGATAGAAAACCCGGATAGTAAAAATTGCAAAGAACGTTTTGCAATCCTGCGCCAGTTGTATAAAGAATACGGTCGTGCAGTAACAGATGAAATGGTTATCAATGTTTTTAACAAATATCCTGTAAATGATATGACCAGTTTTGGTGCAGTGTGGTTGGGGGGCTCTGACAAATCCGAGGTTGCCGATAGATTAGGCGGATTTTTGGCGGGTGGACGTGGTCTGTATTGGCGCAGATGGTTAGAGGCCGGGTTGTTGACCGGGGATGTGACGCCCCAAATGTTATTAGATTGTCCGATAAATGGTGTGTATGATTTCTTTAAATGTATGGGGCAAGAAAAAAGTGCGTTTTTTATCAAAGATAAATATGGCAATATGCGTGTTAATCGTGATACGTACGATAAATTTCGTGATTGGTTGAAAAATCCTGTGAGTGATGACGGGGCGTCTTTGGCGGGTTGGGCGTGTGTGCGTGATTATATGCCGCCTGTGGCGTTAGAGGCCTGTGATGGCAAGGTATGTGAATTGGGGGCTAAGGCGTCTAAAAAACAAATTGCTCGTCAAAAGAAGGTTGCGCGTGGTGTCTATGTGTTGAATTACACAATGGCATACGGGGCTGCGGTTGCAGCATATAATTCTGGGGATTACGAATCGGCGGCAAAACAATTTGAAGCATTGGTTGCGCAAAACCCGGACAATGCTTTGTTGTATAATGATTTGGCGGCGACATACAATCGGCTGGGGCGGTATGATGATGCAATTTTACAGGCACAAAAAATTGTGCGTGATATTGGTGATAAAAGTCAATATGCCGCGGCGCAATATAATGCCGGTTTCGCATACGAACACAAAGGTGATTTGACACGTGCGTTGACAAATTATAAATTGTCTGTGGCAAATGGAAATAAACGCGTTGCTCAGGATGTTAATCGTGTGGCAAATATATTAAATAAACAAAAAAAATTACACGCGGCTGTGTTTAATGATGCGGCTGCGCATATTAATAGTAAAAATAAAAAATCTGATTTGAAAAATATTGCTCGTTTAGATGTGGCAACCAAAGATTATGCATAGAATAGGGTGTATAAATATGAATGTCTGTGTAAATTATAACGATAAACGCTGGAAAAAATACGATATTGATTTTGAAAAAATCGCAAATATGGTCGTTGGTAAAAAATACGCCGATGCCGAGGTTTCAATTACCCTGACCGATGATGCGGAAATACACGCGTTGAATAAAATGTATCGTAATATTGACAAGCCTACAAATGTGTTGTCTTTTGAATTGGGTGATGATGTTTTGTTGGGTGATATTTATATATCGTTGGATACTGTCCTGCGCGAGGCAGATGATGCGCATATTTCTGTTGCGGCGCATACGGCACATATGGTTGTGCACGGGATGTTTCATTTGTTGGGGTATGATCATTTGACCGATGCCCAGGCGCGGGTTATGGAATCAAAAGAAATTAAAGTCTTGAAAAAGTTAGGAATAAAAAATCCGTATGCGGATGAAGAAGATACTTTTGTGTGGTGGAAATATTTGGTGTTGGCTGTGTTTGGCGGCTTGGCGTCATTTGGTTTTGCACCATTTAATTTGTGGTGGTTGACTTTGTTATCCGTGGCGGGTGCTTATTGGTTGTTATGTTCCGGGGCGGGGCGTGTTGGTTTTTGGCGTGCCTGGTGGCGTGCGGTGCCGTTTGGTGCGATGTATGCAATATCTATGTTTTGGTGGTCGTTGCATTCTATTTACGTTGTGCCGGAATTGGCGCGTCAATTTGCAGTATGGACCGTACCTGGTTTAATTGGGATAGGTTTGGTCGGGGCGATTATATTTACAATTCCGTTTGTATTGACATCGTGTATATACATTAAATCTGGGGCAAAACCAATTTTGTTTGCGGGGGCGTGGACATCTGTTTTGTGGTTGCGTGAATGGTTGTTTACTGGATTTCCGTGGAATCCGATTGCGAATATCGCGATGCCGTATTCGTTGATTGCGAATTCGATGTCGGTGTTTGGTGCGTTGGGATTGACTTTTGTTGTTATTGGATTGATTGCGTCCGTGGTTCAAATGTTGTGTGACCGGAAAAATGTTGTGCTGCGCTGGGTGTTTTTATTTTTTGTATTGTTGTTGGGTGGTGGAATTATTGGTGCACATAACAATATTAAATTGTCAAATTTGGGCGACGGGGATGTTCGTGTGCGTGTTGTGCAACCTGCGACAACACAGGAAAAAAAGATTTCTTTATCGCGTGTGGATGCATTAAATCAGGCAAAAAATAGAGTTCAATACTTGACAGAATTGGCGGGTGATGTATCAAATGTTGATTTTGTTGTTTATCCTGAAACCTCTTATCCTTTTGTATTGCTGCGCGATGATGTTGTGCCAATTGCGGCCTCTTTGCATAAAAATATTGCGATTGGTGCGACGGTGTATGATGATGGGCGTGTGTATAATTCGCTGGTTATGGCGGGGGCAGATGGCGCAATAGCGGATGTGTATAACAAATCGCATTTGGTGCCATTTGGTGAATATGGCCCAATTAAATTTGTGCCGGCACCGGCTAATTTAACGGCGGGTGATGGTGCGCGTGTTATGTCGGTTGCGGGTGATGATGCGCGCAAGTTTGTTTTTGCACCGGCGGTATGTTATGAAATTATATTTTCTGATGCGGTTGTAAAACAATCTGGGGTTGATGCAATAATCAATATTACAAATGATACTTGGTTTGGAAAAACGCCGGGTACATACCAGCATTTGGATATGGTGCGGCGCGCGGCCATAGAATCCGGTGTGCCGGTAATCCGTGCAAATTATTCCGGGGTCAGTGCCTTTGTTGGTGCGGACGGAAAAATTATATCACAATTGCCGGTTGGTGAAATTGGAATATTGAATGGAACGGTTCGTGGTGCACATATGACTTTATATCGTATGTTGGGGCGCGATGCGTGGATGTTTATAATATTCTTAGTTGCGTTTTTTGCCGGATTTATTGCATATAGAGCCGATAAAGAATAATTAAAATTTTATTTTTTAATATTTTTTAATATCCAAACGCGTATTGCCGATGACAGGTTTGTGTCGGGGGTGCGTGTTTGGTCTATGTGTGAAATAATTGATGCCACGGATTTGTTTTGATTTCGTGCTATGTGCATTAATTCTGCGATAAATTCAGGTTCCAGTGAAATGCTGGTTTGGTGGCCAGATAATGATACAGATAATTTTTTCATTATAACTTTCCCCCCATCAAGCAATCGTATAATGCGCGATATGCGTCGTCGTATTTACGCAAAACATTGCCGTTTATATTGTTTAACATATAATATGTTCCAAACGCATCAAACGCGAACCAGAATAAATCGTTTCGTGCAAAAACAGTTTTGTTTTTTAATGATGGTATATTTTGTAAATCTTGATTTATATGAACAATGTCGGGAATTGGAAAATTTACGCCGTTTGGTAATTCGGTGGGACCAAACATATATCCCGATCCCAGATTTATTCCGGCGGTTTGCATATATAAAGAAATTATTTGATTTGGTATCATCGCGCATTTTTTTTGTTGCAGATTCGAATTTGCAAATTCAATTGCACGCGTATTCGAGGGCCCCCAAATTAATGCGCCCTTGGATTTAATAGTTGTTATGAATTCTTGCAATGTCATATCGTTATCCCAAAGAGTTGTCGTTTGCAATTTGTGCCGCCATTTGCGCCAATCGGTCAGATGTCGCGTTCCCGCCCGCACCACCGGATGCGGTGTGGGTTGGAATATATATCGCGTGCGCAGGATTGGGTAGCCATATTGTTTCGTTCCCTGATTGTTCCATTATAAATCGGTCCAGTCGATGCGAATGTGGAAATGTTCGACATAAAAACATATTTTCGATTGATAATTCGCCACCAATTGTAATTGGTATGCGCCAACGAATTGATGTGTTGCGCGGTAATGCGCGTCCGGTAACTAAATTCATAAATTCGTTTTGTGATAAATTCATAAATGCCAATTCGGTTGCACAATCGGTCAGTGTTTCCATAAATTTGTGTGCCAATTCGTGATATGTTTGAAACCAATTTGGTGGTAATTTTGCGGCCTTTGGGGTGTATTCCATAACCGGCATATCATCCATCCCCAGTTCTGATATTCTTGCAATAGCCGCCGTTTCAGATATTTTCATCACTTGTTCCCCAGATATGTTATAACCGTTTCAATGTATCCACGAAATGCGTCCATATTTTCGGATTCGTCATCTGTGTCGGATTCGGGTTCGTTTGGATTTTCGTTTATTGTGTTTGATAATTCATCCAATGATGCGAAATCTAATATTGCGTCAACGTGGTCAGAATCCGTCGGATTTATGATAAATGCATTTATGTCGATTTCAATGTCTTCCAATGTTTCTTGGAATACGGATTTGAAAGCCAACATAACATTTGCCATCTGCTCGTGCGATATATCGGATGCCCCCAACCATAATGTTTCATTTGCACCCAATGCAATTAATGAAATTTCGGTGTTTGATATTTTTTTAGGATTCAGAACTGTATAATAATTTTTTTCAAAAATTTCCCGGATTTCGTGCACATAGCGCGGTTTTTTTGTTTCTGTTTTTTGTGGTTGTTTTGTGTGTTGTTGTTGTGATGTGTCTTGTTTTTTATGTGGTGGTGTGGTCAATGGCATTTGTATGTGCAGGCGTGGTGGACGCTGAATCATTGGGGTGGGGGTGGGTGTGGTTGTTTGCACTTGTTCCATAACAGGGGCGGGTTCAATATTGGTTGTTTCGGGTTGAGGCTCGGTGGTTTGGGGTGCCACATTTTGGGTGGGCTGGGTATTTTTTGATGGTATAATTATTTTGCGAAAACGGGGGCGGAACAATGCGTATAACCCGAAAATTGCCATTATTATTGTCAATGTTATGGCAATATAAAACCCAGTGTCGATTTGTTGGCCGGTTGCCTGGGCGGTGGCGACATATTGCCAATGGGTGGATGAAAACATATTAAAGTTATATAATGTGTTTAATGTAAAATCCAATACCAGCACCGTGGCCATACACCACAGTGTGCCCAATAAAATATAATTTATGCGTTCGTGTAATTTCATTTGTTTTAATTATATCATATTTGTGATAAAGTAAAAAGTATTATGATAGATATACATCAAGTTTTTGAAAATGAAAATGTGGCTAAATCGGTATCGTTGTGGTTGGATGCGGATGGTGATGCGTCTGATTTGGCAGGGGCGGCGGAGTATGCGGTAAATGCCCATATTGGTATGTTGTCAGTTGCACCACAAAATGTGCCGGTTGTTTGGCCGTGGGTCGAAAAATTTAATGTTAAAATTATCCCCAGGTTTTTTGTTGAAAATGTTTTGATTGATACAATGTCGGGACTGGGGATGTCGATAAATTCTGCGTTCAAGCAGGGGGCCGACGGTGCCCAGGTTATTGTTAAATTAAATGATCTAGAAAAGTTTACCGATTCGTTGGCGCCTGTGCGGGACGATTTGTTTTTTAAAAAACAATTGTCTGTGGGATTTGATGTGTTTGAAATTTGGCCGCTGGATTGGGAAAATGTTTTTGCGGCATTAAATAAGTTGCGTGCGACATCTTTGTTGTTGGTATTGACGACGGACGCGGGGGATAAATCTGATTTTATGGGACGTATTTATGGCGCATTGGAAAATTGGGATGCGCCGGATGCGGAATTGCATATTATGTTAGGAAACAGTTTTTATCGTGCCGAACAAGTTTATCGTTTGGTTGCAAAGATGAAGCCGGAATTGTTGGATAAATTACGTTTCTTGGTTAATTATTGATTTGTTAAAATTATATATTTTGGTGCGTTAGTGCCGGCCATATTTTTTTTGGCATATCGTGTATGTATCACAGAAAGTGGCGGAAACGATGCATATAGCGCGGTTTTTTTAGCCTGGTCTGTTATCCAATCAAAATATTCCCAATGGTCCGTGCCGATGATGATTTGTCCGTGTGGCGCCAGTTTCGTCCCCAATAAATTTAAAAAATCGGCATTTAGTAAACGACGTTTTTCGTGTTTGGCCTTGGGCCAGGGGTCGGGGTGCAAAACCCAGATTTCGTTAAATTTTGCGTCCAATTCATTAAACATTTTTCGAACATCGTCTGGCCAAATGCGAATGTTTTTATATTCGTCCATAATTTTATTGTCCGATTCGGTTGTTATTGCCGATAATAATGCCGCCACACCGTTCATAAATGGTTCGGCACCAATAATAATCGTTTCAGGATTGCGAATCGCCAAATCACGCACGTGCTCGCCATTACCAAAACCAATTTCCAAAATTAAATTCCCGGCATTTTTGATGTTTTTTGGCGAAATGGCCGGCAAAACATTCGCCAATAACGATTGTTTTCGTGGCGATAATTTTTTACCGTGACGGCGACCAAATGTTCTTATTTCTTGTTTTTCCATATAATTAGTATAGAATCGGTTTGTTATAAACACAAGGAAAACGAAAATGCGAAACGGATTAAAGCCAGAATTAATTGAACGTGTTTTGGGCGGGAAACCCAAATATACTTTACCGGAATTAGAGGAAAAATTCCCACCACGTGATTTGCCAGATGGGGCTTTTGTTACCCGATTCGCACCAAGTCCAACTGGCTTTATGCACATTGGTGGTTTGTACCAGGTTTTGATTAACACGAAATTAGCGCAACAAACAAATGGTGTTTTTATGTTGCGTATCGAGGATACAGATACCAAGCGCGAGGTTAAAGATGCGGTTCAAATTATCGTTGATTCTTTGGCGCAATTTGGTTTGCAATATAATAATGATGAAAAATATGGGCCGTATTATCAGTCGCAACGCAAAGACATTTATCATTCGGTGGCGGCGGATTTATTGGCGCGGGGGTTGGCGTATCCGTGTTTTTTAACGGCCACTGATATGGAAGAAATCAGAGCAAAACAATCGGCGGCGGGTTTCCCAACCGGAATTTATGGCGAATTTGCACGCGATAGGGATTTAACAGAAGCGGACATTGTTGCGCATCTGGATAATGGCGAAGTTCCGTCGATTCGTTTGTATTCAACCGGTAATCCCAATCAACGCATTTTTTGCAAAGATGCGGTTCGTGGTTCAATTTCTTTTCCGGAAAATAATGAAGATTTGGTTTTAATTAAATCAAATGATGGATTGCCGACATATCATTTTGCGCACTTGTGCGATGACCATTTTATGCGGACTACACACGTTGTGCGTGGGGCCGAATGGTTGTCGTCTTTGCCATTGCATTATCAATTATTCCGTATGATGGGATGGACACCGCCAATGTATATTCATACATCAACATTGGATACAATTGACAAGGATACAGGTAAACAACGTAAATTGTCCAAGCGGCACGATCCGGAATCCAATGTTGCAAATTTATTGGCGTCTGGGTGGCCAACTAATGCTGTGTTGGAGTATTTGTTTAATATTATTGCATCAGGATATGAAGAGGCAAAATTAAAAGGTGCAGTGAACAGTATATGGGATTATGAATTTAAACCCAAAAAGATTCCAATGTCGGGCGCGTTGTTTGATATGAAAAAATTAGAGTGGTGGGCCAAAGAAAATATCGCACAAATGTCGGTTTCGGATTTGGTAAATAATGTTGTTGCCTGGACACAAAAATACGGAGAATCAATGCATATAGCGCAGGTTTCCGACGTCGATTATTTGACACGTGTTTTGTCGATTGAACGCGATAATCCAAAACGCATACGCAAAGATTTTATTACGTGGCGTCAGACATTAGATGAGGTTGCGTATTTCTGGGATGAATTTTTCAAACCGAATCGCGATTTTGAATTTAATCGTGATTTATTAAATGCGTTTTTATCGACATTTAATATTGCGGACGACAAGGATACTTGGTGGAATAAAATCGTTGCGATTGCAAATGCGGCGGGTGTTAAAAATGGTGATGTTGCAATGAATTTGCGCGTGGCGTTAACGGGACGCACAAATACACCGGATTTATATTCGATTATGCAAGTTATGGGAGAGAAAAGAGTTTTATCAAGAGTGCAGGGGGCATTAAAATAAAATGAAAAAATCAAGACGAGAGGTCAGAACAAAGTTAAAGGCCGTTAAAAAAAATAAGGAAGCGTCGCGGATGCTGCGTTTCTTGCAATCGACGGGTTTGTTCCGGTGGGAGCGTCCATCAACACACACAGAAGAATTTTTTAATATTTTAACACACGGAATTGGTATAGGACTTGCAATTGCGGGATTGGCGATGTTGGTGTCTTATGCGGTGCTGTATCATAATGTGTGGGCAATTGTGTCGTGTGCAATATTTGGCGCAACAATGTGCACATTATATTTTGGTTCAACAATGTGCCACGCGATGATTGGTGAACGCAGTGAATGTTTTTTCGAGGTCTGGGACAGTATCGCAATTTATGCGTTGATTGCCGGAACATATACGCCGTTTTTATTGGTGAATTTAAATCGTTGTCATCATATGGGCTTGGGCTGGTCTATGTTTGGTGTGTTGTGGGCGATTGTTATTTTCGGTGCGATTATGAAAATTAAAAGTCCAAAGAGACAACCAAAATGGATGGTTGGGTTGTATTTAATTATGGGTTGGGCTTTGATTTGGATTTTGCCAGCGATGATTGAAACGATATCTGCGCGCGGTATGTGGTTTATTTTGGCGGGCGGTTTGTCGTATTCGGTTGGTGTGATATTTTACCTGTGGCGTAAAATGCGTTTTTCACACGCGTTGTGGCATTTGTTTGTGATTGGTGGAACGGTGTGTTTTTTCTTTGCAGTATTATACGGCAGCATTATCGATTTCCCAACCGTTGTATGTTTGATGTGAGTGTAAAATAAATCATCGCCCCAATCGGGGCGATGATTTATTTTACACTGACGGTGAATTCATCGCCGTATGTTGCGACAACTTGGCCACCGATTGTGCATTTTAAATCTTCAAATCCGTTTTTGATTTGATTCTTTTTTACAATTTTACTGGTGATGATACCGCCGGCGGTGCCCAGCACCACGCCCGCGATTGAATCAGACGCCAGGCGTGCCGTATTGAATTTACCTGCGTCGGTTTTCCATACGGATGAACCGGTAAAGAAATCGCGACCCTGTAAATAAGATATTTGTTCATCGATAGCGGAAAATACATCAAATTTTTGACACATTGTGCCAGGTTCGCATTCAAAACCGAGTGTTATTCCGTTGTTTGGATTTGGTGTGCCTGGCACAGGGACGGACACGATTGGTGTTATTTCTGGTTTGCCATTATTGCATTTAAAAATTATTGCGACCGCATCGGTGTATTTGTCGCGTTCAGATTGAGGTATTTGTGAGTTGTTTATGTGCGTTAAATCAAACAGGTGTGGTGTTTTGTCATCATAATTGTCGCTAAAATTTGATTCGTTTTGTTTAATTATTTCATTGTTTTTGTTTTTATAAACGCTGGTTATGTTTCGAACAGGTGTTTTTATTAATGTTATTTTGTTGTCTGTGTCATCATATCCCGGTTTTGCACTTTCGGCCCAGTCAACATTTTCAATGGTTTGGCCATCGGCAAACGTTAAATCACATCCTTTATCGTTTTGAGGACCAAGGACCGGGTCGGAATCTGGGGCGGGTTCTGTGTCGTTGTTCGATGTATTTTTTGTGCTATAGCAAATTTCGTCTGTGGCATCCAGGCCGTGCCAAGTAAATGTATGTAATTTACATTCTGTGCAATCAGGGCAAGTCGCACACCATGTGTCGCACCAACTTTCATGTATGCAAACGCCTTGGGATTGATAGTCTTCATATGATTTGACATTTTTGGAACGTTTAGATGTGACCCATAAAAAATATCCAGGTTTACATTTTTTTGCAGTGCATCTTAATCCTTCAAGGCCATCAATAGTTTGACATTTGGCTTCGGCGGTTCCGGTTGTAGAGCAGCTATCGTCTGCTCGTTTGTTTTGGCATGCATTTGTGCCACCAATGCTACCACCGTTGTTTTTCCAACAAAGCGTAGTGTTATTGTCGATTTGTTGGCATGCAGCGCCGTTTTTATCAGCACCCAATAACGATTGGTCGATATTGTCGGCAAATGATGGCGTGATGCAAAATGTGCCGAATATAATTGGAATAATAAATAATAACTTTTTCATAAATCTCTCCCTGGGGCTTTTGGGTATATTTTATCATATTTTGGCGTGGTTTCAAAATTCAAACTTCAAGATTATTGACTTTTGGGACTTTTTGTTTTACTATATAAGGTATGATTTTTAGAAATTTCATTTTCACAACCACGACAACCACAACCCCTGTGGGGGTGCGGTAATTTTATTTGCACATATGTTTTGTGCGTATTATAATCTAAATCAATTTCAAATTTAAAAAACAAATATATATAAAAAAGGTTAGTTGTTATGTCTTATCCAATTGAAACGGTTCGTCATTCGTTGGCACACGTTATGGCGGCGGCGGTGAAAAAATTACATCCGGAAATTAAATTTGCGGGGGGGCCGGCTATTGAAAACGGGTTCTATTATGATTTTGATACAGATTACAGATTTTCCGAGGATGATTTTGAAAAAATCGAACGGGAAATGCGGGAACTGATTAAATCAAATGGTCGATTCGAACAAAGAATTGTGAGTCTGGACGAGGCCAAGGAATTATTTCACGACCAACCATATAAAATGGAATGGTTAAACGAATATAATGCCGCAGGCGAGGCTTTGTCTATTTATACTTTCCGTGACTTTACGGATTTGTGTCGTGGACCACACGTGGAATCATCAAAAGATTTGCCACGCGACGGTTTCAAAATTCGCGCGGTTGCCGGTGCATATTGGAAGGGCGATTCTAAAAATAAAATGCTGCAAAGAATTTATGTTGATGCATTTGCCAGCAAAGATGAATTGGATGCGTTTTTAAAAATGCAGGAAGAGGCCGCAAAACGCGATAATCGTAAATTGGGACGTGAAATGGATTTGTTCCATTTCGAACCGGAATTTGCCCCGGGGGCGGTGTTCTGGCACGACAAGGGGTATAAAATTTATCGTCGTTTGATTGAATATATGCGTGCCCGTCAAGAACGCGCCGGCTATGTCGAGGTTTGCACCCCCGGTGTTATGGATCGGTCTTTGTGGGAAACATCCGGACATTGGGAAAAATATGGTGCGCATAATTATTCGGGTAAAACCGAAGACGGTCGTATGTTCTGTATCAAACCAATGAATTGCCCGGGCGGTGTGTTGATTTATCGTAATGAATTGCGTTCGTATCGTGATTTGCCATTGCGTATGGCTGAATTTGGCAAGGTCAATCGTTACGAAGCATCGGGTTCTTTGATGGGATTGATGCGTGTGCGTGAATTTACCCAAGATGATGCGCATATTTTCTGTGCCCCAGAACAGATGGAGGCCGAATGCATCGATACATTAAAACTGATTTTGGATATTTACAAAACCTTTGGTTTTAATGAAGTAAAGATTTATCTGTCCACGCGGCCTGAAAAACGCATTGGGTCGGATGAAATTTGGGATTTGTGCGAAAAATCGTTGGCAAATGCGTTGACGGCACACGGATATTCATTTGAAATAAATCCGGGCGAGGGCGCATTTTATGGACCGAAATTGGAATTTATTTTGCGTGACGCAATTGGGCGTGAATGGCAATGTGGAACTATTCAGGTCGATATGAATTTGCCGGAACGATTCGATATTTCTTATATCGGCGAAGATGGTGAAAAACATCGCCCTGTGATGTTGCATCGTGCGTTGTTTGGTTCAATTGAACGGTTTATGGGTATATTATTGGAAAATCACGCGGGTAATTTGCCGCTGTGGTTGTCGCCGGAACCGGTCGTTGTGGTGCCTGTGTCCGAAAAATATCGCGAATATGCGGACAAAATCGTTGCCGATTTGCGTGCGGCGGGTATTTATGCTCGTGCCGATTTGCGTGATGAAAAGGTCAATTACAAGATTCGTGAATTGTCATTGGCAAAAACGCCAATCATCGCCGTTGTTGGTGAAAAAGAACAGGCGGATAAATCGGTCACTTTGCGTCGGTTGGGTGTCGAACAACAAGAAGTCATATCATTGGATGCGTTTATAAATCAAATGATTGATGCGGTTAAGATGCCTTTGTAAAAAAAACATATTGCCCCAGGATGTAGCCTGGGGCATAATGTTGTAAAAGGATATTGTATGAAGAAAAAAATATTTTTATGTTGTGCGGTTTTGCTGTGTTCTGCGCTGGCGGGGTGCTGTAATTGCGAGGTTGAACCGATTGTTGAACAAAATCATAAATTGATTGTGCCACCAAATTTTGGAAATATGCCGAAATAATTTTGGTTGTGATTTGGAATAATACATTTTTTGTGATATAATATCCCTTGGTAAGCAATTTACAAGGGAGTTTTTTATGAACGACGAAAACACAAATTTGGATTTATTGGATTTAGACGGTGATGCATCGGATTCTTTGCCCGAGGTTGCATTTGCGACCCCGCGTCCGAAAAAGCCGTGGTTGCTGTTGGGAATCGGTTTGGTTGTGATTGCATTGGCAACATATATTATCGTCAAAACCGTTAGTGGACCTTCGTCGTCATCGGTCGAAATTGATTTGGATGGTGAACCGTCTGTTGTTGTTGATGGTGGGGATGCGCCAGTCGTGGATGTAAATCCGCAACCGTTGCCAGTGCCAAGTGCGGCACCGGTGCCTCAACCGGTTGTTGTACAGCCGCAACCAGAAACGCGTCCAATGCCGGATGTTAAACCGGAACCTGTGGCGCAACCGGCGGCGGATGTTGATTCAAATGTGCGTGTCGTTTCCGACAGACGCGATGTCGTGTTTGACCCAAATAAAGCGTCGGTGGATGTAAAGCCGGTCGCGAAACCTGCGCCAAAGGCGGCGGCGAAACCGGCGGCGAAACCGGTGGCAAAGCCTGCGCAAAAACCGGTCGCCAAATCACAACCCAAAAAAGTTGAGAAAACCGCTGGGGCTGCAACTTGGTATGTTCAGTTTGGTTCGTACGCAACGCGTGATGCGGCAAATGCCGCCGGTGCAAAAATGCGTGCCGCACACAGCAGTTTATTCAGTGGTAAACAATTTGTCGTTTTGGCATCTGTTTTAAAAGATGGACGCACAACATATAGATTGCGTGTCGCGTTTAATAACAGTAATGACGCAAATGGTTTTTGTCGTAATGCCAAATCAGATGGTTTGGATTGCTATGTTGCCAAATAAAGGGGGCGTAAAATGAGATTGGGTTGGATGGAAATTCTGGTTATTGTTATTTTGTTGGTCATATTGTTTGGACATCGTGCAATACCGGCAATGATGAAAAACGTGGCGGATGGGATAAATGTCTTTAAAAAAGAGATAAAAAATACCGATAAAAAAGACGACACAAATGTTAAACGCAAATCGGTGAAAAAAAGCGTAAAATCAAAAACATCTGGAAAAGTCAAGAATAAATAATAAAAATAGCATTTTTGTGCTTGATTCAGTTTCATAATTTTTACTACCCTTATGGTAAGGGGAAAAAGTAGATTATGAGACTGAGAGCAACAATTCTCAAATTTTTGTTGTTTTCTTGCGTATTCTGTTGCGTCGCAAATGTGGCGATGGCCGACACTACGAAGCTGGCTTCCGTTGGTTTTGTTGAAGGAACAATCAAACGTGATACCGATGGTAGCGTGCGTATCAATAATTCTGCTGGTTCTCCTGTAACTCTGTCTCAAAATCCCCAAACATCTGGTAGTACAATGCAAACAACCTCTAATAAAGAGGTGCCTACTATTGGATGGACAGATGCAAACAGAACATCCAAGGTGAAAACCGGAACGGGCGCAAATGCTCAACTGGTTGATATGTGGATTGAATAAATCTGCACCCTTGGGTGTTCTGTTTCTTTTTTATATAAAAAACCCGGGCAATTAATATTCCCGAGTCTTGTTGTTACATATTATATGTGATTTATTTGTTTGCTTCGTATTCTTCTTGTTCTTCGACGGTCATTGTGGCCAATGGACGTGCCAACAGGCGTGGTATCCCAATTGGTTCGCCGGATATAACACTGAATCCGAATTTACCGTTTTCCAACCGTTCCAATGCCGCATTTATTTTCTTTAATAAATTGTTATCGCGTTCAGACATACGCAGGTTCATATTTAATGCCTGGGCAGCGGATGCGTTATCGGCATCGTCGCCGACACCCGTCGCATCGCCAGAATCGCCATTGCGGACGGCGTTTAATGTGTCGGTTTTACCATCGGTTAATTCTTGTTTCTGGGCCATTAAAATTTGATAAAAATAAGCCTGTTGTTCCGGGCACATATAAGGCTCGGATTTTTTGGGCGTATATTTTGCCGGCAGTTCCAGAGTTTTATAATCTTGTTTTGCCATATTATTCCCCCTTTGGGATGTGTGGTGTAAATGGTTATTTTGCGGATTGTAATTCGTGTATCCACGCAATAACGGTTTCTTCGTCCATTAATCCGGTGCGGGCTTCTATTAAATTGCCGTCACGAAATGCCAGGACGCTGGGGATGCTGCGGATGCCAAATTTTGTTGGTGTTGCACGATTTGTTTCATCGATTTCAAATTTAACAAAATTTACATCAGAGACCTGGTTTGATACGGATTCGAAAATCGGCCCAAACATACGGCACGGACCACACCAGGTTGCCCAAAAATCCACCAATGTCAAGCCTTTTGCGATTGTATCATTGAAATTTGTATCATTTGCATATTGTAATGCCATTGCTTTTTCTCCTTTATAGAATAGTTGATATTCGGTTTGAGTGTATTATAATATTGGTGAAATGCAAGGTTTTTTGTAATATGAAAGATGTCGTATATTTTGATGCCGCCGCCAGTTTTTTAAAACCGGAATCTGTGATTGCGGCCCAGGTGGATTTTTTGCGTCGTGGTTATGCAAATGCCGGTCGGGGGGTGTGCGCACGTGCGGGTGCGGTTGATGATATGGTTGCGCGTTCGCGTCGCCGGGTTGCTGATTTTATAAACGCAGATATCGCCCAGGTTGTGTTTACATCAAATGCAACCGATGGGTTGAACAGGATTGTGAATATTATATTGAACAGGTTTGATAAAATATCGACGGTTGCGGTGTCTGATTTGGACCATCATTCGGCGCGGTTGCCGTGGGTGGAATTGGTGGCACGCGGCAAAATTCGCAAAATCGAAAAATGTGAATTGGATGAAAATTTTAATATAAATCCTAATTCTGTGCCAAAATCAGATGTTTTAATTATAACGGCAATGTCAAATGTTTTGGGTGTGGCTCAAGATGTCTCGGCAATTATTCGTATCGCCCGTCGTAAAAATCCAAATGTGATAACTGTGGTGGATGCAACACAATATATTGTGCATAATAATATAGATGTAAAAAAATGGGATTGTGATTTTTTGGTTGCGTCGGGACATAAAATTGGTGCGGATACCGGTGTTGGTATTTTATATATTCGCGATACGGATAAATATATGCCGGATAAATTTGGTGGCGGTATGGTAATGCGTGTCGATGATGATGAAATTGTTTTGAATAAATCGCCCGATAAATTCGAGGCTGGCACATTACCGTTGACACAAATTTGCGGGCTGTCGGTCGCAATTGATGAATTAGAATCGCATCGTCCTGATTTAAATTTAATTAAATATATGTATGATGAATTGAAAAAAAATCCGCGTATTAAAATGTTATCTTCACGGGATGCGGCATTGTTGACCTTTGTTATTGATGGTATGCATCCGTTGGATTTTGGGGCGTATGTCGGGGCAAATGATATTTGCTTGCGTGTGGGAAATATGTGTGCATCGTGGATTTGTCGGGCGTTGGGTTTTGATGGGGTAATACGCGTATCGGTTGGACCGTGGAATACAATCGCAGATGCAGATAAATTTATATCTGTGGTTAAAAAAATAGTGAAATAAAATGTCTGAAATCAAAGAAGATATTATTAGTGCATTAAAGACCGTTTTTGACCCGGAAATCCCTGTAAACATTTGGGATATGGGGTTGGTATATGATATTAAAATCGATGGTAAAAATGTCACAATTACAATGACATTGACCAGTCCCACGTGTCCTATGATGGATGAATTGATGGCTCAGGTTAAAAATGCCGTGTTGGGTGTTGCGGGGGTTGAAAATGTTGATGTGAATTTGGTGTGGGAACCGGCGTGGGATTTATCCCGGATGAGTGATGCCGCCCGTATCGAATTAGATTTAACAACAAATGGATGGTGATTTTATGACATATGCCCAGATGAAAAATTTATTGTCGTTGTTGGAAAATCCGGCTGATAAATTAGAGGCCGTTATGGATTTTGGTGCGCATATGTCGCCGGTGCCGGATGGGGCATTGTGTCACCAAATCGCGGGTTGTTCGTCGCGTGTTGAAATTTGTCGTATGGGAAATAATTTTTATGGGACAGCTGATTCGGGATTGGTGCGTGGAATTGTTGCGATTTTAATTGCAATGGTTGATGGCAAGACGCCGGATGAAATTAAAAAAATGGATTTATTGTCCGAGTTTTCTTCGTTAAATTTGACTTTGGGTGCCGCCAGAATTAACGGGTTAAATTCTATGATTAGTTTTTTGCAAAATTTATGATAGAATATGTCTGGTAATGATGGATGACGGATATGAACGAAGAACAAAAAATGTTTAAGATTGGCGTTTGTTCGCTGATTGGGGTGATTTTCTTGATTGTCGGATTACAGGTGTGTTATCGCACACAGCATAAATCGTTGAAATTCACATACGATGAAATCGTGAAAACACAACAACAAATTGCGATAGAGCAGGCCAAGTTCGAATCTATGACAAACAGTGAATATTTGTTAGGTATGGTTACGACCGTTAATCCAAATGTTGAAATTATCGGATTTAAAAAATATATCGAAATCGAGGCTTTGCCATTAAGGAAATAATATATGTTCGAGATAGGAAAGGATGTTTACAGGTTTGGTTCTCGCGTTGCAAAGCATCGTGATACGGAACGCGTCAGATTGCGGACGGTGCATTTTTGGATTTGTGTTTTGTTTGCGGTGTTTTTTGCAAAAACATTATATTATGGATGTATTGGAACCGGTAAAAATGGCAAGGCAAATTTGGGAACCGATTGGACAATTACTCGCGCCGATATCGAGGATAGAAATGGTGTGAAATTGGCGAAAAATGTTGTGTCGGGCCATATTATGGTTCGTCCCGGTGCCGTCAAAGATATGGATGCGGTTGCACAAAAAATTCACGAGGTTTTTCCGTATAAATATTCGGTCGCGGCCGCGTACGATATTTTAAAAACTAAAAAATTTATGTATTTAAAACAATATGCGACGGATGCCGAACGTCAACAAATCAAAGATGCTAAATTGGCAGGCCTGGAGGTCGAGGTTAAACAAATGCGTCGTTATCCGAAACACAACCTGTTTGCACACGTCGTTGGGTTTGTTGGCAAAGAAGGCACAGGTTTGGAAGGCGCCGAACGTATATTCGATTCTTATTTGCGTGAAAATAATGACCCGTTGCGGTTGTCGTTGGATGCACGAATCCAAGAACAATTCCATACCCGTTTATCCGAGGCTGTGCAGAAATACCGTGCCAAAGGTGCAATGGGATTATTGATGAATTCGCGGACGGGTGAAATGTTGGCAATGGTGTCTTTGCCGGATTTTGACCCGGAACACGTGTCGTCGTATCCGATTGAAAATCGTCGTTTCAAACCGATGCGTGATGTGCTGGAAATGGGGTCTGTGTTTAAAATATTTAATACGGCAATTGCATATGAAAATGGTATTGGCGGTAAATATTATGTTGCAAAACCTTATGTGTTGCGGACAAAAAGTGGTCGGTATGTGACAACATTTCACGATGTTGCAAAATTTAAACAAGATTGGATGGATGTTGATGATATTATGGTGCATTCTTGCAATGTGGGCAGTGTGCAAATTGCTTTGCAATTCCCGGATGGTGCACAAAATGAATTTTTGCACAGATTGCGTATGGATGAAAAATTGGATTTAGATTTCGGTAAAACGGAAAATCCAATATTACCAAAAAAATGGCGAATTACTGATGTGGCAACCGTGTCGTTTGGACATTCGGTGGCGGTGACGCCTATGCATTTATTGTTGGGGGTAAATGCGGTGACAAATGGTGGAATTTATATGTATCCAACAATTCAACGGCGTGATGTTGGACGTGTCAAAGGTGTGCGGGTGTTAAGTGATGAAATATCGGCACGGTTGCGTCATAATATGGTGCGTGTTGTCGAGGAAACCAGTGGAAAACTAACCCGTATCAATGGAATTAATATCGGTGGAAAGACGGGGACGGCGGAAAAACGTGTTAATGGTGCGATTGATAAACATCGTAATATGACCACTTTTGTAGGAATATTCCCCGCCGAGGCCCCACAATACATAATTATGGTTGTGTTGGATGAACCCCAAGGTTTGGCGGAAACCGGGGGGTGGCGGACGGCGTCGCAAAATTCTGTGCCGACGGCCGGAAAAATATTGGATGGAATACTTCCGTTGCTATTTGAATAATTTTCAGTTATAATATACTCGATAAGAAAAAAGAGTAGAAATTGAAAAAGTTAGTTGATAAATCCATGCTGGGTCAGGCATGGGTGATGATGGATAGTATAGATTTTGGGGCAAACACGGATTTTGGCGAAGATTTGGTGCGTAATATCTTGGTTGCCCGTGGGGTGGTGGCGCGTTCGGATATTGAAAAATTTTTAAATCCGACTATTCGTGAATATATGCCGGACCCATTTGTTTTATGTGATATGGCGCGTGCTGCACATATTATTGCAGATGCAGTGATTGCGCGTAAAAAAATTGCAATATATGGCGATTATGATGTCGATGGTATTACATCGACGGCGATATTTGTAAAATATCTGCGTGCGATTGGTGTGGATACAATTTGGCACGTCCCAACGCGTGATGGCGAAGGGTATGGGTTAAATATTGCGGCCGTGGATGAAATTGCAACGGCGGGTGCAAATCTGTTGGTGACGGTTGATTGTGGTATCAGTTGCGTTCGCGAAATTGATTATGCAAATGAACGTGGAATGACGGTTGTTGTGACCGATCACCATTCGCCTGATGAAAAATTGCCAAATGCGGCGGCGGTGGTGAACCCTAAACGCGTGGATGATACATCGGGGTTGAATTATCTGGCGGGGGTTGGTGTTGCGTTTTTGACATTGGTTGCGTTAAATCGTGAACTGCGTAATCGTTTGGATGATGAACGCCAAGAATTATTTTCGAAAATAAATTTAATGGATTATATGGATTTGGTTGCGCTGGGGACGGTTTGCGACACAATGCCGTTGGTTGAATTAAATCGTGCGTTTGTTGCCACCGGGTTAAAGGTGTTGGATGGTCGTCGTAACCTGGGGGTGCGTGTGTTGATGGATGTTGCGGGGGTAAAACATGCATCGGTGTATGTTGCGGGGTTTGTATTGGGACCGCGGTTAAATGCGGCGGGACGATTGGATTCGGCAAAGCCTGCGTTGGAATTATTGTTGACCGACAACCCGTTGGTGGCACGTGCCTTGGCGGAAAAATTAGACCAAATGAACAAGGACAGAATTGATATTCAAAATGCAATTATGTTAAGTGCGACCGAGCAAGCCGAACAATGTTGTAAAAAAGGTAAATGCAGTTTATTTGTGTGTGGTGATAATTGGCACGGTGGGGTTATGGGAATTATTGCCGGCCGATTAAAGGACAGATATAATCGTCCGTCTTGTGTTGCAACACGTGTTGATGGCGTTATCAATGGGTCAGGGCGTTCGGTTGCAAATGTTGATTTGGGACGCATTATTCACGAGGCTTTGGCGTGTGGTTTGGTGACCGAGGGTGGCGGACACGCGGCGGCTGCGGGATTTTCGTTAATGGCGGATAAAGAAAATGAGTTTTGTGAATTTTTGGAAAAGTCTGTGGCGCAACAATTGGGTGATAATCCGATTACGCCGGAAATTGTTGTTGATGCAGAATTGGATGCCAGTGGCGCAACAATGAATTTAATACAGCGGTTGTCTGTGTTGGCACCATTTGGCCAGGGTAATCCGGAACCGGAATTGGTATTAAATGGCGCCAGTTTGCAATACGCAACCGTTATGGGAAATGGCGCGCATTTGCGTGGCGCGGTGCGGACATCGTTGGGGACAACGGTGCAATTTGTTGGCTTTAATTTGGTCGGAACACCGGTTGGTGATTTTTTACTGGACGATGCGAATATAAACACTACAATATCAATGTTGGGTCGGTTAAAGGATAACGAATACAACGGACGGCATACGGCCCAGTTTATGCTTGAAGATATTGCGGTTGGTGTGTAATGAAAAATGAAACAAAAATTTTGATAGATAAAATAAAATCTGCAAATACGATTTTGCTGTCTGCGCATAAAAATCCGGATGGTGATGCATTGAGTTCTATATTGGCAATGTATCAATTGATTTATTTGAATTATGGCAAAGAATGCGTGTGTATTTACGATGGTAATGTGCCCGAGGCTTTGCGTTATATCCCGTTGCGTGGGCGTGCCCATTATTATGAACAGGTTGATTTATCACAACCGTTTGATTTGGCAATATTGTTGGATTATGGAACAACAAACAATATTGGTGGAACACGTCCGGCGTTGGATGCGGCAAAATTCTTGGTTGAAATCGATCATCACAGAAATGATAACAAAATTGGAAATCTGTGTATTGATGATGATACGGCATCTGCGACAACGTGTTTGTTGTATGATTTGATGATGGATGCCGGTTGGGAATTTGATGACAAGGTTTTAAATTTACTGGCGTTTGGTATTTTGACCGATACGGGGAATTTCAAATATGCCAAAGATGGACGGTGTCTGCGTATTATGGGTGATTTGGTGGACCGTGGTATTGAAATAAACCGTTTGTTGGAATTGTTAAATAATAAACCACGTAAAACAATCCAGACCGAGGCTGGTGTTGTTGCGAATGCTGAATTTTTTTATAAAAATCGTTTGGCGATTGCGGTTGTTGATGCGGATGCGTATAAACATCTGGACGGTCGTGGTGAAACCGCGTTGTCTTTGTTGGGACAAATCAAGGGTGTTGAATTTATTGCAATGTTAAAACATCAAAAGGAAAATCAAATTGGTGTGTCACTGCGCAGTAAATATATCCCAATAAATAAAATCGCGGAAAAATTGGGGGGCGGTGGTCATATGTGTGCGGCGGGTGCCGTTGTGTATGATACACTGGATAATGTCAAAGATAAAGTTATACAAATGTTCAAAGGGATGTGAGAGATGAAAAAATTTTTTGTTTTTGTGTTGTGTTCTGTGTTTATGATGCCGGCGTTTGGTGCGGTTGATAAAAAGTATGTCGCGTCGGCGGAAAAATATTTGAATTCAATAACTGGGTTAACCGGGGATTTTATCCAAACATCTAATGGTAAAAGTGCGCGTGGATTGTTTTCTATGTTGCGTCCGGGACGTGTTCGCCTGGATTATACAAATTCAAAAATTCAGTTGATTTCGGATGGTTCGGATTTGTATTTCTTTGATAAATCGTTGGATCAAATTACAACCGTTCCGTTGTCCAGTACGCCGGCCGGAATTTTGGTCCGCAAAAATATAGATTTGCAAAATTCTGATATTGTGGTGTCCGATACATTTGATGGGAAATCAACTTTTGCGTTGAATATGTATATGCGTGATAATCGCGGATTGGGACATATGACGGTTGTGTTCGATAAATCGCCGGTAAAATTAAAATCGTGGACGGTTGTGGATGCCACCGGGGCCAGTACGGATGTTGTGTTTCGTAATTTAAAACCAAAAACAGATTTCGATAAAAATTATTTCCAGATTCAACGCCATAAAACGGTCAGTAATTCTGGTGGTGATTCTTTCTATGATTAAAAAATGTTTGGTATCAGTGGTCCGGAATTTTTAGTAATCTTGGTTGTCGCAATTTTGGTTGTGCCGGTTAAATATTGGCCGGATGTGGCACGGTTCTTGGCACGTGTGGTGAAATATGTGCGTGGGGTTTGGTGGAAAATTACGGATGCGTCTGAACAAATCACAAGTCAAATTGATTTAGAAAAACCGATTGATGAAATTATACATACGACAACGCGTGATGTGCTGGATGATTTTTCGGTGAAATTACCAAAACGGGCGGGGCGCAAAAAAGTTAAAAAATGAAAAGCAAACGTATGACTTTGATGGAACATTTTTCGGAATTGCGTCGGCGGTTCTTGTGGTGTATTTGTATTTTTTTGTTGGCGTTTGTGTTCGGGTGGTATGTCGCGCCAAATGTATTAGATTTTTTAAGTGCACCATTGTTAAAAATATGGGATGGCGATTTGTTATATACCGGTATTACCGATGGGTTGATGATAAATTTGTCGTTGGCGGGAACGGTCGCAATATTGATAAGTTTACCGATTGTGTTGTGGCACATTTGGGCATTTGTTAGCCCGGGATTAAAAACAAATGAAAAGAATTTTATTTGGCCGATGATGATTGCGTCGCCGATGTTGTTTTTAATTGGTGCGGCGTTTGCGTTTTATGTTTTGTTTCCTTTTGTGTTTGGTTTTTTTATTGAATTAAATCAAAATTCGCCGGTGCCAACTGTGTTTTTACCGGTGGTGCGTGATTATTTGACATTTGCGATTCGCTTGTTAAAGGTTTTTGGTGTCGCTTTTCAATTACCAATTGTGATGATTTTGTTAAACAGAATCGGTGTATTATCGCGCAGCAAAGTTGTTGCAATGCGTCGTTATGCCATTGTGTTTTTGGTTGTTGTGGCGGCGGTTTTAACGCCACCGGATGTTGTGTCGCAAATATTGTTGGCGGTGCCAATGTGGGCGTTGTTCGAGATTAGTATTTTGTTCATGCGTCGTGATTAAAAATATGGTATAATTTCGCATATGAAGAAATTTTTTTATGTTTTTTTATGTCTAGGATTTTTTTCTGCGTGTGATTTGCAGCCACGTATCGCATCTATACCTGATGACGTTGGTGATTTTATATCGGCGCGGTATCCGACATTGTTGGCCGAACCCGACAGTGATATTTATAAAACAGCGGTTGCAGATTACGGCGTTTATGCGTCGGCGTCTGAATATGGAAATGGTGATATTAATGTTTTGTATTCTCCGGCGGACGATTATACTATGCCGGCCCAGGATACAGATGTTGATGAAAATGATGTGGGAATGCCGGATGACGATGCGGAGGTGGAAACACCGGCCCAATCGGTGGACGAGTATGGATTTGCACCGGATGCGGATGTTGATGATTTGGTGATACCTGATTATAAAACGGAGGATTTGGTGGTTGCACCGCGTAAACAGGAAAATGCAAAACCGTCCGTAAAACCAGAAAACAAACAAACAAAATCTGAACCGGTAAAATCGGTTGAAAAAGTTTCGCAACACAAAATAGATGCAAAAGTTCCGGAAAAATCCGAAACGGCGGTGCGCGCGCCGGTGCGTGAAATTACGGTTGCGACGGGCGATACATTGTATTCTTTGTCGCGTAAATATTCGGTGCCGGTGAATGATTTGGCGGTTATGAATAAAATTAGTGCGCCATTTACTTTGTCGGTTGGACAAAAATTAAGGGTGCCTGATGTTGCAAGTGTATCGAAATCTGGACGTGCGGCAACACCGACACAATCGGCCAAGACGGTTGAATCAAAAACATCGTCTAGAATGTCGGATGTAAAAACAGATGCGAAAAAATCTGCGACGGTGCAAAAAAATACGGCAACGAAATCGGATGTGAAAAAGGTGGATGCGAAAACAACCCAGGCAAAGAAAGCAACATCCGTCCATAAAGTTGAGTCAAAAAAGACAGATACTAAAAAGGTGGAAACTAAAAACGCAAAACAGGTAAATGCGAAAAAGGCGGAGACGAAAACCGCGGTCAAAACGGATGCGGCGAAAAAAACAAATACGGTAAACAAAGCCGCCACGGCGAAAAATACTGGGAACAAGGGCGGGGCGCAAAAAATGATGGCTCGTTCTGCGTCGCGGTTTTCTTGGCCGGTGCGTGGCAAGATTTTGTCGGGATATGGGGCGAAATCAAACGGGCTGTTTAACGATGGTATAAATGTCAAGGCGGCGCGTGGCGCAACCGTTGCGGCGGCGGAAAATGGGTTGGTTGCCTATGCCGGAAACGAGGTCAAGGGGATGGGGAACCTGGTTATTATACAGCATTCGGACGGTTGGATGACGGTTTATGCGCATATGGATTCGATGGTGGTGCGGCGCGGTTCAGCGGTGCGTGTCGGGCAAAAAATTGGCACCGTGGGACAAACAGGCAAGGTTGATGCACCACAATTGCACTTTGAAATTCGCAAGGGAACGCGCGCGTATAATCCGATAAATTATTTGAAAAAATAGGGCGGACGTGATAAAAACTTGATTTTGTCGGATTTTATAATATAATTCAGGTCACAGTTCGGTTTTGGATGCATAGCTCAGTTGGTAGAGCAACTGACTCTTAATCAGTGGGTCCAGGGTTCGAGTCCCTGTGCGTCCACCATCCGTCTTCGCTTCGCTCCGTCGCGATTTTTATCGGACGGAGCGATGTGATTTTAATCACGCGAAACGGATGCCGCGACGGAGTGAATGTTAGTGAACGAAGACGGGCAAAAATGTTTTATGTATATATTTTACAAAGTATAGATTTCCCAGATAAGTTTTATATTGGTTATACTGATGATTTAAAAAGACGTATAAAACAACATAATTACGAGCACTTTGGACATACGGACAAGTATAGACCTTGGCGCATAAAAGATTATTTTGCGATAGATGATGAACAAAAAGCCAAAGATTTTGAAAAATATTTAAAATCACAATGTGGGCGAGAATTTATAAAAAAGCATTTTTAAAAAGACAAAATCGTTACGGTTGCCCCGATTGCATCACAGAGTGATGCACAAAGGGAATCCCCAAAGCGTCCACCATCCGTCTTCGCTTTACGCTACAGCGAGATTGTTTTACCCCCGCATTTTGCGGGGTGTTTTTTTGTGGATGGTGAGTGAAACGAACCAGACGGGGTAATTTGAAAAAATATAAATACCATTTTGTGATTGGGGGGATTTGTGATATAATATCTGTATTAAAATGTGAGAGGGGTTTATATGTTGAAAAAGATTTTTGCAGTATTTTTTGCCGGGATGTTTTTTGTCGCGGGGGCGGGTGCCGCCGTGGATCCGCGGACCGAGTGTTATGATACTAATGCCGGTTGGATTTATAATTTTGACACAGATGTTAAACCCGTAATTAAAGCAGATTATGCGATTTATTTTGATAATGATAAAAGTGATATTCCAGATGTGTGTGCAACAGAAGTTAAGACAAATGTTATTAATAAATTAAAGGCAGATGCAAAGGATATCGAAACGGTTTTATTAATTGGCTCGGCGGATTCGACAGGTAATTCACAACATAATGCGGAATTGGCACAAAACCGCGTGAATACGGTGAATAAATTGTTGCAAGATGCCAAGGTCCCGGTGTGTGAATATGGATATGATGATTGGGGGGATACAAGGACTACCAAGCGTTGTGCGCATATATCTATGGGTGAATCGTTTCATTCGGCAGCGGGTGTTGATAATGATTCAAAATATTTTGGTCGTGCGGTGTTTATGTTTGTGATTTATAAAGGGGACATTTGTGACGAGGCAACGATAAAAGCTTTGGATGCATTGATTAAAGTTGTGCCAGATGACGGTTCTTTGGAACAAGCACAAGAAATTTGTAATTCGAATAAAAAAGACAAAATGTTATTTCGTTCACAGCGTCAGCAAATTATGGCGGCAATGGCCGATGCAATTGCAAATTATCCAGAGAAAACTAAAACGGTTGTTGAAAAATTGCCGGCGGATTTATCGGCAGAGATTTTAGCCGACAGCATAATTGCGGTGCGCGATTCTTTGGTGGCGGGTAAGTCCGTTTGGAAAACCAAGACAGGTGATTTTAACTATGCACGATTGGCGTCGGATTCTATTGCGGGTGTGGTGTTGGGAACCGCCGGTGGAATTATTACATCAAATGTCGTCAAGAAAAATCAAATCAAGACAGGTTTCGAAGATGTTATGTGCACGGTTGGCGGGCAAAATGTCGCAAACTGGGGTGATGAATTCCGTGTTGGTGTTAAATAATTATGGGGGCAGTGCAGATGAAAAAATTTTTAAGTTTTTTTGTTGGTGTGATGGTGGTGTGTTCTGCGATGGCGGCAAATGACCGGGCGACTGCGCGGACGGGGGTTGCATCGCGTGCATCGGTTGGTATCGCACATTTGAACGATTATAAATCCAGTCTGAAATTTATGGGCGAACCTGTGACCAGTACCGGTGTTGTGTCGGCGGAAACTGTTGATGATACGCCCACACCAACCCCAGACAATCGCGATGCGGAACGTAATGCCTGTATGTCGAATAATGGTTGGGGTATGGGTAATACTTTTGTTTGGGCGTCCCGATACAGCAATACATCAAATTATGCATCAATGGTCGAAGATGTCGAAAACCCGGAAAATAATGTGTGTTGGGTCTTGGTTGGATTGCGTTCGAATGACGGGCGCGTGAATATGTCCGATATGCCAACAAAATATTTTGAAATGGGAACAAATATTACCTGTGGCAGTTGGGTTGATGAATCCTTGGTCGAAAAACGCATATTGGATGCGAAAAAGACTGCGCGCACATTGGCAACCGTTGGTGGTGCTGTTGGTGGTGCGGGTATTGGTGTGGGCGCCATGGAATTGTTCGGAAACAAGGCGTTATCAAATATAAACGGATTGGAAGGATTAGAGGGACAAAAGAACTTAACGGACGATGAAGTGTTTGTCGCACAATTGAAAAAATTAAAAGAATCTAAACAATCGGAGGATAATGCGCGTTATAACAGTGTTGTCGCAATGTTGAAACAATTAAAGAAAGTCTGTCAAGGCAGTGCGTCGCCCGATTGCAGCAGGGTAAGTTATGATAGTATTTTAAAAGGTTTAGGCGAACAATAAAAACGCCGCCAATTTGGCGGTGTTTTTTTTACATTGTGAAATCTTCACCCAAATATACTTTTTTAACCTGGGGGTCGGCGGTTATTTCGCGCGCGGTTCCGTGCTTTAATATTTTCCCGTCGTGCAGTACATAACTGCGGTCGGTGATGCCCAATGTTTCGCGCACATTGTGGTCGGTGATAATCACGCCCAATCCGCGGTCCTTTAATTGTGATACCAATGAACGAATTTCATTTACGGCGATTGGGTCAATGCCGGCAAATGGTTCGTCCAATAAAATAAATTTCGGGTCGTTCGCCAATGCGCGCGCAATTTCAACGCGTCGGCGTTCGCCACCCGACAAGGCGGTTGCCGGACTGTGTCGCAGGTGTTCGATTGAAAATTCGTTTAATAATGATTCCAATTTTTCGCGACGTTTTAATTTGTCGGGTTCGACAACCTCTAGGATTGCCATAATGTTTTGTTCAACGGTCAGTCCCCGAAAGACACTGTTTTCCTGGGGCAGGTATCCGATGTGCAGGCGCGCCCTTTGATAAAATGGCAGGTGGGTTATATCCTGGGAATTTAGGAATATTTGACCCGATGTCGCGTTTAATTGGCCCGTGATGCAATAAAACGCCGTAGTTTTTCCCGCACCATTTGGCCCCAACAGCCCGACCGATTCGCCCTGGTGTACAATCATTGATATGTCGCGAATGACCGTGCGCGCACCATAATTTTTTGATAAATGTTCAACACGTAATACAGATTGTTTCATAATTTTATCACCATTTCAGATGTTATTATTTTGTCGCCATTACTGGAATCAATATGGACATCGCCATATAATTTCAGGTTGTTTTGCGCCTGGTTATATTCGGCGTGATTGGCGCGAATTTTGTCGGTTATGCGTTCGCCGTTTGTAAAACGAACCGTTGTGCCACTGACCGTGTCCATATATATTATATCCGGTTTTTCGTATTCTTGGCGGCCGGTTTTTGCGTGTAGTGTAAATGGTTCGCCATTTTTATCTGTGCCGGCAAAGTTGGCGTTTGTCATTTTGAACTGATTACTGGTTATATCAATCATATTTATGGCGGAAATTGGTGTCCATAATAATTGTTTTGTAAATACCGCGCCGGCAACCAGTGCCGCAACCATCACCAATCCCCAACCGGTGAACATAAATTGCCAAATGCGGGTCAGACGCCGATGTTTTGAAAATATAATAAAATTTCTTTTATTTGATGTCATACGAGTATATTTGCATAACATAAACCAAAATGCAATTTTTATATTTGAGTGGGACTTTTTTTGTGGTATAATGTGTCCAGTGGAGATGAGAAAGTTTTTTGCGTTTTTTATTGCGATGATTGTGAGTGTCGTTGGTGACGCCGGTGCAGCCAATGTCACGGTTAAAAAGGCGTCGTCTGTGAAAAAGCAAGATACAGGCGGTATTGAAAGTATTACAAATGGTTCTTTGTTGCCGGGGGTTATTGGTTTGGTGTCTAATGTTTCGGCGTTGAAAAAACAAACCGAAGAGTTAAAGGCCGAATGTGTCCCCAGTGGTTCTGAACAATCCTGGTTGAATAATATGGTCAAAGAGTATGCCAAAACCGGTGCAAAAACGGCCGAAGAAATGCGCGGGAAAAAGCCTGCGTGCGGCGGTGGCGAAGTAACGGCGATTGCGGTTGCCCAAGCCGGTGGTATGGACGAGGATGGTGTTTGTTCGCCTGTGTTTAATGAACCTGGTGCGATTTGGGATGGTTATCCCCAGGTCCAGGTTGTAAAATATTGTCCGGATTTATCTGACCCATATTGTGCGGATTCTAAAAAGAAAACAGAATCAAATTTCTATAAAATATTTGGTATGTTGGATTGGGGTCAGGAAGATTTTTTGGTTGGTGAAGCGGCGACATTTATCAAATTGGTTGAAAAAACCGAAAAGTGTGCGCCCGAAAAAATATCTGCACGTACTCGCGATGCATACACCCAATTTATTCAACAAACAATTTCTGGTGCCGGTCAGTCCCAAAATACTGGCGGTATTTATGATGCCATTGGCAGTTTCACCCAAGGTGGTGGTGGGCTGGGCGGAATTGGGAGTTTAGCGCCGGCCGCTATCCAATTTTTAGATAAATAAAAAATAATGGACATCTGCTTGTTATTGACTCGTTTATGTAGGTCAATCTAATTTTTAGATAAATAATTGGCGCCTGCTTGGTAAAAACTCGCTCATGTAGCGTCTGTACACTACGCTCGTTTTTATCTGCGCATTCACACCATTATTTATCTAAAAATTTTGCTTGAACGTGGTGGGTGTTTTTGCACTCGTCAATAACGGCTCATCTGTGCCATTATTTTTTATTTATAATTTTGTTGTTTTGGTTGTCTTTTTCCTCTTTACTGGGGGATGAAAAAATAGTATAATATAAGGTGTTATTATAAAAGGAAGGTCTTATGGCAAACAGATTTTTTTCAAGTGCGTTGGTTGTGTGCTCGGTAATTGCGCTGGCGGGATGCGCCGGGTCGGGACACGACGAATATGTTTCAACACCGACGGTCGATTATGTCGAAGGGTTGGATGTTTATTCCGCACCACACCAGGATTCGTTCTTGAATCAGTTGGCGATGAATTATCGTTCGTATGCAATTTATAATGCACGCACATCTGGGTATCCGGAAATGGGCGAATTGTTTGCACAAAAGGCCGTGACTGCGTTTTCTGGGGAAACACCATTTCCAGAGACGGTTGGTAATTGGAATTTGAATTCCGATGATGCGGAAATGTTGGCAAATGCATATGACGATATGATTGCCGAGTTTAAAAATGATGCAACCGAAACACGTCCTGATGTTGCGGCCGAGGCCCAGGCGAAATTTGATTGCTGGTTATCGGCAACATCCACGGGGCAAATGCAGACCGCTGGACAATGCCACGATCGTTTTATTGCGGCGATGGATGTGTTGCGCAACTGCAAAAACGGTGGATGTCGTGTCGCGCAAAAATCTGGGGCGGCACCAGCATCGATTGAGATAGAGAAAAAATCTTTCTATCCGGAAACACGTTCGTTGAAATCGGCGGGTATGACATATCCACGTGATGGTATTGTGATTGTTAATAATGTCAATGTGCCGGGTAATTTGGTGCAAACTGTGCCGGTGGGACAAACACCAATGGTATTTAATCAAAATATCTATGGTGGCGATAAACAGGTTTCCAACAGTGGTAATACTGTGGCGGTAAATCATTCGTCGGGTTCGCGTTGCGATTGCAATACGGGACGCCCGGTGGTTATTGAAATGCCGGAAAACAAATCTGCGCCGGTGGAAACGTGTCCGTGCGAACAAAATGAATTGCCGACATTGGGTGAAGAATTGGTGACTCGTGACGAATTTATCAATATGATGATGGCAATGCGGGCAGAGATTAAGGCGATTAATGATCGTCTGGATGCGTTGCGCCCAACCGATGAAAAAGCGGTGATTAAGGTTCAACAAATCCCACTGGAACCAACTCAACACGTTATGGAAGAAATATTCGAAGTGCACTTTGACTTTAACAAGGCTGTTATTAAACCGGAATATGATTCTTTGATTCGTGAGTTAGCGACGGCAACACAGTCAAATAAAAATATTAAAGTGTCGGTTGTTGGTCATACGGATACATCTGGCAGCAACAGTTATAACTATGCGTTGGGTGGTCGTCGTGCCGAGGCCGTACAGAAAATGCTGATTGGGTATGGTATCCCGGCCAGCCAGATTGTCGCGGTGTCTGCGGGTGAAGAAGATTTAAAGGTTAAAACCGCCGATGGCGTGCCAAATGCCGAAAATCGTCGCGTGCGCGTTGTCAAAGAAACTCACTATACCGAACCGGGCAAGGTTGTGCCGATTGCGGTCGTGACCGATGGTGACGCAGAAATCCAGGAATTTGACGAAGAATGCTTGGATTGCGAATAGTTTTAGGGTAATGAATAATGGGGACGGATTAATAAACACTTGACAAAAAGAATTTATTAGTGTAAATTTGGTCTCGTCAGAGAGATGTTTTTGAAAGAGGCATAAAATGACAGAAAACATTAAAAAGAAATTGGATTTTGCGCAGGGGACATTGGGTGTGCGTATGAAACGCGAAGAAGAACAACCGGTTAACTTGGTCGAAATATTCTCGTCCCGTGGGGTTGATTTGACTGGCGCTGATATGTAAAAATTCTTTCTTTATACTCTATTTAGGTCGTGGGGTTCCGCGGCCTGTTTTTTTATTTATTGTTTGGGGTGGGGTGGTGTTTTGTGATACAATGTATCGGTATTAATCAAAAAAGGTAATAATTATGAAATTTGTTGGTTTGACCGCGGCCCAGGTCGCACAAAGCAAAAAGAAATATGGAACAAATGTTGTGCCGGGGGTAAAACGCAAGACGGCCTGGCAATTTTTATGGGAAATTTTTAACGATAAAATCAATCTGATTTTGTTGGGAATGTTGGTCGTTTTTCTGGGGTTGGCGGTATTTGGTTTTGGTGGATATTTGGAACCAATCGGAATTGGCGTGGTGCTGGTATTTGTGGGATTGATTGGTGTGGCAACAAAATTGCGTGCACAACGCTATTCAATTGATTTAAAAAATAAAACGGCGGTGCGGTATGCGGTTGTGTTGCGTGATGGAAAAATAAAACGCTTGAACACAGATAATATCGTTGTTGGTGATGTTGTGTTTTTGCAATCAGGGGAAACTGTGCCCGCCGATGGTTATGTTATTGATGGAAAAATTAATGTTAATAATTCTGTGTTAAATGGGGAATCCGCCGAGTGTCCAAAATATCCGGTTGCGGGTTTTAAATATAATCGTGGTGCGGTTGTTACGGCCGATGATTATGTTGGACCAAATTTACTGTTCGCGGGAACCACGGTGCAAAGTGGCGAATGTTATATGGTCGTGGGGCGTGTTGGCGTGCATACGGAAAACGCAAAAACATTGCTGGCAATGCGTAATATTGACGAGGTTAAAACAGACCTGGATATAAAATTAGATAATCTGGCACAAAAAATAGGGCGTTTTGGTTATATTGGTGGAACGATTGTTGCAATTGTTTTGTTGACCGATGTTGTAATTGCGTCTGGTGGAATAAATGCGTTTTTGGCGTCTGGGTGGCTTAATGTGTTGCATCAATTTTTAAATGTGATGATTGTTGCGCTGACCATTGTGGTTGCGGCGGTGCCCGAAGGTTTACCATTTATTATTACAATGATTATATCGCAAAACGCACGCAATATGATACGGCATAATGTGTTGGCAAAAAATACTCATAAAATACCCGAGGCCGGAAATATTCAAATTTTGTGTACTGATAAAACAGGAACATTGACATACGGAAATTTAATTCCGATTACGAATTATTTGGGTGATGGCAGCCAGGTTGATTTTAATTCTGTGTTGCCGGTGTCGCGTTTTATCGTTGCAGATATTTTATTTAATACTGGGGCTGCTTGGGATGCGTCTGGGGCAATTGTTGGTGGAACCAGTACGCAACGCGCATTGTTGTCGGCGTTGGATAAAAAATCTAAATTGGTGCGTACTGTTTTGCGCGAAATAAAAACACTAGATAAAATACCGTTCGACAGTGCAAATAAATTTTCGGCGGTGCGTATAGAACGCAAATCTGATTCTAAACAATTTGTTTTGTATATGGGGGCGCCGGAAATAATTTTGGAACACGTGACGAAATATATCGATGTAAATGGTGTTGCGCATAAAATAAATAAATCAAAAATGATGGAGATAATTCGTGATAACGCACGCCAGGCTAAACGTATGGTGGCGTTGGCATACGGGGTTGGAAAAACATTAAATGCAAAAATGCCTGATAATTTAATATTGGTATCAATGGTTGCAATTCGCGATGATGTTCGTGCCGAGGTGCCGCACGCCGTTGCGCGTATGGGACGTGCCGGAATTCACGTGATTATGATTACGGGCGATATTTTGGATACCGCACGTGCAATTGCGGTGGATTCTGGGATAATTAATTCTGATGATGATGTTGCATTGACTGCGCGTGAATTGGATTCGATGACGGATGCGCAAATAAAACAGATTTTATACAAACTAAAAGTTGTTGCGCGTGCGGTCCCACGAACAAAGTTACGATTGGTGAAAATAGCCCAGGAAATGAATCTGTGTATCGGTATGTGTGGGGATGGAACAAATGATGCGCCGGCGCTGCGTCGTGCGGATGTCGGATTCGCAATGGGAAGTGGAACGGATGTTTGTAAAGAGGCGGGTGATATTATTATTACCGATGATAATTTTGTGTCGATTGCTGATGCGGTTTTGTTTGGACGAACATTTTCAAATAACATTACAAAGTTTTTGATGTTTCAAATGCCGATAAATATTATGTTGGTTGTGCTTAGTTTAATTTATCCGACTGTGTTTATGTTGCCGGCATTTGTGGCGGTGCAAATTTTGGTGATAAATATTGTTATGGATTCACTAAATTCGTTGTCGTTTGGTGCAGAACCCGCCAAGCCGGAATATATGAATGTTCCACCACGACCCAAGGGTGCGTCTTTGTTTTCAGATGGTGTTGGGGCCAGAATTTTTGCCGCCTGTGTAGAATTTGGTATTATCTTTTCATTGTTGTTCTTGCCGGTGGTGCAACAAATATTTGGTGATAACCAGGATGTTAATTTGACTGTGCGGTTTGCGCTGATTATGTTGATTGCGGCGTTTAATGGATTTAATGTGCGGACCGATGATGTTCGTATATTACGCGGAATATCAAAAAATCCGATGTTTCTGATTATTGCCGGTGTGATTGTTTTTGGGACTGTTGCGATTGTTCAGTTTGGCGGAACAATATTCCAAGTTGTTCCGTTAACAGTCAAACAATGGGTGGCGGTGTTTGGATTGTCGGCGTTGATAATACCGATGGATTTAATTCGAAAAATAATTCGTAAATAAAAAATACAGTCGCAAATGCGACTGTATTTTTTTATTTGTATATGGATTAATCAATGAATCCCCACGCCGCACGATAACCACCGTCGCGTTCAAAGAATATTGTGCCACCTTGCAATTGTTTTGCGTTAACATTTTTAATAATAAATGTTTCTTGCAATGTTGGATTGTTTTTGTTTTTCCGTGTTAAAGGCATTTCTAATGCCATTGTCGTTTCGCGACAGCAAGTGTCCGGATTCATACATTTTGCGTCTTTGCATTGATATATTTTTGTGGTGTAATCTATGCCATCACGCAAGTGGTCAACATTTACAACCATTTTGACGCCTTTTGGAGTGTCATAGAATTTTACATAACCGATTTCGGATGCTTCGCCGTGATTGTTACGGGTGTACATTTTTGAATACATTTTGTCGGAACGGTTGTTATAGTATTTCTTTTCGTGGCACGTTGTTTTTCCGTATCTGACATATGTGTCTTGGTATTCATTGTCATTGTGTCTTTTGTGGCCATAATCGTTTGATGTTGTGCATCCGGCGACGCTGATTACTAATGCCAATGCAGATATTATTTTGATGATGCGTTTCATATTATTTCTCCTTTGGTTGTGTTATATGAAATACATTTTTAATTGTATATTGTTTTATGTGTTTTGCGATGGGTATGATTTCCAAAAATACCGGATTTTATGCATATAGCGGATACAAGAATACTGTCTTGTTTGTTTTTATTTTGATGCTATGTATCGTTTGTTATGCATATTAAAAAGGAGTGAAATATGTATGAATTATTACAACATTTAATCGCATTGAAATATTCGTGTAAAATTAATCATTGGGCCACAGATGATTACTCGCGTCATTTGTTGTTTGACAGGTTGTCCCAAGATATCGATGATTGGGTCGATGCAATCGCCGAACGGTATTTTATGTTTCGGGCCGAATATAATGTGTTTGGTGCAAATATTTTGAATTCAAAATTTATAGAATTGGATATAACAAAAAAATGTATGCAATTGATAGAATTAATTGAAAAAATTATTGCGGACCAAGAAGTCAACCAAGGTATGGCATCGTTGTTAACAGATATAGAATCAGGATTGCTGAACAAGGTTGCGTTGTCTAAATTATAAAATTGTTTTTTTGTTTGTTATGCATATCCCCGGCAAATTTGCCGGGTGTTTTTTATAAAAACAAAACCCATACATTTTGCAATGTATGGGAAAAAGCATATAGTGATTTTTTATATCGTTTGTCCTAGAACATAAATCTGATGCCCAGGTCGCCACCAAAGTTATGCAAACCAGATGCGGCATCGACGTATGTATAACGTGCGGCAACATCAACGGCAAAGTATTCCATATCAAATGTCATACCCATCATTGCACTGGCGGCAAGGCCGGCCTTGTCTTTGGATTTAGAAACGATGTCAACGCCGGAACGTTCGATGTCGGCAAATCCCGCACCAAGACCCAATCCTGCGAATGGACGAATCATTCTGTATCCGCCGAATTCCATATATGTATTCATCATTAATGTTTGCAATTTTGTATTCACGTCAACATTATATCCAGAAAATTCAGATGAATCTTTGGCTTTGCTGTATATAGACCATTCGATTTCTGAACGATATTGTTTGTCGATTTCCAAACCCATTGCAACGCGACCTTGGAAAGTCAAATCAGTCATAGATTCTTTTGAATCCAAAAAACTGTAGTTTGTGTTGCTGTATGCGATACCGCCACGCAGGCCAATGTATGGATCCATACCGCCGATTTGCCAAGAACTGCCATCGTGTGGGTGACCAGCAAATGCAGGGCATGCGATTAATACAGCCAGTGTAGAAATAGCAAGTTTTTTCATAATTTTCTCCTTTTTGAGTTTTTTTGTTTCTTTTTGTGTCGATACTGGGATGTTAACAAATTTATATTGATTTTTATATAGGTATGGATGCCCAGGAAAATATTGGGAATTTTTTCCTTTATTTTTATCCTATGTGCATTAAAATAATTTATATGAAATGTAAATTACAAATTTTTTGTTTGTTATTGTGTTTGTTTCCTGGAATCGTTAATGCCATTGCTATTGGCGATCCAGATGTTTTATCTGCGATGTTACCAAATTCGCAAAATGAAATTATTATATATGATGGTGCTGATTATTCTCTTGCTCAATTAAAAAATGTGTTAAACAATGGTGCTACTTTGAGGGTTGAGTTGGGATTGGGTGGACCACGAACAAATGATGATGTTCGTTTGATTGCAGATGATGATTTTGATGGTGTCTTGGATGCAACTATTAATGTGAATAATGTTACAAAATTAAGATTAACAAATTCGTATTTGGCGACGCATACAGATGAAAATGAAATAATGCGTGTTAATAATATCACTGTTACGTCAGGAGTTATTTCACACGAAGAAGATGCGCCATATTCTGGTTATATTTATAAATGGGAAAATTGTGCGTCTGGGACCGGTAAATGTTTGAAACGTGTTTGGTCAAATGCACATAATCAGGCCGTTGCCCAGGAACACAATGAACAAATGATGGTTGCATATGGTGCGCAAAATAATCCTAAAATATTATTGCGCCCGATGAGTATTATAAATCAGTCTGAATTGATTTCATATTATGATTTTTCAGATGAATTATTTGTATCGGTTATGCCGGAATATTATATAAATAGCGATTTTAATTCTTATGGATTGCGGTTGAATTCTGGGATGGCGGTTATCGGAAATTTATCTGTGGGAATTGGGGCGTATGCGTTTCGTGGCAATTTTAAAAATTCATTTAGCGATTTCGAATCTGATGTTTATGGTGGAAATTTGCGCGCAAATTATGTTTTTGATAATCTGATGTTTGTGCGTGGTATCGCCGGTGTCAGTATGGCAAATATAAAATGCGATGGTGTTATTGATGGAAATAATCTGGTGAACAATCCGCGTGCGTTCGGTGTTTATGCCGGTTTGGATGTTGGTGCAAAATTTGATTTTGAATCGGGAATGTTTTTGTCGCCATTTGTTGGGATGGGTGTGAAAAATGAAACCGTTGTTGATGTAAATCAGAATGATTTATTTTTACGTGTGGGAAATGATTTTGGATTTAAGTATTTTATGGATGGTGTATCATATAATTATATTTTGCGTGTCGGTGTGAATTCAAACGGGTATTTGGATGCAAATATTGGGGCCGGTATGTGGACGGTGTCTGATAAAATCGGTGGTGATGTGTCGATTGGTGTAATGGATTCCGAATTTGGTTGGTCGGCCAAAATTTCCGGCAACCTTAGGTTCGCATTTTAATCAACAATTTTTCCGTGTAAACACGATTTATTCGCAGATGTAATTTTTATATTTGCCAATGCTTTTGTATTTTGGGTTGAAACAATACACGGTTGCATATATGGAGTGCGATAAATATGGCAAGTGCCGGTTTTGTCGGGGCCTTCGTATAAACATTCAAATGTTTTATCAATGCAAGATAAATTAAATTCGCGTTGATTTTCGTTTAATACAGAATCCAGTTTTATTAAACGTTCAGATTTTATGTTTTCTGGTATCTGATTTGGCATCAATGCCGCCGCCGTGTGTGGACGTGGCGAATATTTAAATGAATAAGAGTTTATAAAGCGAACCTGTTTTGCGATTGTCATCGTTTGTTCAAAATCTGTGTCAGATTCGCCTGGAAATCCAACAATAAAATCGGATGATATTTGTATGTCAGGACGCGCCGCGTGGAATTTGTTTATTATTTCCATATATCCGGTTAAATCATATGGTCGGTTCATTCGTTTTAATACATTTTCAGAACCACTTTGAATCGGCATATTTAAAAACGGTAATAGTTTTGGTTCGGTACGGAATAAATCGATTAATTCGTCGGTCATTTCGGTTGGATAACTGGATGTGAAACGAATCCGTTTTACTGAATCGATTTTTGCAGTTTCTTGAATAATATCGGACAGGCGATATTCTTGGCCGGTTTCATCGGTATATTTATATCCGTTTACATTTTGACCCAACAGACAAATTTCAATTGCGCCAACGGCCGCTGAGTGCATTATTTCCGCCAAAATATCGTTATAGGGACGTGAAATTTCAGGGCCGCGTGTGTATGGCACAATGCAATATGTGCAACAATGATTACAGCCCTCTTGGATTGGAATATATGCCACGTGTGGCGATTTTGAAATCGGTGGCAATTCATCAAATTTTTCCAGTCCGCCTAAATTGATATCCAATAATTTTGTGGTTGGGTCATTTATGATTTCCGGTAATTTATGATAACTTTGTGGTCCCAATACAAAATTTAAATCGCGGATTTTACGAAATGCATCTGCGCCCGATTCGCGCGCAACACATCCAACAATTCCATAAATAGCATTTGGCTTTTTTGCGCGTCGTATCCGCCCCAGGGCCGAATAAACCTTGTCAGTGGCCTTGGCACGAACCGCGCAAGTGTTTAACAGAATTATGTCCGCGTCGGAAATATTTTCCGTGCGTTCAAATCCGTGATGTTCCAACATTGCGGCGATGCGCAATCCGTCGTACACGTTCATTTGACAGCCAAAAGTTTTTATATAGAATTTTTTCATAATTTAGATATTTATTTATGTTGTGTTCTGGAAGTATTATGAATCATACGCAAAGTTTGGTTGCGCAATCTGGTATAACGGTCAATGCGACGTTGTGTATCGTTGTTATATTGTGAAACTTCAACCGTGCCATAACGAACACCGGTAATTGGATTGTCTTCAATAATAGTGACGATTTTCATTTTTCTTCCTTTTTTATTTATGTTTTGTTCTTGTAAAAAATTTGTTGTTGCGAATGTTATTCACACTTTTGAATCTGGATAAGGATTGTTTGGGATATGTATTTTTATGGTGATGAGATTTATTTGGCATTGGGGCATAAATGACCTCTGGTATATTTGCCATTAAATCTTCCTTTAATTTAAAAATTTGTCCCCGGGTTTCATCCACAAGTTTTTCGGCGATATCAGCCAATGTTGGGATTGGTTTTTTCGGATCTGTGGCAATCACTATTGATTGATGTTCAGATTGTTTGTCGTATAACACAGGTTCCAAAACGACGGTCGCATTACGCCTGTCGTCTGTGGTTTTTATTTCGCGCATACGCATTAATTCTGCGATTTTTTGCTTATCATCAACGGTAAATTTTGGTGAAATAAATACGACAATATCATACATGAATTTATCCCAATTTCTTTTTCAAAATTTCGTTTACAACACCTGGGTTTGCCTTGCCACCGGTTGCACGCATAACCGCGCCAACAAAGAATCCAAAAAGTCCCGTCTTGCCAGATTTATATTGTTCAACCTGGGACGCGTTTTGTGATAAAACATCGTCGATGATTTTTTCAATGGCCCCCGTGTCGGTCATTTGTTTCATACCAAATTTGTCGGCGATTTCACGTGGCGAGCCCGTTTCGCCATCCAGCATTTTGATAAATATATCTTTGGCTTGTTTACCGTTGATGTTATGCGCACCAATCATATCAACCAATTCGGCAAGATTTTCCGGTGTGATTATGCGTGGCGCATCCGGGTCTGTGTTTTCGCGTACTTCATTTGTTATGTCGTAATTTTCCGGATGTGCAAACAATTCGGAAATCATCCAGTTTGCAATCGATTTCGCGCGTTCGGGTTTGTCGCCAACCGCCGTATCAAACCATTTTGAAATATCGGTTGTTTCGGTTAAACGTGCCGCATCATATTCCGCCAAACCATATTTTTCAATGTATCGGGCACGTGTGGCCTCGGGCAATTCGGGCATTGTGCGACGGATGCGTTCAATGCGGTCATCGGTTATAACCAATGGCAATAAATCCGGGTCCGGGAAATAACGATAATCCAATGCGTCTTCTTTACTGCGCAGGACAGATGTCGTTCCGTCGCCTTGGTTATAACGCATTGTGTTGCGTTCGATTGTGCCGCCCGATTCCAAAATTTCGATTTGACGGCGGGCCTCGTATTCAATGGCGGTTTTAATAAATTTGAACGATACCATATTTTTGATTTCGCAACGTTCGTTAAATGTGTTTGTTCCCGCGCGACGCACAGATACATTGACATCGGCGCGCATAGAACCTTCTTCCATATTTGCACGTGATACGCCCAATGCACGTGCGATTTCACGAATTTTGCGTAGGTATCTTTCGGCCTCGTCGGGTGAGGATATGTAAGAATTGTTTTCTGGATTTTTTACATCCAAAAATGTCACGATTTCCAACAATGTGACCCCGGTACGGTTATAGTCCGCAAAAGATTTTGTTGGATGCATATCGTGTTTTAATTTTCCGGCATCTTGTTCCAAGTGTGCGCGTTCAATTAAAATCTTTTTTGGGTTACCGTCGTCGCCGATGATTTCAACCCATCCACGACCAACAACGGGCGGTTGGTCGGCCGGTTGCGAGATTTGGTATCCCTGGGGCAGGTCAGGGTAAAAATATTGTTTGCGGGCAAAACGGCTGATGCGTGAAATTTCCGCGTTTATACCCAATCCGAATTTGATTGCTTGGTCAACACAGTATTCGTTCAATACCGGCAACATACCCGGCATTGCGACATCAACCATACACGCCTGGGTATTGGGGGCAATTGTTGGATTATAATTGGCGGATGCGCCACTGAAAATTTTACTGTTGGATAAAACCTCGATATGGGTTTCCAGACCAATAACTACTTCCCAATCACCTGATTTGCCTTTTATCGTAAACATTTTTATTTTTCCTTGCTTTTTGTTTTTTTATACTTTAATATTCCCCATACGGATGGCCAGATAGCTCAGTTGGTAGAGCAAGGGACTGAAAATCCCTGTGTCAGTGGTTCGATTCCACTTCTGGCCACCATTTTTAATTTCTGTAATTTCCCATACATAGAATCAATGTACGCAAAAATCCCACTACTCAGTGGTTCGATTCCACTTCTGGCCACCATTTTTTTTGCTGTGTTATACAGCATTTTTTTATTGCTATCTTTCCAAATCATTTTTATTCACCCATAATTACTGTTGGACGATTATCAACGTCGCTGAATTGTTGGATGTGTTTCGCCAATTGCAATACGCGCATATCGTCAAAGCGGCGACCTACGACCTGCATCCCCAGGGGCAGTCCGTTTTCCGCCATACCGGCCGGTGTCGATACCGCCGGGACACCCGCCAGGTTCATTGCGACCGTGAATAAATCCAACGCATAGTATTCCAATGGCGATAAATCGGAATCCAGTGGCATTGCGGTCGATGCGCCCGCCGGGCATACGATTAAATCACACATATCAAATGCGCGGGCAAATGCATCGGCAATTAAACGACGAACACGGGCGGCCTGCATAAAATATACATCGTATGATTCCGAAGATAGAACGGCGGTGCCGATAATCATACGGCGTTTTACTTCGTCGCCAAACCCGGCGGCGCGTGTCTTTTTATATGTGTCATAAACATCGTTGCCTTCGACGCGCAGGCCGTATCTCATACCGTCGTAACGCGCCAGATTTGATGAAGCCTCGGCCGGGGCGATTATGTAATATGCCGCCAATGCATCCAAAATATTTGGAATTGAAACCTCGACAATTTCGGCACCAGCGGATTCTAAATCGCGAATTCTTGCATCAAATATGCGTTTCATATCGGCGGATATTTCGACATCTTTGAATTCTTTGATTACACCAATGCGTAATTTTTTGCCCGTGCCCAAAATCGGTTGTAATTCGCCGTCAATGTGGAAATTTTGGTTTGGGCTACTCGTTGAATCTTTGTCATCGTGTCCCGCCATAATAGACAATAACAACGCAGCATCATCCACCGTGCGTGCGATGGGGCCGGGGGTATCTAAACTGGATGCGAATGCAACGCAACCCCAACGAGAACACAGACCATATGTTGGCTTTACACCAACAAGTCCCGTGATGGATGCCGGAAAACGAATTGAACCACCGGTGTCGGTACCCGTGCCACCCATAGCCAAGCCCGCCGCCACCGCGGATGTTGTTCCACCCGATGAACCACCGGCGGTTAATTTGCGTGTCCGTTGCCAGGGACTTACCGGGGCACCAAAATAGGAAGTTTTGGAAAATGTGCCCATCGCAAATTCGTCCAGGTTTGCCTTGCCCAATAATACCGTGCCGGCATCGATATATTTTTGTGAAATTGTGGATTCGTATTCTGGAACAAAATTTTCCAGCATTTTTGACGCCGCCGTTGTGCGAATACCACGTGTTGCAAATAAATCCTTCATCGCGATTGGAATACCGTCCAAGACGCGCGCAGTGCCATTGGCATAACGTTCGTCCGCGGCGGCCGCGTCGGCGAGTGCGCGTTCAGGCGTGACGGTTATATAGGAATTTAATTCGGCCCCATATTTTTCAATGCGCGCCAGATGTGCACGTGTCAATTCGGTTGCACTGATTTCACGCGATTTTAATTTTTTTAATGCGTCCATTATCGTTAAATCAATCATTTCGTTCTTCCTATTTTTGATATTTATCAGCAAATAATTTTTTCCCGATTAAATTTATTACAAATTCGTCCTTGCAATTACCGTTGGCGATACATGTGGTGCATTTGTTGCAATCTGAATTGCATTTTGGGGCCACAGGCCATACGGAAACGATTAAACGTGTGCTGGTACTATTATTGTCAGCTTTGTTGATTTGATTGGTTTGATGGAAATCTGTATTTAGTGCGGTAAGGCATGATGATGCCGGAATTTCTATGGTTTGTAATTCTTGCCAGTATTCGTTTAAAGCGTCAGTGCCCATAAATCCACATTGTTTACAGCCAGACAGACCATAGAGGTTGTATGCAGAACTTAAAAATACATTCGATTTCTTTGACATTTTAATTTCCTTTTAATCTGCGTCCATAACCTTTGGTACTGCAAAATATCCGCGTGAAACGCCGGCTTTATCCGGAGTGTTTGCCAATATTTTATCACGCATATTTGGTTCGGTGACCGTGTCTGCGCGCATTGGTAAATCGTGCTCAGACGGGTTTAACATTGGTTCAACGCCGCGGGTGTCAATTTTTTGTAATTTATCCAGCCATTCGACGACGCCGTCGATGTTCATTTTTTCCAATTTTTCGTCAGATATTTCGATTTTGATTAAATCTGCGAATTTGTGTAATTGTTGCTTGCTAAATGCCATTTTCAATCCTATATTGTTAAAGTAAAGGAATTATACTATGATTTTGCCGGATTTCAAGGATTTTCCGCGCGCTGGGCGTGTGATTGGTGTTGATTGGGGTGCGCGTCGCGTTGGGGTTGCAATATCGGACCCGTCGCGCCAGATGGTGTTTGTGCGGCCGGTCATTTTGGCGGATGATGCGGATGATTTAATTCAAAAAATCGTGACATTGATTACGGATGAAAATGTGTCGGGGGTGGTTGTTGGATTGCCGTTGCGTATGGATGGAACGGCGTCGGATACAACAAAAAATGTTCGTGCGTTTGTTAATGCGTTGGCGATGCGTATGGATGTGCCAATTTGTATGTTGGACGAAACTTTGTCATCAATGTCGGCCCAAGAATCGATGGGACGGGTGCGTGTGCGCGACATAAAACAAAAACTGGATTCGGAATCGGCACGTGTGATTTTGGAAAATGCGTTGGCGATTATAAATAGACAATAATCCCCCTTCGCCAAGGCTTCGGGGGACAGGTCCCACTTCGCCAATCATACTTCGTTAAAACTTCGGGGGACAGGTATCATAAAATTAATCTTCGGTTTTATCGGGGATTTGTCCGTCGGCGGATAATATTACCGCAATCCAACGTGTGGAATCAAATTGTGCGGTGATGATAAATATTGCCGCCAAGATTGGGACACTGAAAAACATTCCGGCGATGCCCCATAATACGCCCCAGAATACCAAGTTTATTAAAATCGCCAATGTTGACAGGTTTAATGTTTTTCCCATCATTTTTGGGTCCAAGATGTTTCCGAATATGATTTCCAGCAATACCAATCCGACCGTTGTTAAAAATGGTAAATGTAATGAATCGCCCGAAATCAATGCATATAGAATTGGTAACGAACACGCAACAATTGAGCCGATTGTTGGAATATAATTCATTACGAATACTAAAAAAGCCCAAACACCGGCGAATTCCAATCCGATTATGCGTAACCATATGTATGCGCAAATTCCGGTTGCAGCGGCGATAAATGTTTTAACGAATAAATATTTTTTCATATTTTTATCGAAACTTTCGACGATGTATCCAAATTTTTTTGTCTTGGATTTTGATTCAAATAAATTATTCATTTTTTCGTGAAATGTACTTTGTTCGACGAACAAGAATAAAATGTATATCAAAATCATTCCAACCGATGTTGCAATGTTGGCGGCCGACGAGCCAACGGTTTTAACAATATCACTTAAATTTGGAAACATATCTATATCGAATTTCAATCCCAATGAATTAAATATGTATGTGCCCAATGTCGTTAATTTGTTTTGAATTTCAGGAATTCTGTCAACGAATTCTGAAAACATTGGGTTGATTTGTGTTACAAATGTATAAAATAAAAACAGCAAACTGGATGCGGATAATATAATTGATACAATGTTGAAAAATCCAGGCCAAAATCGCGGGCATTTTTTTTCGCAATAACTAAACGGTAAAATTTTTCTGAAATACGCCGCAATTGCGTTTATTAAATACCATAAAAATATCGCAACCAATAATGGTATTAATATCGAACGTCCAAACCATAATAATACAACCAGACCACAAAAAATTATTATTCCGTTCATATTGGTTTCTCCTTTCGTTTATTTTTCCTTGGTTTTTATGCATATAGCACGTGTTTTTATTCTTTGATTTTTCCGTGTTCCAATGTTGTTTTGGCGGTTGGTGAAATCAAATTTGTAAAACTGTTTTGATGGCTGATAAACATAAATGTTGTGTTTGTCATATCGTGTATTGTGTCGGCAATTTGTTGTTGTGTCGCATCGTCGGCCCCAGAATCAGGTTCGTCCAAAATTGCAAATTTTGGTTGTGTTAAAACCAAACGTAATAACATCAGTTTTTTTCTTTCGCCACCGGAAAAACCAACATTAATGCTGCGATTCATCCAATCTTTTGGAATATTTAATTTTGTGCGCGCTGTGTCCAATTGTTCTAAAAATTCAGCCATTGATAAATCGCGTCCGGTGTTAAAATGCGCGTGTGCCGACATTGAATGTTTTAAAAAAGATACAACCGACAATCCCGGAATTTCAGGGACGTTTTGCGCACCCAAAAATATTCCCAATAATGCGCGCCGTGTTGGTGTGTCGTTTGTTATGTCATTCCCATCAAAAATAATTTGTCCGGATGTAATATGGAAATCTGGGTTGCCGGCAATTGTTTGAACCAATGTTGTTTTGCCCGAACCGTTATGTCCCATTAATAAATGACGTGCCCCGCGTGCAACAGACATATTGATGTTATCCAGCAAAATTTTTTTATCAAAAGATACGGATAAATTTTTTATTTCTAACATTTTTTATTCCTGTTCAATTGCCATTTGTATCAGTTGTTTTGATTCTACCAAAAACTCCATTGGTAATCTAGATATAATTGGGTTTGCGGTCGCACCGATTATTAATGCAATTGCAACATCAGTGCTGATTCCTGATTGTTCCAGATAGAGCAGGGCCGCCGCATCAATTGCGCCGGTTGTGGCCTCGTGCGATTGGTTGGATGTGTTGTTGTTATGAATAATTGTTGGAATTGTATTCGCGTTTGCGTTATTTCCAACGATTGTCGTGTCGCATTTTGATGCGTTGGTGCAATTTGTTCCGGTAAAGTTTACCAGACTGCGAAATGTTTGTTTTGATGCGTCCAATGCAACACCGTATGACACAATGTTTGATACAGAATTATTTCCAATGTGTATCATTTTTGTACCTGTATCGGATTGTTGTGCGTTGCGTGTATTGTTAATGAATAAAAGTCGCTATGTGCATTATTTCCGGCCAAAATCGTAGATGGATATTTCCACGTCATACTGGATCCGATTTCAACCTGGGTCCAATCGAGTGTTGCATTTGTTTCACATTTGCCGCGTTTTGTTACAAAATTTAAAATGCCACCAATCATTTTGTCGTCGGATTTTTTTCCCGCATACCAATTTTGCACAGTTGAATATTTTACATATGCATCGTCCATAACAATGATTTCAACAACGCCACTGTGTAATTGATGATTGGGGCGACGTGGGGCGCTGCAACCTTCCATATAACTTAAACTTGCACCACGGTCGGCGATTATTAATGTGCGTTCGAATTGTCCGATTTTTGCCGTTTCGATTCTGAAATAACTGGCCAAATCAATGGGGCATTTTGTGTGGGGTGGAATATATACAAATGTTCCGTCCGAAAACACGGCCGCGTTTAATGCCGCAAAAAAGTTATCTGTTGGTGGAACAACGGTTCCCAGATATTTTTTTACCAAATCCGGGTGTTCGCGTACGGCCTGGGAAAAAGGCAAGAATATAATCCCCAATTTTTTTAATTCTTCACGATATGAGGTATGAACGGATTGACTGTCGATAATTGTGTCGGTTGCCATCCCCAGTAATGCCCGTCGTTCCGATTCCGGCAGTCCCATTTTTTCATATGTTTTTTCCAATTCAGAATTATCAATTTCGTGTTGTGTTGCGTAATAATCGAATGCGTCGTAATCAATCGGTTCGTAATCAATTTCGGCCCAGTGGGGTTCTGTCATTTTTTGCCATTGTGCGAATGCAGACAATCGCCACTGGGTCAGCCAATCTGGTTCTTGGCGTGATACAGATATTTGACGAACAAGTTCAGCATTTAATTTCAAATTGAATCACCCGGGTTTGCTAATTGTTGGGCCTGGCCAAAAAATGTCAGGGATTGTCCCAACAGGCCGTCTGTAAATGTCGAAGCCAAGATACCATCGGGTTCGGTCGATGTCAAATATTGCAGTAATCTGTTTGCGCGTGCAACATAGTTTGCAACATTATGCGATATATTCGAATCCAATTTTATGCACCGACGCAATTTTTCCAATGCAAATGGATTTTTAGAATACTCGTCCATAATTCCACCCAATGCCCGCCACAATGGATGTTCGTTTGTGTTGCGTGGCATTGCATCAATTGCCGCCATAATTGGAATCAGATTTTGTAATAAATCTTGGTAAATTATTTCGGCGTTTTCGGCCACCGCATTTGTTGCGTTTTTATTTTTCAATGTTGATTGAATTTTTGACAGCATATTATACTGAAACCCTTGGGTCTTGGTGATATCTGCGATTTTTGCGTTTGTATTTTTTGTCATAATAAAAATTATGATTATTCCAATCAGGTTCAGTATTAATGCGGATAAAATAATTATATCTGACATAATGATAGTTCTCCTTGGCTGGGGTGCGTGTTTATTTTGTTAGTATAGCATACATTTTTTCGATTCGTATGTTTTTATGGTGAAAAAAATAAAAACCGTTTAATGTTTTGGTTTTTTGGTCTTGCACAGATTCGGTCAAATTGTTATAATGAACATATCTAGATTGAAAGAAAGGACCTTTAAATGTTTCGTAAGTTTTTGATTTTTGCAATGTTTGCAACGGCTGCGGGCTATTGTTTCGCGGATTCTTATTTACCCCAGGTCACCACGTCCGAGGTGTTTACAAATTCATATTCGGATGGTGCGCAAAATGTGCGTACGACGGAAAATTCGGCAACGCAATCTGATGTGGTGGTGCCGGCGTGGCCGATTGCGGGGTCTGATGCCGATGTTACGGTTAAATGTGATGACAAACCGGGTGCAAACAATGGTGATAATATTCGCATTGTGTCCAAGATTGGTGATGATATGATTGTGGATAACAGTTTTGATTTTAACGGTACTGGGTGGACCGGTGGTGCAAATATGTTGCACGGAAATCAAATCCCAATGGGTTTTGATGACGAGTGTGAAAATAATGCGGAAATGCCTTTGTTGCGTCGTGAAACATTGGAAGATGATGGCGGTAATGTTTTGGCGGTTGCACGCAGTGGTCGTAAAAATTGTTCTAAACGTAATTCGGCGGCGGATTCGGCGTATTGGGAAATGGATTCTGATGCGGATACGGCCGAAATGGCGGTTGCACAAAACACTGATGCCGAGGCACCAAAATCACAACCGGATGCGGTGCGTTCGTGGGTTGTTGCCAATGGACAAACCCTGCGCGAGGTTTTACAAGATTGGTGCGACAAAGAAGGTTGGGATTTGGTTTGGGCGACATCGCGTGAATACCCGATTGAGGCATCGGCCGTATTCAAGGGACGTTTCACAGATGTGTCGTCTGCGCTGGTTCGTAATTTTGCCCGGGCGACGCCTGTGCCATATGCGAAATTTTACAAGGGAAATTTAGTTTTGGTTGTTTCTACGAACGAGGAATAGTTTGATGTGTTGCGGGGCATCCCCCAATCATATGGAGAGAAATATGAAATCGTTATTGAAAAAGTTTGTTTTGCTGGCGTCGGTGTGTGCGTTGTTTGCGGGATGCGCACGCGAACAATCGGCCAAGGTTGCGGCAACCGTTGACCAAGACTTTGTTAATGCATATGATGCGTTTGAAATGGCAAAAAATCCTCGGGCCAAGGTCGCCAGTGGCGATACCGTGTCTGTATCCGAAGGTGTATGGTTGGGAAATAAATCTATATCGTTGGAACATAAAAACAATTTGCCGGCGCAATTTGAAACCGATACCGGAATTACAATTTTATTGGACGAACCCGTCACATTACAGGTCTTGGCCAATAATATTAATTCGGTCACCGGGATTCAGGTTAAAATCGATAAACAAATAAATTCTGAAAAATTAAAAAAGACAATTAATGTTGCATATACTGGTAAATTGTCGGGTTTGCTGTCCCAGGTTGCAACGGATTTAGATTTGTTGTGGTATTACGATAAATCGTCGATTGTGTTTTATGAAACTGAAACGCGCACATTTACATTGTATGCCTTGGGAACCGATATGTCGTATCAAACCGCGGTCCAAGCGGACAATTCCGGCCAGGTTGTTTTGGAATCTACATTGAAAGAGTGGGATGAAATTGAAAAGGCGTTAACGGCGATTGTTGGAAATGCGGAAAATTCTGAATTTACTGTATCGCGCAGTTTGGGCACGATTACCGCAACGGCACCACCGTCTGTATTGGCGCGTATTGGTGATTATATTGAAAAACAAAACAAACGTTTGTCGCAATTGGTAACGATTGATGTCAAAGTTTTGCAAGTGTCGATTTCAAATGAATCTGCGTTTGGGTTGAATTTGGCGGCGGCGATTAATTCGACATCGGGTCTGAACATTGTTGCGAATCCGAAAAATAATTTGGGTGTCGCGAATGCCAGTTCTATGAACATTGCGGTATTGTCGAATACTTTATCGGCGGCAACGGGTGCGACGCATACCGAAAACGGCAGTGTCGTTAACGGTGCATACACCAATGACCAAATTATGAACGGTTCGTTGGCGCGTGGCGCGGGCAGTTCCGGCCTGATTGAGGCATTGGCAAAGCAGGGCAAGGTGTCTTTGGTGACAAATGTTGGGGTTACAACCCGTAATAATCGTGTTGCCCCGGTCAGCAATATGACATCAACCGGATATATTAAACGGTTTGAATCGCGTAACTTTACCACCGTCGAATCCAGTACCGTTGACCAGGCGGATTTGCAAACCGGATTTTCGATGCAATTGTTGCCGAACGTTTTGGAAAATGGCAAGATTTTGTTGCTGTTCCGTATGTCGGTGCGTGAATTGATTAAAATGTCAACGCAATCCATTGGCGAGGTCACATTACAATTGCCCGAGGTTGAAGAACGCAGTTTTATGCAAGAGGTCATTATGGAATCGGGCCAGATGTTGGTTGTGTCCGGTTTTGAAAAGCAAAAGAATAATGACACGCGTTATGGTTTGGGTGATCCGGACTTTATGGCGTTGTCTGGGTCGCGTTCAACGAATTCTGGACGTGATGTGTTGGTGGTTATATTGACACCACAAGTATTGATAAGCCCGCTGGATGCGGAACGAAATATCCAGCAAAATTGGGGTGCACCATTGAATTAAGAAAAACCGGCATATGCCGGTTTTTTTCAGAGTACATCCGTCTCTGCTGTCGCAGAGCCGCGACTGTGGTTGATGTGTCGGCACAGCCGACGACAAAACCACGGCGCGACGCGCCGTCTCCTTCTTTATGAAAGAAGGAGTACCCTGCGTCAGCAGGGGGAGGTAATCGCCATAAAAAAATTAAAAATCACAACTACCCCGTCTTGTTCGCTTTGCTCACAATCCACCCCTTCTTTCATAAAGAAGGGGAATGTCCGAAAATAGCAGTGCAAAAAAATATTGCACACGCAATAAAATTTTTTCTATAATACTTTTGTGAATCCGAAACAAGGGAGTTGGATTCCGGTGGCTTTAGCAGGCCTAAGTATATCCGGTGCAAAGTTTGCATCGTGACTCTCCCAATCTGAAAACCGATTCGATAATCGGAACGATTGTGTTTGTTGCATCCATATTTTGCACCGACATTTTTATCACGGTGCCGGAAAAATTTTAAATCCCACCAATAAAGATGTAGATTTTATCCCGTTTATGATAATACCCCTAAACCGTTAATCGGCGGGGTGCCGCGGTGTCGGATAGAAACGCCCGTGGAATCATTGATATACTGATTTGCTAACACCCCGGCCGCATTCCCGTTTTTGGATTTGGCGGTGTTTTTTTACGAAAAACACACCGCAATCGGTGGCGTTTTGTTTTGGGAAAATTAAAGGCTCCGAATTCAATTCCCTCGCTCACATACCTGTGGTATGTGGCTGCGGGGCTTATCGGACGGTTTCGCAATACAAAGTATTGCAAAACCTACTCGTAGTCCCTCGACACCTGCCGGAACAAGGTGTGTGGGTTAAACAAACTTCTAAGGCCATAAAAAGTCCCCGCAAAACACCACCGCACGAATACCAGACACGACGGCATTGCCGTTGTGTCATCCTGAGCGTAGTGAGATTACGTTGAGGCACCGCCCCATAAGTAATCGAACGCAGTCGAAAGCGAGTCACCAACGGTGACGAACGCGGATCCAGGCATATTTGATGCCCTGGCGCATACGCGCCAACAAATTTGCCTTTGCCAAACCCAGATCCACGTCATCCGCTATCGCGTCTGACTTTCGACTTCGCTCAGGATGACAAAACGCGTTTGCGTTTTGTCGGTTTGGCAACAAAAAACAAAAGAAAAGGACGGGAAAAATGAGAAAAATATTAAGTGCCGCTTTGGCACTGGTCTGCATATGGTTTGCAACACCGGCATTGGCCGATTTAGACCCTTGTCGGAATCTCTTGGATCCAGAATGGACTCAAAATAAAGGAACAAATGGAAGTAATGGTAATGTGGTCGATTCAGAAGGATGGAGTATTACTGATTTAATTCCTGTTGAGCCAG
>CADBBQ010000003.1 GCA_902793005.1 uncultured Pseudomonadota bacterium
ATTACCTCCCCCTGCTGACGCAGGGTACTCCTTCTTTCATAAAGAAGGAGACGGCGCGTCGCGCCGTGGTTTTGTCGTCGGCTGTGCCGACACATCAACTGAACTCTGAACTTTGAAAACTGAACTCTGACAAAAAAACCGCCCAGGCGATACCTGGGCGGAATACAAACAACCAAACGATGGTGGATGTTAAGGGACTCGAACCCCTGACCCTCTGCGTGTAAAGCAGATGCTCTAGCCAACTGAGCTAAACATCCAACAAAGGTATTTTGATTATAGAAAAAATTTTTTCATTGTCTAGTTTTTATTTTGCAATAAATTTTACTTTGAAAAAAATCCGCCGAAGCGGATTTTTTATTCCAAGAAATATTCAACCGTTGCGACGACACGAACCTTTTTGTTTATCTGTTGTGCCTCGGGGGCGTTGGCGTTATCGCGTGGCAATATTGAAAACACACCTTGGTTTGCAGAATGGATTTTGCCGACACGGCTGTCCGATGATTTTGCAAATTCCAATGCGGCCTGGCGCGCGTTTTTCGTCGCCGTTTCCAACATTTGCGGTTTGATTTCATTCAGGTTTGTAAATATATATGACACCGGTGAATCATATCGATTTTCAAACACAACGCCCGCGCTGATTAAATCGCCAGTTTTTGTATATGTTTCCGCAACATTGTGCACCTGGGCCGAACGCACCGTCAATGTGCGTGTCAAAATAAAGCGCGATTTAATATCTTCGTTTCCACGATATGGATTGGCCATCAAATCGTTTGTATCGGTGCCACCCATTTCGATTTCGTTATCGCTGAAATTATTATCGTGCAAGAAAGATATAATTGCATCGGTTTGTCTTTCCAAATCATTTTTTGCCCGTATCAAATCATTATCTGTGGCGACAAATTTAATTTCCCATATTGCCAAATTAGCCTCGACATCTTGTTCCGCCAAACCTTTGACCGTTACGGCATTGTAATTGAATTTAGATTTATAATAATAATACCCCGGGAAAAATCCCACGAATAATAAACCAATTGCAATTATACCAACATACCACAGTGATATTTTTTTCATCGATTTCTCTCCTTTATTTTTTTCATCGGCCCAATTGTGGTGCAAAACAAAAATAAAATCCAGATGTTTTTTATCTGTGTTTTTGTTCCCATGCTAAAACATTGCGAATATATTCCGCCGCAAATGGTGCGTAAAATAATTTGATTGGCTTGCCATCGGGTTTTAATTCACCGGTTGGTTTTTGCACGCCACCTTCGATATCAACCCAGATATCACGATTGCGGGCAACCTTTACAATTTTATCCAATTCAGTGCCCACAGTTTCAGGTTTTAATCCACCCGCATAACCTTGCAAATGTTCGGGACCATAAACAGGTTTTTGCCATGATTCTGGGGATTCACTGCGGCCACCCGATTCATCAAATAATAATTGAAATTTTGCACCGGTTTTATGTAGTGCATCCACCGCGTTTTTTGTACGGTTATTATATTGAATAATAAAATCTTGGTCGTTATAAAAATCAATCACAGGTTTTAATTTTTGTGGGTTAAAATTATCTGCGGTTTTTTGTGGCAAGTTTAATTGAATGCGGCCAACAACATGCTTGCCGGTAGATTCATGCCTTGCGCGAAACAAAGGTTTTAATGCATCTGGGATTTTTCCATTACAAATATCATCACACCAATTGCAGTTTACATGAATTGCAAAATTCCAATTTCTGTATACAAATGGATAATTTTGTAATTTATCAATTAATTGTTTTACCCAATCATATCGGGCTGTATCTGGTGAAACTTTGCCTTGGTGCATTTGAACCGCGATTTCAACGCGTGGGTCCATTTTCCACAAATCAAACATTTCATCATGTGTGTTATGATTGCGTGGGTCAGAACAAGTAATATACCGTATATTCATATTTAATCCTTTTTGTTGTTCAATCGCAATTGTCCGCACGCCGAACCGATGTCTGTGCCGCGTTCGCGCCGTATGCGTGTATGTATTCCGTTTTTAATTAAAATGTCTTGGAAACGGTGAACCGCGTTGCCAGACGGCGATGCAAAGTCGCGTTCATCAACCGCATTCCACGGAATTAAATTCACCATTGCATTTTTACCAGCTAATAACTTTGATAATTGCTCGGCATATTCCGGTGTGCAGTTATATAAAACCGTTTCGCCATTGTCATCCCGTTTGCCCAATAAAATATATTCAATCATCAATTGGCGATTGTGTGTTTTCGTAAATTCGTCTGCTGCCGCCAATACCTCGGTGATTTTATATTTGTTATTGATTGGCATAATTGTTGAACGCAACGCATCCGTTGGTGCGTGCAAAGATATCGCCAAATTTATCGGCCGTCCCCATTTAATCAAATCGTAAATTCCCGGCACAATTCCACAAGTTGACACCGTCATCCGCCGCCAAGAAATATTCATATCGCGATTTGCGCGTTCCAAAAAACCAATAACATTTTCGGTATTCTGTAATGGTTCGCCGGTTCCCATAACAACAATATGCGACACATCGTTATTATTGGCATCGCCGTTCGCACGGATTTTTACATCCCCGTGGCGCAGTTCCCATTGTGCAACCAAAATTTGAGAATAAATTTCATCAACCGTCAAATTGCGTTTTAACCCGAGAAGAGTACTGGCGCAAAATTTACAACCCATAGCGCATCCGGCCTGGCTGGATACGCACACGGAATTTCCGTATGTTGTGCGCATCAAAACACACTCGATTTGCTCGCAATCGTTCAGTTCTAATAAAAACTTAGTCGTTTCCCCATCCGCCGATTGCAATTTTTTAACGATTTTAACCGGCAATGTTTGCGCAATCGCATCCAGTTGTGTACGCAGTGATTCTGGCAAATTTTTCATATGCGCAAAATCGGGCGCACCACAATTTAACCAATCACGAATTTGCGCGGCGCGAAAACGAGGTTCGCCTAAATCCATTACGAATTTTTGCAATTCGGCGTCGCTCAAAGAAAATAAAACGGTTTTCATAATTTATATCTGTCATCCTTGATAACAACCACCGCCCGCCGGCGCAGTTGTTTTAATTGTTGTTCGGCCATAAACATTGCCTGTTTGTATTCGGCATTTTGTTTAATGATTTTATCCAATTTTCCGTATTCAGATGTCTTTTTAGTATCGCACACCAAAAACACAGAATTGTTCACCGGACGTGACCAGGTCAATTTTGGTAATTCCGCAATTGCATCCCGGACATCCTCGGCCAATTCATATTGACGCGCCGTAAATTTTTGTGGTGCGCCACCAAAGTTTTCCGCCATACGTATTGCGTCATCGCAAGATTTTGGCTTTGTCAATTGCGCGCGTACTGTATCCGGCACATCAACCAATCGCACAATTGTCATATCAATCGGCAATCCGCGTTCGCGTACCAAATCTGCGCGTTCAGCATCCACATCGGCATCCGACACATCAACCATCGGCAACACGGTTCGTCCAACAACAATTTGCCAGGCAATATTTGCACGCACCGCATCACGCGCCATTTGCTTTTCGTTTTGGGACAACTCTGGCAATCCCATATGTTTTAATTCGTTGTCGATGTCTTTATCGGTTGGTTTTATTCCAAAATTTGCCGCATAGTTTAATTTAACCGCGTCATCAATTATATTTTGCAACGCAACGCGTCGGTTGTCGGTTGAAACCTGTCCTTGGTATGACATCAGTTTTGTTCGTGCGGTAATGTCGGCATCGGTGACGGGCTTTCCATTAACAGTTGCGACAACGGTTGTTGCATACGCCGGCAGCACCAATAAACACAAAATCGCAATAAAATATTTTTTCATTTTTCCTGACCTTTTCTTTTTCTAATAATTCAAACCAAAACGGAATTGAAATGTCGTATTCCCCGCATATTCTTGGCGTATGGCGTTATCTGTTCGATATCCCAAAGACAAGAAATAACACGGGTGTTGATAAAACAGCATTCCATAATGCCGTTGAAAACGATTGTATGTATTGTTATACACCGCATTAAAGTTCAATGACAAGCGTTCTGTCAATTGGATTTTGACCCCCGATGTTGTTTCGTTGATGTCTTGGCCCAAGAAAGCCTCGTCCAATTGTTCGGACCAAATATGTCCGATATACACATAATTACGTGATGTTCCGATATTTGCATCTGTTTCGATATGACGCAACGAAAACGTGTCGCGGTCAAAACGAAATCGTGAATTTAATCCCAACCAAGACCCATTATTTAACCCAATGCGTCCAACCCAATCCGATGCGCCTTTGTGAAATCCGCTGTTGGGGTCGGTATCAGAACGTCCCGATAAATCATAACTTTGTCCAAAAAATATTTCCGCCGATTCCGCGTCCGTCCCGTATGTTGCCCAACGCAGGCCGTAATCTGCAAATGTTCCGTTTTCCCACAAATCGTATCCGGAAAAACGGTTGTTTGAAAACAAAGTCACATCCGATAATAACGCACCCGCCGAATCATTGTTTACCGCAAATACTTCCTGGGTTTTTGTGTGTCGCATAAATGTCAATCGCGCGCGCGGTTCCAGGATGTGTGTCCAATTTTTACCCGGCCGAAACAGTGGCAGGCCCCACTCGACATAACCACTGGGTAAAAAGCGATTTTGAACACCCGTAAAATCCGGATTTTGGTTCAAATCATAGTTTTGAAAATTATACACATCATACCGCGCATCCATTGACAGCGTCAGTCGATTTCCGCCCCACAATGTCCACGGGGACACAATGCGTGCATCACCAATTACGCGCTGCATCCCGGTATTGTTATGACCGTCCACACCCAAAATATCACTGTTTAACAAAATGTATGTTTCACGATAAATTGGCGCAGTTTGATACACACCACGCACATTTGGCAAAATATTTCCATCCATCGAAGATTCTGTGCGCCCCGCGGTGCGTAATTCTTGGAAGAAATGAGTGTCCGCCACAACATATCCCGATTGACCGAACAATTCAATTTGTGCACCCGAATCCAAATAAGGTTGGTCGTTATAAAAACCATATTTTTGTAAATATGTTTGGTCAGACACGCGTTCCAATGATATCTCGGCCCGGGCATATTCACCCAATTCGATAATGTCATTGTTGAAAATATGCCAACGATTTTTACCTTCTTTATTATGTGTATATGACCCAGTTGTCCGGAATTTAGAATGGTCAGCGTTTAACCGGTGTTCAATCTGTACCAACGGATTTTCTTTTGTTAAATAAGACATCGTAACCGTTGCGTCGTGATATTCCGACAAAGAAATATACACCGGCAAATTTATTTGTGTTCCCATATTATTTGTCGAATTAAAATCGGGCATCAATAAACCGCTGCGATATTTAACACCCGGGTCCGGCATATAATAATAAGGAAACCAAAACACCGGCAAATCATACATCCACAACACCGGATTATGAAAATATAAATTGCGTTCTTGTTTATCGTGCTTGATTGTTGTTGCAAAGATTTCCCAGGCATTACCGTATGAATCACAACCATCGCACGCGGTGAACATTGCGTCATCTGCGATTGTGATATCACCGTCCCGTGATATTTTTTCGGCCGTGATATACACGTGATCACCCAACCATAATTCGATATCTGACCCCGCGATATTTGCACCACGATTTGAAAAATCAGAATTTGTTAATTTTAATGTCTGGCCTGATTGATTTGTGATTGTGGTGTTTCCGATTGTTTTTATTTCTGCGCTTTTTGCGTTATATTCGATTTTATCCGCCGTGATAGTTTTTGGCCCATCAATATCAACCGTACCGGGCAACGCAATTGCGCCGTTGCAATATGACATAACCGCCAAATAAAAAGCCCAATTTATTTTCTTCATTTTTTATATAATATAACCCCAGATACCACCAATACGGCCAAAATTCCACCCGCAAACATATAAAAATCACGCCAAGATGAAATCATATTTGCCGATGTCATAAACAATGTCATCAATATCGCCATCGCCAATACCGCCACGGCGGGCGCGAAACTGGCCCGGCGACGCAACAGTGATGTTTTCAACAAAATCGCCGTGCATACAATTGCCAATATTAAATTCATAAACGGCATACACATACGATTGGCCAATTCACTGAAAATCATTTTGGTATTTTTTTCAGACAGATTTTCCGTGCCCAAAAATTTTATCAAATCACGTGTCGAAAACCGGCGTACACGAAAAGACCCCGAATTTTCCCGCGTTGCGACATTTAAATCCATATCAAATGTATCAAATGTTCCGGTTATCATCGATTTGTTTCGTGTCTGCAAAGAACCATTTTCCATAACAATTGATAATCCCCGTGGTGTGGTCACCAATTTACCCGTTTCGGCAAACACAATCATTTCCGTGGATGGGTTTCTGGAATCAGATAACATAACCTGGGACATATCGTGGCCGGAAACTTTATCAACATAAACAACCAAACCATCGGTAATATTTGTAAATGCGGATTCTTGCAGTTTTAAATGTGCCAACCCATAACGCAGATTCCATTGTGTGTCATAAAAATAATCTTGGCTGATTGGAACAAACCACAAATTCAAAACCAAATTTAATGCGGTTAAAATTCCCGCAAACCATAACGCCGGCCGCGCCAATTGTGCCGGCGACAGGCCAGATGCCATCATAACCGATGCCTCGTTATCAGAAATGGTTTTGTTATACACAAATATAATCGCAATAAATGTGACAAACGGAATAATAATAGATATAATAAACGGTATCAATAACGCGGTCAGACCGATAAAACTGCCAAAATTAATGCCGTAATTCAGCAAGAACTTCATCATAGACATAATTTGCATCGTCCACGCCAGTCCCGTCAAAATCAGCAACAGCATAATAAATATCGCAATTAACTGCCTGGAAAAATATCTGTTTATAATATTCATAATAAATAAGTATAGAGTCCAAAAGTCAAACCGTCAAATTATTTATAATTTTTCTTGCAATCGTAAAATTTAATGGCATAATACAAATGTTCTTAAAAAAGTTTTTTTAAGGGCGGGGCCGAAAGCCCCGCCCTTTTAGTAAACTGGAATATTTAATATTTAACGCAAAAAACAACAACAGGAGTTAAAAATGGCGTTTGTATCTATGCCGCGTCAGGATTTATTAGAAGGCATCAAATCTTTGTCCGAGGAAAAAAATATCGATAAAGAAATCGTTTTTGAATCATTGGAAATGGCGATTGCAAAAATCGCAAAACACAAATACGGCGAAGAATTTAATATCACGGCATCTATTGACCGTAAAAACGGCGCAATTCACACGCAACGCTTGTTCCAAGTCATTGAATCCCCGGAATCTGTGGGTGATGAATATGACCCAAACACAATGTTGACCGTGGCCCAGGCGAAAAAATATTCCGACAATCCTGTTGTTGGTGAAACGGTTGTTGACCCATTACCGGAACCTGAATTTGGTCGTGTTGCGTTTCAAACAGCGCGTCAAATTATGATGAGTCGCGTCCGCGATGCCGAACGTGGCCATCAATACGAAGATTTCAAGGACGAGGTTGGTACAATCATCAACGGTGTTATCAAAAGAATCGAATTCGGTAATGCATATGTTGATATCAATGGCAAGGCCGAAGGTTATATCAAAGGAACTGAAATGATTCCGGGCGAACGTTTGGGTGTTGGTGACCGTATTCGTGCATTAATTATGGATGTTGAACGGTCGAATTCCGGTCCACAAATCTTTTTAACCCGTACACACCCGATGTTTATGGAAAAATTATTCTTCCAAGAAGTTCCAGAAATTTACGAGGGTATTATTAAAATTCGTTCTGTATCACGTGCACCGGGTTCACACGCGAAAATTGCGGTTGAAACAAATGACCCATCGGTTGACGCGGTTGGTATGACCGTTGGTATCAAGGGAACACGTATTCAACCGGTTATCAATGAATGCCACGGTGAAAAAATCGATGTTATTTTGTATTCCGAAGACCCGGCTGTGTTTATCGTAAATGCAATGCAACCGGCCAAGGTCGCAAAAATCATTATCGACGAAGATAAACACAAGGCGGCTGTCGTTGTAAATCCGGACCAACAATCATTGGCAATTGGTCGTCGTGGTCAAAATGTGCGTTTGGCATCTCAATTGACTGGTTGGGAAATCGATGTATTAAGCGAAGAAGAAGAACAAGAACGTCGTGCCAAAGAAGCCAAAGAAAAAACAGAATTGTTTATCCGTGGTTTGGATGTTGATGAAATGATTGCGCAAATCTTGATTAACGAAGGTTTCCGCACAATCGAAGAAATTGCGTTCGTTGATGTGTCTGAATTAGAATCAATCGAAAGTTTCAATTCCGAATTGGCGTCTGAATTGCAAAAACGTGCCAAAGATTACTTGGCTAAACAAGAACAAGAATATATCGACAAAGGTCACGCAATGGGTATGACGGATGATTTGTTGAACTTTTCATTTGTCCAACGCCCTGTTTTGCTGAAATTGGGCGAAAACGGAATCAAGACATTGTCTGATTTGGCGGATTTGGCGTCCGATGAATTGATTGAAATATTGGGCGAAGACGCGATGTCTATGCATTTGGCCGGTCGTATTATTATGAAGGCGCGTGAATTGGCATACGGTATCAGCAACGAAAACAAATAATTTAATCCAAAGGGGCAAATTTAATGGCTACATTAACACTTGGAAAATCTGTGACATTGGGCGCGGTGCAAAGTAAAAAAGGCGACGCGGTGTTTGTTGAACGCCGTCGTCGTATCGTCGCCCCGGGCAGTCACGAATTGCGTGATGAACCGGAAAAACCGGTTGTTCAACATAATGCGGCCGATGAAAAATTGCGCGCCGTCTTAGAGGCCGCACGTGCCCGCGAAGAAGAACAAAAACGCCGCCAAGCCGCCGAGGCCGCCGAGGCCGCCGCGCGTGAGGCGGCGCGTGCGCGTGAAGCCGCCGAATACGAACAGGTTAAAAACCAATTAAACGCGCGTGTCGCGGATAATTCTGATGTGGAACCGGAACCAATGCCGGCACCGATTGCGACAAATGCGGCACCTGAACATAAAAAGCAACAGTTTTCTAATTATTCAAAACCGGGTCGCAATAATAATGACGATGATGATATAAATCGCAAACCGAATAAATCATTTAAAAAAGATTTCAAAAAATCGGGCAAGATTTCTATCAATGATATTATTATGGGTGGCAACGACGATGACGATGATGAAATCGAATTGCGTGGCGCAAATCGCCGCCGTTCCGAGGCATCGTTAAAACGTTTCCGTGAAAAAGCCCGCGCGGTGTTTTCTGCCCCACAAAAGGTTGAACGCGTTGTGAACTTGGGCGAAACGATTGTTGTCAAAGATTTGGCAAACGCTATGGCGGAAAAGGTTGGTAATGTTGTTAAAAAATTGATGGAAATGGGGATGATGGTATCCCAAAACCAATCAATTGATGCAGATACCGCGGAATTGATTGCGGGCGAATTTGGTGCAACCGTTAAACGTGTTGTTGTAAAACCATATGCCGACCAATTGGAACGCGAACCAAATCCGGAAAATTTGACTCCGCGTGCGCCAATCGTGACTGTTGTGGGACACGTTGACCACGGTAAAACATCACTGTTGGATGCGTTTCGTAATGCCAATGTGGTTGCTGGCGAGGCTGGCGGTATAACCCAACATATTTCATCGTACGAGGTTAAATCATCGTCCGGTCAAATGATTACATTTTTGGATACGCCCGGCCACGAAACATTTACCGCGATGCGTGCGCGTGGTGCGCAAATGGCGGATATTGTTGTGTTGGTTGTTGCGGCAAATGATTCAATTATGCCCCAAACTATCGAGGCAATAAACCACATCCGTGCGGCCAAGGTTCCATTTATCGTTGCGATTAATAAATGCGACCTGCCCGAGGCTAATCCGGAAAAGGTTAAAATTGATTTGTTGCAACAAGAGGTCCAGGTTGAATCAATGGGTGGTGATGTTCAATGTGTTGAAATTTCCGCCAAGAAAAAAACAAATCTGGATAAATTAGAAGAGGCTATTTTATTACAGGCCGCAATGATGGATTTGCGCGCTGACCCAACTATGCCGGCGGTTGCCAACGTGGTCGAGGCTAAACAAGAACGCGGTCTGGGTGCGGTTGCAACCGTTATTATTCGCCAAGGCACATTGAAAATTGGTGATGTGTTTGTTGTTGGCGAAACATTTGGTCGTGTGCGTGGTTTGATAAATTCATTTGGTGAACGTGTAAAATCGGTCCACCCGGGGCAACCGGTTATGGTTTTGGGATTGGATTCGGTACCCGCTGCCGGTGATGAATTGCGGGTTATGGAAACCGAGGCCCAAACGCGCGAAGTTGCCGCGTATCGTGCACAACAAGCCAAAGACAAAGCAAACGCGGTTAAACGCACATCATTGCAAGATTTGTTTGCTGCGCGCGATGAAACAAAAAAATTGACTTTGCCGGTTATTTTGCGTGCCGATGTCCAAGGTTCTGTCGAGGCTATTACCGATATGTTGCGTGGAATTAATTCTGACAAGGCGGCGGTTGATATTTTGTCGTCGGGTGTTGGTCAAATTACCGAGGGCGATATCAGATTGGCCACGGCATCTGGCGCGGTGATTATCGCGTTTAATGTTCGTGCCGACAGTACCGTTCGTGATATGGCGCGCAACAATGGTGTTGATATTCGTTATCACAGTGTTGTGTATCGTATTACCGACGAAATCAAAGAAATTTTGTCTGGTAAATTGGCACCTGTTCACAAAGAAAACTTTATCGGATACGCCGATGTTATCGCATTGTTTACGGTTGGCAAGGGAACGCGTGTTGCCGGTTGTCGTATGACCGAGGGCACAATCAAAAAAGATGCGTTCGTGCGTCTGTTGCGCGACAATGTTGTGATTTACGATGGTAAAATCGGCGAATTGCGTCGTGAAAAGAACGAGGTCAAAGAAGTATCCGGTGGCGTCGAATTCGGTATGAGTTTTGATAAATATAACGATATCAAAGAAGGCGACCGTGTCGAATGTTATGAAGTGACCGAGGTTCGCGCCGAATTATAAAAAACAAAAAATAAAAAAAGGGGGCACCTTGCCCCTTTTTTTATTATGTTTTTTGTGATATAATAGTGTGTATGAAAAACAAAATTTTTGCGTTTTTATTGTTGTTTTTGTGTGCGCCGGCGTTTGCCGAATACGACGAATACGGAAATGTCGTGTCGGATTTTTCTGATGCGGTGGCGGAAAATATTCCGCAATATACCGACGATACAAATATTGATTGGTTCCGATTCAGTTCCGGCTATTATCAATTGGATGAAAGTGCGAAAAATCACGCAACGGGATTAAATCCGGGCGATTGGCGTGCATTTTATGATGAAACAAATGTCTTGGGGACCAGTACTTGCAACAATAAAAACACGGATGGAATATTTATCGCGGCCGAAAAAAGCGGTCCGAATTGTTGGTGTAAAATAATTGCAACAACATCCGATGTTCATAAAAAAACGCCAACCAAGTGGGCATATCGTGGCGAATTTCGCAATGCCGCCGAGTGCGCAAATTTATGCACATATCGTTGTTCGTATAATTTTTTGGGCGACCCGGACTTTCGCGCCGAAATTTTTAATAAATAAATCGCACTTTGAACTTTAAAAAAATACCGGCAAAAGCCGGTTTTTTATTGTTGCTTTTTTTTACGAAATTCATCCAATGACACGACGCGTTTATCGTCCGGCACAGAATTTTTATTTTCATCCAACGGCAATTCCATATCGTTGTCCGCTGCGTCCGGGGATGATTTATGTTGAAATGTCAAAATGAAATCAACCGATGGGTCTTTGAATTCAACCAATGCCGAAAATGGCACACGGATAAAAAACGGCCGTCCGTCAAAAGTCAATTGCACGCCAAACTCTTTATCCGACACGTGCAAATTTGTATAAGAATATTGCAACACGATTGTCATAATATCGGGATAACGCATACGCAAAAAATCCGGCAATTGCACACCCGCATCACGGGTTTTGAATGTGATGAAAAAATGCGACCCGTCGCCCAATCCGTTTATTTGTGCGTAAATCAGTGCATCTTTGACGACGGATTTTAACGCGTTATCTAATAACAATTGGTAATCGATTTTTGCCATATTTGGAACCTTTTATATTTCAACGAATTATAGAACTAATTTCGCCGTTCTTGCAAGCGACAAATACGGCACCCGGCACATCAATAAATGAATTTTTATCCAATCCCGTTGCCCAAACCTGGGTATGTGTATCATTTAATTTTTTAAATATTTTTGCGCGCGTCTCCGCATCCAGGTGTGCGGCGGCCTCGTCTAATAAAACGATACTGTCCTGTTTTGTTTTATTGTGCAATAAATCCGTATGTGCCAATATCAAATCAAACAAAGCCTTTTTTTGTTGTCCGGTACTGGTTAATTTCACAGGCAGATTTAATTCGTTATTAAACATCCCAAAATCAGATTTATGCGGTCCGTCCAATACCATTTTGTCGCCCACCAATTCGCGATTTTGTGATAAATATTTTCGATACTCGCGTTCCGCCGCGGCCGCCGGTACACCATCGATAATCATTTTTTCCAACATCCCATCCACCGATACACGACAAGACGACAAGAAAAAATTCACATTTCCGGCATATTGAACCCGTCCCGCCGCAACGGCAATCGCCACGCCCGCCAATTGGTCGTCCAACGCATCCATCCAATATTTATCTGCGCCAGATTTTAATGCCGCCGCGCGTTCCGATAACAGTTTTGAAAATCTTGCACTGCGTCCAATGTGTGCCGGGTCAAAATTAGATGCCAAGCGGTCAAAAAACGCGCGTCGGTCGGCGGTTGCATCCACAAACAAACGGTCTTCGCGTGGGGAAATCCAAACAATCCGCAATAATTTTCCCAAATCTGCCAAAGGTGCGTTTTCATCATTTATTTTTGCGCGTCGATTATTGTCGCCCGGTGTAAAATATACCGCCAGGCAATCACCAGTTGCGATTTCGCCAAACACAGAAAATCCGCCGTTTCCGCCAAATCTGGCAATGTCCGACATATCGGCACCACGCATTCCCCGGTCGCCAGATAACATTGACAGGGCTTCCAGTATTGCGGTTTTACCGGCACCATTTTCACCAATTATAATAATATTCTTTGCGTCACGAACATCAATGCGCGACGCCATATGATTACGAAAATCTGTAAGAGTTAGGCTATCAATCATAATGGAATTTTGGAGGCCAGGGTCGGAATCGAACCGGCATACAAGGATTTGCAGTCCTCTGCATAACCACTCTGCCACCTGGCCTTTGCTGTGCTTGCATATTAAACAAAAAAAAGACCCTTTGCAACATAAAATTTTGGGGCATTTTGGGAATTTTACGATATTGATTTTTCTTGCGTAAATGTTTGTATTTATGTTATTATCAACTGGAAATCCGAGAGAGAATTTATGAAAAAATATTGGTTGTTATTTGCTGTTTTGCCGTACGCGGCCTATGCGTCCGATGATTGTGCAAAATTGCGTACTGTTCCCGATACTGTTTTAACCCTGCAACAGGTCATAGATTTTGGTTTGTGTCGCAATCCGCAAACATCTGCGGCATATGCGTCATATCGTTCGTCGCACTTTACAAAAAATGCCGCGTACGCGAATTATTTGCCGAAATTGGATGCGCATATGTCGGCCGGACGTTTACATCGTGTGCACGATGATTGGGAATATGGTGGGTCGTTATCCGCATCGTATTTAATTTTTGATTTTGGTCGTCGTTCGTCAGATTTTGCGACTGCATTGGCGACATATCGTGCGGCGGGATTTGATTACGATGAAACGGTACAAAATTATATATATTCTGTGATTGGTGCGTATTACGAATTGTTAAATGCAAATGCGACGGTGGAATCCGCAAAGATGGCATTAACGGTTGCGCAAACCGCCAAAGATACCGCCGATAAAAAATTCAAGGCCGGCGCCGTGGCCAAGGCCGATGTGTACAAGGCGGACACAACGCTTGCATCCGCCGAATTAAAATTGGAACGCGCAAAAAATAATCGTGAAATTACCAAAGGGAACTTGCTAACTAAATTATCTTTCCCAGCGGACAACGAAATAACAATTGCCGATATGCCGGCATCTTTTGGCAGTGATGCCGAAAGCGAAGATATAAACAAATTGATTGAAATTGCGCGTAAAAAGCGTCCCGATTTATTGCGTGCGACGGCAAACAAAGATGCTGCGTGGCATCGCCGCAACAGTGCGTTTTTGAAAAATTTGCCATCAATTTCCGTAACGGGGTCTGTGGATATGCGGGGCGATAATGTAGGTGGATTGTTTGATGATATATCGGGTCGTGCCGGTGGTTCGGTTGGTGTGTCGGTGTCTATGCCGATATTTGCCGGGTTTGCCAATATGTATAATGCGCGTGCCGCGTCTGCCAATTATGATGCGGCATCTGATAACGAGCGCGCCATATCAAACAATGCGATGATGGATGTGTTTACCGCGTATCAAAATTATAAAACCGCAAAAACGGTTTTGGAACAAACCGATGCATTGTTGAAATCTGCAACGGAAAGCGAACGCGTGACATCGGGAATGTATCGGGTTGGACGCGCAACAATGTTGGATTGGCAAACGGCGCAATCTGAATTGGTTGATGCGCGCAACCAACACAATGCGGCAAAATATGATTTGTATATAAAACGTGCGGCGGTTGCGCTGGCGATTGGTGATGTTCAATCAAAATTGGACGGAGAGACAGATGTGGAATAAAATCAAAGGAATTTTTTCGTGGATGTGGCGCCATAAATGGTGGTCTTTGGCGATAATTGCTGTCGTTGTATTGGGATTTATATTTTGGGGCGGTGCAAAAAAATCGGGCGCGCGTGGCGCATTTGTCACAATCGATATATCGCGTGGGGACCTGGAACAGGTGGTCAGTGCCACGGGCGAAATCAGCCCTGTTAACACCGTAAATGTTGGGTCCCAAGTTTCCGGCACAATCGAAGAAATATTTGTTGATTATAATTCCAAAGTTAAACAAGGCGATGTTTTATTAAAAATAGAACCATCGGTATTAAAATCTTCTGTGACCGAGGCTCGTGCCGCGTTAGATTCTGCGAAATCGCAAATGAATTTGGCGAAATCTGATTATATTCGCAACAAATCTTTATACGCCGACGGTTTTATTGCACGTGCAGAAATGGAACAATCACAATCGCAATACGAACAAGCTGCCGCCGCTGTGACCCGTGCGCAATCCCAATATGACAAAGCCATAACAAATTTAGGTTATGCAACAATTACATCCCCGGTTGATGGTACCGTTATATCGCGCAAGGTTGATAAAGGCCAAACCGTTGCGGCATCTTTCCAAACGCCAGACTTGTTTGAAATTGCCGAAGATTTAACAAAAATGCAAATTGAAACCGCGGTATCCGAGGCCGATATTGGTATGATTCAACAGGGTCAATCTGTGCATTTTACGGTTGATGCATATCCGGGAAATACTTTTTCGGGCGTTGTGCGTCAAATCAGATTATCGCCCACAACAACATCAAATGTGGTGGTATATACTGTTGTGATTGATGTTGATAACGAAAAATTGTTGTTGATGCCGGGAATGACTGCGTTTGTCACAATTGTTGTTAATCGTGCCGAAGAAGCCTGGTATGCACCAAATTCTGCGTTTTTGGTAAAAAGTTTTGCAAATATCGACCCGGCCGCCGCAAATGTATCTCCGGAAAATCATCTGGCGATTTTGCGTGATAAACAGGTTGTTATGTTGGAATATAAAAAAGGACTGGTGACGGCCACCGAAACGCAGATTATTTCAAACGAAATAATCCCGGGCGATAAAATCATTGTTGGCCGTGTTGGTCAAGAATCATCAACAAAAAAATCAACAATGCGTTCACGTCCGATGGGCGGCGGTCCAATGTAATGGTGAATAAATGGCGACGCAATCTGATATAATATCTTTGAATAAAATTTGCAAAAGTTTCCCGTTGGAAATTGGTGGTACACAACAAGTTTTGTTTGATATTGACATTAATATCAAATCGGGGGAATTTGTATCGATAATGGGGCCGTCGGGGTCTGGGAAATCAACGTGTATGAATATAATTGGTGCGCTGGATTCTGCGACATCGGGAACATACAAATTATATGGTCGCGACATATCGACAATGACGGACGACGAATTAGCAATCGTGCGCAACGAATATATCGGATTTGTATTTCAAAACTTTAATTTATTACCAAAAAGAAGTATTTTGGATAATGTTATGTTGCCATTGATGTATCGCGGATTGCCGATGTCTGAACGGATATCAAAATCGCGCGAGATGTTAAAATTGGTAGGGCTGGCGGATTTTGAAACATATTTGCCAACGCAATTATCGGGTGGTATGAAGCAACGCGTTGCAATCGCGCGTGCATTGGCGGGAACGCCTAAATTGATTTTGGCGGACGAACCAACCGGTGCATTGGATTCCAAAATGGGAAACGAAATTTTACAGTTTTTTAAAAAATTAAATCGCGATATGGGAATAACAATCGTAATGATTACTCACGAATTTGATATTGCGAAATATTCAGATAGATTGATTCATATTTACGACGGTCGGGTCACATACGATGGAAAAATACCACGCGCAGAATCTGAATTAATGCCAAAATCCAAAAGGGGCGCCAAATGACTTTTAACGATATAATGAAAGAATCTTGGCTGTCAATCAGTGGCAATAAACTGCGTTCTTTTTTGACCGTATTGGGTATTATTATTGGCGTTATGGCGGTTGTAATAATGGTTGCGGTTGGTGAAACAGTCCAGCAATCTATCACAGACCAATTTTCGTCCCTGGGGACAAATACGATTGTTATTCGTGCGGGTGCGGCGCGTGTTGCGGGTGTGCGTATGGGAAACAAACAAACACTAACCACCGATGACGCAGAATTTTTGGCGAAATTGCCCGATGTTGCCGCCGTGACCCCAATGCAAATGTCATCTGCCCAGGTTGTATATGGAAACAAAAACTGGTCAACATCAATGATTGGCGCATATCCGGATTATCAAACCGTTCAAAATGTTGAAATAGAACACGGAACTTTTTTTGATGCGGATGCGGTAAAAAATGCGGCGACATATGTTGTTATTGGGCCGGATGTTGCGTCGGAATTGGGTATGCCGTCAAATCCAGTTGGTGAAATAATCAGGATTCAAAACACTCCGTTTGTTGTTATTGGTGTGACCAGCGCCAAGGGCGATTCTGTGATGGGCAGTGCCGACGATATGGTAATGATTCCAATTACTACATTAAAAAAGCGTTTATCCGGCAGTCGTTTTCCAAACGCTGTTCAATCAATTGTTTTGAAATTGTATCAAGATGCCGATAACAATATCGCGACCGAACAAATAACCGCCCTGCTCCGTTCACGTCATCGGTTAAAAGATACCGACGAAGACGATTTTCAAATCACTGATATGAAACAAGTTATGGAAACAATGTCAACGGTGACGGGGTATATAAAACTGTTGTTGGTGGCGATTGCGGCGGTGTCATTGTTGGTTGGCTCGATTGGTATTATGAATATGATGTTGGTATCGGTCGCGGAAAGAACACGCGAAATCGGTGTGCGCAAGGCCATTGGTGCACGCGAACGACATATTATCATACAATTCTTGTCGGAATCTGTATTGATTTCGTTCATAGGTTCTATGACGGGGTTGTTATTGGGTGAATTATTGGCCCAAGGTGTCGGTCGTTTGTGGTTGGGGTATAATGTGCCGTTAAGTATTTGGCCGGTTGTGCTGTCGGTGACGGTTGCGATTGTTGTTGGTTTGGCGTCCGGTGTTTTTCCAGCAATCAAGGCTGCAAAACTAAATCCGATTGACAGTTTAAGGTACGAATAAAATGATGTATTTATTATTCGTTTTAGGGCTCGCTTTTTTGGTCGGTGGTGGCGAATTGTTGGTCAACAGTGGTGTAAAACTGGCAAAAAAATTACACCTGTCGCCATTGGTAATTGGCATTGTTTTAATGGGGTGCGGAACATCCTTGCCGGAATTGTCGGCATCCATCACCGCGTTATCGAACGGTGTGCCAGGTATGGCGTTTGGCAATATTATCGGTTCAAACATATCAAATATTTTATTTATCCTGGGTTTATCTGCGTTGTTGTCGCCTGTGCGCATAGGTTGGACCGGATTCCGTCGTGATGGATTATTTTTGTTAATGTCGGCCTTTATGATGGGGCTAGTAATGTGGTTTGGATACCTGGATACAGTTATCGGGATATTTTTTATTTTATTTATATTGGGCTATTTTGTTATTTGTTATGACAAAGAACCCGAACCCGAAGATTTGCATTTAACGCGTCGCAAAGAAATATCTGTATTGTTATATATCGCATTATCAATTCTGGGCATAGCAACAATCATATATGGTGCCGATTTATTGATTGCGTCTGCGACAAAAATTGCGCGTATATGGGGTGTAAATGAATCAGTATTGGGATTAACATTAATCGCGTTTGGAACATCCCTGCCTGAATTAACGGTGTCAATCGTTGCGGCGATACATAAACACACATCGGTTGCATACGGTAATATCATCGGCAGTAATATCGCCAATATATTTTTAATTATGGGTGCAATGGGATTGATATATCCAACACCTGTGCCCCCATTATGGGCCAGTTTTTGGGTTATGGTTGCCGCAACAATTGCGATAATTATATGTGGTGTTTTTGGCAAGATTCCGCGTTGGGTTGGTGCCCTGTTTTTGGTTGGATACATCGGGTATGTATGTTTGCTATTCTGATAAAAAAACACCGGCGTTTGTCGGTGTTTTTTTATAATTTCCCGGGTTTTTTTGATTCGTTTTGGCCGGGAATTTGTGGAAAATATTATATGTTCATTTTGTGTTTTATGCCGGTTAATGCCGGTGTTTTTATGCCTAATTTTTCGGCGCGATTTAATATTGTGTCAAACGCAAACAGTCCTTCGACCGTGCCAACCAATGTTGTTCCGTTTGCGATTGCGACACCCGCGGCATAATTGCGACTGGTAATGGATGTTGCCGATAAAAACAAATCGCCTAAACCACACAGTCCGGTAAATGTCCGCAGGTTTGCACCCATAGCCAAACCAATATTTATAATTTCATTGCAACACTGGGTAAATATCATCGCCCTTTCATTTTCGCCGGCCGTTTTGATTGATAAAAAGCCGGCAATCAATGCCATAACATTTTTTCCAACGCCACAAATTTGTGCACCAATAACATCATCTGTTTCATCCAAGTGTGCCAAATTCAATACCGCCCTGCCCGCGTCCAACGCACGCCCTGTTCCGGCCAATGTTGAACCGGTGGGAACGCCATTTGCTACCTCGGCCGCGAATTGCGGACCCGACAGAACCCCAAAATCAACACATTGTGGCAACGCGTCCATCAAAATCTCGCTCATAAATTCGTGTGTTTTACTGTCTGCGCCCTTGGTACAGATAATAATTGGCTGATTGTTATAAACCGTTACGAATTTTTTTAATGTGTCTTTGAAAAACGCCGCCGGTGTCACGCACAGCCATACATCTGTATCCGCGATATCGTCCGGATTTTTTACAACAGTTAAATTTGCGGGTGTATCAACCCCGTCAAACTGTTTATATTCGCCGTCAAATGACCACAGAACGACATTTTTACCGCCACGCGCGATATTTATCGCCAACGCTGTGCCCCACGCGCCTGCACCGATAATACCAACGTTTTGAAAATTCATTTATTGAACCTTTTTCAATTTCTTTTCCAGCACCGGTTTTACGACCAACCCGTCATCAGATAACTCAATCGCCCGCGCGTATGCGTCGCGTGCCAATTTAGTATCGCCATTTTCGACATACATATCGCCCAAATGTTCAAACAATGCCGAACAAGAGTTTGCAATTTCGCCAACGCGTTCCATTAAATCCAATGCGGCGGGCAATCCTTCGCGGGCGCGCACAACATATCCCAGTGTATCCCACGAACAAATGTCGGCCGGCGCAAATTGAACCAATGCCAAACTGTACGCATAAGCCCGGTCTAAATTATCTTTTTTGGCAGCCCAAATGCGCGCCTGGATACTGAAAATATCAGGGTCCGGTTTTGCCAATAATATTGTTGCCGAATCCACATCTTTCTGTGATGCGTCCAGATTGCCGAATATAAAATTAACCTCGGCCCGCATTTTAAACAAATACGCGCGTGCCGCGGTTGAAATATCCGGGTTATCCAATGTTTTATCAATTGTTTTTAATGCCGCACGCGCTTGCCCCTGTTGTGTTTGCCATCCGACCAACTGATTTACCGCCGGCATAAACAAAGGCTGGGCCGCGATGGCCTTGCGCACATCATCAACATTACGATTTATCTCGGCCAAACGCAGTTTAACAAACGGATAATATGGGCTGGATTGGTCAATTTTAGAAAAATATTTATCGTAATTTCCCATATTGGCAATCATATACAATCCCGAATGATAATTTACCGCATCGCTCTGTATCGGGTTTGTATCGGCCACATTTTCCGCAAATCGCAACAGTATCAGCGATAAATCCGAATGGGATAATGCCTGGGTATGGGCAACCGTTTGCACCAGGTTAAATGCCAATTGGTTTTTGTATCCCGAAAACAGTGACCAATCCGGAATTTCGTTATATCCAATCATAAACATACTGCCGGGTTTGGTGGTAAATTTTGTCCGCAATGTATTTGCGTCATTATCCATATCAAAATGCTTATAAAAAGACATTAAATACAGGTAATCATTGATGTTTAAAAATTCCGGTTTTACCTCGCGGAATGCCGCGGCGGCCTTGGCGGCCCTGCCCTGTTGAGCATAAATTTGTCCGCGCAGAAACGCCTGCCACGATGGATTTGTGTCCAATGAATCAATAAATTTGAATGTTTTGGTAATATAATTGTTTGCAACACCCGACCAAATGCGGAACGGCGACAACAGCCGCATATTATCGTTTTTATGTTTTGAATATATATCCGCCCATTTGCCATTTTTTACCAAATTCGCATCAACAATTATGCGTGAAACGATGGTTTTTTGCTTTTGTAATTCGGTAATATCGTCCGGAATAACGCCATTTAAAAAATCGGTCAACACACGCATTTCTGCAACAGATTTATATTCGCGGGCATCATCAGTTATTTGCCCCAAAAATTCATCTGCGCGGTCAAAATTATTGGTGTATAACGCGTGTTGTGCCGCCAAAAAAGCACCATAGTTTGTTGTTGGAATTTTTCCATCCGATGACACGGATGGGACCCGAGTGTTTGCCATATGAATCGCCACCAAACCGGCAACTAATCCCGCAGACACAAATAAAAATGTTTTTGTTGGTTTCATAACTTTTATATGATAAAATATTTTTTATGGAAAACAAAGACAAATTTGAAATATACAAAAATTTATTGCGCGAATGGTCGGGGCGTATGAATTTGGTGGCGCCCAGTACCCTGTCCGATATTGATAATCGGCATATTGCCGATTCTGCCCAATTGGCCGAATATTTGCCGGCTGATTGTGATGTTATCGATTTGGGTTCTGGGGCGGGGTTTCCTGGTGTTGTTTTGGCAATATTGGGATGGCGTGTTACTTGTATAGAATCAATCGGTAAAAAGGTGGCGTTTTTGACCGAGGTTAAAAATCAATTGCATCTGGATAATTTGACGATATATCACGGGCGGGTTGAAAATTATGTTGCAGGTTTAGATTTGTCTAAAAAATATATTTTTACGGCGCGTGCGTTTGCGCCACTGGTTCGGATTTTGGATTATGTTTATAAAACCAGGTGCGAATTATTTTTGTTAAAGGGTTCGCATATCAAAGAAGAAATAAATGCGGCTAAACGAAAATATAATTTTGATTTTAAACTATATCCGTCTAAAACGGGTGACGGTTTTATAATAAATGTTAAAAATCATCGCTATATCTGATGAAGTGTTAAAAAAGCCGGCAATTTCATATGAAATATTTAATAGTTTATTGTAATTTGCGTGTTTTTATTTAAAATTGTTAAAAATTACCGGCTTTTTTGTGGTTTTTTATTAAAAATGCCGGTGTTTTTTTGTTGGTTTTAATTTTTTTAATATTTGTGCAAAAAAATTCCCGGCATTTGCCGGATTTTTTAATATGTTTTTATCAAAAAAGCCGGGCAGGGTGTTTTGGCTGAGTTTTATGTTTGTTTCATATGAAATTGTAAATAACTTTATGAAAATACATTGTTTTTGGTGTTTGTTTTTATATTGCTTGACCGAATCGGAATTTTTGCTAATCATCAAAAGCAGAAAAGGAAGTGAATTTTATGACCAGAATAATCGCATTTGCAAATCAAAAGGGCGGGGTGGGAAAAACTACAACCGCAATCAATATTGGTGCGTCTTTGGCGGCGATAAAAAAACGCGTGTTGTTAATTGATTTGGATCAACAAGGAAACGCCGGAACAGGATTGGGTTTTGTGCGTGCCCAACATTCGCAAAGTGTGTATGGGGTAATTATGGGGACGGCAAATATTACCGATAATATATTGACGACGGCGGTGCCAAATTTGCATTTGTTGCCATCGGGTATTGAACTTGCCGGGGCCGAGGTTGACTTGCTGGATGTTGAAAATCGCGAATATCGTTTGCGTGATGCGTTGGAACCTGTGTTGGGATATTATGATTTTATTTTGCTGGATTGTCCGCCGGCATTGGGACATTTGACTTTAAATGCATTAAATGCCGCCGACAGCGTTATAATCCCGCTGCAATGCGAATTTTTTGCATTGGAAGGTATCCGTCAATTGGTCAGTACTATCAATATTGTACAACAAAAATGGAATCCAGATTTACGCATTTTGGGCGTGTTATTGACGATGTATGATAAACGTTATTCGGTGACGCGTGATGTTGAAAATGATGTGCGTAAAACTTTTGGTGATACGGTGTTTAAAACCGTGATTCCGCGCAATGTCCGTGTGTCCGAGGCACCCAGTCACGGCAAACCGGCACTGTTTTATGATTTTAATTCAACCGGTGCCCAGGCGTATTTGCGGGTTGCAACCGAAATTGTTAATAAATTAGAGCAGGGGGAATAATATTATGGCATCAAAATTTGGATTGGGACGTGGATTGGCCGATATCCAGGCCGGTATGGGCGCAATTCCGGATATATCAATTTTAACCGGTGGCGAACGTGTGGTGATAAAACAAATACCATTGGCACAAATTGGTGCCAACCCGGACCAGCCACGCAAAACTTTCAAAGATGCTGAATTAAACGATTTGGCCGCATCAATCCGTGAAAAGGGTGTTTTACAACCGATTTTATTGCGTGCGGTTGTGGGGCGTCCATATAACTATGAAATTGTGGCAGGCGAGCGTCGTTTTCGTGCGTCTAAATTGGCGGGGTTAAATGAAATCCCGGCGGTGATTAAAAAATTGGACGACAATAACGCAATGGAAATCGCATTGATTGAAAATGTTCAGCGCGAAAATTTGGACCCCATAGAAGAGGCCGCTGCATACAAAAACCTGATTGAAAAATGTAATTATGATATGGCGGATGTGTCGCGCCTGATTGGTAAATCGGAAAGTTATATTCGTAATGCGATGCGGTTAATGGATTTGCCAGATGCGGTGCGCGAAATGGTGTCACGCGGGGAAATATCTGCGTCCCACGCGCGTACGATTGCGGTGGCTGAAAATCCGACCAAATTGGCGCACGAAATTGTTGAAAATAAAATGTCGGTGGCGGATGTTGCGACACGTGTGAAAAATGTAAAAAGGGCCGGTAAAAGCCGGGGCTTTTCATCTAAAACAATTGATGAGAAAACCGTTAAAAAAATAGAAAACGATATTCAAAAATCATTGCACGTGCCGGCAAAATTGGTTGAACGCCGGGGTGGGGCGGGGCAAATTGTATTAAAATTTGCAACGCGTATGGAAATGCAAGAATTGGTTGAAAAGTTAACAAAATAAAATTGTTGAAAAAATACAATGTTTTTGCCGGCAAATGCCGGCTTTTTTTGATGTTTTTTTTATAAATGATTCCCGGCAAAAATTAAATAAAAAAAGCCGGGAAACAATAAATTCTTAATCGATACAAAATTTAACAATTTTGTGGGGGCCGGGTAAAAAAATACCGGCAAATGCCGGTAGGATTATACCCACAAAATTTAACAATTTTGTGGGGCCCAGGTAAAAAAATACCGGCAAATGCCGGTATTTTTTTGTATCTTTCAATCAACAATTATTTAACTGTTGTTGTTGCGTTACGATTCCATTTCCATACGGATTCGCCCGTTCCTTTGACCAAAGGACGTTCTTTACCATAAGAAATTGTGGAAATACGTTTTGCATCGATACCGTCGTTAACTAACACAGATTTCGCTGCGTTTGCACGGCGTGCACCCAATGCCAAGTTGTATTCTGTGGAACCACGTTCGTCGCAATTACCAGCAATTTGGATTTTAACATCTTCGTGATTTTTCATATACAAAGATTGACCCAACAACATATCGTTGGCTTCCGATGAAATTTCAGAAGAGTTAAATGCGAAGAACACGCGTTGATCGTTTAAATCAGCAGGTTCGACGATGCTGGAACCGCCACACGCGGCCAACAAACCGGCAACACCGGCCAATAATGCAAAGTTTTTTACTTTCATGAAAATACTCCCTTGAGTTTTTGTTACTCGTGGTCTATTTTATACTAAAACAAGTCTAAAAGCAAGGGGAAACATAAAAAAATGAACGATTATTGTGTCCAAGATTTAATTCTGGGGGGGGTAAAGTGGGAAATATCTGATGTTCCGTGTGTATTGCGTGCGCAATGGGCGGCGGCATCTGCGACGGTTGCAACGGCGGCCCAAAACCCGTCAGAACGAAAAATTTCAAACACAATAAATCCGCGTGATACGGTTGTGCCACCAATCGCGCCATCTGGGACGGTGACGCAAGACGCCGCGGAATCTATGGCGCGTCGTCCGGCGGATACGGACGGATTGTTGCGTATGGTGGGGGAATTAAATCATCCACTGCGTGCGGCGGCAACCCAGACGGTTTTTCCAAATATTGCAAAAAATCCGAACGGATTGGTTATTGTAACCGATGTCCCCGGTGCCGAAGATGACGCAACTGGCAAAATTTTATCCGGGGCGTCGGGCGAATTATTGGATAAAATGTTGGCGGCGATTGGTATGTCGCGTGATAATGTTTCGATTGTGCCAATTGTATTTTGGAGGACCCCCGGCGGTCGCACTCCGTCGGCCGAGGAATTATCATTGGCACGCCCATTTGTGTCCAGGTTGCTGGAAATGTTGGCACCCCGTGTGATTTTGACATTGGGTGCAACCCCGGCACAGGAAATTGCAAATGTGAAATTATCAACCGGCCACGGGAAATTGGTTCAAAACGAAAATGCGATGCCGGTTATGCCGATATATCACCCAAATTATTTACTGTTAAAACCGTCTGCGAAACGCGAAGTTTGGACGGCATTGCAAGAATTGCAAAAATTGTTGAAAAACTGATATTTTTATTCAATAATTTTCCCAGGTAATACAAAGGAGCCTAAAATTAAACCGAATATGAATAACCGTGACACACGGCGCGATAACGGTCCGCGCATAAACAATCGTATTTTTGCAAAATCTGTCCAGGTAATAACCGCGGACGGCCAAAATCTGGGCGTGATGGCGACATCGGCGGCGCTGGAAATGGCGGAAAATGCTGGGTTGGATTTGGTTGAAATCAATGCAAATGCTGACACACCAATTGTAAAAATTATGGATTACGGTAAATACAAATACGAACAGAAAAAACGCGCATCCGAGGCAAAAAAGAATCAAAAAACGATTGAAATGCGTGATGTGTGGGTCAAACCATTTATCGAAGAAAACGACCTGCAAATCAAAATGAAAAAGGTTTTTGAATTTTTGGGCAACGGGGACAAGGTTAAAATTTCCGTTATGACCAAGGGCCGCAAAAGGGTCCTGGCCCAGGGTCGCGACGCGGTTCCTGAATTATTTGCGCATATTATGGAAATAATCGGGGACAGGGGAACTTTGGAATCAAAATCCAAACCGGACGAACGAACAAAATCAATCATCGTCGCCCCAGTCAAAGCAAAATAAAAAAACACCGCCTAAATCTAGGCGGTGTTTTTTTTATCATTAACTGAACTTTGTACTTTGAACTTTGAACTTTAACAAAATATCGGCGTTTGCCGATATTTTGTTAGAACGGCAAATTAACGCCTTTTGTCGCCTCTGACATCGTTTTGTCGATTATGGCATCTGCCTTAGCCTTGGCATCAATAAACGCGTCACGGACGATTTTTGACAGGTTTTCGACCCCATTTTTCATTGCCTCGTCCGATATAATCACATCCACCACATCATATTTTGCCGTCATATCGATGATAACCGCGCCATTTCCAGCGATACCTTTGACATTTATTTTGCCCAAATTATCCTGGGCGGCGGTAACACGCGATTGCAGTTCGCGCGCCTGGGCCATCATTTCATCTAAATCCATTATTTTATCCTTTGTTTATTTATACGTAATAATTGTAATGCGTTTGTTGGGACATTATAAACCTTGGCCCAAAAATCGTTTAGTTGTAATTTTGGTAAAATATGAGTGTTTGCGTATTCTATGGCTTCATTTTCTGTATAGCAGCAATGCCAATCATCCGTCAAAGTCAGTTGCAATCTTTTGAAACCACTGGGGGCGGTATCCCATTTATACATTGCGAATTTAAATGTTGTTAAATATCTGTCCATTGGGTTAGGCGAATTGTTAATTTCACGTTCTTCGCGCAAAATCGCAGGCAGAAAAGATTGTTTTAACCGATGACGATACATCACCGCACGATGGACAGTGCAACCATTATCAGCCGCCCAGCGACCCGCAACCGTGTTTCGTATGATTTTGTTTTTCATATAAAATTCCTTAGGATTTCTAGAAACAAAGCCCACCGGGGTGGGCTTTGTTTTATTTATGTTTATTTTTTGATTTCTTCACCCGTTTTTTGGTCAATACCTTTCATACTCAGGTGAGTTTTTCCGCGTTCGTCTGCGCCGTCAAATCTGACCCAGACTTCATCGCCTTCTTTCAATTTGGCATCTTCGATGCTTTTCAGGTGTTTTCCGGTAATATCGGAAATATGGACCATTGATTCATTGTTGCCCATAAATTTCACGAAAATACCAAAGTTTTTAACGCCACTGACGACACCACGGTAAATCTTGCCAACCTCGGGTTCGGCAACGATTTCTTTGATGCGTGCGATTGCGGCATCGGCTTCTTCTTTGGTTGTGGCCAAAATTTTAACCGTGCCATCATCATCCAAATCGATTGTTGTGTTTGTATCACGCACCAACGCCTGGATAACGACACCGCCTTTGCCGATAACATCGCGGATTTTTTCAGGGTTGATTTGCATTGTGTAAACCTGGGGCGCAAATTCAGACACCGTTGCACGTGGCGCCGCAATCGCGTTTTCGATTTTGCCCAAAATATGCATACGACCGTCGCGTGCCTGGGCCAATGCGTGTTTCATAATATCGAAAGTAATGGATGTGATTTTGATATCCATTTGCAATGCGGTGATACCTTCCTTGGTTCCGGTGACCTTGAAATCCATATCACCCAAGTGGTCTTCATCACCCAAAATATCGGTCAAAATGGCATAATCATCACCTTCTTTGATTAATCCCATCGCGATACCGGCAACCGGACGTGTTAATGGCACACCACCATCCATCATTGCCAATGTTGCGCCACACGTTGTCGCCATAGATGACGAACCGTTTGATTCCAAAATATCAGAACACACGCGCACGACATAATCGAATTTTTCGCGACTTGGCATCATTGGGTGCAACGCACGCCACGCCAAATTACCGTGTCCCAATTCGCGACGCCCCGGCGATTTTAAACCCTTGGCCTCGCCAACGGAATAACCCGGGAAATTATAGTTCAAAATGAAATCGCGTTCATCGGCACCATCCAAAGATTCAATTGGTAATGCATCTTTGCCACCACCCAATGTCAATGACACCAATGCCTGGGTTTCGCCGCGTGTGAATAATGCGGACCCGTGTGCGCGTGGCAATACACCCAATTCAATTTCGATTGGACGCACGGTTTTTGTGTCGCGGCCATCAATACGAGGTTTGCCCGCCAAAATGTTTCCGCGCATAATTTTTGCCGTCAAAGATTCCACAATTTCATCCGCCCACGATTCCAATGTTGATGTTGCGGTTGTGGTATCTGGGAATAATTCAACAATGCGAGCCTTGGCCGCGCTGTGAATTTCCGCCAATGTTTCCAAACGATGCAGTTTTTCTTTAATCAATAATGCATCCGTGATTTGTTTTTCGAACGATGCAAAATCTTTTTCCATCGCGACATATTCATCGCTATGCACCGGTGTTTCCCATCTGTCTTTGCCAGCCTGGGCTGCCAATTCGTTAATTGCGTCGATAACAGATTGTTGTGCATCAAAACCGAATTTAACCGCACCCAATGTTGTTTCTTCATCTAATTCACCGATTTCAGATTCAACCATCAACACGCCGTCTTTGGTTGCAGCCACAACCAAATCCATTTCGGATTTTGTATCAACATCACGACGTGATGGATTTAAAACATATTTGCCATCAATGTATCCAACACGTGCCGCGCCAATTGGGCCTTGGAATGGAACACCCGACAAAGCCAACGCCGCGGATGACGCAATCATCGCCAAAATATCAGGTTGATTTTTCCGGTCATACGAAAACACCTGGGCAATAATTTGCACTTTGTTTTTAAATGTTTCCGGGAACAACGGACGAATAGGGCGGTCAATCAAACGCGCGGTCAAAGTCTCGGCCGTTGATGGTTTGCCCTCGCGTCTGTCGCGGGAACCCGGGATGCGTCCACTGGATGCAAATTTTTCTTGGTAATCAACGGTCAATGGAAAGAAATCTTGGCCTTCGACCGCAGATTTTTCCGCGCATACGGTTGCCAAAACCATTGTCCCACCCATTGTTGCCAAAACGGCACCGTTGGCCTGTTTTGCCATACGACCCGTTTCCAGGCGCAATGTTTCATCGCCATATTTAATTTCAACGGCAACCGGATGATTTAACGGATGTGCCGCCGCATTTTCTTTGTCATTTTTGTTAAATAAACCAAATAACATATTTTTCTCCATTTTTTTTGTTAGTTTTTTTTCAGATTTTGCGGAGAAAAATCATTCGTTTTTACACTCTTTTGTGTGTGCAGATTTTTGGGCTAAAAGTGCAAAAATGAATAATTACCCTCCGCGAATTGAAGACATTATAAATGCAAAAACCCCTATTTGCAAATTTTTATTTTATAATTTTTTTGAAAAAAAACCGGCATTTGCCGGTTTTCACTAGACGGATAAAGATTAATCCGGGATACATAAAAATCCCGCATTAATCAAATGGATTTTCCGCCTTTTCATATTCTAAAACAATTGGCAAGTGTTCCCAGTGCAATGCGGTTGCAATTCCGCGCCGCAAATACCGTGTGTATGATTCCGGAATATCGGATGCGCCACCCACATTTATACGAATACGCATTGGGTATGTACCAATCTGGCGTGCGAATTTAATTTTCATCGCGCGTTTTAACCGTGACATTGGGGGTTGGCGTGCCTCTACCAATTTTTCAACAATTCTGTTCAGTAAACTGGTTGGGACGGGTGTTGATGCAATATCATATTGTTCGTAAATTCGTTTGAACATATTTTGAACACCCGTACCGCGTTCCGCCGACATTGCCAAAATCATCGGCTTGATAATTTGATGAAAAGAATTTGAAAATTGGTGTTTTAATTTTAACAGTTTTTCATCCCGTATTTCAGGTTCAATCAAATCCCATTTGTTTAATGCAACGCATAAAATTTTACCCGCATCATACACACGCGCCGCGATTCCCAGCGCCTGGTTTTCTATATTTTTTGTTGCATCCACAACCAATATCACGACATCCGATTTTTCAATTGCATCCAACGCCTTTAACGCGGACAAGGTTTCAACATCGTCCGTGACCCCGGCCTTGCGTCGTAATCCGGCCGTATCCATCAGCAAAATATCACGCCCATAAAATCGTGTTGGTATTTTAACCGTATCGCGCGTGATGCCGGGCGCATCCATTACTATCTGGCGCGTCTCGCCCAATACACGATTTACAAATGTAGATTTCCCAACATTTGGTTGTCCCAATACCGCAATTTTAATTCGCGTATCCGATTGTTCACGCGGCGCATCAATGTTTATATTTTTTTCCGCGGCGATTTTATCCAAAAATTCATAAATTTCATCAATTCCGCGTTTGTGTTCAGCCGAAATCATATGTGGCGCGCCACAACCCAATTTATAAAATTCATTTGTGTCGCCCAATCTTTTTGATGATTCAGATTTATTCACCAACAATAATATTGGCGATTTTGTTTTGCGATGAATTAATTTTGCCCAATTTATATCCATCGCGGTCAAACCAACGCGCCCATCAACAACAAACAGCACCGCATCCGCATCCGCAATTGTATTCAAAGCCATATTTGTTGAATCCAACGCAATCCCACTTTTTGCATTTTCCAACCCGGCGGTATCAAAAACAGTATACGGTCGGTCGCGCATTGTGCCCGATATAACATCGCGTGTAACACCGGGCCGGTCGTGCACAATTGCATCGCGAGACCCCGTCAGCGCGTTAAATAATGTTGATTTACCCGTGTTCGGGCGACCTGCGATAATAACTTTCATCATTTGTTTTTTCCGTTGATTTTTTGTAATTATAAAGCAAAAATATAAATAAGCAAATTTTATAAAAAGCAAAGGCGAGGTGAAATATGCATTACAAAACAAGAAAGTTTTTCACGAATATCCGTGATGCGGTATTGAATCCTAAAAATTTTTTCAAAAAAATCGTGGCTGACGGCGATTTAGAAGAATCAATGTTGCGTGCATTTATTTATGGTTTGATTGGTGGCGTATTGGTGTTGGCGTTTCGTTTAATTGGTGGCGCAACAATAACGATTGGTTCGGTGTTTTCTGCATTGATTATCGTGCCGGTATTGGCGGTTGCGTTATTGTTTGTGATGGGCGGATTGTTGATGTTAATATCTGAAATCACGGGTGGCGAACGCGATTGGGAAATTGCGATCAAGGGTTTGGCATCGGTATTCTTTATGTATCCGGTGATATTGATTTTAAATTCGTGTGCGTTTAATTGTTGGTCAATGTGGATTATCAGTATTTTTGTTGATGCGTGGGTATTGTATATGCTGTATTGTATTGCGGTTTATTGTATGCGTGGCGCGCGGACAAATGTGATGATAGTAATCGGAATTTTGGCAATATTCATAATAACTGTGTATATCAGTGATTACAGAATAGGGTGGTTTATGTTAAAAAATACCGGCGCAACACTTTCTTGCTTGCTGTAAAAAAATACACCGGTGTTTGCCGGTGTTTTTTTTGTTTGATATATCGCGGCTCTGCGGGACGCAGAGACGGATTACCAAGTTGGTGCGTGATCGCCTTCTTTGACGATTGGTTGTTCATCTTCCCACACGGACAAACCTGTTTTCAAATCGGTTAATGTCAATTGCAGGTAATATTCTACGCGTGTATCAACCGACGAAAACCACCCGGATTGTATTTTCAAATTGCGTTGCAACATTTTGCCAGATAACGACATATTTGGTGCAATCAATGTGCCGGTGCCGGCAAATGTTGATTGGTCATATTCGGCATTTCCGCGTGTATTACGCACGGTGTTGCTGGTTGTGTCTTCGCCCGTAAAGTTTGTTGCAATTTGTGCACGACCCGATTTCAAAATTGTTGTGCGGATTTTTTTAATCAAAATATCTGTATCAAACCGCTGCATAGTGTCGTTTTTGATATTTGCAACCGCAATCACAGGCTTTTTAACGCCCGTCAACGCGCCACTTTTTAACATAGAATCCGTCATATTTGCCGCCGTTTTTTCCCAATCGCGATATTCCAATTCCATAACATCTTGCATTGTTGCAACATCGCGTTCATCGTCTAAATCGACAACGCGGGTTCCACCACACGCCGCCAATACCGCGCACAGTGCAATTGGTAATATTTTTTTCATTTTTTCTCCTTTGTTTATATTTTGAATATATGTACAACCGGGGTGCCACCCATCAATCGTACATAAATTAAATAGTTCCCAGATTTTGGTAATTTTACATCCTGACCAAATATAGCACCCAATTTTGAATCAATCAAGTTTGCTGTATTTAATCGTATAACCTGTATTTTTTCCGGTAATGTCACCCAAGAACGCACTTCGGCATTGGTGGTTGATATTGAAAATAATGTCGATGCCAATCCGATTAAATCGGCATATGGGCTGTCGGAATTATGTGCGGCAACCTGGGCCACTGTGCGCGATACCGCCGACCCCCACGCGCGCAGTGCGTCATTTATTCTGTATTCGTTAAATTCGGTCATAAACATTGCATTAACATCGGCCAAATCTTGTGCGCCGGGAACGGAAACTTTGCTGTTTCCAAATACGGGTTCTGCGATTGCAATTGCCGGCACAATAACACCATTGCCCGTTATTACCGGCAAAGATATTGTTTCTTCGCGCAACATTGGTGCAAACCCAGATTCAATGAAAATCCAGGTTGTATTATTTGGTTTTGATTTTTTTTCGGCCAATTTTAAATCTGTCGCAATAAAAGAATTTTTCGGTGCCATACCAACCGCGCGTTTTAAATATGTTTCGGCGTCCATATAATCGCCGGCATTTAAAAACCAAATTCCAGACAAATACATCAACGCCGGATTCATAATGTCACGATATGCGCCCCAGGTTGCATTTTGTTTTTGCAGTGTATCAAACAACTCTTTGTTTTCATCTGTTATGCGTGATTGATTTTTTTCAACCATATCGGCATATGCGCGCGACATATCTTGTTGCCGTGCATAAGATTGATTGATAATTACGCGCACATCATCGCGGCGATTTTCGCCAATTGCATCCCATATCTGATAATATGACACGAACAAAGAATCCATCATACTGGGTTTGTATTCTGCGGCCAATCCGCCACCCAAAAACATCTTTGTCTCGCGCAGGATACTGCCCCCGGTTGTGTCGTATTTGCGTCGATTAAATTCTTCAAATGCATCGTCGCTGGCTTTGTAATTTTTATCTTGGAAATTTGCCAGTCCCGTCATCATTAATTGCAAACTGTCCTGGGATTTAATATCGGCCCCAGACGAATATTGTTCCGCCGCCGCGACGAAATTATTATTTGCAAAACCATTGCGCAAATCAGTCAATTCACCGGTGGCAATTGCGGCGCATCCATTTAACGCAACCAGGGCAATAAAAGCAAATACCAATCTAAACATTACTCAGATAAAACCCGGATAGTTTTTGTTGTTGGGTCCATAAAACGAATTTGTCCGGTGTATCCCATTGCACGACAATGCCCGGGTACCAAAAATTCCGGCATCGGCGCAGATTCACCCATATTGACCTTGGCGGCAATAGCCTTTTGAATATCGGTTTTACCCTCGAAATAAGATTCCTGGGTTGCCTCAATCGGTCTGTGATACCAACCTTGGTAAATAACGATTTGTTTTCCTTTGCCCAATGTCATAATATCCATTGGCGAATACAGCGGTTTTGGTGTTTTGGTTTCTTCGGTTTCTTTGCCGTCTTTGTCTTTTTTCTTTTCTTTTTTGATTTCGTCCCCAATCATCTTGGAAAATCTGTCGGCGGTTTCCGGGTCATTTTGACGCATAACGATTTTAGCCGCCGTTGTTGAAATAATTGTGGCGGCGGCATCTGCACCGTATTTTTCCTGAATCTGGTGTAAATCTTGGCCGATGATTAAATAAGAAATTTTTTGTCCGCGTCCTAAATCTGGTCCTTGGATAACGGCATCCAATTTTTGCATTTTCGGCATTTCGTCCAATACGAATAATACCGGATATGGCCCCAATTGTTTGCCATTTGAACTGATGGCATCGGGGGTGTTTACCAATAAATAATTAGACATCAATTCAATAAATATACCGGTAATAGGATTTAATGCCTGGGCATCAACCATATTAATTGATAAATATACCGTGACCGGTTTAACTTTGCCGTCCCTTGGGTCACGCAGGCCGCGCAAATCTTCGAAATGGAAATCGGAATGTGATGTCCGATTACGCACCGCGGCATTACGGAATACACCCAATCCCGCCATAATCGTTGATAAAATTGACCCGCGTTCTTTGTCCGGTGTATTGGCCAGTTGTGTCAATTCCAATACCGCACGATGCGAATATGCGAACTCGGTTGCCTCGTTCACGGCGGCCTCTAACACATCTTTCATTGGGTCGGCCAGTGCAACCATTTGGTCGCCTTGTCTGCGGCGTTCTTCCATTTCGGCGGCATTTGCCAATTGTGCCGCATTTAGCCAATCCAAAATCATAGACAAAGATGCCTCGTGCCCAATCCAGGCATCAGGGATGTTTTTCCACGTTCCAACGTGAACATAATTCATCGTGTTTAATTCGCCGCGTTGTAATAACCCCATTGCCGCATATGCGTTTGGGTTGCTGGACATAGACAGGTAATATTCCAACAACACATTGGAATCTTCTTGGTTAAATTCGCCCGATTGTAAACGCGAATAAAAATAATCATCAGCTTTGGCGCGTTCGATTTTAGACACAATATATTGTATAAATCCGGATAATCCCGCACGCCCAGAAATTGCCCAGTGTGGATCGGCCGACGACCCGGTTGCATCTGGCACTAAAACCTTGCAAATTGTGTCGATATACAAATCGCGTTGTTCGGTTTCAAACGGCACGTGTTCCGGGGACAACGGATTCCACGACGGGTAAAATATCCCGCGTTCTGGGTCATCTTGCCCGGCCCAGTTCATAATGAACACCGGCCCAATCGTCGCACGATACGCAGATGTTTTTTGTTTCAATTCCGGTTTCGGGTCATTGATAATCATAGATACATTATCACAATCAACAATCGTTGGAATAACAACACCGGTTGTTTTACCCGTTCCCGGAGGGGCGACGCACAACGCCGACAATGTTTCGTCCATCATCAAAGGTTTTGTTTTTTTGCCGTCTTTGAAATACCCCAACACCATCATAAATCCGTTAAACAGGCCCTCTTTGTTCTTAAAATGTCCCATTTTTTTAATGTCATCGGCGGTTGCCTTGCGCGAAGATTTTGAATCATAAAAATCTGTGCCGTGCGGATTAAATTCCTTGGTCAATGTATCATCCGACACGAAATAAAATGCGATAATTGGCAACAACGGCATAATCGCCGCAAAATCAGGCCTGATAATTGCACGGATGAACCAAGACGGAACCTCGGCCACGACGGACATTCCAACCGTATGAAACGCGTTATGAAAAAACAGATTTGCCCATTGTGCAGTTGCCGGCGACCAGCCATATCGAAACATATGTTCCAACACAAACGCCAACGCAAACGCCGCGGCACAAACCAACCACATCGCCGCGTTCCAACGGAAAATCCAGAACATTTGCGCCATTGGCGCAACTTCGGCCTCTTTATACGCCGTTGATTTAAAAATGTTCAGGCCCTTGGACGACCCGCCCGCAGATAAAATATTGAATTTCTCAGCCATGGTGTTATTATTATACCAGAAAAAACCAACAAAATAAATCAGGAAATAAAAAAAATATGAAAAACATACCCCGGATTTTTATCGGTAAAAATATTGCGCCCGGCGACAAAATTGCGATTGAAAAATCGGTGTCGCACTATTTGACACACGTTATGCGTCGTAATGATTGTTTGGCGTTTGGTGATGGACACGAATATGTGGCAAATTTATCAGATGACGGCAAATTTTTAATTGTTGGTAATCAAACATCGCACATCGACCCATCAAATGATATAACGCTGTATTTTGCACCGATAAAAAAGACGGACGATTTGTTAAATATGGCAACCCAAATGGGGGTGGGGCGGTTTGCGCCTGTTATAACAGAACGCACGGTTGCAAATCATATAAACTGGGAACGTATGAAAAAAATAGTGGCCGAGGCCGCCGAACAATCCAATCGTAATTCTGTGCCTGAAATCGCAACGCCGATTAAATTTGCCGATTTGCCATTTTCGGATTTGGTTTTTGCCGACGAACGTGCGGCATACGGCGCGGATTTACCACGTGAAATTGATGGTGCAAAAAATATTCTTATCGGGCCCGAGGGCGGATTTTCCGATACTGAATTTTCTGCGCTGGACGCTGGTGGTGCGCGCGGAATATCATTGGGTAAAACAATTTTACGCGCTGAATTGGCGGGCGTGGTGGCAATATCACGGGTGGCAAAATGACAAAACAAAGAATTGCAAAATTTATCGCCGCATCCGGTATTGCATCCAGGCGTGATGCCGAAAAATTGATATTGTCTGGGGTGGTGGCGGTAAATGGTGAAACAATAACAACGCCGGCAATGACGATTGATGATGAATCTGATACGGTCACGATAAACGGTAAAAAAATACAATCTAATAAAAACACAGAATTGTATATTTTTAATAAACCAATAAATGTTATGACGACTGCACACGACCCAATGGGACGCACAACGATTTACGATATATTACCGGACGAGTACAAACATTTGCGGTATGTTGGACGATTAGATTATAAAACAACTGGGTTGTTATTATTGACCAATGATGGGGATTTGGTACAAAAATTATCATTACCGTCTAGTAATATTCCACGCACATACATTGCGCGCGTTGGTGGAACAAAATATGATTTAGATATTGCGCGTCGTGGTGCAGCGGTTGATGGGATTCATTATCGTCCAATGGAAATAACCGAAATTGGAAAAAACAAATTGCGTATCACAGTTACCGAGGGTAAAAAGAACGAAATCAGAATTGTTTTACGTGCGTGCGGTGCACCGGTTCAAAAATTACATCGTGAATCATTTGGAAATTTACATCTGGGAAATTTGGTATCTGGAAAAATTGAAAAAGTACATCAGAAAGATATTGACCTGCTTTTGAAAACTCTTTAATATTACTTATAAAGAGAAAGAACCAAAGGGGGGAATCCAATGCGTAAAACACCACAAAAAACAAAACCAACAAATGCGACGCACACGGCGAATACCGGGTGGTCTGCGCCAATTTATGTATATTGGTTTATAATTTTATTTTTCATTGCTGCGACATTTTATATTTTGGGACGCAGCCACGGTATGATTCATAATCCGGCCACATTGAACGAAGAAATTTTGATGCAGGCAAACGATTATTTCAATTCTGGCAAAGAAAAATTAAACGCCGGCGATATCGAGGGTGCAATTGCGGATTTGACCGCGGTTGTGGATTCTGGTGCGGTATCAAATACGGCATACATCGCCCGTGGCGAGGCTTATATGTTATTGGGCGATTATAAAAAGGCTTTGTCTGATTTTAATTCCGCGATTGAACACGATGCGACAAATGTTTTGGCTTTTTATGACAAGGCTTTGTTGGAAATGCGTTTGGAAGATTACGATGCCGCGATGATTGATATCAACAATGCGTTGGTTGTTGCGGCAACATCTGAAAATTCATCTGTGCCGATGCGTGATTTGTATGCGCGTCGTGGCCAATTGAATTTATGGTTGAAAAATTGGGATGGTGCAATTGCCGATTATACAAATTCTTTGTCGCATCCCGATGGCACGGTATCACCAAATGTTTATGCCGAACGGGCCGAGGCCTATACCGCCCGCGGTGATTATGCCGACGCAATTGCCGATTATGCATCCGCAATGCAGGTTATCAAGGAACAATTGAACGGCATTACCGATGTTGATTTGGGTGAAAAATTGTCGCGCGATGTTATGTTGTACACGGAAAAAAGTGCGGCGTTATACCTGAAATTGGGTAATAAAGAGGCGGCCCTGACAAATTTACAGGGTGCATTGCAAATCGCGACAGCGTTAAATGATACGGATACGGTGGAACATCTGAATAAATTGGTATCTGATTTACAAGATTCAATAAATTCTGATAATGCATCTAAATCCGGTCAAACGGTCACAATGGACCAAGTCACTATGGCGACACCGGACGCGGCAAAATAATATTGCACGCATTTGGATTCTTTCAAAAAATCACACCGAAATTTGGTGTGATTTTTTTATATAAACATCGTGTCAAAGTATAAAAACGCCGCCCAAAACTGGGCGGTGGAAAATTGTTATTTACGCAAACCTAATTTTTTAATCAGTTCTTCGTAATCTTTTTCATTGCGGCGTTTGATATATGCCAACAATTTTTTACGACGGTTAACCATCAATAACAAACCGCGTTTGCTGTGTTCGTCTTTGTGGTTGTTTTTCATATGTTCCGTCAAATTGCGAATACGTTCGGTCAAAACCGCAACCTGGGATGCGGCACTGCCACCGTTATCGGCATCAGATGTTTTGAACGCGTTAATTAATTCTGTTTTTTTTGCTTTTGTAATGGACATTACATTTTTCCTTTATATTGTGCGTTTTGGACGCAGTTGTTTATTGTTTACAACACCAATTCCAACAAAGTTCGAACCATTATAAACCCGAACCATTGTATCCGGCATTGCGACCCGGATGAATCCACCGTGTTTGTATAATTCGGTGTCCATCACCCCCAGATTTAAAACCGGAATGTCCCCCAGTCCTAAATCAATCGGCATCAGAAATTTCCCGATGTCCGCCCCATTATTATACAGATTTTCCAAAAAATCAAGTCTGACGGCGTTTTTTATATCAAACCCGTTTGTATATGTTCGGCGAATCATATCGACCGACGCAATTGCACCGCATTTTTTTGCGATATCACGCGCCAATGAACGAACATATGTACCAGTACTGCATCGAACCGAAAAAGTCCACGATGCGCCATTAAAACCGTTGTATTGCATATCGTAAATATGTACCGGCCGGGCCGGCAATTCAATATCCACGCCACGGCGTGCCATTTTATATGCGCGCGCGCCATTGATGTGAACAGCACTGTATTTCGGTGGAATTTGCATAATATCGCCAATTAAATCGCCCACCACCGCACGAATTTGGTCATCTGTTGGGATTATATCATTACGCGCGATAATATCGCCAGTTGTGTCAATTGTGTCTGTTTCAATGCCAAATTTTAATGAAAACAGGTATTCTTTTTCGCCCGAATTTAATTCGGTCACAAACGGAATCATTTTCGTGGCGTCCCCCAACGCAATCGGCAAAACCCCGGTTGCCATCGGGTCCAATGTTCCAATATGCCCAAATTTTTTGATGTTAAACAAACGCGCCACGCGTGCGCCGGCACTGCGACTGAAAACGCCAGAATCTTTATCTAAAATAATCCATCCAGACATTAATTTTCCCCAAACAAAGACAATTGTGGTGTGCCGTCTTTTAATTGCATTTTTGATTTCGTTTCATTTTTTTGCACAGGCTTTTTAACCGGGGTATCTGGTTTTATAGCGCCCGATTCCAACATCGCCAAAACAATTTCGGCGCGTGCAACCACCGATTCCGGCATTCCCGCCATTTTTGCAACGTGAATACCATACGAACGATTTGCAACCCCGGGGATGATTTTATGCATAAATATAATTTCGTTATTATATTCGCGTACATCAATCGTCAGGCACGCCGTATTTTCTAATGTTCCATTATTATCGCCCGCCAACGCGGTTAATTCGTGATAATGGGTTGCAAACAATGTGCGTGGGGTTAATTCATTTAAATATTCCAATACCGATTGCGCAATCGCCATACCATCATATGTCGCCGTTCCGCGTCCAATTTCATCGAATATGATAAACGAACGATTTGTTGCGCGGCGCAATATATTGGCGGTCTCACTCATTTCGACCATAAATGTCGATTGTCCCGCCGCCAAGTTATCCGACGCCCCAACGCGACTGAATAATTGGTCGCAAATACCGATTGTTGCACTTTCCGCCGGCACAAAAGACCCCAAATGCGCCAACACAACAATCAACGCATTTTGGCGCAAATATGTTGATTTACCCGCCATATTCGGCCCGGTGATAAGTGCGATTTTTTTCGTCGATAAATCACAATCGTTTTTAACAAAATTATCCCCGTGTGTCCGCAACACAGATTCAATTACCGGATGGCGTCCACCAACAACGCTGAATTCAAATCCCGGTGTTATATTTGGGCATACCCAATCGTATTCAACCGCAATCAATGCCAACGCCGCCCAGACATCCAAATCTGCCAAAATATCGGCGGTGTTTAATAAATCATCTGCGATTGCGCAAATATGTTCGATAAATCCATTAACGATTTCTTCTTCGATTGCATTAGATTTTTCCTGGGCATTACGAATATCATTGTCCAAATCAATCAATTGTGCGGTTGTAAAACGCATATTCCCGGCCAGTGTTTGACGATGTATAAATCCCGAATCTGGTTTCATCATATCGTCGGCGCGGGTACTGGGGACCTCGATAAAATAGCCCAGTATATTGTTAAATTTGATTTTTAATGTATGAATACCGGTTTGTTCGATATATTGTGCCTGTAATCCGGCGATAGTATTTTTCGCACCGTGTGCCAATTCACGCATCCGGTCCAGTCCGATATCATATCCATTGCGAATAACATTAAAATCACGGAAAAATGTTGGCAATTCATCCGCCATTGCTGATTTTAATTTCAGGCCAAATTCATCGTGAGTTTTAATTGCGCCAATGCGTTCTGAAAAATCAGAATCAAATGCCGCCGCCATCATTTTTATATTTTGTAAATTCAAAATAAAATCTTTGATATGTGCCAAATCGCGTGGTGTTCCGCGTCCCGCGGTCAATCGCGCCACGGACCGTCCCACATCCGGCATAGACGACAATTCGTGCAACACACTTAATAATGTTGTTCGATTAGATATAAAATGCGCGATATGCATTTGACGCGTTTTTATTTCGTTTATGTCGCCCGTCAATGCCCGCAGATACGCGCGTAATTTTCGTGCGCCCGCCGCCGTTTTTGTTTTGTCCAGCACATCCACCAGGCAAACCCCGCCCGCGTTTATTGGTGCGTCGATTTCCAAACTTTTCCAAGTTGCCGAATCAATCAACAACTGTGCGCCGTTTTTAAATTGCCGTGGTGCACGAAAAGTCGTCGCGGCACCGCGTTGTGTATTAAATAAATATCCGGCCAACAAATATGTCGCATTGTCCATATTTTCAGATTGCGTCATATCCACCGCGCCACCAAACACACGTGCCACAATTTGTGTTATATCGGACCGAATGTATAATTTTTCATATACCGGTGTTGTTTTGAAAATTGCGCGCATATGAAATATAGTGTCATTTTCCGCGAATGATGCCGGATAAATAACCTCGGCTGGATTTAATCGCACCAAATCATCAATAACATCACCGGTTTGCCCAACGAAAAATTCACCGGTTGAAATATCACATCCCGCAATATCAAATTTATTGTTTTGAATTGGAACAACCGCCACCAAAAAATTTGCAGATTTCGGATTTAATAAATTTTCATCGGTCAATGTCCCGGGGGTCAGTACGCGCACAATTTTTCGTTCGATAAATTTATGTCCGCGCTGTTTTGCCTGGGCCGGTGTTTCCATTTGTTCAACCAACGCAACCTTGAATCCGGATTTTACCAGCCGTCCAAAATAATTATCCGCCGCGTGCCACGGGATACCACACATTGGGATGTTTTCACCGGCCTCGTCCGTGCCGCGTTTGGTTAACACCAAACTTAATGCTTCGCTGATTGTTTTTGCATCATCAAAAAAAGCCTCGTAAAAATCGCCCAATCGAAACAGCAACAACGCATCCGGATTTTCGGATTTCATATCCAGATATTGTTGCATCACCGGTGAAAGTTTTTCTTTTGCTGCCACGCCGCGCCCCCAGTTTTTTATGCAGAAATTTTTAATGTTTCAATTTTCAATTCGGCTTCTTTTAACAATTGTTCACAGTATGCTTTTAATTTTATTCCTTGTTCATACGCGGCAACAGAATCCGCCAATGGCAATTCACCCGATTCCATTTTTTTAACCAATTCGGTCAATTGTTTGTATGCCTCTTCAAAGGTTAATTTTTTTTCATCCACCATTTTCTAATCCCTTAGTTTTATAAATTTATATCCCATTTTGTCCCGTTCGGAGTGTCTTGTAAAACAATACCGTGTTCCAACAATTTTGCACGCACCGCGTCCGCCGTTGCCCAGTCCCGATTTTGTTTTGCCGTTGCGCGTTCCGCAATATATTTTTCAATATCTGTGACCGAAATATTTTCGCGTTGTAATAATTCAGTTTTTTTGTTTTCAACATATTCGTTCGGATTTTGTTGCAAAATATTTAACACACCGAATAATTCAACGATTTTATTTGCAATGCGTTTTAAATCGTATTCAGTTTTTTTCCTTGATATTTCAGTATTGATAAAATTAAACCAACCAAACGCCGCGGCGATAACTTCCAGTGTATTAAAATTATCGTTCATTGCGCGTTCGAATTCGTTTTTAATTTCATCGATTTTTGCGTCCGTTTTTGCCGCGTCCACATTTGCGAAATCACCGCCCAACACCGCCGCCAGTGTCGAATACATTTTGTAAATATGTCGTCCCGATTCCGGCATCAAAGAATCCGTGATATCAATGTCCGCCGAATAAGTATTGCGCAATAAAGAAAACCTGATTGTGTCGGCATCGTATTTTGCCAAAGCGTCTTTTAACAAAATTCCATTGCCCAAAGACTTACTCATTTTTTGGCCATTGATTTTAACCAATCCACAATGAATCCAATATTTTGCGAACGGTTTTCCGGTCAGCGATTCTGTTTGTGCAATTTCATTTTCGTGGTGTGGAAAAACCAAATCGCGCCCACCGCCGTGAATATCAATTTGTTCGCCCAGATATTTTAAATTCATTGCACTGCATTCAATGTGCCATCCCGGTCGTCCCATACCCCACGGGGATTTCCACGCAATTTCACCAGGCTTTGCCGATTTCCATAATGCAAAATCCAAATCGTTTTTTTTGCCGGGCTCGGTTTCTTTACGAACACCGGTATCGTTTTTATCAACCTGGATATGTGATAATTTACCGTATGCGGGAAAACTGTCCAATTTGAAATAAACATCACCAAATTCCGAAACATACGCGTGCCCAGAATCAATTAATTTTTGCACAAAGTTTATAATATCATCAATGCAATGTGTTGCGCGTGCCATAATTGTTGGATGTGCGTTTCCCAACGCGTCCATTTCGGCATCTGTTTGCGCCATATATTTTTCGGCAAATTCAATTGGATTTTCACCCGCACGTGCCGCATTGGCAATAATTTTATCATCAACATCGGTATAGTTTCGAACATATTTCACATTATATCCCAAATACCGCAAGTATCGGGTAATAACATCGAACACAACCGATTGATACGCGTGTCCAATATGTGCATCCCCCGATACAGTAATTCCGCACGCGTACATATTAACGATTCCGGGGTTTAACGGTATAAAATCTTGCTTTGTTCTGGATAAAACATTATAAACTTTCAATGCCATAACATATTCCTTTTATGCAATGACAAAAATACACGATAAAAACCGAACTTTCAACAAGTTTGATTAAATTTTTTATCAAAAAATTTACAGATAATATCTTTAAAGTCTTGATGCATATCTAAATTTTCGGCGTCTTGACGATTGACCCATTTATAATCGGTATGTTCGGGTGATAAAACAACATCGCCTGAAACATATTTTGCAATAAACAAGTATCCAAAAAATTGAGTGTCTTTGTTGTATGCAATCCCCGTCCAACCAAATACAGGATGTGGCATTGCGTCTGTGTTTAACTTAACTTCTTCGGAAATTTCGCGTGTAATTGCCGTTTGAAAATTCTCGCCAAATTCAATTTTCCCACCGGGCAAATCCCACATACCTGGAAACACAGGTGTATCCTTGTTTCGTTTTAACACCAAAACATTTCCCTGTGCATTATATATAATTACTTTTACGACACCACGAAAATTTGCCATTTTATAATCCGTTACTTGTTAAAAAAACACCGACATTTGCCGGTGTTTTTATGATTTTTAATACATTGTTTGCAACATATGTTGTGTTTTATCCAGTGTTGATAACATTTTACCACTGCCGCGGGCAACGCAACCCAACGGTTGGTCAACGACAAACACCGGTAATCCGGTTGCCGCGCGAATTGCCGCATCCAGTCCCCGCAACAATGAACCGCCACCTGTCATTGCGACGCCCAAATCCGCGATATCGGCGGATAATTCCGGTGGTGTTGCCTCCAGCGCGTTATGCACCGTATCAACGATTTTTGCAACCGTTTCCGATAATGCCGATGCAATTTGCGATTCGGTGACAATTGTTTCGCGCGGTGTCCCCGACAACAAATCGCGTCCTTTAATCTTCATAGACATTTCATTTGCCTTGTCCTTGGGTGCAATTGCGCAACCGATTTTCTTTTTAATTTCTTCGGCGGTATTTTCCCCAATCAGCAAATTTTTATTTTTCCGGACATAGTTGATAATATCTAAATCCATTTGGTCACCCGCAGTGCGCACCGCATTAGAATACACGATTCCGCCCAACGACATAACGGCAACCTCACTCGTTCCACCACCGATATCCAAAACCATTGAACCCACAGGTTTTTCGACCGGCAATCCGGCACCAATCGCGGCGGCGGTTGATTCTTCGACGATATAAACCTTGCGTGCACCGGCGGCGTCGGCGGCCTCTTGAATTGCGCGGCGTTCCACCTGGGTTGCGCAAGATGGCACGCAAATAATAATCAATGGCGCGGCCAGCAAATTGCGATGATGAATTTTGCGAATAAAATATTTAATCATTTCCTCGGCCACTTCAAAGTCCGCGATAACGCCATCGCGCAATGGGCGCACCGCCGAAATTGTTCCCGGTGTGCGTCCGAACATTTTTTTAGCCTCGGCCCCGACGGCCAAAATTTCTTTGCGTCCCAACAGACGGTTTTCCGCCACCGCCACAACCGACGGTTCATTCAAAACGATTCCGCGTCCCTTGACATAAATCAGGGTATTTGCCGTTCCCAAATCAATCGCCATATCTGCGGAAAAAAATTTCATCAGCCAGTTATACATATATTTCCCCTTTGGCAAATCAAATAAATAAATTCAGAAAAACTATAATTCGTGTGTCATAAAAAATCAAGTGCGGCAAACGAAAAAATGTTTTTATTTGATTTCTGGAATAATTTGGTATGATTAAACTGATGAGAAACACAATAAAGAATCATAATGATTTTAAAACAGACCGTGCGTATCCATATGCGCCGACCGGTTTGTTTACGATTCGAACGCGGCCGTGCAAGTTCCCGGGCGATGCGCGATATGGCTTGGTTGTGACCAAACGGAATTTTCGCTTTGCGGTGCAACGTAATCGGGTAAAGCGTATTTTGCGTGATTGGATTGCGTTTGCGGAAAATTATATGTGTGACGATATGGACTATGTATTTTATGCACATCCTGAAATTTTGGGCGATGATGTAAATCGTGATATGGGGCGCGAAAAAATGGTGGCGGCCCTGCGTAATATCAAATATCGATATGAAAAAAAGCAATCAAAATAAATCATTTTTATCGCGGATGGGTATCCGTATGATACTGTTTTATCAATCCGGAATATCACCTTTTATTGGTGGACGGTGCGCGTGTCGTTTTACCCCCAGTTGCAGTGAATACACATTGCAATCAATTGAAAAATATGGATTTTTTCACGGGGTATGGTTGGGAATACGCAGAATACTGCGCTGTCGTCCCGGTGGCGGATGGGGATATGACCCTGTGCCTTGACTTTATCTGTGTTTATGATAAAATTCACCAATGAAAACACTTGAATTTATAAATGTTTAAAAGGATTAAAAATGTCATTTCGTGCAACCGTTGAATCTATGTCCCAGATTATGGATGAAATGGGTATTACAGAATTGGACTTGGAACGTCAATTTTTATTCGGTGTATATCGCAAACATATTCACCTGTCCAAGGGATGTGCCCCCGCCGCCACACCGTCTTTTCCGACGGATAACGGTATAAAAAATGCGACAACTGCGACGGCGGTTTCGCGTGATTATGCAAATGCGTTAAAATCGCCAATGGTGGGCGTTGTATATTTGGCAACCGAACCGGGTGCAAAACCTTTTGTCAAAGTTGGCGACACCGTTCACGCCGGCGATACTGTTGCATTGGTCGAGGCTATGAAAACATTTAACCCGATTAAGGCCACATCTGATGGTGTTGTCAAAGAAATTTTGGTCGCGGACGCCCAGGCTGTTGAATTCGACCAACCATTGATTATTATCGAGTAATATATGTCACAAATAAAAAAAGTTTTAATTGCAAATCGTGGTGAAATTGCACTGCGTATAATTCGTGCGTGCCGTGATATGGGTATTCGTACGGTTGCGGTATATTCAACGGCGGATAAAAATGCGATGCACACGCAATTGGCGGATGAATCTGTGTGTATTGGACCGGCGCCGTCGCGTGATTCTTACCTAAATGAATCTGCGATTTTGACGGCGGCATTGTTAACAAATTCGGATGCGATACATCCCGGTTATGGTTTTTTATCTGAAAATGCGGGCTTTGCGCGCAAGGTTGAATCCCACGGTATGATTTGGATTGGGCCAAGCCCCGATATGATTGTTCGTATGGGGGACAAGGTTAACGCAAAAAAAACGGCTATCGCGTGTGGTTTGCCGGTTGTTCCGGGGTCTGACGGCGCGGTAAAAACATTGGACGACGCAAAACAGTGTGCGGAAAAAATCGGTTATCCCGTTATGTTAAAGGCCGCATCTGGTGGTGGTGGTCGTGGTATTCGTGCGGTGATGAGTGCGGCTGATTTAGCCGAGGCATTCGCAACCACCCGGGCCGAGGCCAAGGCCAGTTTTGGCGACGATACATTGTATATGGAAAAATTATTGTTGCATCCGCGTCATATCGAATTTCAAATTCTGGGCGATAAACACGGTAATGTTGTGGTGCTGGGTGAACGCGATTGTTCGTTGCAACGCAAAAATCAAAAGGTCATCGAAGAATGCCCCGCGGCAATACTTACACAAAAGCAACGCGATGATATGATTGAAATTTGTAAAACTGCCGCTAAAAAAATGGGGTATTTCAGTACCGGCACATTTGAATTTATGTTCGAAGACGGTAAATTTTATTTCTTGGAAACAAATACCCGGTTGCAAGTCGAACATCCCGTCACCGAAATGGTTTACGGCATCGATTTGGTGCGTGAACAAATTCGTATTGCGGCGGGCGAACGGTTGGGTTATAACCAATCAAACATCGTTCCACACGGACACGCGATTGAATTTCGTATCAATGCCGAAGATCCGGACACATTTATCCCAAACCCCGGAACGATATCATTATATGCGCCATCGGGTGGATTGGGTGTGCGTGTTGATTCGGCGGCCTATACCGGATACACAATTCCACCGACATACGATTCAATGATTGCGAAATTGATTGTGCATAACACATCGCGTGCAACTTGCATAATGCGTGCAACGCGTGCGCTGGAAGAATTTGTGATAGAGGGGGTAAAAACCACAATCCCACTGCACAAAAAATTATTAAACAATCGTGATTTCCGTCAGTTGAATTTTGATAATCATTGGTTGGAACATTATCTGGCCACAAAACCAAATCCAGATGATGAAATTGTTCCGGACACCGACAAAACCGAAGAATAAAAAAATAAAAAAACACCGGCAATCGCCGGTATTTTTTATTTGTTAGTTTCTTATTAGAAACCTTTTGGTGTTGCCATTTTGACGGATGATACTTTTTTATTCAACGCCTTTACGACATCGTCCGTAATGTCCAGGTTTGCGATTTTTGCACCGGTGCGAGCAAAACGACCATCAATCACCAAAGACAAATTTTTCTTGGCAATTATACCTTCGATAACTGGGTCCAAGTGTTTGTCTTGCAATTCCGCCAAAGATTTCTGATAAGATTCTTCGATGCTTTGTGCGCGTTCGGTCAAACTGCGTTGTAAATTTGCGACGCGTTTTTGATAATCGACGACACGGCGTTGCAATGCGTCCGGCGACAAGACATCCTGGGACTTTTCAATCTCGGCCTTTTCTTTTTCCAATGCTTTTTGTTCAGATGTCAATTCATCGCGCAATTTCTTTTCATAAGATTCACGTTGGCTGCGCAAAGATTTTAATGCATCTGCATCTGTTTGCACGGCATCCATACGGATAACCGCGATACGCATATCGGCACCCGATGCGGCATCTGTTGAAACCTCTGCAATGGCCTTGTCAACGGACACCGGGCCGCGCAGAGACGCCACCGCCCAAATGCCCAATGCCGCCACGACCAGCACAATTGCGGCGATAATACCGGTTTTTTTATAGTTTTTAATTGTAATATTTGTATTTGCTTTTACCATTTTATCCTTCCTTTTGTTGGGTTTGTTTTTGTGTTCGTACTCACTATAACAACAAAAAATCCAAAATAAAAGAGAATTATTCCGCCCCAAGGGCTTCGCCCGACGGGGAGGGGGACCAACGAAGTTGGTGGCGGGGGTCAAAATGCTCAATTGCCCGTTTTTATTTATGTGTTTTGACGGCGGTTAATGCCAATCCACGATGCAGCAACGCACACAGTAAATCCGGTGGTATCGGCAATCGGCCAATTTCATACATATATAAATCGTGCACAGATATTTTTAAAATTTCCGCCACGGCGGCTTTATTCATATGCAATGATTTACGCGCCCGGCGTAATTGTTGGCCATACGCGCGCGCATCAATTAAAACAATAGACATCTTCTCTCCTCCATTTTTAATAAAAAACACCGCGTAAAAAAGCGCGGTTGGAGGCCAGAAAACTACATACACGAGTAGTGCCGCTTATTCAAATATTCGCAGCCCTCCAACCTAGTTGGAGTTTTCGTGTATAAGGGTTTTCTGGGCCCACACTGGCAACACACCAATGCAATTATATTTTACCCGATAATCAACGCATTTGCAAATTTATTTTTAATAATTCATTTATTGAACTTTGAACTTTGCACTTTGAACTTTGTTATCTGGCTGGCGCAATGCGGATTTCAACCCGCCGATTGGTTAGCCTGCCCACGCCGTCCTGGGCGGCGATGGGGCGCGCCGCGCCGCGTCCCACAATAAACATACGCGCAGGATTAATTTCTTTTCGTGCCAAAAATACACCAACGCGTTCAGCCATATCCAATGACATACGCCGTGCCGCCGTTGCATCCCGCATCGAATCCGTGTATCCGGCAATTTCTAAATATGTGGAATTGTATTTTCGTAATATGCGTGCAACCGTTCCCAATGTGTCTGCGCCATTTGGGGAAATGTCGCCGCGTGTTTGGGCGATAATTGCATCGCGTACCAAAATAACAACGACATCCGTGCCCGCACGTTCCACCGACACGCCCGCCGTCCGCAAAGAATCATATAATTCGTATTCCAATTTCGCCATATATTCGCGACCGATTAAATTGTCGTTTGTGGCCTTGTCCCCGTAATCCAGTGTCGCGGACTTATCAATATTTGTATTTAATAATTTTCCGCCGTGCCCCAGATACACCGGCCGCTTTGCGATTTTGGATGTTTCGGTCATATCCATAAAACTGGCACCACTCAGGTACGAATCCCACGCCTCGTGTGCGGGCGACACATATTGCATACACCCCGACAAAACAAACAGCAAAAGCAACGATTTTAATTTCATTTTACTTCACGATGATTGAAACCATATTTCGGTCGCCCGATATGCAACTTTCCGCACCCGCGGTTGTGATTTTATTTATCGTCACAGATTTCACCCAATCCAACTTTTTTGTTGCCAAATACGCACAATCGCCCGTTGACACATTTACCAAATTTATCGCAAAAGATTTTCCATCCGCCGACGCGTCAATATACCAATCGGCCCCCATAGGTGTTTTTGCATTTGTGATTGCGCCGGCCTTGATTAAATATTCCACCGACACGCCTGTATAATCACCGCGCATTTCCAATAAAATTTTTGTGTTGCGTGCAACCTGTTCCATTTCAGATATTGCCAAATTACGCACCTGGTTCGCACGCAACGCGCCATAGGTTTTATATGCACCAACCGTCATAACCGCACCAATGGCCAATACGCCCAACATTTCAATCAACGAACGTCCCAATTCTTGTTGCATAAAAATCCCCCCGTGTTTGTTGTTTAATATGTTATATTACTTGGAAACCTCGACAATTTCGGCACCCTCGAATAATCCCATCGCACTGGCCATCATTGGGTCGGCCGCCAATTCTTGTTGTTGGTGTTCGACCGCTGTTTGAATATGACACGATTCTGTTGCCTGTGCCAAAACCCACGGTTTTCCAGTATGTTTTTCCAACCACGCAGACAATTTTATCGGAAAATCTTTGTCGCCTTTGCGGTCAAAATATTTTAATTTACCGTCCGAAATCTCGCATACTTCAATGTTTTCAGAATAATATGTGTACAATAAAATTTCACGGTCAGCCTGCATCGCGTGTCCCAATTCATCGGCGTTTGTAATTGTGTTTTTTTGCACAGCCGGCGCCGGTTGCGCAACCGGTTGTGCCACAGGTTTCGCGGCCGCATTATTTTTCAAAATTTCCGGAACCGATG
>CADBBQ010000004.1 GCA_902793005.1 uncultured Pseudomonadota bacterium
GGTACTCCTTCTTTCATAAAGAAGGAGACGGCGCGGCGCGCCGTGGTTTTGTCGTCGGCTGCGCCGACACATCAACTGAACTCTGCACTCTGAAAACTGAACACTAAAAAAACCATCCCACTTCGCCAAGGCTTTGTGGGACAGGCCCCGCCATTTCCGCTGACGCAATAGGTTGCCCGCCTTCGCCGATAACAATAAAGTTTATTTCTTAATTACGCGCAATGCTACGGCGCGGCGCTCAATTTTTAATCCTCGCGTTGCTTCGGTAAAAATTGGCGGCGTTTTTTATTTGTTCGTTAATTGTAATTCTATGCGGCGATTTTTTTGTAATGATGCGGCGTCCGAACCCAGTTCTATGGGATGCATATCGCCAAATCCGGATGGTACCAAGCGACGACGTGATACACCGTTTTTCGCCAATTCTTCGACAACGGCACTGGCGCGCAACATTGATAATTGCAAATTGTTACGATATGCGTGTGTCCCAGAAATTACCGGTTTGTTATCGGTATGACCGTCAACACGAATTATCCATTTTACATTTGGATCGATTTTTGTTTCAAAATCACGGATTGCGTTTGCTATTGCCGCCAATTGTTTTTTGCCGTCGGCCGACAATGTGTATTTCCCGGACGAGAATAAAATGTCGCTGGAAATAATAAATCGGTCGCCATCGGGTTGCATAATTGTTCGGTTGCCGATTGCATCCTTGATTGCGCGATAAAATTCAGATTGATATTTTGTCATTTCGTTTAATTCGGCAACTTTATCCGCCAATGCGCGATTTAAACGTTCTGACATTGTGATGTATTCGGCACGGGATGCGGCGGCCTCGGCACGTGTGCGTGTTAATTCCGATTGCAACTTTTCAATTTCCGCATTTGCGACCGATGTTTGAACTTCACTTTGGGTGTCCAATTTTTTTTGTAAATCATCGATTTGTGCGACCAGATTTTCGCGTTCGGTTTTTTGGCGTGCAACGGTGCGTTCCAATTCGTTGATTTGTTCCGAATATTGCGCGTTCAGGTTGTGTTGCGATTGTAATTCTTGGACTTGGGCCTGTAAATCGGCGGTTTGTTTTTCCAAATCTTGTAATTTTATTTCGTATGCGTTGCTTAAATCTGCAACACTGGATTCATTGGAATTAATTTCCTCGCGGGCCAGCAGCAACAGGCGTTTTGCCTCGGCCTCGTCATTTTCCATTTTTTGAATCAATGCCGTCTGTTCCGCATTTGTTTTGCGTAATTCTGATACAGTGCGCAGGCCACTGGATTTATTAAATACGGATGTCGTTGTCCATAAAAATACGAATACTATTAATAAAAAGATTAAAATGATAACCAGATTTGAAAACAAATCGACAAATCCCGGCCATACATTTGTTTTTTCTTTATATCGTATGTTCAGCATTTTTCTCTCTCTCGGTTTTTTGTTTACGCCCCCACAGAATTGCGTTCGATATTTTCAACGGCGGCGGTTATTCTTTGTGTGTTTAAATCAATGTTCGGTAATACACGGGTCGGACCCTCGGCGGGGGCGGTATGCGTGTGTGCCGCCATATAATCGCCCAGTTCGGTATAAATTGTGTTGTGGGCAATTCCAACCAAGTGGTCCAATAATCCGACAATCAAACTGGCCCCCAGGCCCAACAGTGATGATGTAAATGCGGTCGCCATACCGTTCAATGGCCCGGACAACCCGTTTTGAATTGATACCATTATGTCGGCGTCATCCATATTTAACCCAGATATTAAATCGCCAAAACCACCTAATGTCGTGACCAGTCCCCAAAATGTTCCAAACAGCCCCAAGAAAATAAGAGTACTGGTTATAAAACGAATCGATTCACGTGCGGTGGCAAAACGTTCGGCAACCATATCCATTAATCCGGCCAATGCGTCGGCATAGATGCGGCACGGACGGCGTTGCAAAACTGATGCAATTTGACGCAAAATGTGTGGTGGCAATTTCATATTGCGACGGCCACGAATGTATGCAGATAACCATCGATATTCCGGCAACAGGCGCATCATTTCATAAAAACACAGCCCAATTCCAAAAAATCCGGTGCCAATAATAATCCCGTTTATAACATAGTTTGTTGATGCCAATTCCAAAAATTCAACATTGAATATCCCCAGTAATACAAACAATACTGCGACAATCAATGCCATAATATTTAAAGTTCTGTGAAATTGGTTTGTCATTATTTTTTTCCCTCGGATACTACTATCAATATCAGGTTAGTAAATTTTTTGGATGCAAGTCAACAGTTTTGCAATTAAATAAAAAAACTTGTTTTTGTTCGGTAAATTTAGTAAAATTATATGGTATTTAGAATAGGAGAAAGCATATGCCAATTAAAAAACAATTATCGAAAAAATCTGCCAAGCCGGCGTCGCGTCGTGCAACAAATGCGACTGTGCGTGTTGTGCGGGCGGATAATGCACCAAAACGCGTATCGTTTGGACGCGCGGTGTCGAACTTTTTCAAAAAGTATTTTCAATTTAATGGCGTCGCAACCCGTGCGGAATATTGGTGGGCGATGTTGTTTGTTATAATTGGTGTCGTTGGATTGTTGTTGGCGGCCTGGTTTTTACAGCCTGTGAATTTTATGCTTGCGGGTTTTGTTGCAATGATGTGGTTGTTGTTCTGTGTGATTATTGTTGTGCCGACGTGGGCGGTTATGGCGCGCAGATTGCACGATGCCGGATTTACCGCACGGTTGTTGTTTGTGAATTTGGTATTTTGGGGATACTCGATTGTGGTACCGCGTTTTGTAAATGTGTCGGCAACGGTGGATTCGGTTATTGGATGGCTGGACATTTTGTGGGGAATTGTGATGGTGGTTTTGGCCTGTATGCCATCAAAGCGTCAAAATAACCCGTATCGGGATTAAATAAAAATAGTGTATAGGTTGTATAAAGGCGCCTGGTGGTCTGGGCGCTTTTTTGCTTGATTTTTCGAAAAAAATGTTCATAATGTGGGTGTTCCTGCCGGGGGTAATGGTGCCGTCGGCCGATATAAACAAATATAAGACCAAAGGAAATAAAATGGCTTACTATGAAAGTGTACTGGTTTTCCGCCAGGACCTGACCGAGTCGCAGGTTAAAGAAAAAGCGGCAAAATTTACAGATATTATCAAAGAGTTGTGTGGCGATGTCAAATCCACTGAATTTTGGGGTTTGAAAAATTTGGCATATGTCATTCGTAAAAATCGCAAGGCTCACTATGTTATGTTGAACATTGAATTGCCGGGTAATGCGGTTGCGGAATTGGAACGTCGTTCCCGTATTGACGAAGATGTTATTCGTTTCTTGAACATTCGTGTTGACGAATTGTCCAAAACACCGTCAATTATGATGAAAAAGAACACAGATACCGAGGAGGCAGAATAATGGCAGTTCGTGCAGCAATTTATCGTAAAAAATCTAACCCTTTAAAGGGCAAGGTTATCGATTACAAAGATATTAAAACATTATCTCATTACATTACCGAACGTGGTAAAATTGTGCCATCACGCATCAGTGGTGTGTCTCAGAAAGACCAACGTGCGTTGGCAACCGCCATTAAACGCGCGCGTCATTTGGGGTTGTTACCGTTCGTTCGCAACAACCTGGGGTAATGAAATTTTATTCTGCGGGCGCTTGTCGCGGGTGCCGTTCCTTATGTATGTCTTATACACTGCGGAACGTCCACCGCTTCCAATCGTCTCGTATAATAAAATTTTTAAGATTGATGATAACGGCGCATCTGCACCATTATTATTGATTTGAAAAAGTGGAATAATTAGACATCTGGGTTGAAAAACCCTAACTTGAAATAAAGGACAGATAAAATGAAAGTTATTTTGACAGAAAAAATTACAAAATTGGGCAATATCGGCGATACAGTCGAGGTTAAAACCGGATTTGCTCGCAACTATTTGTTGCCAAATAAAAAAGCAATGCGCTGGACGGCGGAAAATGTTGCTTTGTTCGAAGCGCAAAAGGCAGAAATTATTGCCCGTCACGAAAAGGCGAAGAAAGATGCAGAAAGCTATGTCGATGCGGTTAAAAATGCGAAATTCTATATGATTCGCCAGGCGGGTGATACAGGTCAATTGTATGGTTCGGTGTCGTCGCGCGATATCGCACGTACATTAAAAGAAGTTGCAAATGTTGCGATTGAATCTTCCCAAGTTTTGTTGGGTTCCCCAATTAAAACAATTGGTGTGTTCGATACAAAAATCGCACTGCACGCGGATGTGATTGTGCCTGTGAAAATCTATGTTGCACAAACACAGGAAGAAATCGATGCTTTGGTTGCCGGTAAAAAATTGACCTTTGGTACCAAGAAAGTCGAAGAAGCAGAAGAAGTTAAAGAAGAAGAAAAACCAGCAGAAGTTGCAGAAGAAAAAGCCGCCGATGCTGAATAATTTTCCGAGTATTAAAAAAACACCCCGGGGTTTTCCCTGGGGATTTTTTTATTGTCTGGCGGGGTGGCGGTGTGGCATAATTTTTATTATGAAATTGGAATCGGATGGGATTATTGTTGCAATGCGGCCCTTTGGCGAAAGGGATGTGGTTGCGCATATTTTTACTGAAAATTTTGGCGTTCTGTCGGGGATGCTGCGTGGGGGGGCGATTGCCAAAAACAAACCTATGGTGGGCCAGGTTGGCGCGGTTATATGGAATGCGCGTTTGGAATCGCAACTGGGGCTGTTTCATTTCGAGGCGCAAAAAAATTTAGGCGTGTCCGCAATGATGGATGCAAATAAATTAAAATATTTGAATGCGATGTTTGCTTTGTTGACGGCTTTATTGCCCGAGCGCGAAGCGTATCAAAATTTATATGCGGCGACGATTGACGCGTTGGCGGAACTGACGCCGGATTCTTATTTGCAATGGGAATTGGTGTTGTTGCGGGAATTGGGTTATGCACTGGATTTTTCGCATTGTTCGAATTGCGGGGGAACGGATAATTTAATTTATTTGTCGCCACGAACAGGACGGGCGGTGTGTGGGGAATGTGGTGCGCCGTATGTGGGAAAACTGTTTGATTTGCCGATAAATTTGAATACAACATTGCGGTTTTTGGAATCTGTGTGTCGGGGGTTGGATGTGGCGGTGCCAGAATACAGAATTTTTTTGCAACATAAATAAATCTTTTGCTTGCGTTTTCTGTAATTTTTATTATGTTTATATCGTTCAACAGCAAAGGAGAAAAATATGATTTGGACAATTTTAATCTTGATTGTCGCAATTGCATTGTTCTTGTTTGGTGCAAATGTACTGGGCAATACGGGCAAGGGCGAATCTTTAATGCAAAAATGTGTTAAATTACTGGCAATTATTTTGATTGCGGGTTGTACGGCACGTTTGGTGACACCATATTATTTGGTTTCTGTCAATCCAATGATTTTGCAAGAAATGGCCGAAGGGTTCCAAGAACAACAGGCGGCTGAAAAAAATAAAGCGATTCGCAAAGCGGTGAAATCTGGTGCGGAATCTATGATGGCGGATGCCCCGATTTTGGGTAATGTGGATGCGAAAAATACAATCTTTATCTGGACAGATTTTTCATGCCCATACTGCCGTCGTGTGCATGGCGAATTGGAAAAAGTATTGGCAGAACGTGATGATGTTCGCGTGGTGTTGAAAAACTTCTCTATCCATGGTGAATTGTCTGATGCACCGGCACGTGCTGTTATCGCGGCAAAAATCCAAGATAACGCCAAGGCGGCTGCGTTGGCATCAACATTGATGACACACGAATATTACAAGCCAGAAGATATGAAAGACCGTGCTAAATTGGGTGATAAAGTCAAAGCAAATGTTTTGAAATTTGCCAAAGAAGCCGGTTTGGATGTCAAAAAATTGGAAGCTGATATGCAAGGCGAAGTTGTCACACGTGAATTGGCAAATGTTCGTGGTATGGCTCAAGAATTCGAAATCAACGGAACACCGTTCATGATTATCAATGAAAAAGCGTTCCCTGGTGCGATTCCGTACAAACAAATTATCAATGCGTTGGAAAAATAATTTGATAATTGCAAATTAAAAACACCCGGGATTTCCCGGGTGTTTTTTTATAAAAAATAAAATTATCTGGTTTTGTGAAATATTGTTACGTCGTATTCGCCGGTTGGTATTTCAAATTCGTTAATTGGGTGTAAAAAGACTTTGTCATTTTTTACCCAAAATTTATCGCCGTGTTTAAATTTTAATATTTCGTTATAATGTTTGTCGTTTTGAAATATTGTCATAACCTTGGGCTTGCCGGCAACGCGTTGGCGACGAATAAAACTATCCCAATCTTTGATTTTTGTTTTTGGAACAGGTGTCACATATTCCAAAATTATATTGCCATTTCCGGGTGTGGCGGTTAAACACATTGCATATAAAATTTCAGACATCCGTTATATTCCTTTGGACATAATTGTTGCGTTGTGGCCGTTTTCGTAATAGTTTGGACGCGTGCCAATATTTTTAAATCCGCATTTGCTGTATAATGAAATTGCGGGAAAATTCGCCTCGTCCACTTCCAGAAAAATATTTTTTGCGCCATTTTTTTTCGCGTCCCGTTCCATCAATTGCAATAAAGCCATTGCGGTTCCGGTGCGACGCGCGGTTGGCGCAACACCGATTGAAATAATTTCGGCCTCGTCCAATGTGGTGCGCCAAACAATGAAACTGTTCTCGCTGGCAATGATTTCGCAACCGGATTTTTTCAAATCGCGAAAATCGTTTTCTGTCCATTTGTGCGTGTTGTGTGGAAAGCACGCGGCGTAAAGTTTTTCAAGTTCTGGGTACATATTTTTTATTCTTTCGTTTCGGGGTGTTGTTTTTCCTCGGCATAACTGGGGCGCAGATACATTGGAATTACGGATTCGGTGTTTCCGTTTTCCAATTTTTTGCGAACAATGTCGATGCCTAATTTTAAATCAAATGGTTTGTGACCCACGGTTTGAGGATATGCCATTTGACGTCGTTCCACATCGTCGATATCCATTATGCGTGGTGCCATATCGGGGGTTGCCACAAAAAAATCACCACGGCCAGATTCAATCGCAACAAATGCGTTTGGGGTTTCAGCCAAATATAATTCAAATGCGTTAATTGGAATAATTGGTATATTCAGTCCGATTGATAAACCCTTGGCATATGCGATGCCAATGCGGATTCCGGTAAAACTGCCCGGGCCAACAACAACGCCAATTGCGGTTATGTCGGACCAGTCTGCGCCATTGTTGTGCAAAAAATTTTCGACCGCGACGGGTAAATCGATTGCCTGTTTTTCAACGTCCACGTGTGTAAATTTATCGTCCAAAACCAAATCAATACCGGTCCCAGATGTGTTTATAACCAAAATCATTTTTGTTTCGCCCTTTGGTTTTTATATTTTTTTGCACAAGTGCGATATATCGTCGGTGCAAATAAAATATTAAATAATCTTTTATGTTTTGGAAATCCCATCAGTTTTGATGCGTTGTGTAATTCAAACCTGAACCGGGTTTCGCCAACCAATATCGTTTCATACCGAATAACCGCAAAATATAAATCCGGTGTGTCCAGCGTAAAACAATCGTTTATTTTAATGGTACCAGAATAAATCCAAGTTTCAAATTCTAAATCATCGCCATATTTTTTTATTTGGCGAATTATGTTTTTGCAATTTTTTGTGTATTCTATGATTTCACAAAGTATTTTCATTTTTTATTGTGCACGCATTCCAAAACCAATTTTATGTGTGACATCGCCGTAATTGCGGATGGACAACAATTCGTCAATCATTGGAATTGTGAATTCTGTTTTTGAATCGTTTCCGTCGTTTGCCAAAAGTTCGCGCCGCAGTAATGTCGCCAATTCGCGATGCAGACCGCGTACACCTTGTTCGGATGTATAATTGCGGACAATGTGGCGAATTGCGTCGTCGGACATAATTATATTATTCACATCCCAACCGTTTTCATCCGCAACACGTTTTAATAAATGTTCGCGGGTAATTTGAACCTTGTCATCCTCGGTATAACCTGGGACATTTATAATTTCCATACGGTCTTTTAATGCCGATGACATATTTAATGAATTTGCCGTCGCGATAAATAAAACATTCGACAGGTCAAAGTCAACCTCCAGATAATGGTCGCGGAAAGTTTTGTTTTGTTCCGGATCCAAAATTTCCAGCAATGCCGATTCCGGGTCGCCACGCCAATCACGGCTCATTTTATCGATTTCATCCAATACAATTACCGGGTTATTTGTTTTGCAACGTTTTAATGCGTCCATAATGCGTCCGGTTTGTGCGCCGATGTATGTTTTTCTGTGGCCGCGGAAGTGTGATTCATCGGAAATTCCACCCAATGAAATTCGTTGATATTTTCGACCCAATGCATTTGCAATTGATTTACACAGTGATGTTTTACCAACACCCGGTGCACCAACAAAACATAAAATAGACCCACGTGGTGAACCCGTTTTTTTCATAACGGCAATGTGTTCCAAAATGCGTTCTTTGACAGGTTGCATACCCGAATGTTCGGCATCCAATGTTTCGCGTGCGCGTTTTAAATCAATTGGTTGTTGGTCGAAATGTCCCCACGGCATTGATAATAATTCATCCAAATAATTTTTTATCAGTCCGCCTTCTTGGGACATTGGTGACATTGTGCGCATACGTTTCCATTCGGATTTAGCCTTGTCCAGGACGTCCGCCGGTAAATTTGCGTTTTCGATTTTTTTGCGCATATTATTGGTGTCGGCCGTTTCGTCATCTTCGCCCATTTCGTGTTGAATCGCACGCAGTTTTTCTTGTAAAATGGCGTCCCGGCGACCGCTTTCCATTTGTTGGCGAACGCGCGTGTTAATGTTTTCTTCGATTTTTGCCGTTTCGGCGGATAAACTGACCTGTTCTAGTAAAATAATTAATTTTTGTTGCCAACTGGTGGCGGACAATATTTTCAATGCCGTATCGGTATCAATGTTTAATGTTTGAATAATACTGTCGATAAATGCGGGCAGGGGGTAATTACGAACCACATTGTATAATTTTTCCATCTTGATTTTTTTAGGTGTCGTTAACCCACGCAAATTTTCGATAATTTTGTCGCGCAGTGCCAATGTTTGTTCCGATTCCATATCATCCGCAATTTCAATCTTTTCGGCGTTTCCAACAAATAAACCGTCAACCATTTGGACATCTGATATTTTTACCGCATCTGTTGTACGAACAATGGAATGAACCGAACCATCAGGCAAGTTTAATATTTGAACAATATTCCCAATCGTACCAACATCGTATAAATCGTCCACATCAGTTGGATACCCCCAAGACCGTTGTGGAACCAATATTATTTGGTTGCCAAAATTGGATGCCGTTTTTAAACAATCAACCGATGTCGGGATGTCTAAATAAATCGGCATAGTTAATCCGGGATGAACAACAATATCGCGAAGTGGTAAAATATAATTTTTCATAGCAAGTTTTAATATAGATTATTTTTGCATTTTTTCAAGATAAAAACCCCAATAAATTTATCGGGGCTTTTTTTATTCGATTTTATTCGATTTTTTTCTTTAACGACGACGATACCCGTTGCCAGAAAAAGAAGTGTTGCTGGATGCAGAACGTTTTGACAAATAACGCGCCGCAATCAAAACCAACCATTCAACAGATAATGCCGCCATTGCCATTAATGTTGTTTCACAATTATCCAAGCCGAACAATGCATATGCAATTTGGGCAACAAAAGAAATGTACAAAATACCAAACATACCTGTAAAAAATACTTTTTTAATTTTTCCAAACATTTTTAGTCCTTTTTATTTTAACAAATTAAAATACCGGGTTTCTGGTGCCAGGTACCCGGCGGACCCCGCAATAACTAAACGGATATAATCAACAATCGCCAATCATATCCAACGCTTTAATTAAGCAGCCATTGCAAGGCGAACATTGTCGTTCGCAGCGATTCTATCGCCATTCAGTTTTTAGTTAGTGTTTAACGACAACCACGTCGGATTCAAGTTAAATGCCTTTACTGCGCCTGTCGAAACTATGTCAGCCCCATAAAAGAAATTTAGAATAATTGGTGGAGCTGTGGGGTACCGCCCCCCAGTCCAAAACGACTATTCCGCATAACGTTCAGAATCATCACCACAAAGCGGCGATTGCATTATAAATCTTTGTGCTGGAAATTGCAAGTTTTTAAGTTTATAATGCGGGCGTGATTTAAAAACAGGACACAAAATGAAGTTTTTGGACAAAGCAAAAATTCATATACGTGCGGGCGATGGTGGTAATGGTGCCGCGTCTTTCCGGCGTGAAAAATACATCGAATATGGCGGACCAAACGGTGGCGATGGCGGCCGTGGTGGGGACGTTATTTTTCGCGCGGTGCCGAATGTAAATACTTTGATTGATTATCGGTTTAAAACTCATTTTGCCGCCCAGCGCGGTCAAAACGGTATGGGTAAAATGCGGACCGGTTTTTCTGGCGAAGATTTAATTTTGCCTGTGCCGACGGGAACGGTGATTTTGTCCGAAAATGAAGAAATTGAATACGCGGATTTGAATCAGGATGGTATGGAATACAGGGCTGCGCGTGGTGGAAACGGCGGTTGGGGAAACCTGCATTTCAAAAGTCCGACAAATCGCGCACCCAAACAGGCAAATGATGGTTTGCCGGGCGAAGAACGCACGGTTATTTTGCGTTTGAAATTGATTGCAGATATTGGTTTGGTTGGTTTTCCAAATGCGGGGAAATCAACATTATTGGCGGCGGTGACATCGGCACGCCCCAAAATTGCAAACTACGCTTTTACAACATTAAATCCGCAATTGGGTGTGATGTATGCGCACGATCGTGAATTTGTGATGGTTGATTTGCCCGGACTTATCGAGGGGGCACATACCGGTGTCGGATTGGGTGACCGGTTTTTGGGGCACGCCGAACGGACAAAAATGATTTTGCATTTAATTGACGGGACAGAGGATGATTGGGCGGCGCGTTATGCGGCCATTCGGTTAGAGATGGATTCTTATGGTGGGGGATTGGTAAACAAACCCGAGATGGTTGTGATAAATAAAATTGATGCGCTGGATGCGGATACATTGGCGACGCGTTTGGCGGCGTTTAAAAAATCGTTTGGTCGTAAAAAGAGGCCTGAAATCATCACAATCAGTGCGGCGGGACGCATCGGAATTGACGATTTAGTCGCAAAAATTGAAAGGAAAATGGTGGAAATAGACAATGACGGAAACGTACAAATATAAATTGCGTGATTTGGATGGTCGCCCGGTTGCGGATTCATCTTTGTCCCCGGTTGGACGTGATTTGTTTCAATCAACGGGGAATTATGAACGCGATGTTGCAACTGGTGTAAATGCGTATTTTTATGCTGACGCGGCGCCGATTTTGTTGCGTGATATCGATACCGATAAATATATTGTGAAATTTATTGCGGGCCTGTGGCGCGTAAGGGAAAAACCAAAAAAATCTTATACAATTACAGATGTTTATGATAAAAAATTTGTGTTGGGTTCGGAAATAAAAATCACAGAACGCGATGATTTTAATTTCAGATATTATTATGCGGGATTGGCGCAATATGATTTATTTGGTGTGTTGACGCCTGAATTTAATTGGTATGTGGCGTGTGCCGATACCAGTCGTGGGCGTATGATGCGATATGGCCAAACTCGCGAGGCTGCACGTGCGTTTTTGCGTGGTGCGATAATGGATAACTTTGCGTCGAACATCGCCAAAATGGTTTTAAACAATAAACAAAAATAATAAAAAATGATAAAGGAGAAAAATATGGCAACATTAAAAGGAACACAGACAGAAAAAAATTTATTGTTGGCGTTTGCCGGTGAATCCCAGGCCCGCAACAGATACACTATGTTTGCGTCGGCCGCAAAAAAAGAGGGCTTTCAGGCAATTGGTAAAATATTTTTGGAAACGGCGGAACACGAATATGAACACGCGTCGCGTTTATTCAAATTTATGGAAGGCGGTATGTTGGAAATAACGGCGTCTTTTCCGGCGGGTAAAATTGGCACAACATTGGAAAATTTAAAGGCATCTGCGTTCGGTGAAAATGAAGAAAACACCGATATGTATCCGCGCTTTGCACAAATTGCCGCCCAGGAGGGTTTCCCGGCAATCGCAGAAGTTTTCAAAAATATTGGTTTGGCGGAACGTTATCACGAATCTCGTTTTCGTGCCTTGGCCGAGGCAATTGAAAACGGCACATTGTTTAAATCTGACAAGGTTGTTATGTGGCGTTGCACAAATTGCGGTAATTGGCATATTGGTACCGAGGCACCAAAGGTTTGTCCGGCGTGCCTGCACGAACAGGGGTATTTCGTCAGCGAGGGTATCGTCACTCGTTGCGACACGACCGAGGGTTTCTGTGAATATGCAAACCGTGATTAAAAAAATCGCCCATTTGGGCGATTTTTAATTAATCTCAATCACTTTATTATGTGATGTGTGTCCGCGGATTATATGTATTGCAGAGCGCGCAACATCAAAATGTTTGGCCAGCATTTTAATAACCGCGTCATTTGCCTGACCGTCGGTTGGGGCGGTGGTTGTATGCACGCGGATTGTGCCGTCATCATCAACGGTTATTGAATTTACGCGTGCACGTGGAATAACCCGAACATTAAAAATCTGTTTTGAATTTTGCATCACTCATCAAATGGATATGAAAATGAAACACTGATTGTCCCGCGCCTGCGCCGGTGTTTGCAACAATGCGGAAATTGCCGTTTATCCCCAATGTGTCGGCGACCTCGGTCACGGCGTGCCAAAAACCGGTCTGGACATCGTGCGGTGCACGAGTTGTAAAATCGTAAAAGTCTGTATATTCGCCGCGTGGAATTACCAAAACGTGCGTTTTTGCGCGTGGGTCAATGTTTTGAAAAGCAATGGCGTATTCATTTTCAAAAACGCGCGTGCTGGGCAATTCGTTCCGTAATATTTTTGCAAAGACATTATTTGTATCATACATATATTATTCCTTTTATTTGTGTTATTAAGAATGATACACTTTTTTTGCTGAAAAACAACCTTGAAATGTATAAATCGTGCACTATATTGGTGGTATCGGGGCTGGTGTTTGTTTGACCCCAATTTTATAAATAGGAGTTTTATATTATGTTTAAACCACTGAATAATTATGTTTTGATGGAACGTGTCGCGGAAGATGTCAAAACCGCTGGCGGAATTATTATTCCGGACACGGCCAAGGAAAAGCCTGTTATGGGACGTGTTGTCGCGACGGGTGATGGTGAATTACAAAATGGGAATCGTGTGCCGATGACGGTTGCGGTTGGTGACACTGTGCTGTTCGCGAAATGGGCATCTTCATTAAATGATGTTAAATTGGATGGCCACGATTATGTTTTAATCAAAGAATCTGATATTTTGGGAATTGTGAAATAAAAGGTGAATAAAAATGGCAAAAGATATTGTTTTTGATACGGAAAAAATGGCGGCCGGTGTTGATAAATTGGCCAATGCCGTAAAAATTACTATGGGACCCAAGGGGCGCACGGTTGTGATTGATAAATCGTATGGCGCACCCGCCGCGACCAAGGACGGTGTGACGGTTGCACGTGCGGTATCGTTGCCGGATCCAATGGAAAATATTGGTGCGCGTATGGTCCAAGAGGTCGCAAAAAAGGCTGGCGATGATGCGGGTGACGGTACAACAACTGCGACGGTTTTGGCACAAAAAATTATTCACGAAGGGCGTCGCGTTATTGCCGCGGGTATGAATCCGATGGATGTTAAACGTGGTATTGATTTGGCGGTATCGGCGGTTGTTGCTGACATTGAAAAACACGCCCGTCCCGTCAAAGACGGTGCCGAGATTGCCCAGGTTGCAACAATTTCGGCCAACGGGGATTCTGATATTGGTGCGAAAATTGCGGATGCGATGCAACGCGTCGGTCGCGAGGGCGTTATTACTGTCGAAGAGGCCAAAGGATTGGATACCGAAATCGATGTTGTCGAAGGTATGCAATTTGACCAAGGATTTATGTCGCCATATTTCGTGACAAACAGTGAAAAAATGTTGGTCGAATTGGATAATGCCCAGGTCTTGGTTTCTGAAAAGAAAATCACTGGTTTACAGGCATTATTGCCAATTTTGGAACCGATTGCGCAAAGTGGCCGCCCATTGTTGATTATTGCCGAAGATGTCGAATCCGAGGCTTTGGCGACATTGGTTTTGAATCGCCTGCGTGGTGGGTTAAAAGTTTGCGCGGTCAAAGCCCCCGGTTTTGGTGACCGTCGCAAAGAAATGTTGAAAGATATCGCGGTGGTGACCGGTGCGACGGTGATTTCGGACGATATGGGTATGACATTTGAAAATATTTCGATGGATATGTTGGGGACGGCTAAAAAGGTTGTCGTGTCCAAAGACAAAACATTACTGGCGCACGGCGGCGGTGATGCGGCGGCGATTACGGCGCGTGCGGATGAAATCCGCCAGACCCTGTCCACCACGACCAGTGATTATGAACGCGAAAAATTGTCCGAACGTTTGGCTAAATTGGTTGGCGGTGTTGCCGTTATCAAAGTCGGTGGTATGACCGAGGTCGAGGTCAAAGAAAAGAAAGACCGTGTTGATGACGCATTGGCGGCGACGCGTGCGGCGGTTGCCGACGGGATTGTTGCCGGTGGCGGTGTGGCGTTGGTGCGTGCCGCGGCGGCGTTGAAAGATTTGTCTGGCGATAACCGTGACCAAGATGTCGGTATTGATATTGTGCGGCGTGCGGTAATGGCACCGTGTGCACAAATTGCTGAAAATGCCGGTGTGTCGGGTGAAATCGTTGTTGGCAAAGTTTCCGAAAATTCGGAATATAATTTCGGATATAATGCGCAAACGGCGGAATATGTCGATATGATGGCGGCGGGTATTATTGACCCGGCCAAGGTGGTTAAAACCGCAATTATGGCGGCGTCCAGTACCGCGGGCGTTATGTTGACAACTGGCGCGGTGATGGCGGAAATACCGGAAGAAAAATCTGAACCAAAAATGCCGGGCGGTATGCCGGGTATGATGTAAAAAAAACCGGGCAATGCCCGGTTTTTTTCAGAGTTCAGTTTTCAAAGTTCAGAGTTCAGTTAATGAATAATTAGACAAAAGCCAAAGGCTTTTGTCATCCTGAGCGTAGTGAGATTACGTTGTGGCACCCCCACATAAGTAATCGAACGCAGTCGAAAGCGAGCGTTTCGCGAGCGTGGATCCAGGCATATTTGATGCCCTGGCGCATACGCGCCAACAAATTTGTCTTTGCCAAACCCAGATCCGCGTCATCCGCTATCGCGTCTGACTTTCGACTGGCGGGCCCCGCAAAATGTTGCGCATTTTGTGGGTACCCTGGCTCAGGATGACAAAACGCTTTCGCATTTTGTCGGTTTGGCAAAGATTCCGCCCCAAGCGATAGCGTGGGGAGGGGAACCGCGAAGCGGTGGCGGGGGTGGTGGGGCAGTGCAAACGGGCGGTTTTTTTTAAACCCCAAAACCGTAGCGTAAATGGCACTTTTACGCTACGGTTTTGAATTTTATAATACATTGATATTACTGTAAAAAACACCCCTGAAAGAGTAGCGAAAAAACCTAGGTTAAAAAGCAACACTTTTTTTCACTTTTTTCAAAAATCGTTTTTTGCGTAAAAACAAAGACTTATCAATTTTGACAACACCCCGTCCAACCGTCGGAAAAAAACCTAGGTTTTTTTATACTAGTTGCATAGCGAACAAACGGCGGAAATCCGCCACCAACACAACCAGAGGGGAGTAGTTTTTTTGCCATGAAAAAGTCTATATTCGAATCGTTAAAATTTTTCTGTGCCGCATTTTTGTGCGTGATTTTGTCTGCATTTGCAACACCAGCACATGCGGATAATTCCTGTCGGAATCTCTTTGACCCGTCAACCGCCGAATTGGGTGATATTAGCAGTGAGACTGGGGTTATATCATCCAGTGTTCAATACAGAATTGTGAGTGGCTTTATTCCTGTGACTCCTGGGGAAACATACACCGCCAGTGGTAAAATATATAATACGGGTGCCGGTTTGCATGATGTTATGATTATCAGGGCATATTACGATTCAGGACAACGGTTTATTGCCGATTCCCGTACTATGTCTGATGCAACGTTTACAATTCCCAGTGGCGTGAGTTATGTTCGTGTGGAATATTGGACTGGCGAGAATGGGACCGCTGTAATTGCGCAAAGTCAGTTACAATTCGAACAAGGTTCCACCGCAACGGCGTACACGCCATACAACCCGCTGTGTGCGACGTGTGACGGTACGATTGTGAATTACACATCTGCAACGGGAACGGTGTCGCAATCCGGCACGCCAACACCAGACAATCCAATTGAACCGACTTTTTACAAACAAGGAAATATGATTTTGCGCAAGGTTGGCGATTACGCAGATAGCTACGACGCAACCACAGGTAAGATTACTCGTCGCGTCGGTGTGAAAGTGTTGGATGGCACGGAATCGTGGTCTTATTATTCTGTACAACAAGGCAATATGTTTAGAATATCGATTGCAGGTGGTGTATTAAATGATAAAGGAGTATTAGGAGTGCTTTGCAACTCTTACGAAGTTGTTGTGTCTGGCTCGAGGGCTAATGACACATTGAGTGGTACGACAAAAAACTATGATTTCATAAACAACAATTACACAACATTAGAAGATTGGAAAGCCTACATTGCACAACAATATGCTGCTGGCACTCCGGTGACGGTGTGGTATCCGTTGGAAACGGAAACTACCGAAGATTGGACAGAAACGTCTTACTGTGAAACGCCAATCAAAATCGCGACAACGAAATATAATGAGTCTGCGTTTGGGCCGTTGAATACGGCGTTGGCAAATGCGATTAGTGTTGTGGATTCGGTCGTGTCAAACACGATTACCCAGGCGGCGAGCATTGCGACTTTGCAGGCACAAAAACAAACGCGTCCAGCGAATGACACTTGCCCGGCTTATAAACAATGTTTGTTGGTCGAGGACGAGCAAGGGGTTCCGCACTGGTACGAAATCACCGACCCGTTCCGCGATTTCGTCGCACCAATTATTGCGAATAACGTCGCCCCCGCCAGCACCACGAACTCCGTCGGTTATACCCAATTGGAATATATCGAAAGTGATGGAAATTCTTTGATAGACACAGGAATTGTTTTTAATGAAGGTGCTTTAAAATTTAAAGCAAACATTATGTTTAGATCTAATGGCGGCGTTGAACAAGAACTTATAGGCAATTATATTGCTGCAAATCGTGCAAGTTTTGTTGCGGGAATATATTCCACAAATAAAGTTTTTGTGTATGGTAATGGTGGCAATGTTAATACAGAAGCTGTTTTAAATGAGTGGCAAACTTTTATTGGCGAAGGTGATTCTAGTGGCAATGTTACTATGATTTATAATAATCAAACAAAGATTGCGACGAGAAAATCTTTTTATAATGATACAAACATTGTGTTATTTGCTGGCGGTTCTGGAATGTTCAATCCGGCAAAATCCGCAATAAGATTAAACAAAATAGCTTTGTGGAGAAATGACACCTTGGTTCGTGACTTTGTTCCAGTAAAACGCAACAGTGACGGTGCGATTGGGATGTATGACACCGTGACGAAAACTTTCTTTGCGAACGCAGGCACGGGTACATTTACCGCGGGACCCGTCGTTGCGAATACCGATGTTCCGGCGAACGGGATGTGGACCGCGACATGGGCGGCCGACGCAACGACAGGTGTCACCGCCGGCACTATCACCGGCGAGGGGTTGTGTAACGGGGTCACGGGAACAGAGAGCACAGCCGCGACCAGTACACAAACATCATCCGCCAATTGGTCAGTCGATGGCGCAAATTGTTGGTGCAAAACAACCGCGATTGACGACGGTGATGATACAACAATAGTGGATGGCGTGTGGGTGTTCTACTACGCGCGCAGTTCGGCCGCCGATTGTGCGCTCAACTGTGCGTACGCCTGCGCGGCCCGCGTCCGTGATAACGCGTCGTTTCGGTCAGCATTGTTCGGAGATTAATGCGTGCCCAACCCCGGCCCGCTTACGCTGACGCTACAGCGGGGCCACCCCTTCCCACAACGGAGTGTGGTGTGTGTCTGTGCGGCGCGCCCGTGGGAAGGGAATGCAACAAATGCCAAACCCGACAAAATGCGAAAGCGTTTTGTCATCCTGAGCGAAGTCGAAAGTGAGTCACCAACTGTGACGAACGCGGATCTGGGTTTGGCAAAGATAGAGAACTGCCCCACCACCTTCGGTGGTCCCCCCCTTCTTTTTGTGCTGGCGCACAGAAAAGACGGGGAATGTCCGGGGGAGAAATTTTACCCCCGCCACCACCTCCGGTGGTCCCCCTCCCCACGGGGGCGGAATCACCACCCGTCGCCAAAGACTATGGGTGGCAGGCCCCCCCGGTGGGCGCGGAACAGAAAAAGCCCAGGATTCAAGGTTTATCCTCTATTCCCGTTCGGGGTGAACCTTGAATTCTGGACTTGGAATCGGGAAAGGAAAAGTTCAGGCGGGAAAAGTTCAGGCGCTGTTCGGGTTTGCACCGAATTCAGTTCCCTAAAACACACAAACGGCTTTGGCAAATTGTTTGGAACAGCGTAAAAAAATCCCCAGATGGGGATTTTTTATTTTGGCGACGCCGTTTCACTTTGTCGCCGTGCACAACTACCTCCCCCTCGCGCGCTGACGCTTACTCGGGTACTCCTTCTTTCATAAAGAAGGAGAATGTCCGGTGGAATACCCACCCCGTCTTTCAGGCACCCCCCGGTGGGCGGAGAATCAAATTACCCCGTCGCCTACGGCGCCACCCCTTCTTTGTGAAAGAAGGGGACGGTGCGAGAACGGTTTTTTTAATGGACTTTGTTATTTGTTGCGGATAATAACATTTGTTTCATTGTGTTATAATTTTGCTCTATCGATGCGTCCGCAATTGGAACATCTATGAATTTTACATTTGGATTCGTACCGAGCCATTGAATCGCAGGCAGGGTTTTTGTGAAAAATGTGTCCAGACGACGTTGCACCGCCGCTGCATCTGCATCGTCGGCACGACCGGCACCTTCGTTAATGCGATTTTGAATCCGTTTCAACATTAATTCGCGTGGAATATTTAAATACACCGCAATCATATCGAATTTGTCGGCAAATGTGTCAACCAGCCATTTTGCCTGGGATAACTGGCGCGGAAAACCGTCCAAAATCGTGTTGTTTGCCGGGTTGATTTTTTTCAATAATAAATTTTGCAATTCTTGGTCGGGGACAAATTCGCCACGTGCGATAATCGCCTTTAACGGATGTGTCGCGGGCAGGGCGCGCAACATTGCACCCGTTTCAATATAATCATAGTTTGGGTTTTCTGTGATAAATTTTTTTGATAATGTTCCTTTGCCGGAACCTTGGCCCCCCATCATTAAAATTAATTTATTCATACAACTTTCCTTTGTTTTTCTAATTTTATGCGGAATATTTATAGCGGATTTTGGGGGCTTTTTCAAATGAAAAAATAAATTTGGTGCGTTATGTTGTTTTTATTTTTTTATGGCGATTTTGCATTTGCTACATCGCCAGGCACAACTACCCCGTCTTGCGACTTTGTCGCAATCCACCCCTTCTTTCATAAAGAAGGGGAATGTCCAGAACGTGGCGGTAAAAAAAATCCCGATAAATTTATCGGGATTTTTTTCGTGTTTTGCAAGAGGTTTATTTCTTGCTGTTTTCAATGGCAGCGCCCAAGATGTCGCCCAAGACAGAACCAGAGTCAGCCTCGTTCGCGAATTCTTTGACCGCTTGTTTTTCCAATGTCACTTGCAAGTGACGGATGGACAATTTAACCGTGTTATCTTCGACAGATACAACCGATGCCTCGACAGTGTCGCCAACATTGTATTTGGATGTATCTTGTTCGGATTTAACACGTGACAGGTCCGTGCGACGGATAACACCGCGCGCATCGCCCGCCAATTTCACAATCAATTCGTCCGGTGTGATTTCGGAAACCGTGCCCGATACGACCGCACCTTTCTTGATTGCGATGTTATTGTTTTCCGCACTTTCAGTCAATTGTTTAATGCCCAATGTGACACGTTCTTTGTCCGGATTGATGTCCAAAATTTTCGCAGTCACTTCTTGGCCACGAACGAATTTTTTCAATTCTTCTTCGTCCAATTTGTTCCAAGACAAATCAGAGATATGAACCATACCGTCCAAATCAGGTGTCAATGCAATGAACAAACCGAATTCAGTTGTGTTCTTGATTGGACCCGTTACAACATCGCCAACATTGTGTGTTTCAGCAAATTGCTTCCACGGATTTGGTTGCAATTGTTTATAGCCCAATGAAATACGACGTTTTTCTTGGTCAATGTCCAAAACCACAACATTAACATCTTGGCCAACGGTCAAAACCTTGCTGGGGTGGATGTTTTTGTTTGTCCATGACAATTCAGACATATGGACCAGGCCCTCGATATTATTGCCTAAATCGATAAATGCGCCGTAATCGGTGATGGATGCAACGCGGCCGGAAACGGTGTCGCCAACATTAAATGCGCGACTGGCTGTTTCCCATGGGTCGTCTTCTAATTGTTTTGCACCCAATGAAATACGATGAGATTCTGGGTCGAATTGGATAACTTTGACCTTGATTTTATCGCCAACTTTGACCAATTCACGTGGGTGATTGACGCGTTTCCACGACAAGTCTGTCACGTGCAATAAACCATCAATTCCGCCCAAATCAACAAAGACACCGTAATCGGTAATGTTTTTGACCGTACCTTCCAGAACTGCGCCCAGGGTGATGTTTTTCATCGCCTCTTTTTGTTGGGCGGCAATTGTGTCAGATTGAATTGCACGACGGGAAACAATCGCGTTTGTGCGCAATGCGTCCATTTTCAAAACACGGAATTTGTCGGTCAAACCAATCATAGATTTCGCATCGCGAACAGGTTTGTGGTCAATTTGAGATGACGGCATAAATGCAAATACGCCATTGATGTCAACGGTATAACCACCGCGGACAACATCGATAATTGTACCGGTTGGGTCTGTGCCTTCGGCAACAATTTTTTCCAAATCTTTCCAGGCTTTCTCGGCACGAGCCTTGGCATAAGACAAGACGGCGGTGCCTTCGCGGGATTCGTATCTTTCAACGAAAACGTCGATGATGTCACCAACCTTTGGCACAGATGCGCCGAATTCTTTTAATGGAACGCGGCCCTCGGATTTCAGGCCCACATCAACCAAAACGAAATCGCCACGGATGTCTTTGACCGTGCCCTTGGTTGCGAAACCTTGCAAAGTTTCTTGTGAACCATAATTTTTATCAAACATAGCAACGAAATCTTCGTTTGCCACCGGATTAAATAAACCTTTGGATAAATCTTTCATATTTTTAGAATTAAACAAAGTTTGCCATTAAAAAATCGCAGGGCGATTTTCCAAAGTTCAAAGTTCAAAGTTCAAAGTTCAATTTTTGTGTGCAACTTTGTTGCACTGCATTATTTGTACTTTGCACTTTGCAAATTGCACTTTAACAAATGTGCCGGGCACATTTGTAAGGACTTGTGGGGGTCATCGGATGATTTACGCGCCCACCCGCGAAAATCGAACCCATTTTATAGTAAGATTTTGAAAAAAGCAAGAAAAACATTGAAAAATTAGCAAAATATGATTTACTGAAATTGTGAAGGAGCCCAAAATGCATTATTATGATATTAAATATCCTTATTTACAGTACGAGTATACAGATGGAGTTATGTGCTCTGTGCCGCCGAAAATGCTGGCATCTGTTTATAAACAGCATTATGGGAAAAAGCCAAAAACTTTCTTTGATTGTGGTGCGGCAATCGGAGTTGTTGTAAAATTGGCAATGGATTATGATATGGACGCACGCGGAATTGATATACGTGATTATTTTGCAAGCTTTGCATTTCGTCACCCGCTATTTTCTGGTCGGCCATTTGATATCGAACAAGGCGACACACGCAAGGGTGTTGCAAAAAAAGATTTATTAAGATTGCGAGAGCAGGGGCGGATTCAAATTAAATCTATTTTAGATTGTAAACCGATTAAGGCAGATTTGGTTTATTGTAATGGTGTCCTTACATATTTTGACGAAGCGACTTTGCCGTCGGTTCTGGCAAAATTCCAAAATGTAAATATGGTATGTGCAATTCATAATACAATCGAAGATTATGTGGCGGCTAAAAAAATGGGACAAGAATTAGGAACCTGTCAGGAATTAAAAACTGTTAAACCAAATGATTGGTGGATTGATACGTTTGCGCAAAATGGATTTGATGCGAAGTTTAACCATTGGCTGCGTTGTTTTGTCGCCGTACCACAACGGTAAAATTATTTATCAGATTTTTTTATTTCCATCGTGTCTAATAACGTGTCCAGTTTGCGCAGGGAACTGTTTTGGCAACCGCGGCCACGCCAGGATAAAATTTCTGTGCCGGTTTTTTGTTCTACGATGGATACATTAAAATTCCACCACCAAAATCCATTAAACATACACCAAATGGGACGGAAAATTTCACTGCGTTCACGGACGCGAACGGAATATTTTGTGCCAGATGGAATTTGATATGTTTCCAGGTCAAAATCATTTGAATCGTCGGCGGTATCATGTGTTTTTATTAATGCGCCGGTGCGGATGTTGTATCCGCGGTTTTGCATAGCAACCTTGATAGAACGTTTCATTGAATAACCGCCAACGGGAACATAAATTTTTTGTGATGTGTCCAATGAATTTGGTTTGACATAAACACTGTTGCAGGCGGCAAGTGGCAAAATTATCGATAAAATGATGATAGTGCGAAACATTGTGTTTATTTTCCTTTTGCTTTTTACTATAAATCATAATTTTTGTATCGCAATCTAAAAATTCATTGATTTTTGCAGTGTTGTTCATATAATGTAAGTGTTTTGGCACCCGTGGCTCAACTGGATAAAGCACCACCCTCCGAAGGTGGGGATTGCGCGTTCGAATCGCGCCGGGTGCGCCATAAAAAACACCGCATTGATTGGCGGTATTTTTTATTTATCCCACTTGTCACCGATGACGCTTTCGGCGACCAACGGCACGGACAGTTTTGTTATGTTTTCCATTGTTGATTTTATTTGGGCGGCAAATGTGTCGGCCGCGGACGCGTCGCATTCAAATATGATTTCGTCGTGAACCTGGAGAATCATTTTGATTTTGTCCGCGTTCGGGCGCACGATGTCATTTGCAATTTTTACCATTGCGTAACGCATTAGGTCAGCCTCGAACCCTTGGATTGGGGCGTTGATTGCGGCGCGGATTGCATATTGGCGTAGCCTTGAATTTTTTATTTCCGGTAATTCAATGCGGCGGCCCCACGGGGTATAAACGTATGCGTTGTCGATTGCAAACTTTTTTGTGTCATCAATGTATTTTTTAATCTCGGGCAGGCCCGCCATATATGCGTCGATGATTTTTTTTGCCTCGTCGCGCGCGACCCCCAACTGTGCCGCCAATCCAAATGATGAAATGCCGTAAATGATTGAAAAGTTTACGGTCTTGGCCGCGCGACGTTGTGATTTTGAAACCGGTGTATCTGCATCAATATTAAATATTTTTCGTGCGGTTTGTTCGTGAATGTCGGCCCCAGAATTAAATGTGTCGCAAAATGTTTTTATGTGTGCAACATCCGCCAACAGACGCAATTGAATTTGTGAATAATCAACCGATATCAAAACGCGACCCGCGGGCGCGACAAAGCAACGACGGATTTCGGTTCCCAATTCTGTGCGGATGGGGATGTTTTGCAGGTTTGGATCGCGGCTGGAAAGGCGGCCTGTATTTGTTGATGTTTGCATATATGTTGTGTGGATGCGTCCGTCGGTGGCAATTTGTTTTGGCAATGCGTCCGCATATGTTCCCGCCAATTTTGATATACTGCGCCAATTCAGGATTTTTTCAATTATTGGGTGTTCTTCGGCCAGTGCGTTCAGTGCATCCGCATCGGTGGAACGTTTCTTGTTTTCGGGTAATTTCAGTTCGTCAAACAAAACCGTCCCCAGTTGTTTCGGACTGGCGATATTAAATTCGTGGCCGGCCAAATCCCAGATTTCGCGCTGTAAATTTTCCAGTTGTGCGTGAAACACCGATGATAAATTTTGCAGGCCGCCGCGATTAACCAAAACGCCGTTGCGTTCCATATCCACCAAAATTGGCATTAATGGCCGGTCGCACATTTCGTATAAATTTTTTAATTTTTCGTTTGCGTCTAATTCAGGCCGGAATTTTTCGTATAATGCAAAACAAACAACCGCGTCTTCGCCGGCATAATCGGTTGCGGGCGCGATATCAACCGTTGCAAATCTGCGATTGGCGTCAGAAACATTTGCCGGAAACAGTGATGCAAACTTTATATTTTCGTGATGTAAATATTTTGATGCCAATTCATCCAAACCGTGGATGCCAATTCATCCAAACCGTGGCCGTGTAATGTGCCGTGCAAAATATAGGACAGCAACATTGTGTCATCCATATTTTTTATTCTTGTAATATCAATGCCGGCGTTTGCCAAGATGTGCAAATCGTATTTGAAATTGTGTGCGATTTTTGTGATTTTTTCGTCTGATAAAATTGGCATTATTTTTGCAATCACATCAGATACATTTAACTGGTTCGGGGCGCGCGTGTCGGTTTCAAATAAATTCGTGCCGGGTTTGATATGATTTAATGGAATATACGCACCGTGTGTTTTATTGTATGCCAATGATATACCAACAATTTGTGCCGTCATTGCATCAACGCCGGTTGTTTCGGTATCAATGGCGACCGTGTCTGTTATATGTGATAAAAATGTATCCAGTTTTTTTATTGTGTCGATTGTTTCAAATTGCATATTCGCCAATTCGTCAATTGGCGCGGTGGGCGTGTCGCACGGTGCATCGGGCGCCGTGGGACAAATTGACCCGGCATATGAAAATTCAGTTTGACGGGACGGGTCATAGTTTTCAATTGGGAATAATTTTTGAATTTTGTCGGCCAAAGAATTACTTTCGATTTCATTGCGGACATATTTTAATGCGGACGGAGTATTAAATACAAACGGCGTTATTTTTAAATCCGCCAAATCAACATCTGTTTTTAATGTGACCAATTTTTTTGACATATATGCCGCGTCGCGCCCATCAATCAATAAATTTCGCACGCGTTCATTTTTTATGTCATTGATATGTTCATAAATGCCATCCAGACTGCCAAATTCGTTTACCAATTCCGCCGCCTTTTTCGGGCCAATGCCGTGGACGCCGGGAACATTGTCGGATGTGTCGCCGATTAAACTTTGTGCGTCAATAACCTGGGAAGGCGTGACACCGAATTTTTCGAAAACGCCGCGTTCGTGAATTTCGATTTCCTTCATCGTATCGTATAAAAATACGCAAGGCGACACCAATTGCATTAAATCTTTATCACTGGATAATATACGGGTAGGGCGATTTATATCGCAAAAATTATGACACAATGTTGCGATAACATCGTCAGCCTCGACCCCGGGAATGCACAAAACCGGCATACCAATTGCACGCATACAATCGCGCACCATATAGGATTGCGCAATTAGATCCGCCGGCGTTTCATCGCGATTTTGTTTGTATGCGTGATATATTTCTTGACGGAAAGTTTGACGCGATGCGTCGAAAACACACACAAAGCAATCGTCCGGTTTTGCCGCACCCAAAATTGGCAAAATCATATTTAAAAAACCGTAAACCGCCCCGGTGGGTTTACCGTCCGCCCGCGTCAAACGTGCGTGCACACCGTAATATGCACGAAATAACAAAGAATTTCCGTCAATTAATGTCAGCATACATTATCCATTAAAATACATAACGCAATTTCAAACGTGCATCGTATTGCAAGAAATCAGGCTTGTCAGTACCAATTTCCATAAAGTTTGGTGCGTACAGGGCACGACCTTCGACATCAAATTTTAATGGCATAGCCAAAATATCAAATGTCAATCCCAACATACCTTGGTATGCGACGGTTGATTTGATGTCATATTTAATGAGGTCTGATGAATAACTGCCGCCGAATACAGAACCCACACCAACACCAACATATGGGTGAATCATTGTGGACAGCATTTTGAAATATGCGTTCAACATTGCGTCATTTGTTGAAAATTTGTCGTTTGTTAAATGGTTATATTCGGCCTCGACCCGTAAGAGTGGAATATCAATACCAAAAATACCACCAAATGATTGGCCAGAATAATTTTTATGATGACCATCGTTATAAATTGTGGAGCCACCCGCACCAAAAGAACCACCGACATACACATCAATAACCGGATTTGCCGATGCCGCGTCGATTGTTGCGGTTGTTAAAATGGTACCAATAAAAATTTTTGAAATTTGTTTCATTTTTTTCTCCTTTGTATGATATTATATTAAAAAAAGGGTTATGAATATGCAAGAAAATAAACCGTTATTGATTGTGGGACTGGGAAATCCTGGGGCGGAATATGCGTTAACGCGTCATAATGTTGGATTTATGGCGGTGGATGCAATTGCGGGCGCGGGGGCGACGTGGAAGGCGGAAAAAAATGCGCTGACGACACGGGCGGATGTTGCGGGGCGCGCGGCAATTTTGGCAAAACCACAAACATTTATGAACGACAGTGGTCGTGCAGTTTTGGCGTTGATGACTTTTTATAAAATCCCATTGGAAAATTTAATTGTGATTCACGATGATATGGATTTACCAAATGGACATTTGCGTGAAAAAATTGGCGGGTCCAGTGCCGGTCACAACGGCATAAAATCAATTGATGCGGCGGTGGGACGTGAATATCGTCGTATCAGGGTTGGTATTGCACATCCGCGTGATTTTGAAAATCCGATGGATCCGGCGGATTGGGTGTTGGGAAAATTTTCCGCCGAACAATTGAGCGAGATTAAAACCGCAATTGAAAAGGTAAAAACAATTATTGATTGATGTTTGTTGCGTTCTGCAATAATTTCATACATTTACCGTTCGCATCACAGAATTTTGTGTTTTGGGTCATATGACACGCGGATTTGGCGGTGGCGCCGGCCTCACCGGTCGTGCCGGCGGGACACGCAGTGCACGTTGTGTTTAATCCGTTTGGTTCGCCATAATAATTTGCATTGCATTTGCAAATGGTGCCATCAAATGTGGCATTGGAATCACTGCAATCGTCGCATGAGAAAGTATGATTTGTTGTATTAATGTTTTTTTGATAATTGTTGGCACAGGTGGCGGTTAAATATGTGCGACCGGCGTATGCACAGTTGCCGTTGGCCGGACATGAAATACATTGATCGTCGTTGGGGCCGCCCATATAATATTGGGCCTCGCACTGGCAATCGGTTATACTGGTTGAACCACTGTTGTAGGTAAACGAGTGTTGTGGGCACGATTTACATATGTATTCGCCATCATTTTGTGTCAGGTATTTGTTTTGTTCGCATTGACATTGAGAAACATTTGTGGCACCGGGGGCGGTTGTCGTAGAATTTGATGGACAAGAATTACACGCATTCCCGTTTTTATAAAATCCCGTGTTGCAACGCCATGTGCAAGAGTCAGTAAACTGGGCATTTTGTGGCAGTGTTGTTGGGTCGCAAGCCGAACATTCGTCCGGGGTGCCGTCACCATTGGTATCAACAGGAAAATAATCATCCACGCATTCCCAATCGGAACAACTGGACGCGCCGTCTGGATGTTGTTTTGTTGGGTCAGAGATGATTGTGTTATAATTAGAATCACCCTCGCAAGATTGACATGACGTAAAATTACCGTCATTATAATAGCCAGTTTGACATTGTGCGCATTCGCCCAAGCCACTATCAAAACATCCTGTTGAGCAACCGCTTGTTGTGTTGGCAGTGGTGCATGTTGTTTCGCCATAAATTGGTGTCAAAATAAAAATAACCAAAAATGCAAATATAAATTTCATGTTTCTCTTTTCCCTGTATTTATAATAAAAAAATATAAAAATTAACGCAATAAAAAAAGACGGTTATAAAAACCGTCCTTGTTTTTTGATAAATAAATGGGTTATCTGCTGGTGACATTATATCTTAATGTATCTGCAAAGAAACGAACAATTTCGGGATTATTAATAATTGATTCAGCCTTTAATTGTAATTCGCCTTTGCCAAAAACTTTCTTTGGGTTTACATTGTGACGTTCGCGTAATAAATTGACAAGATTTTTTAGTCCTGTTGTAGATATTGTGCTATATTGATTATATATCTCTGGAATCATAAATATTGTATCAACGGTTTTATCAGAATTATATTTATTAATAGTATCCATAGAAATATTTTGCCATTGTATATTAGGGTTTGTTCCGTACACTAATTCCACATTATGTTTTTGTTGGTTGTTGTTATTGCCGTTGTCGGGTTTCACCGGGTCTTTTTCACAGCCGCCAAATGCAAATGGTAATGCAACCAAAATTGTGCCGGCCAAAACTTTTTTAATATTATAAGAAACTGTTGTTTTCATCAGAATACTCCTTTGGGTTTATATATATGGATGTTGACATAAAATTTTGGTTTTGTCAATTGTTAAGTGTTGTGAAAAATTACCCCCTCCGTCGGCGAACCTGGCCCTATGAAATTCCAAAAAATTTTCGTGGGTGGTTCGCCGACCATCCTCCCCGAACCGTCCGTCTCGCCAATGGGCGAGCCGCGACTGGGGCGGAATTGTTCATATTAAAATTCAATCAACCAAGATTGGCCGTTGGAATTGTTACCGCCGATATTGGATGTTGTGCCATTGTTATTGCACGTCCATTGTGCGGTGCTGTTACCGTTATATACACATTTGTTTGGTATGGTGTTATCACTGGTTGGACAATATGCGGTCAGTGCCTCTTGGTATCCGTCGTTTTGTTGTTGGTCCGATGTTATTGCATCGGTGTCTATGAAATAATTTACATCATAGTTATAATGCGCACTGCAATCATTATTTTCGTCACAGTTTTCGGGTTCGACATCAATATAATAAGCGTATGTGGGGGTTGCTTTTAATATGACATAATTGCCGTTGCAATTTATGGATGCGTTGCTGCCCGTTGTGCCGCCCGTGACATTGCCCGCACAGAATACATAATGTGTTTTATTGGTGTCGTCTGTGTATTTTGCAACCAATGTCATTGACGATATGTTGTTATTTGGTGTGCAGATTGCAGATTGGGCCGTGACTGGCTTGATGGCACCCGTATCAAACAAATTATCCAGGTATTCCAAAAGGCCGTTTGTCACGCCACCGTTCATACAACAATTGCCCCATTTGTCAACAATGTTACTTTCGCAACAATTGGTGTGTTCATTGTGTATTGTATTACTGGTGTGTGGTGTTGTGATTGTGCGCTGGCATAAAATGTTGCGGGCGGGACACGCCATAATCTCGGCTGGGGCGACGCACATAATGGATGTGCCAACGGTGTAATCCAAACTGCCCGCGGGGCACGTGGATGTCGCACACGAATTACTGTTTTCATTTGTGTGTGTATTTTTTGCAAACCACGATAATAATGTTGTTATATTCGAATCGTTTGGAATCAAGATACGATTTTCTTCTCTGTTGTCGGGTTTTGATTTGCAATTGCCCCAAATTTGTTCCGTTAAACGACATTTATAGCATTCAACCGAATTCGCGTTCCCAGAACCATAGCACGGATGATAGTTTGCATCTTTGTCGCTGCATATATCATACACAGAACTGTCGCCGTACATTTGTTCGTATAAATTCTGGGGCGATTGGTTATCCAATAATGCGTGAATGTCTTTGATGGTTTGGTCGCTGGCCTGGTACACGCAATTTTTTACATCGTCCCAACACGATGCGCGTGTCAATATTGAATGCCGGTTGACCGAACCGTTTATACTTTCGCACAGACCGAAATTGCCCGTGATTGATTTACAAGAATTTATTATACAATCACGTCCAATTTCACGGCACGTGTTTATAATTTTATTATATGTTTCATTTGCCGCAATATCGATAACACCGGATTCCCATTCTGTTTGCGTGTTGTTGGATGCAATTGTCATATCGGCCGCGTCATATTTCATAATTGCATTACACGATGTGCGAACGTTTTCACATAATGCGTTTGCCGTTTTATCAGATATCACACCAAATGTTGACAGTGCACGTGAATCAAATTCCGCTAAATTTTCGTTCGCGTTATCTAAACATTGGGTTAATAATGTTGTGCAACTTTGGCGGACTTCTTCCAATTTTTCATTTTGGGCCAGTTTTATTTTTGCCAATGCGTCATCCATAAATGCGTTCCATACATCGTCCGAAATTGATTGGCAATTTTTTGTCGCCGGTTCGATATATTTTTTCTTGGCATTTAAATATGATACAAACGATGCGTTTTGGGGTACTTTTACCCAAGAATCGGTGGATGTTGGACGCGTAATTAATGTTGATAAATTTACCAGGTTTGGGGATAAAAATGCCTCGCCAGTTGTGGGATTAATGTACCGACCGGATACATCCAAACATTTTGTTAAATTTTCACCACAAACATTTGTATTGGTCAGCATATCCAGCATTTTTGATTTGCATGTCAAAATGTCGTCGGAATTGTTGTCTTGGTAATTATTTAACCGTGTCATATCCAGTAATGCAGCCGATTCCAGTATTTTTGTGCGGGCCGATTGAGCCTGGGTATCATAGGCCTTTTTAACGGTGTTGCAATCTTGTTCGATTGCCATATTATAACTGTTTTCAACCAAAGTGATGTCGGTGGCGTCGCAAACCTCGGCCGCCATTTCACGACAAATTGGTAATGCCGCATTGCGCAGGGCAATCCCACTTTTTGCGGTGGTTGATACGCCCGATAATGAATCAACGGAATCAAATGCCGAATCGATATCTAAATTCCAAGACAGTGCGGACATATTGTTACCCGCCGAATCAAAATCGGCGTTTAATTTTTTCGCAATTTCATCCAATGTCTTTTTGGATGCGGTTTTATCCACGGTTGCGTAATATGCCTCTTCGCCCTGGGATGCACGATTGATGACCGCGGCGTCGTCCGGGTCCATATTTACCTGGAGTAATCTTTGACTGAAATCCAATAATTTATCTTCGACATTGTCCAATGATTTTTGTGTGGCGTTAAATTCATTTGCGCGACTGGAACACGCGCAACGTTTTAACTGGGCGTTTTTATTTGCACAAAACTCGTCCATACAATCGAAAAATACAGTTTTACATTTGCCAAAATCGCGTTGCATAACCGTGTCGCGTGTTATTGCCGCACGTGATAATAATCCACCACGCGAATTTCGGTTTGTTGCCACGCGTGCATTTGATAATGTGGGTTTGGTCGTGCGTGCCAATGTCGTGCGTGCCGATGTTGTGCGTGTTGCGTCGTGTGTGTTGGTTGTTGCCGCGCGTGATACAATATTTTTGTTCGTTGATGTACGCGCAGAATTTGTTGGATTTGATGCGGTTCTGGATTTTACCGTAGTTGAATTTCTGGGCAATGTTGATTGTGTTTGTCGAACAGGGGAATTTTGCGAACGTGTAGAGTTTTTTGCAACGGCGGCAACTGCGCCATCACAGATTGGCACAGCAAAACACGCGGCTAAAAATAGATTTAGAGCCTTCATTTCCTTTCTTGTATGAAATGATAACAGATTTATTCAAATTTGGGCAAGAGTTTTTTTGTGGTTTTTGTCCGCTTTCATTCACTGCGTCCATTACAGCGAGACATTCGTTTCTCTAACTCTACATCTCGATTGCTGGATGCAATCTCGCTGTAGCGAAAACGGGCCCCGCAAAATTTGAAAAATTTTGTGGGCAAACCCGAAAGCGGATGGTGCAGCCAGGGGGACTTGAACCCCCAAGGATTTCTCCACAGCATCCTTAGTGCTGCGCGTATACCAATTCCGCCATGGCTGCAAGTGCAAATTCAGACGATATTCTTGCAATAAGATGTTTTCTTTTCAAGTTTTTTATGTTATAATAGGGGCGATAATATTAAATGGGAAGGAAAAATGATTAGAAATCTGCGCTTTTTGACGAGTTGTTCTGTGTTTGTAATGTTGTGCGGTGCGGCCAATGCGGCGGGGACATATTATAATTATAATGGGACGGTGCAACGTAATTATACTTCGTCGGCAAATCCGTTTTTCAGTTATGGAACAAATAATGTAAATTCTGTGGCACCGGGGTGCAGTGGTGCCGCGTGCGCAAATGCGGGGGTAAATGTCAATAATAATTCCCCGGCCCAGGTGCGAAACACGTCCAGACAACAAACGCCGGTATATAATTCTGTTAATAAAAATGGTGGTTTTGGACTGAATTTGGGCTTGTCGCATCAGTTTGCCGAATGGAATTTTGATATGAATTCTGCGGGTTCAAAATTGCATTATGATAATTTGCATTGGAATGTGTTTGATGTGGCGGCCAAGTATGATTTTAACTGGGGAAATAGTTTGGTGCGTTTACAGGCCGGTGGTCAATATGGAATGCAATTCGGTGATTCAACAATGGTTGATGATGATATTACATCGGGCGGATTTGTTTTGCAGGATTGGAATGTTGATTTAACAAATGATGGTATCGCGGATCAGATTTGGACGCAACAGGGACGGTCTTTGTCGGTTGGAACATCAAATGATGGTGATATGATGGGATTGTTCGCCGGTGTTGGCTTGGTTGATGCGTGGCGGTTTGGAAATTTCAGAATAACACCGTCTGTGGGATATCGGTATTTCAAATATAAATTGGAAACAAAACAAAATTATGGTATGTCGTTGAATACGGTGTCTGGGGCGGATAACTATTGCGTGACCCGTGGCGAGGAAACACAATGCTTGCCATTTTTGGTGTTTGTTGATGGTTCGGGTAATCCGGCGTTGGGAACAATTGACCCCAATACATTTTATGTCGTGATTCCAAGTGGTGCCGAATTTGTCAGTACCGAGGATAATTATTACTATTATCAAAGTGGTATCAGTCATTCATACGAGGTTGAATGGATGGGACCATATTTGGCGTTGGATATGGTGTATGATATAACGGCAAATGATTCTGTGGATGCGCGTTTTGAATTAGGATTGCCGACATATACCGCAACGGCCGATCAGCCATATCGTCCTGATTGGCAACATCCAAAAAGTTTGGAAGACAAGGGTGGTTTTGGCGATGCGTATCATTTCGGATTTGGTGCGAATTGGTTGCACGCGCTTACGGATTCTGTGATGTTGACATTGGGTATGACATTTGATTATTACACTGTGTCGGGTGCGGATGCGACATCTTATTTGAATGCAGATTATTATATTTCGTCGTATTCTACGCCGGCAAAACAGCAGAATGCTAATTTGGTTTCATCGTATGGCAGTACCGATTATAACAGTTGGACGGGAACAAATGCCGCACGGGATAAAGAAATTTATGTCAGCAACCTGGAAACAATTGCGGCCGTTGATGCAATGAGTGCCGCGGGTTGGAAGCAAGAGGTTTCAGACGAAATAGAATCAATTTATAAATCGTTGGGGGTTCGTTTGGGAATCCAGGCAAAGTTCTAGGGAATAAAATAAGATATGCGCGGAATTAAATTTTTTTGTGCGTTGTGTTGTTTTCTGTTCGCGTTTGATGCGGCGCGTGCCGTTGATATCACGGGGGTGGTGTCGGTTGATGTGACGGCGGATACCGCGGCCGCGGCCAAAAGTCAGGCATTTAATTCGGCTCGACGTGATGTTATCGCGCGCGAATTGCGTAATTATGCAAATGCGGAACAATTGGATGCCGCAATTAAACAAAGTTCTGTTGATGAATTAATAGATATAATTTCTTCGTCGGCGGTATCTGGGGAACGAACATCGGATACGGCATATACGGCAAATATTTCGTTCGTGATTGATGGGGATGCGGCGAAAAGTTGGATGGAAAAGTATTCTGTGCAAAATTGGTTACCTTCATCCAGTGCGGCCGCGGTTGTGGCGCCGGAAAATTCAATCATTGCGGTTGTGACGTTGTATAATCCGATTTCTGATTGGGCGGCATTAAATGCGGTGGCGCGGGCAGCAAATGTTGATATTGCAACAAAAAATATTATTGGGTCGCGTGTGTCGTTTGTTGTACGGGATGCGGACGTGTCAAAATTGTCGCGTGCGTTGCGTGAAAATGGTTGGCGTGTTGCAAGTACCACAGGTGGAATTATTATTTCCAGATAATTTTTGTTGAAATTATACTTTTTATATTTTACATTTTTTCCTGTGTTAAATTTTTAATAAAAAGGGAAGGGCATATGAAAAAAATTGCAGTTGCATTGATGTGTATGGTGCCAACGGTTGGTTTTGCATTGGATACACCACACGAAACTAAATTTGATTTGAATATTCGCCGAATTGGTGTTGATTGGTCAAAAACGCAAATTGGCCACGCCGAGGAATATGCGGATTCCCCGGTGTCGGCATTTACCGCCACATCCCAGGATTGGTTTGTTGGTGTATTTGATACCGCGTTGGAATATGGTTTTGATCGGTTTCGTTGGGATAATTCATTATTTATGACATATGGTAAAACAACACTGAAACCGTATGATGCACCAAAAACGACGGACGAAAAGGCGGATAAAATTTTGTTCACGTCTGACCTGTCGTATGCGGTGTGGGATTGGGAAAATGTAAAGTTGGGGCCAATTGTTCGTGCCGAATATGAATCTGAATTTGTTGGTAATCCGCATATTCGTAAAATCATCCGCCCATCTGCCGGTATCGCATTATTTGACCATAAAATATTCAAAACATTATACACAACCGCGGTTTATGAAAATGATTTCACGGATACGGACAGTCCCGTCAGCAAATTGGCATTAGAGGCCGGGTGGCGCGCCGAATACGAAATTCGCGAAGGGGTCAAATTTAACAGTGATGGATACTATCGTGAATATTTGGACTATTCGCGGTATGTTGCGACCGATTTTCGCCGTGATTTAAGTGTTAATGCCCGTTTGGATACGAACCTGTGGGGGAATTTCACATTTGGTCCGTATGTGAATTATCGGCGTGCCCTGGCGCGTGGGGCGGAACACTATGGTTCAAACACAACGGTTGGTTTGTCGTTTAACTATATAAATAAATTTAATTTGAAACGCGCAGAATCGTTGGAATAAATTGGTTATAACGGCGCATCTGCGCCGTTTTTTATTACATTTTATCTGGTTGATAAAACCGCATAAACTCCGTTGGTTTTGGATGTTTTTGTATTGACAATATGTTGTTTTCGTGTAAAGTGAATTTGAAATATATACCGGAGGTTAAATATGACAAGAAATGAAGTTTTATACAATGTTATTGAAATTGTAAATGAACATAAATTGAAAGATGCACCCAAAACAACCGAATACAGTCGTCTGGCCGAGGATTTGGGGATGGATTCTTTGGATATAGTTGAAACTGGCATGGACATAGAAAGAAGATTAGATATTGAGTTTGATACAGATGAGTTCGAAGAAGTTAAATTCAATCTTAAATCAGTTAAAGATATGGTAGATTTTACGTGTAAAAAATTAAATATTCCAACCAATGGTGTTCAAAAAAACGTGGAAAAACCTGTGGTAAAACCGGTGCAACCACAAAACCCGGAAATTGAAAAATTGAAAGCGGTTGATTTGTCAAAACTGGCGGGCAAACCGGTACAATTGGGTGGCTATGAAGTTATTGTTCGCAAAATTGCCGATAACGCACAAAATAGAAGATAAAATGGGGGGTAAGATATGAAACGCAAAAAAATTCAATATGCGCAACCATATAAAATTCGCGATATCCAAAGTGTTTTCAATGCTGATGACGGAATTGCAGGATATGATGTAGAGGTTTGTTTTTGTGGCACCACAAATATTCCACAACCACGTTGGGCGGATCCTGAAAACGTTCATATGTATCAAGATGTTAACGCGGGAACCAGTCGGGTTGTTTATTATTTTCCTTTTGTTGGATATGGTGTGATAAACTTTGGAAAGTTGGCTGCGGAACATTGGTTCAGAAAAATGCTGAAACAAATGTGGGCAAATATTGAGTTTGGCGCGCAAGGTAAACAAAGATAAAAGGAAAAAAATGTCTGAATGGGGAATTGAACAACACAGTACTTTTGGAAATGGCGGCGGTTGTTTTGTCGATTGTCTTTCTTGTGTTGGTGCAGTCGCGATTATTGTTGGATTGGCAACTATTGATAGCAAGCAAGATAAACCAAGAGCAAAAGATAAAGCGCAACCAAAAGTGGAATCTGTTAGGCAAAATGTTGTTGCCGTTCCTCAGGATACGGCGATGTATGTTCCTGAAAACGATGCGGTCTTTCGTGATATAGAAAAGCAAAACGAATTTTTGTTAAAGAAAACCGCCCGCGAAATAAACGAAATCGACAGATTGTCACGTATGCACAGCCACACAAGATAAAAAAGGAAACAAAAATGAAAGATGTCCCAAACACAGAATACATTACAATTAACAAAGATGGTGTTTTTGTTGGTGGAAAACCTGCAACAAAATATCGTGGTGTAGAAATATATGATATAGATTATGTGAAAGAAAAATTTGCATGTATGCAGGACCAAAATCCAGAAATAGAGGAATTTCATATTGGTGCGTTTATATACTATGGTAGACATGGACGTCCGGAGGATCCATATTGGAACGTTGATTCACAAAATGCAAATGTATGGTGTCGTGTAAAATTAAAAAATTCGTCGGCGGTTACTTGGATTTTTTGTGACTGGGTCAATGATGTTGCTCGTTGTGCCTTGGAATGTATGTTTTATTACGTGGGTTCCCACATATATGCACGCTATGGCATGAGCAGCGACTGGTTCCGGTTGCAGGTATTGAAGTATGCAAGAATTGATAAGCAAAATACAAAATTGGAAAAATTAGAAAAAGTTGATTTTCGTTCGGCAGTGTTTGGGTCGAAACAAAATGCATTAACAAATGCGTTAAAAGATACAGATTTATCGCAATTTGTTGGGAAACCTGTGCAATTAAACGGTTATAAAATCATTGTTGAAAAAATTGCTGAAACCAAACAAAACAAAAGATAAAAGGAAACACAATGTATATAAAAGAAGTTGTTAGAGCGCTATATATATGCACTGTTCCGGGTGGCGGGTTTTGTGTCGTAATTTATTGACATTAGCCAAACGTATGCTATTCTGTCGAGTACAGGAGCAGAGAGTGTCTGGATTAACTTATATAAAAAGGGCACCGAAAAATGAAAAAAGATTTAAGATTTCTGGCTAATATAAAAACAACTGTACTTGGTGGTGTAATATTACCTTTGTTATTGGCGTCTTGTGGTGGTGACAAACGCAGAACTTTGGTTGTGGTTGATGAGCCTTTGCCTGGTGATGTTAAAGGGTACGCTCTACCTGCACGTGACGTAGATTGTGGCAAATTATACGTTGTATGTTATGACAAAGACGGCTTGTGTTCTTATTTGAATCCAAATGACACATTAAAAATTGAATTGTTGGATGTTAATGGTGTTAATGCTAACGATGATGATAGATACGAATATGGTGCAGATTTGTACATAACTGATTACCAAGATCCGCATTCATGTGGCGGTTGCGATGATGATAGATTTAGAAAATGGTGTCTGCGTGTAGATTTATCGGATAGCACCAGAAATATGTTATTGGCAAGACGCGCCAAAGATCCAAAAAGTCTTTTTTATGTTAACAGTTGTTTAAAAAAAGATAATGATAGTTTAAAGATTGCTAATTTAATGTTATCGAAATTAGCATCTAAAAAATCTGATGACAGAATAAATTATATAAACGAAATTCAAACCAATGGAACGCCAACAGAAAAAAATATTTTGAAAAAGATATTAAAATCTGTCAAATTTAAAAACGATCAAACTGTTGTTGACGCTGGGATTTCTAAACAATTGGGAAAATATTGGCGTGACAAAAAACGTGATATCTTGGATACTGTTACTGTCGTTCGTGTTTATACAGAATCTCGCAGTATGGTAGATAGCAATGTTGACCGTCACTATTCGTCTTCCGATGAAGAAAAAGGTGTTCATTTAAGAGCTGCAGGGAAAGGATATTTAGGCGTTGGAAAATCATCCTCATATGTTTCCGATAATGAAGAAAGACTTGATGAAAAAGGTCTGCGCTTAAAGGCTGCCGCAAAGGGCCAATTAGGTGTTGGTACATCCGCTTCACATATTGCTTCTGATGAAAAGGCTAATATAAAAATATACGAAGGAAAGATTTTATCTGTTGTTGCCAAGGATAAAAATGGTTATACATATAATTTTTCTTTGGCACCAGAAATGAATTGCAAAGTTGGTGATAAAATCGTATTAGAATATTTTGGTCGTGTTGCTGATAATAATGGGTATCGTGATCAAATTTTGATTCATGATATTATTTATAAAAGCCGATAAAAAACAAAAGGATAAAATAATGAGGAATACCAGCGCGGAATGGATTGAATGGGCAAACCAAGAATATTTTGGTATTGGCGATAACAGTGGTAATTCTGGTTGCGGGTGTGGGGGTTGTTGCATTGTTGGAGTAATCATATTGGGAACACTGGCGTTGGTGGGCTGTGGTGGATACAAAATTGCTCAATCGATGATCCAACCCGAAAAACCAAAAGTCGAAAAAGCACAAATTACAAATAATAACGCAAAGTATAATAAATCAACGTTGTTTATAAAATCTTTGGCATTAAATCAGAAAATTAAACAAGCATAAGGACACATAAATGGCTGGTGCATACAGTGTATTTGACGAAAATGGACACTATAAACCCGGAACTTATAATAACGGGTATGGTTCCAAAATAGGAATGCCGGTTAAAAAAAATCCAGAATGGTATGAAAGTGATTTTCATAGCACGTCCGCTATTTATCCAACGTATGTTTATGATGTGTATCCTTATCGTACAATGGGTGGATTGTTTGGTAATAAGCCTGTCACATACTATAACGTTCGTGTTCGGTTTAATTCTGAATCCAAAGGGATGGAGCCACCACGCGCATCGGATTGTGCAGAAATTTATGTGGATAACAGCCCTTATCAATCATATTGGGAAGCGGTATATGAATTTCACGATGGGTTATTAAAATCTGCACAACAAAAGGCAAATGATTTTCATACCGAAATCGTAAATCAAATACGTTCGAATAAAAGATAAAAGGAAAAAAAATCCGTCGATTGTGGCGGGATTTTTTTATAAAAATACTTGATTTTCCGATATTTTTGTGTCAAAATCAGGGCACGTCGTTTGACGAAGAACACAGTTTTCGTGGTTGATTCTGTCCATAACATATTGTTTTTGGCTAAATCCACGGGAACGAGGAATTAACAGAAAAAAGGATAAAATTATGGCATTGCCTACATTTACTATGAAACAATTGATGGAGGCCGGCGTTCATTTTGGACACCACACTCGTCGTTGGAACCCGTTGATGACCCCATACGTTTATGGCGTCAAAGATAAAATTCATATTATCAATTTGAACAAAACTGCACCGTTGTTGCATCGTGCATTGGTCGCATTAGAGGCCGTTGCCGCCGCCGGTGGTAAAATCTTGTTCGTTGCAACCAAGCACCAGGCCAAAGATATCGTTCGCGATGCGGCCGAACGTTGCGGTCAATACTATGTGAACAATCGTTGGTTGGGTGGTATGTTGACAAACTGGACAACGGTTTCTCAGAGCATTCGTCGTTTGAAAAAAATGGAAAATGACATCGCAAATGCTGACAAATTGGGTTTGACCAAAAAAGAAGTCGGCGTTATGACCAAAGAAGTCGAAAAATTGCGTTCTGTGTTTGGTGGTATTTTGGAAATGCACGGAACCCCTCAGGCGATGATTGTTATTGATGTGCCGCGTGAAATGAACGCTGTGCGCGAGGCAAAAATCTTGGACATCCCAACAATCGCTATTTGTGATACGAACGCAAATCCGGAAATGGTTGACTATCCGGTGCCGGGTAATGACGATGCGGCACGTGCGACACAGTTGTATTGCGATTTGTTCGTTGATGCAATTTTGTCGGGTATTGAAAAACGTTTGGGCGGTGCGGCGGCCAAAAAGGCGGATGCTGACACGGATGCGGCCGATGAAATCGAGGCCGATTTGAAAGATAAAGAGGCCAAAGAAAAATCCAAGGCATCGGTGGCACGCGCGGAACGTCGTGAAAAGAAAGCCGACAAATAAAAATTAGACGCTGTTCGGGGATGCGTCCCCGAACGCAGAATTTTCAATATTATAAAAAGATAAGGAAATAACAATGGCAGAAGTGACAGCAAAATTGATTCAAGAACTGCGCGAAAAAACCGCGGCAGGTATGTTGGATTGCAAAAAGGCATTAATCGAAAACAATGGCGATATTGATGCGGCGGCTGACTGGTTGCGTAAAAAAGGTATTGTCAAGGCGGCATCCAAGGCTGGTCGTGTTGCGGCATCTGGTTTGGTGACCGTTGTTAAATGCGATAACTTGGGTTGTGTCGTGGAATTAAATGCCGAAACTGATTTCGTTGCCAAAAATGAAAAGTTCCAAAAATTGGTTGCCGATGTCGCAAACAAAGCATTGGAATTGTCTGGCGATTTTGATGCCACATTGGCGGCGGTCAAAGATGATATCGCGGCAACAATTTCCACAATTGGCGAAAATATGAATTTGCGTCGTATTGCCAAGGTCAATGGCGACCACGTGTATTCTTATATTCACAATGCATTGGTGCCGGGTATGGGACAAATCGGTGTTGCGGTTGCAATCAATGGTAATGACCCGAAAATCGATGAAATTGGACCAAAAATTGCAATGCACATTGCGGCAAACAAACCGGAATATATGACGATTGCGGATGTTGACCCGGTGGCGGTTGAACGTGAACGCCGTGTTTTCATTGAATCGGGCGCGACAAATGGCAAACCTGAAAATATCGTTGAAAAAATGGTCCAGGGTCGTTTGCAAAAATACTATGCGGAATCCGTTTTAGAAGAACAACCGTTCGTTATGGATCCAAGTAAATCTGTGAAACAAGTTGTGGCCGAGGCCGGTGGTAAATTGGCCGGGTTTGCATACTATGTTTTGGGCGAAGGTATCCAAAAACGCGAAGATAACTTGGCGGATGAAGTTGCAAAAATGTTGCAATAGTTTTGCATAAATAACAAACAACGGAGAGAGTCGCACAGATTTTATTTGTGCGACTTTTCCATCGAAAAAGGATGAAATATGGCGGATATTTCAAATACAGAATATATTACCGTAAATGCCAATGGGATTTTTGTTGGTGGCAAACCTGCAACAACATATCGTGGTGAAGAAATAAATTTGCCAGACAGCGTGCATAGAGATTTTGCCCACATCCAAACCTTAAATAAAAATGTTGCGGAATTGCATGTGTTGTCATCGGAAACACGTGGCGAACGTGCAAAACCGGGTAATCCATCAGGAAAACAGGGTCCAAATACGTGGTGTCGGGTAAAGTTTGAAAACGGTAATTTTGGTGCGTGGGTCTTCTACAACGAGTACGCTTCGGCCGCCTTTTGTGCGTGCTACTGTGCGGTCGACTGCGCGTACGACGTCCGTAATAGCGCGTCGTTTCGGTCTGTAGTTTTGGGTGAGACAATTGATAAAAGTAAAGCAAAACAAAACGTATTAACAAATGCGTTGAAAGATACAAATTTGTCGCAATGTGTGCCAGATATTCCAAATACAGCATATATTACCATAAAATACTATTGGTATTATTTTTATGTTAATCATGATGACCGTTGTTGGGTTATTGGCGCTTTTGTTGGTGGGCATCATGTAGAAAAATATCATGGTCAGACAATATATGAGTATAACGCTGACGTACGAGATTATAACGCTGAAGCACGAGATGCATACACACGCCTGTTTAATAATAGTGAGTATAATTTTAGCGATATATATCCGCGCATTGCCAGTGGTTCTATTACAGAAGTTCATGTTGGTGCATTTGAAACGCGTGGCGAATATGCAAAGCCAGGCAATCCGGATGGTGTGTTTGGTCCAAATGCATGGTGTCGTGTGAAATATAAAAATGGAGATTTAGGTCCGTGGGTCTTTGTTAACGACTGTGGTTCGGCCGCCAATTGTGCGAGAAGGTGTGTGTTTCTCTGCGCGAGCAGTATCAGAGAATCTGCATCGTTTCGGGCCGCGTTGTGTGGGCCAATTGAAAAATCGAATGCGAATCTTGCTATGACACAAAACGCATTAACAAATGTGTTAAAAGATACAGATTTGTCTAAATTTGTTGGCACGCATAAAATCGGTGCTTATGAAATTGTTGTCCGTAAATCTGGGCAGAATACAAGGGGGTAAAGATGTATAAAAAAACTGAAAATTATCCAATTAAAAATCCAATCGTGTTATGTGATAAAAATGGAAATTATTATGTTGCGTTTGATTCTAAAATTGGACATGAAGAATTTTCCGGCACACGCGAAGATGTTTTACAACAATTGGTTCGTCGTGTTAAAAGAATTTTGCATGTCAGATAATTTTTAAAGGATGTATTATGAACAGAAATCGGGTTGGTAAATTTAGAATGGATGACAACGAAAATCAGGCTGATATTACCTTGCTGGATGATAACAGTATAGTAATGATACCAAAGTCATACGTTGTAAAACGTGATGTAAATGGCAATGATATTCCTTTGTTGGCACCTGGGGATCGTTTCACAATTTTGCAAGATAATATGGGTTATGGTTTTGCATATGTTTATAATAAACATTTGTATATGGTGGAAACACCATATGATGCCCGTGCCTTTGTTCGTGATATACCTTTTATGGACAGAATTGTTTTTGCCAGTGCTTTGCGTCGTGAGGTTGTACGTCGCAAACAAACACCGTCGTTGCGGGCGTATAAAAATTTGCAAAAATTGATTGCTGATCGTATTGATACAGAACAAAGATTGATGAAACAATTATAATTATTAAAAACCGCCAAATTTTTGGCGTTTTTTTGTTGAAAATGTCGGATTTTCTACTACTATGACTATGAACCAAAGGAGTGTTCCATGGCGAAGAAAAAAAGAAACTATAGTACTACCCCAAAAAGTATCACTGTTGATTTGAATAAGGTTCATATTGGTGGACAATATGCGGATATGTTGCGTGCCAGCAATCAGGATAAATCGAATGCGGCATTGGTTACAAAACCAATTTTGGAACTGGAACCTGCACATATTGCGTCGGAACGCAGAGAATATGTTGAAAAGTGGAAATATTGGATGCAAGAGCCACGTTGGTGTGCTGGTTATTCTTGGTTGTTGTTGCGTGAAAATTATGAACTTTATGAACGTGAAGAAGGATTGACCCGGGACGAATATTACGAAATTGCAAAGGTCGCCATCAATACAGGGCCAGAACAAATGAATCGGTTGCGTACAGATAAAGTGTCAGATGTGCGCTATTTTGAATTATGTAAAATTATGGCATCGCATGCGGCGTTTTATGGTGTTGATTATGAAAAATTGAACCGTGGGACATCAAATGGCACGTATAAAATAGCAAATTTTGTAATTGATTCTTTTTATAAGGCAGAACATGAATGTCAGATTCAAAATGCGGCTCGCGGTCTAAGACGTGGTGAAAAATATCAAGATTATATGAGTGAGAGGGATGCTGCCCAGTTATTGTTTTATATGTGGTTAATTGTTCATAATGAATTGTTGGTTGGTGTTCGTGATAAAGAAATTACTGAATTTGTTGATAAAGGTTTGGTAAATCCAATGGATGCAGACAGATATATTGTTAAATTAACACAAAATGCGGCAAAGTCCCCTTGTACCGGGTTGATTAAATCCGTTAGATTGGGCCAGGGTTTACAAGTTCCTGAATTTTGTAAAAAAGCGCAGGACAAGGTGTTGGATATATATGAGGCATTGGTAGAGAAAAAATCAAATATGTTTGATTTTACCAGATAGCAAAAAACTCTGTTCAGGGAATTACCCGCAAAATTTAATAATTTTGCGGGGCTTTTTTATTGTATCTTGGGGTTGCAACAGATAATTTTTCATGATATTATTTTTTCTGATATAGAAAAAGGTTTTGTGATGAAAAATAATTTGATGTTTGAATTGACCCAGCGTGGTTTTATTAATCAATGTTCTAATATGAATGCGGTTGCAGATTTATTGGATAACGGACAAATTGCAGTTTATTTGGGTTCGGATCCAACCGCGGATTCTTTGCATGTGGGGCATTTGGTTCCGGTTATGATGATGCGCTGGTTGCAAAAATATGGCCATAAACCATTGATGTTGGTCGGTGGGGCAACGGGGCGTATTGGTGATCCATCGGGACGTGATACGGGTCGCCCAATGATGACCGAAGAAGTTTTGGCAAAAAATGTTGCAGGGTTAAAAAAATCTTATTCTAAATTTTTGCGTTTTGGTGATGGCGAATCCGATGCGTTAATTGTTGATAACTATGATTGGATGCGTGGTTATTCGCATTTGGATTTCTTGGCGCAATATGGTTTGGATTTTACAATTCCACGTATGCTTTCTATGGAAAGTGTGAAAAAGCGTTTGGAAAATGGTATGACTTTCTTGGAATTTAATTATATGACTTTCCAGGCGGTTGATTTCTTGACACTTTATAAAGAACATAATTGTGTTTTGCAACTGTGTGGTGCAGACCAATGGGGTAATGCGATTATGGGTGTGGAATTGATTCGTAAAAAAATGGGCAAGGAAGCCTATGTGTTATCTACATCCCTGATTACCGACGCAAACGGAAATAAAATTGGAAAATCTGCGGGTAATGCGGTTTGGGTTAATGAAGATAAAACGACGCCTTATGAATATTATCAATATTTCCGTAATACACCGGATGATTTGGTTGAAAAATTCTTGAAAATTTTTACCGAAATTCCATTGGAAGAAATTGCAGAATTGTCGCGCAAGCAAGGTGCGGAATTGAACGAGGTTAAAAAAATACTGGCATATTCCGCAACCGAAATTGCACATGGGACGGACGCTGCGCGGGATGCCGAGGCGGCCGCGGCGGCGTTGTTCGCCGGTGGTGCGAACAGTGCCAATGTGCCGTTTGTTGAATTAGAAATGCGCGAACCAATGAAAATTTTGGATTTCTTGGTTGCAATTAAATTGTTTGATTCTAAATCCGAGGCGCGTCGTAATGTCGAACAAGGCGGTATTCAAATCGATAATGAAAAAATTACTGATAAAGAATTCGTCGTGTCAAATGCGGAACATATGGTTCAAAAAGGAAAGAAAACATTTTTGCGTGTTGTTGTAAAATAACATAATGAAAAAAATACTGATTATTTTAATCGGTTGCGTGGTATTTGTGTCGCCGGCATTTTGTGCCAGTGAATTGTCGCGTATTCAATCAGAAATTAAACAGGTCGAACAATAAAATAAAAAGTTGGCCGAACAGGTCAAGCAATCTGATAAAAACGTTGCACAAACAAAACAAGATTTGGTGCGAACCGCCGACAGGGTGAGTTCTTTGGAAGAACAACGCGGCAAAATGCAAAATAAAATTGATGAATTGGATGCCCGGCGGGCCAAAATTACAAAAGAACTGGAAACAAATAAATCACGCGTTTTTGATTCTGTGTCTGGGATTTTATATATGGCGATGCGCCCCAGTTTTGATGCAAAAAATATGAACGATTATGTTTTGACATCGGCAATTTTGTCGGGTGTGTCTGGACAATTTGATGCCGATATACAACGGGCTTCGCAACAATTAGATGAATTGGAAAAAATTCGTAATGCACGCAGTGTTGAAAAAGAAAAATTGGACAGAACGGCAAAAAAATACACTCGCGAACGAAACGAGTTGGATAAATTGTTAAAAACACGCAGTGCGCAAAATGAAAAATTAAAAACTGAACACGCCGCTTTACAGAAAAAATTAAAGGCGTTGTCGGAACGTGCAAAAAATATTTCGGAATTGTCCGCCGGCGTTGGCAGTTCGGAAATGTCATCGGATGCGCGTTTTTCACGACGGAAATTAAATTTGCCTGTGCGTGGACGGATTGTTGTAAGGTTTGGTGAAAAAACGGCACTGGGGTTGACATCGGATGGTTGGCGGATTCGCACATCGGGTGATGCGTTGGTGACGGCGCCCGCCGATGGTGTGGTAAAGTTTGCCGATACTTTCCGCGGTTTTGGTCGGGTTGTTATTATGTCGCATAAAAATGGTTATAATACCGTTATCACAAATATGGGACGCGTGGATGTTGTTCCAAATCAAGAGGTTTTGGCCGGCGAACCAATCGGTCGCATCAATCCGGATAAACGCGAAATGTATATGGAGGTGCGTCGTGGTAACAAGGCGGTTGACCCGGCGCGTTTGTTCCGCGAAGAAAATTAAGTTGTTGAAATGCGAAATTTCGTGTTGCAGAAATTCTTTTTTTATAATATGCTGGGTGTGATAAATTAGAGGAAAGAGAAAGGGCGTTTTTATGTTGAAAAAAATCCTGGTTTTTGTGATGTTGGCAACCGTGGCGGTTGATTGTTTTGCAGGAAAAAAATCTGAAAAGACAGAGCCGGTTGTACATTTGACCGACGAAGAAATTTATACTGAATTGCAAAAGTTGGCGTTGGTGTTTGAAACCGCACGTGATAATTTCGTCGAAGAGGCCGATGAAAAGAAAATGTTAGAGGCCGCAATGAACGGGATGTTGGCGGAATTGGATCCGCACTCGTCTTATTTGAACGCTGATGATTTCAAAGATTTTAATGATAAAACCCAGGGGGAATTTGGTGGTTTGGGAATACAAATCACATCTGACCGTGGGGCGATTCGTGTTATTTCGCCAATTGATGATACGCCGGCGGCACGTGCGGGTATCAAGGCGGGTGATTATATTATGCGTATTGATGACGAACAAGTGTTCGATATGACTTTGAACCAGGCGGTTAAAAAAATGAAGGGGCGTCCCGGAACCAAGGTTAGATTGACCATTATGGATGAAGATCACGAAACTAAAACTTTGACATTGAAACGCGATATTATCAAAGTTAAATCGGTTAAATCTCGTGTTGTACAATTGGCGGATGGGGACGAGGGTTCACCAAAAATTGGTTATGTCAGAATTTCTGAATTTGGTGCGACAACGGTCAAAGAATTGACGGATGCTATTAAAAAATTAGAAAAAAGCAAGGTCGCCGGCTATGTTTTGGATGTGCGTAATAATCCGGGTGGATATTTGACGGCGGCAATCGGCGTGTCGGATGCGTTTTTGGATGATGGTGAAATCGTTTCAACCCGTGGCAAGGAAAAAACAGATATTGACCGTAATTTCGCAAAACCGGGTGATTTAACAAATGGCAAGCCGATTGTGGTTTTGATAAATCACGGTTCGGCGTCGGCATCGGAAATTGTCGCCGGTGCATTGCAAGATAATGGACGTGCGTTGGTTATGGGCTCGCAATCTTTTGGCAAGGGCAGTGTGCAACAACAAAAACCATTGGGTGATGGGACGGCAATTCACATCACAATTGCGCGGTATTATACCCCCAGCGGTCGTTCTATTCAAAACGAGGGTATCACCCCCGATGTCCAGGTTTTGCAATCACGTGTCAAAGTGTTGGAAAAACGCGATAGCGATTATTCCGAGGCGTCTTTTAAAAATTCGCTAAAAAACGAAGATGCGAAAAAAACGAAAAAGACCAAGACTGATGATTCTAAATCGCGCAAAGATGATGAAGACGAAGATGATATTGATTTTAATAATTTGACCGAAGAAGAAAAAGATGCGCGCGATTATCAATTGCAACGCGGAATCAGTATGGTTATTGCAATGACAAAAATGCAAATGACGGTTGATGACCGGCGTGCGATTGTGACGGCGGAAAATGCTGAAAAAGAACAAAATAAAGCGCGGGAAAAATTACGTGCCGATGCCGAAACATCGGAAAAATAAGAATTGCCCGGGTTATTCCGGGTTTTTTTATAAGATAAGATTTAATATTTATATGGGGCTGAAAATCTGGCTTGAAATTGGTGTGTTTTTAATTTAGAATATCGTGCGTCGGCGCCCATGGCTCAATTGGATAGAGCAACAGATTTCTAATCTGTGGGTTGCAGGTTCGAGTCCTGCTGGGCGCGCCACGAATTAAAAACCGGCATAAAATGCCGGTTTTTTATTACGGTTTCCCCGCAGATACCAACGGTGTCGAGAGAGTCCTGCTGGGCGTACCACTTCGCCAAGGCTTCGTGGCACAGGCACCACTTCGCCAAGGCTTCGTGGTACAGGCGCCACAAATTAAAAACCGCCATTTCGGCGGTGTTTTTGTATCATATATCAACCGCATTGGCAGAGCACCACGCCCATTGCAAATTATATCCACCTAAATCGCCCGCAATGTCAATGCATTCGCCAATAAAATATAATCCCGGACATAATTTAGATTCCATCGTTTTTGATGATATTTGGGATGTATCAACGCCACCGCGTGTGACCTCGGCCCCGGCAAATCCAAATAATGAAAAATCATCTGCGTTTAATTTGATGTTTTGGATGCGTGTGGCCAATTGGCGTAATTCACTGTCCCGTATGTCGGCGATGTTGCGCGTGTCTTTTGTTAAAAACTCTGATAATTTGTTTGGTAATTTTGTTGCCAATATTGTTTTTAGTTGTTTTCGGCCGTTTTTGTTTTTTTGCCAGCGTAACCAATCATATGCATCAATGTTCGGTATCAGGTTTATTGTAAAACCGTTCGCACAATCGCGCACCGTTGCACGATATATCGCCGGTCCGCCCAGGCCGAAATGTGTGAATAACATATCGTCAAAGATTTTTTCACGCCCGATTGTGATATGGGCCGGGATTGATATGCCGGACAGCGTGGCATCAAAAATTTTTGTTTTTATTCCGCATAAACCTGGGCGAATTGGTATGATTTTATGCCCAAATTGTTTCGCAATTTTGTACCCAATATCAGATATACCCAAGTCCGCGTATGATATGCCACCCGTTGCGACAATTAATTTTTGTGATGTGAATTTTTGATTGTCCTTGGTCGTAATAATGAAAGACTCATTTGTTTTTTCAACCGCGGTGACAGTTGTGTTTTGAAATATTTTTGCGTCATATGCGTCCGATAATAATGCGTTAATGATGTGTTTGGCATCGTCTGCGAAAAATTGTCCCGGTGTTTTTTCGTAAACTGTTATTTTGTGTGATTTGACCCAATTTACCATATCGGCGGGTGTAAAGCGGGCCAGGGCCGAACGCGTAAAATTTGGATTTTGGCCAAAATAATGTGATGCGTCGGCGTGCATATTTGTAAAATTGCATTTCCCGCCACCCGATACAGCGACGCGTCGGGCGGGATTTTCGCCCATATCTAAAACGCATACGGATTTGTGTGCACGTGTGGCGTGTGCGGCCGTAAACAGTCCGGATGCACCAGCACCAATTATAATAAAATCGAATTTTGTGTTTGTCATATTTTCATATGTTGCCATAATTTGGCCTAAAAATAAAGATTTTTTAATTTTTTTGACTTGCGCACCTGAAAAAAAGGTGCAATAATCCGTTTCGTGGGTTATTAGCTCAGTTGGTTAGAGCGGAGCGCTCATAACGCTTTGGTCGTGGGTTCGAGTCCTACATAACCCACCATCCGTCTCGCCACAGGCGAGCCGCGACTAAATCTGGAACGCGTTGCGCGTTACCGATTTGCAAAGAGACTTGATGCGTTGGTCGCGGACCGACGTTTTTTTATTTCTATTTTTGTGATATTTGTATAAACTGGGTCTTATGACAGAATTGGTTCAGATTTTAAGTGATGTGCAAAAACAGGCGTTTGATACAATTGAACGCACGCATCAAAATGTCCTGATTATGGGACAGGCCGGGACCGGAAAATCAACATTTATTAATTATCTGAAAAGTGCGTCAAAAAAACGTATTGTGTGTGCCTGTCCGACGGCGGTGTCGGCACTGAACATCGGGGGACAAACAATTCACAGTTTGTTTCAAATTCAACCACGTGATTTTATTATGCCGGAATTTTTGAAGTTAAAGGCAAAAACACGCAATATTTTGACAGCAACCGATGTCTTGATTATTGACGAGGTTTCTATGGTCGCCCCCGATTTGTTGGATGCGATGGATTTGTTGGCGCGTCAGGCACGGCGGAATAACGACCCGTTTGGTGGAATTCAAATTGTCGCCATCGGCGATTTGTTTCAATTGCCGCCGGTTATTACAAGTGATGCCACAGATTATTATCGGCAAGAATACGGATTCGAAAATTCTTATTTTTTCGACAGTCACGTTTATGCGCGTAGTGCATTTGTGCGGTTTTCGTTTGACAGGGTTTATCGGCAAAATGATGGGGCGTTGTTGGATAACCTGGTGCGGTTGCGCGGTGGTGATGTGTCGGCGTTGGATTTTTTTAATGGTTGCAAAATTACGGATGCGGCGCGTCGCGCAAATGCGGTTTTAATTACGCCGTATCGACAACAGGCCGAATATATAAATGCGGCCCGTTTGCGTGCGATAAATGCACCGGAAATTTCTTTTGTTGGGGTACTGGAAGGGAATTTTTCTGAAAAAGATGTGCCTGCACCGATGAAATTAAATTTGAAAGTTGGGGCCTTGGTCGTGTTTGTGAAAAACAGTGATAAATGGCACAATGGTTCAATGGGACGGATTATCGATATGGGCGTGCACGGATTAAAGGTAGAATTGTTAAATGCGGCGCGGACAATTGTAAATGTCAAACCGGAAAAGTGGGAAAAAATCGAATATATTCGTGATGAAAATGACAGATTACAAGAACACGAAATTGGGTCGTATAAACAATTCCCATTGAATCTGGGATATGCGATGACAATTCACAAGGCCCAGGGTAAAACACTGGATGCGGTGGTTGTGGATATTTCGCGTGGCGCATTTGCACACGGGCAAACATATGTCGCGTTGTCCCGTACGCGCAGTGCCGACGATATGCATATTGCAACGCCGTTGCGCCCGCGTGATGTGATTTTTGATAAACGCGTGTTGGAATTTATGAATTCTTGATATGCGTGGATATATTGCGTAATTTTTCTGATAATTTGGATTTGATTGTATTAAATGCTTTTAATTTTTGTATATGATGCATATTTATTTCGCCATCGGTAATTTTATTGTATGTTTCAGATACTTGTTTCGTTGATGCGTTGGGCCAAGTTGTGATTATTTTTAACAACATTGTGTATTCATCACATAATGCAATGCCATCTAAATCCAATAATGCACGAAATTTTCCGTTTTCATCCAGTAATATGTTTGATGGATTCAAGTCCGCGTGGTGCATTTTGACATCGCCATATGTTGTGGTGCGTTTGTTGATTGTGTAATGAATGTTTGCCAGAAGTTTCCCAAAATCTTGAGTGTTGTGTTTTTTGCGGCGGTTGTGCAAAACCAATTCGTCCAAGATTGTTTTTTTATCAATATGTATTTCGGAAATTTTTTTATCAGCCATTAAAACCGCGGGCAATATATTGTTATAAATTTGTGTTTCGGAAATTGATTGCGCTTTAATCGCGTGCGCCAATGTTTGTCCCGGAATTATTTCATAACGTTCAAAATGTACGCCACCAATACCGATGAATATTTTAGAATCAGGCACCAAAACGCCGTTGGTTAATACTGATTGTGCCAATATTAAATTGCGTGATGCGGTTTTTATATCTGATATTTTGTAAATAAATTGACGGCCAAATTGTTCAACGATAAATAATGCGCTGGGGCGGATATTGTTATCAATTATTTTTTTGACCGGTACAATTGATTCTGGTTTGGGGCTTTGTGTTTCGATGATGTGTATATAGTCAGTTTGATTCATTTTTGTATTCTTTATTTATATTGTTCCAGGTATGCCAACATAAAATCGTCCAAATCGCCATCCAACACGGCCGCAGAATCCGTTTTTTCAACATCGGTGCGAACATCTTTGACTAATTGATACGGATACAGAATATAATTTCTAATTTGGCTGCCCCACTCAATTTTTTTCTGGGCGGATTTGGCGGCGGCGTCGGCTTCTTCGCGTTTTTTTAATTCTAATTCGTACAGCCGTGAACGTAAAATTTTCATTGCCATATCTTTGTTTTGAAATTGACTGCGTTCGTTTTGACACGTGACGACCGTGTTCGTTGGTATGTGTGTGATGCGGACGGCACTGTCGGTTTTGTTAACGTGTTGACCACCGGCACCGGACGACCGATATGTGTCGATGCGTAAATCTTTTTCGTTTATTTCAATTTCGATATTGTCGTCAACGTCCGGCCATACGTCAACGGACGCAAAACTGGTTTGACGTTTGCCGTTCGCGTTAAATGGCGATATGCGAACCAGGCGATGAACGCCAACCTCGGGTCGCAGCCATCCGTATGCGCGGATGCCGTCGATTTTCATTGTGATACTTTTTATTCCGGCAACGTCGCCGGGGTGTTCGTCAACAACTTCACAAGAAAAACCGTGCCGTTCCGCCCAACGGGTGTACATACGGGTTAACATTTGTGCCCAATCCATAGCCTCGGTCCCGCCGGCACCGGCCTGGATAAAAATAAATGCGTTATTATTGTCGTTTGGACCGTTAAATAATGTTATGAATTTTGCGCGTTTGGTGCGTTGTGACAAAGATTCAATGGCGGATAAAACATCCGGGTCTTCGGGTGCGATTTGATATAAATCATTCAGGTTTTTATAATCAGATTCCAACGTCGTAAAATCGGATAATGTTTTTTCTAAATTCGATTTTTTTTGCAATAATGCGCGTGCAGCGTCCGCGTCCGTCCATAAATTTTCATCCGCCACGCGTTCGTTTAATTCCATCAATTCAGATTTTATTTTGTCCGGGTCAAAGAAACCCCCTTAACGACGAGATGTCGTTTTCTATATCGGACAAGATTTCATTTTGTGTAATCATATTTTATATAGTAATGATTTTGTTGTCTAAATCAATAAATAATTGCATTGGGCATATAAATATGATAAAATTTAGTATAAGCGAGAGAGGCATTATATATGAAAAACATTGTTGCATTTTGTGGTATAATTGCGGCTGTATTCGGTACGGGCGGTGCGTTTGCGGTGTCTGCGGGTGTTGTGTCGGGTGGAAATACAAATCGTGGAACGGCCTTGGTTTCGAATTCGGCTGGTAATAATTTGCGCGGGATGGGCGGCATTGCAAATGCGTATAAACAAAATCAATTGGCAAATTATTATATGGCGACTCAATTGGATGTTGGTACCGCGTGCAGTGAACGTATTATGAAATGCCTGAACGAATATTGTGATGGGACGACGGTTTCGGGTGGAATTGTGCAAAATAAATGCGCGTATGTGACACAAAATGATTTGTATAATTATGCTTTGTTATGTTTACAGAAAGATAATTCACAATTATTACCACAGTATAATGTGAATACGAAATACAGTACGGGTGCAATGAATACCGCGGCGCGTTTGTGCCCCCCATATGTCCAAGAAAATTTGATGTCTTATTTGTCTATGGCAAATATGGCGGATAAATTGTCTCGGGCCAGTTCGGATTTGTGTATTCAACGGCGCCAAGAATTAAGTGCGGCAATGTCTTGTCATTCGGTGGCGTTGGCGTATGGTAATGACACAACCAGTAAATTAACCGCACAATTGACGGATTATTGTGGTTCGGGTGTGCCGGGCGGTTCGGCCGAAATGGTGTCGCGTTTTGTAAATGCCGGCAATGTCGGTGCAAATGTATGGGGTTGGGCCGAAAAAATCGTTGGATTGGATATTAATTCCAAGGGGGCTGATTGGCAATCGGCGGTTGATAATGTGTTGGCTGGATATACCAATCGTATGAATTTGGCCTGTGGTGATAATTTGCAAATGAATCCAAGTGCGGCCACGGTTTCAACAACGGGAACGGCCGGGTTATTAACGGTCGCGGCGTTGGTTACGGACAGTAAAAAATTACCCGATGCGGCAACGGTCGCAAAAAATGCCGTGACTCCGGGGGCGTATTCGAATTTCTGGATGGATGTTGTTTCAAATAGTAATATTTTAGACCAAGCAACGGCAACCCAGGTTGTAAATGCGGGTTTGGCTAATTCTCCGTTGACGGCAAATGCCTTTTTAACAAGTTCCCAAATGACACAAATGCAAGAGGCTTATAAAAAAGGAACCAAAGTGTTTATAATTCGTGATGCAACGCGTTGCTATATCGTGCCGGTGCAGACTTTGACGGATGCCGAGGCAACATTGGTCGCATCGCAATTTTCAAATTGTCGTAAATAATAATTGGTTTATGTTGTTTGCCGCGCGTAAAATGCGCGGTATTTTTTTGTTATGTAAACTTGTTTTTATTCTTGTTTTTTGATATAATGTGCGTTGAGATGAAGGTTTCAAGGCGTACACTTTTGAAGATGTCAAGTGTAGGAATTGCGACATTTGCTATGATGCCGCGTGTGGCGTTTGCGGCCAAAAATTCGGTGTTGTCTGTGCGAACGGGTGTGCAACCAGGGGGCAAAACGCGTCTGGTTATTGAAACGTCCACGCGTCCATCGTATGACATTTCGTATCCACAAAATCAATTGGTTATATCGTTGTCTAATACCGGGACGGGTGGGTTTAGTCCAAAGTTGGCGGATGGAACATTGATAAAAAATATATCCAGTGTTCAAAATGGCGATAAATTAAATGTTGTCGCGGATTTACGTAAATCAATTGCGCCGATTGATAAATCAAGTGTTATGGTGTTAAGTCCGAACGGTGATAATGAATATCGTTTGGTGTTTGATTTTGCCGCGGGAACTGGTGCGTCATCGGGGGCTGTGTCAAATACGGCCGAGAACACAACGGCAAATAAAAAATATATTATCGTGATTGATGCGGGACACGGTGGCAAAGACCCGGGATGCATAGGCAAGGGCGGAACAAAAGAAAAAACGGTCGTGTTGTCGGTTGCAAAAAAATTAAAACGTGAATTGGATTCTGCGGGGTTTAAAACATATCTGACACGCAGTGATGATACATTTTTGAAATTGGCGGAACGTGCAGAAATCGCGGAAAAGCGACACGCAGATTTGTTCTTGTCATTGCACGCAAATGCAAACCCCAGTCGCCAAACCCGCGGGTATTCGGTTTATACTTTGTCCGAAAAAGCATCTGACGAAGAGGCGCAAAAGTTGGCGGAAACTGAAAATGCGGTGGATAAAATCGGGGTGTCTGGGTTTGAAAAGTTTTCCAAGGAAATACGTGTGGCTTTGTCGGCATTGCAACAACGGGCGGTGGCTGAATTGTCCGAAGAATATGCGTCAACGTGCGCCCGTGCGATGGATAATGCGTCAATTGCAAAATTGCCGGGGCCCAGTATTCGACACGCACCATTTGCGGTGTTGCGTTCGACGGTGCCGGGGGCATTGATTGAATTGGGACATTTGTCAAATGCGACAGAGGAAAAATTGCTGAAATCGGATTCGCATCAGAATAAATTGGTGCGCGCGATTGTGAAATCTGTGAAAAATTATAATTTTGATGTTTAATTGTTGAAAAATAAAAAGAAACGAATATAATCAGGTTCGTCGGTTTCTAGGAGATATGGCAGAGCTGGTTGAATGCGCACGACTCGAAATCGTGTATACGGGCGACCGTATCGAGGGTTCGAATCCCCCTATCTCCGCCAGGAAATTAAAATCTTAAAACGCACCCAAAAGGTGCGTTTTTGATTTTAACCTGGCTACGACGGGGGAATGCGCCAGAGCGCCTGGCGCATAAAATGCGCCGCACGAAAATAAAATTTTCGTGTAAGGGTGGCGCGCATGGCGAATACGAAGGCGAACAATTACAAAACCTGCAAAAACGGATATGTTTGATAGAGTTTTTTGCGTTTAGGTTTTGTTATTGTTTGTCGAGGAGGTTGGCAAGTTAAAATTCACCCGCCGTTTTTGGCGGGTTAATTTTTTGGCTTTTCAAAATTTGTATGGTTTGATATTATGTTGTGTGAAAGGAACAAATTATGGAAAAACTAGATATCTATGACGAATATATGAATAAAATAGGGACAGAATTGCGTCAAACTGTGCACGAGCGTGGTTTGTGGCACAAGACGGTTCATTGTTGGATATACGATGAGGACGGAAATGTATATTTTCAAATTCGTGCAGATTCTGGAAAACTGTATACGACCGCATCAGGGCATGTGTTGGCGGGTGAGACGGTACGTGACGCGTTCCAACGTGAAATTTATGAAGAAATTGGATTGAATATAGATGGGGCTGATGCGATTCCTTTGGAAATTGTATTCTGGCGACAAGATAAACCACAAAAAAATTGGTATGATCGCGCCTTTGCGCATGTATATAAGAATAAATTGCCTGTTGGTTTTTTCAATTTTAGTTTTCAAGAATCCGAAGTAACTGGTTTGGTTCGTATAAACGCAAAAGATTGTTTGGATTTATTAACAGATAAAAAAGCCTCTGTTGGGGCGACAAAAATTACAATTGATAAAACGATTGATGTGAATATTGCAAAAAACGATTTTTTGGTCGCGCCCGATGAGACGCCAATAATTAAATATGGTTTTGTTTTACAAAGTATTATTCAACAAAATTCAAATGTTTAGTTATTAGAGATTCGCAACGAGATTCCTTGTTGTCTGGAAGTTTACCCGCCGTTTTTGGCAGTTGTGATTGATTTTTTGGGTGTTTTGTGATATAATACTTGTATATCTTGGTGGGCGACTTTTGGTCGCCTGTTTTTTTATTTCCGCCGCGTTTTCGGCGGATTTTTTATTTTAATAAAAGGAGATTTTATGAATATGAGTATAATGGGGATAAACTGGTTAAAAGGTAAAGAAGACAAAGTATTAGATAAACAAGGCAACCATATTATTTACGATGACCGAACTGGCAAACCAGTGAATATAAATAAACCATTACCAAAAGGTGCAACTATTGGTTATGGTCATTTGATAAAAAATGGTGAAGATTTTAGAAACGGAATTTCAGAGGTCAAAGCCACCGAATTATTACGTGCCGATATCGCAACTGCGGAACGTGCCGTCCAAGACAATATAACAGTACCGTTATCACAGAATCAATATGATGCACTTGTGTCTTTGGCTTATAATATTGGTGCAAAAAATTTTGCAGATTCAACGGTTGTGAAATATATAAACAATCCAAAGTTTCACAGTTCTGTATATCAAAATTTAGAATCCGCGTGGAAAGCGTGGAATCGTTCGCAAGGCGAGATATCAAATGGTTTAATTAATCGCAGACAATGCGAATGGGATATGTATAATAAATTTGCGGTATAATAATACCGTATTGATTTTATAAATAAATATTTTTATAATCGCTGTATGAAAAAAATTGTATTTATATTTGCGCTGTTGGTGCCTGTGGTTTCTGTTGCAGATAGGACATCAAATTTTATAGCAGAGGTTTTAGAATACGAAAAACCAACACAAAATGCTAATCTGGCACATAAAAATACTTATGGTGTGAATCAAGAAAAGTTGGATATGTATCGTGCGGCGCATCCGCGTTATAATTTTCCAAAACACATTCGGGATTTGAACAAAAAACAAGCAGAACAAATTTTGTCTTATTTTTGGGATAATTACAGGTTTGGTGATTATAAATATGATGAAATCCAAGAAAAAGTTTGGGATATGATGATTCATATGCAAATGTCTGAATTGGATAAAAAAATAAACGATGCCGTGCGTGAATATTACAATTTTGATGGTAATTTTTATGCGCCGTTTGGTTCGGTCGGTTTGGTCGGTTTGTTAAATGGTATGGCACTAAAACAGGTCCCTGATTTTTATTTGATATTGAAAAAAATAAAATATTGAGAATTTTATTTGATAAAAATTTTGTCCGCCTGCGCTGCTGAAATTTGCGGTATAATAATACCGTATTGATTTTTCTTGACTTTTTGGCGGGTGTGCGGCATAATCGTGTCGTTCATATTAAACAAAGGGTTAAAATATGGTAGCAACAAAATCTTTAAAGGGTTGCGAATTAGAGGCCAAATGGTATCTGATTGACGCGACTGACTGCACATTGGGACGTTTGGCGGCATTTACGGCAAACATCTTGCGCGGGAAAAACAAACCGACGTGGACGCCGAATTTGGATTGTGGTGATCACGTTATTATTATCAATGCCGACAAAGTTGCGTTGTCTGGGCACAAGGCTGATAAAGATAAATTTTATTGGCACTCGACATGGACCGGCAGTTTGAAAGAACGCACATTGGGACAAATGCGTGCGGAAAAACCGACATTGTTGGTTAAAAATGCGGTGAAACGTATGATGGGACGTCGTACAACGGTTGCATTGGCGGACAAACGTTTAACAAAATTGCACGTGTATGCCGGTGCGGAACATAAACACAGTGCGCAAAATCCAGTTGTAATTGATTTTGCCAGCCTGAATCCCAAAAACAAAAGAGGATAAGTTATGACAGAAGCAAAAAAGACAACTGCAAAAAAACCAGCGGCCAAAAAGGCAACTGCGACAAAGACTGTCAAGGCGGTAAAATCCACTGCCAAGGTGGCGACATCGTCTGTGGCGGCAAATGTGAAATTGACGGGTGCGACATATGCAACCGGTAAACGTAAAGATTCCGTTGCCCGTGTTTATATGTTGCCAGGCAAGGGTAATATTACCGTGAACGGTGTTGCGATGGTGGAATATTTCCGTCGTCCGGTGTTGCAAATGATTATTGCGCAACCGTTTGGCGTTGCAAAACGCGAAACCGAATATGATATTGTTGCGTTTGTGTCTGGTGGTGGCTTATCAGGCCAGGCCGGCGCGGTTAAACACGGTATTTCCAAGGCGTTGGAAAAACGTGAACCGGAATTGCGTGCCCCGTTAAAGGCGGCCGGGTTCTTGACCCGCGACAGCCGTGTTGTTGAACGTAAACACTATGGTGTGCGCAAGGCGCGTCGTTCGACACAGTTCAGCAAACGTTAATTGTTATCGCCCGATGTTTTGTTTTTAGCAAAACATTGGGCGGGTTGGCGACCCCCTAAATCCCCCCAGCCAGGGGGACTTTGGGTGTTTTTGATAAGGAAATTACATATGATAAAGAAAGAAAAAGTCAAAGATTTACATTATTCTGTAAATGGCATTATCACGGCCGATGAAATCCAAGCGGCGGCGGATGAAATTTTATCAGAATATGGGAAAACTGCGAAAATGCCTGGATTTCGTGCGGGTCATATTCCACTTTCTGTATTGCGCCAGAAATTTAACGCAAATGCGACGGCGGATGCGATTGACAAATTGATGAATCGTGATTTGAACGCATTTACGGCGGAAAAAAACATTCGCTTGGCGGCGGCACCACGTGCCGATTTGCCGAAATGGGAAATGGGCAAAGACGCCGAATACACATTGGAATTTGATATTTTGCCGGAATTGCCGGAAATTGATTTGGGAAAAATTACCGTCACAAAACCGGTTGCCGAATTAGATGAGGCCGAGGTTGACAAAGCCGTTGAAAACATTCGTCGTTCGCGCAGCACCGCCGAAAAGCAAGATGATAAATATGCGGCGCAAAATGGCGATACTGCGGTTATTGATTTCACCGGATTTATTGGCGATGACGCATTCGAAGGTGGCGCGGCAACCAAACATCATTTGGTTTTGGGTTCGGGGTCTTTTATTCCGGGATTCGAAGACCAAATTATCGGGCATAAATCTGGCGATAAATTTGATGTCAATGTTAAATTCCCATCCGATTATCACGCGGAAAATCTGGCGGGTAAAAATGCGCGTTTTGCAACCGTCTTGCACGAGGTTCGCAAACACATTTTGCCAGAATTAAACGATGAATTGGCGAAAACGGTTGGATTTGACACGGTTGAAAAATTGCGTGCGCATATCAAAGACATTTTGAACGAACAATATGCGGATGCGTCGCAACGCGCGATGCGCAATGAATTGTTGGACGTGTTGGCGGATAAAGTCAAAATGGATTTGCCATCTGCGTTGGTTGAACAAGAATTGGCAATGGCGAAACAAGAACACGAACATCATAATGCCGAACACGGTCACGACCACAAATGGGACGACAAGGCCGAAAAGAAAGAGGCCGAACGTCGTGTTAAATTGGGCCTGATTTTGGCAGAGTGGGGCAATAAAAACAAAGTTGCCGTCACCCGTGATGATTTGCAACAGGCTATCTGGGCCGAGGCATCGCGTTATCCGGATCCGAAACAGATTTTTGAATTTTATAACAAAAATCAAAATGCGGTTGCGATGTTGCGCGGAATGCTGTTTGAACGCAAGGCTTTGGATGAAATGTTGAAAAATGTTAAAACCAAAGATAAAAAGGTTCCGGCCACGGAATTGTTTAAACAAGCCGATGTGAAATAAAAAAATCCCCCAATCGGGGGATTTTTTTCCCGTCCCCGCACAGCGGAGCGGCTAGAAAAGACGGGGGTGGGGAACATATTCATAAATGGAATAAATTCAATTTTTTTACTTGCTTTTGTTGGGTAAATTTTTCTATCATAGGTTTGAATTCAACGGGGATTGAATTCGGGCCTTAGAAAGCCAGTAAAGTCCGGTGCAAAATTTGTTGCATCGTTATCTTTCCCATGCGTGTCGCGCGACCACGTACAAAAATACTAGACGGATAAACTTGCTTTGTACGAAAAACGAATCGCATATACGACACAGGAATATTTCCCGTAACTTCCATAAAAGAAAAATAACTTATTCAGATTTTGCACTGACATGTATATCATATTTGGTGGCATATCACGGTTGTGTATATGCATCCACGCCAGATGTTTTGTGCATGTGGAATCCCGGCATTTGTGTGTTGTATATTTTTTACACAGATGCGTGTACATTTTTATTAAAGCAAAAGATTGTAACCCTGGCGTTGGTGTTCATGGGCCTATCCCGTGATAGACAAATTTGATTTTGTTTGGCGGGGTGCCGCTGGACCGCAAGGCAGTGGGATCAATGACTTTATGATTTTCTAACACCCCGACCGTGTTTTTGGGAATATTTTCCTGAGACTTTCTTGGTCGACTTCCATAAAAAAATTTTTTTAACGGTAATTTTGATGTGTGCAAATGCGCGGCGCGTTTTTGTGCGTATTCCGCCCGCGCGGGCGCGCGGTGCGCGGTGCGTAGCACCGTCCCCGTGCGGTGGTTCGGACGAAGTCCGTCCCCTTCTTTATGAAAGAAGGGGTGGCATCCGAAGGATGACGGGGTAATTGTGCCGGGCGATGTAGTGAAACGAAATCGCCATAAAAAGGTTTTAAATCACAATTACCTCCCCCTACGCCGATAAATCGGCTTCGGGTACTCCTTCTTTCATAAAGAAGGAGACGGCGCATAAATGCGCCGGGGAAAAAGAGGAAAACATAGAGTTCAAAATTCAAGGTTTTGGTCCCATTCCCGTTCGGGGCTGGAACCTTGGACGTTGAACTTTGGGATAAACAAAGTTAGGTCGTGTGTCCCCCCGGGATGCCCCGAAATCCAACTCCCATTGAAAATAATGGCTGTTCCCGGGGAGTGTGACAAAAACACGGTAGTGTTTTTGTCAAAGCAAATAACAAAGTACAAAGTACAAAGTACAAAGTACAAAGTACAAAGTACAAAGTGCAAAGTACAAATGATGCCGTGTGGCAACGCCACACACATATGGATATTCTCCTTCTTTATGAAAGAAGGAGTACCCGAGTAAGCGTCAGCGCGCGAGGGGGAGGTAGTTGTGAAAAGGTCTAAACTGCTGGTGTGGTTGTGATTATAGAGAAAAATATTATCACAACTACCCCACCGTCTTCGACGGTCCCCCCCTTCTTTCATAAAGAAGGGGAATGTCCGAGAGAAGATGGCGGTCCCCCCTTCTTTGGGAAAGAAGGGAATATCCGAGAGGGGCGGAATGTTTGCCAAACCGACAAAACGCGTTTGCGTCTTGTCATCCTGAGCGAAGTCGAAAGTGAGTCACCAACGGTGACGAACGTGGATCTGGGTTTGGCAAAGACAAGGAACTGCCCCGTCACTCAACCGCGTTGCGGTTTCGTGCCACCCCTTCTTTTTACCCTGCGGGTAGAAAAGACGGGGAATGTCCGAGAGGGTGGCGCGGTGGCGCCGGGCATCAAATATGCCTGGATCCGCGCTCGCGGAACGCTCGCTTTCGACTGCGTTCGATTACTTATGTGGGGTTGCCACAACGTAATCTCACTACGCTCAGGATGACAAAAAATGTTGCAACATTTTTTGTCTGAATAAAAAAAAGAGAGAGAAACAAAATAAAAAAAAAGGATAGGAAAGATGAAAAAGGTAAGTTTATTTACGATTTTATTGTTATCTGGGGTGGGGGCATCGCCGGCGATGGCGGCGTTGACGTCCGCGGATGACATCCTGTCTGAATTGATGATTTATGGTGCGGTGTATGGTGATACGGTTGCGGGCGGCCTGGGCGTGTCATATCGTTATCACGGTGATGACGTCGCGACCGAATATTTACAACATACCGACGGCACGGTGTATCACAAATCATACACATCGGGCCTGGGCACCGCCGGGGACAAGGGCGATTGGCAAAATCATTGGGAAACATATTTCCCACGTCGTGCTTTGTCCGACGGTACGCAATTATCCGACGGCGTGACCGTGCACGGAATCTCGCAATGCACGCGCATAGGGGGCACTTTCGCCGTCCCAAATTACGATATGACCGACCCATATACCACCGTGACCGAGGATGGCGAACGCCAGTGTTGGTGCAAATTAACGCATGTACGCGAGGGCACGAGCGCCCCTGCAAACCTGGATGCGTTGGGTTATTCGGTTGGGGCCTCGTCTTGGGTCTTCCACAACACGTCCGGTTCGGCCGCCAATTGTGCGTACTACTGTGCGAACGGCTGCGCGAGCGCCGTCCGTCCTAACGCGGGCTTTCGGGCTGCGGTTTTTGGTGGGGGCGCCTTGGGGCATGCGACCCCGGCGGATATGTGTGGGCAAAATTTAGCGAACGGAAAATTATATGATTACCAGGTCCCGCGTGTGGCAAAACTGGCCGCCGGGACATATACCGCATCCATTGCCGCCGCGGACGGCGGCAAATGGATGTTGCGGTTACGCGGCGTCGCAGACAATACCGCCGTCACGGGCGAAGCCCTGACGGCGGCGCTGGCGTCGAGTGGTTTGGCACTCGACGACAGCGAAATTTCGAATCGCGACGGGTGGGTTTTTGGCAATGCGGCCGACGCCAATGCTTTGACTTTTACAATTAGGTCCGGCGAATACATCGTCGAAATCGCGAAACAGGACGCCACCGGCGCACAGGATTTAATGCTGGAACACGGGGATGTGGCGAATGCCTATGTCGCGCCAACGCCGTGTATCCGCATCGCCGGGACGAAAATCGCGGCCGCGGCGTTCGAACGCGCCGATGCGGTGCGCGCGCGGTTGGTTAATGTCGTTGACCACGTCGTCAGCCAAACTATTACCCAGGCCGGCCACATCGCCACATTACAAACGCAAAAACAAACCCGCCCGGCCGACGACCCGACGGACGCAAATAACGCCGAAAATTGCCCCGAGGGGAAAAAATGCTTGCTGGTGACGGACGAAAACAAAACGCCGCACTGGTACGAAATTTTTGACCCGATACACGAGTGGTATGATGCGTGGGTTACCGCCGGTAAACCCGCCGTCAAAGTGGAAATGGACGGCAGTAACTATTCATTTTATAACGCGTTCTATCGCGGGGACAAAACGTGGCGCAAAACATATATCGACGGAACGACATCAACATATGACCGTCCGTTTGACCACGCGACGCGCTGCACAAACCCCAGTTATAACACCGAAACGCAAAAAGCTCGTCCGTGCTATTCCGAGGTTGGAATGTTTAAAACACTGGGCGATGGCGAATGGGCCGAGGTTTATACGTCTGGCGACGGCACGAATTCACCGGTTGGTGTGGTGTATGGCATATCCAAGTGCACATCGGTCGCGGGACCAACAAATTACACCGGTGGTGGAACGCTACTGTCGCAATTGTCCGCCGCGGACCAGGCAAAGTGGGCGGAATTGCCGGCTTTGCACGGTCAACCAGAACGCGAAGGATACGACAGCGAGAGTTTCAAACAATGCTGGTGCAAGGTGGATGGCGTTGGTGTCCCGGGTGCGGATGGAAACCCTGCAAACGGAAGTATCTATCCGGTTGGGGCCTCGTCTTGGGTCTTCGGCCGCACGGGCGGTTCGGCCGCCATTTGTGCGAGCTACTGTGCGCGCGACTGCGCGTCCAACGTCCGTGTTTACGCGGGCTTTCGGGCTGCGGTTTTTGGTGGGCTGGAATGATAAACCTTTTCGCATCAAAAACCCTGTGCGGGTTTTTGATGCGGGTGGACGACCCAACCCTGGTTGCACCAATGGTGCAACCACCCCTTCCCTGGCCAGGGAAGGGGGAACTGAGGCGTAAATGGGGTCCCACGGAATTGGGAAATTCCGTGGGCGAAAATGGGGGGTGCGGGGGCGACTCCCCCGCCGCGCGCAGCGCGGATTTGCCAAACCGGACAAAAGCCAATGGCTTTTGTCATCCTGAGCGAAGTCGAAAGTGAGTCACCAACGGTGACGAACGCGGATCTGGGTTTGGCAAGGGCAAATTTGTTGGCGCGGCGGCGCCGGGCATCAAATATGCCTGGATCCACGCTCGCGAAACGCTCGCTTTCGACTGCGTTCGATTACTTATGGGGCGGTGCCTCAACGTAATCTCACTACGCTCAGGATGACAAAAACGCGGATGCGTTTTTGTTAACAAATTACCCCGTCATCCTTCGGATGCCACCCCTTCTTTGGGAAAGAAGGGGACGGTGCGAGAGCCGGATGCACGATTTTTCAGACTAAAACACGGTAGTGTTTTTGTTAAAGTACAAAGTACAAAGTACAAAGTACAAATAATGCCGTGTGGCAACGCCACACACATATGGGACATTAATTGAACTTTGAACTTTGAAAACTGAACTCTGAAAAATGGTGTATCACTGGTAAAACCCGTGGTTCAGGTGTCAGTTGCTGGGTCGGATTCGGCGTGTTGGCGGTTGGGGCCTCGTCTTGGGTCTTCAACAACACGAACAGTTCGGCCGCCAATTGTGCGAACAACTGTGCGAACAACTGCGCGAACAACGTCCGTAATAACGCGGGCTTTCGGGCTGCGGTTTTTGGTGGGCTCCTGGGAATCGGTGTTATGACTTTATCCCAGATAAAGTTTGGCCAACCTGTGGGGACAAAGGATGCAACAAAGTACAAAGTACAAAGTACAAATAATGTTGAACTTTGGATGAAATCCTTTTCAGATGATGCCGACAAAAAACACGGTAGTGTTTTTGTCAAAGTACAAAGTACAAATAACAAAGTACAAAGTACAAAGTACAAAGTACAAATAATGTTGAACTTTGAACTTTGGATTGGTGGATTCTGTTTCGAATTGTGCCGATTTATCAAGGCGGAGTGATATTACCGCATTGCAAACAAAAACGCGTTCGCGTTTTTATCAAAGTACAAAGTACAAATAACAAAGTACAAATAGTGTGTCGGCATAGCCGACGGCAACAATTGAACTTTGAACTTTGAACTTTGAAAACTGATATGTTTGCTTTGAAATAAATACACAGGGGGGTGTTGGGTCAGTAATTCTGTTCTGTATCGTGGTGACCACCCGACGCCCCAAAGGGCTATGGGTGGCAGGCCTCCCTTCGCCCCAATAGGGCTATGGGTGGCAGGCCTCCCTTCGCCCCAAATACAAAAACGCGGACGCGTTTTTGTCATTGCGAGCGAACGAGTTCAATTTGCGTGCAACGCAAAGCCGAACGAGTGAGACGTGGCAATCCAGTCAATAATAAAGTCCAGCCTGCGGCTGGTGCTTTAATAGACCTGGATCCCCACGTGTCGCAAAACTGCGAATGCACGACATCGCAGGTTTTGCTCCCTCGGGATGACACAACGTTGAAAACGTTGTGTCTGAAATTTGAATTAACAATGGAGAGATAAAAAAATGACTATTGAAGAAATTGCCCAGGTGCGGGCGGTGGATTGTCCGGCGTTTTCTGTGTTCGCCAAGGACAAATTGCCTTTGCCGGGTGTTAAAAAACGCTTGGATGAAATTTTAAATAAAGAAATCTTGGTCGTCGATTTCCGAATTACAAAATCAAAAAAACGCGAGGGGTCCGAGTGCCTGCAAATCCAATTCGTGTGCGATGATGTTATCTGTGTTGCATTTACTGGGTCGTCAGTTTTGGCGACCCAAATTCAATCTGTACGGGAAAAAATTCCTTTTCGAACGTGCGTTACAAAAATCGATAAATATTATTCTTTTTCGTGATTTTTTCGTTGGTGGTTGCTGAATATGAAAACCTATAATAATTTATGGGATGAATTTATATCGCCCGAAAATTTCCAGTTGGCTGCGCGCAAGGCAATTAAAAGCAAAAAATCTAAATCCGCCGTCGCAAAATTTATGGCGAATAAAGATGCGTTGCTGGATAAACTGCGCCGGGATATTATGTCGGGCGTGTTCCGCACGTCCCCATATGTCGTCAAAACAATTTTCGAACCAAAACAGCGTCAAATTTATGTCTTGCCGTTGTATCCTGACCATATTTTGCACCACGCGCTGGTTAATGTGCTGGGGCCGATTTGGTTGAAAATGTTCGTCGCCGATTCGTTCGCGTGTATCCCGGGACGCGGCCTGCATTCGGCATCTACGCGCGCAATGGAATTGGTGCGGCGAAATAAATATGTGCTGCAATGTGATATCAGAAAATTTTACCCCAGTATTCGGCACGATGTGATGAAACGAATTCTGCGCCGGAAAATTTCAGACAGGCGGATTCTGCGTTTGCTTGATTGCGTCGTCGATTCTGTCGAGGGGGATAAAAATGTCCCGATTGGAAATTTAACCAGTCAATGGTTCGGTAATGTGTTCTTGAACGAGTTAGACCATTTCGTCAAAGAAAAACTGCAATGGCGCGAATATATCCGGTATTGCGATGATTTTTGCTTGTTCGGAAATGACAAGGCGGCGTTGCGCGCGGCGTTGGCCCAAATCCAAGATTTCGTCCATCAGGAATTGCAATTGGAATTTTCCAAGTCTGTGATTTATCCCGTTTGGCGCGGATTCGATTTTATCGGGTATCGACATTTCCGCGGATTTATCTTGTTGCGGAAAACAACCGCACGACGCATCAAGAAAAATGTCATAAATATGGCACGATACCACGATTTCGGCGAACACAGTGTAGGGCAATTGGCCGCATATCACGGTTGGGCCAAGTGGGCAAATACATATCGGTTTAAACGAAAAATTCAACGCGCGGTGGGTCATTACGGGGGCGATGCCGCAAAATTCTTGCGTAAAAATTTCTGGTTTTAAAAAAAATCGCATATGCGATTTTTTTTAGTTTTCGAGTTTAGTTGTGGAATAATTTAATATTTTTTTTATTAATTCGTCAGGGGTGCGTGCGCCGTGGATGTTATATTCGTGCACGTTTTCAATAAAACCACAGTTCTGCATATGTATAAACAGGCGCGAAAACGGATGCCAAAAATCCGATGTGTTCAGGAAAAATAACGGCTTTTGCGTTTCACCAATTTGCTGCATCGTCATAATGTCTGTTAATTCGTTCAATGTTCCCAGGCCCCCCGGTAATATAATAAACGCGTCGGATTCTTGGAACATTTCCGTCTTGCGTGCGTTGATGGATTCCGTCATACGTAATTCTATGCCGGTGTGCGCCGGTTCTTGGCGGGCAATAATGTGCGATGTCGTCACGCCCAAGACCGCACCACCGTTGTCCAATGCCGCGTTGCATACCGTTCCCATTAATCCAACATCGCCACCACCAAATATTAATTTTATCCCGTTTTTTGCCAATAATTCCCCAACCCTTGCCGCATCACGTGCAAATTTCGGGTCGTTGCCAAATTCGTGCCCACAATATACCGCAATCGATTTTATGATTTTCTTCATAGATTATTTTCCTTTATTTTTCGAAATTATATCATAAAATGAATATGTGGCGTGGATTCGGTGTGCTTGCTGCGGTGGTGTGTGGATGCGGGGTTGTCTGTGGTGGCATTGCACGTAAATCACGGATTGCGTGCCGCCGCCGAGGTCGAGACACAATATGTGCGCGATTTGTGTGCGTCTTGGTCGGTGCCGTGCCAGATTTTTTACTGGGCGGGGGATAAAAATATGCCGGGGCTGGAAAGCGCGGCGCGTGATGCACGGTATAAATTTATGACCGATTTTTGCAAACAAAATAATATTGATGCGTTGTTTGTCGCGCACCAGGCCGATGACCAAATCGAAACTTTTTTGATGAATCTGGGGCGGGGCAGTGGGCTGTATGGCTTGGCCGCGATGCGACGCGAAACATATCGCGATGGGGTTAAAATTGTGCGTCCTTTGTTGGATGTGGGGCGGGATGAGTTGCGCACGTGGTGCGATGCGCATAATGTTAAATATTTTATCGATGAAATGAACCGTGATCCGCACTATACGCGTGTTAAAATTCGACAAAATCGGCATTTAATGTCTGAAAAGTTGGGAATAACGGATGCGCGAATTTTGTTGGCGATTGAAAACCTGGGGCGGGTGCGTGATAAAATCGAAAGTGATGTTGCCGGATTGGTCGCAAGCGTGATGACGGATGAAAAGCGTGCCGTGTTTTCGGATGTTTTTTTGTTTGACCTGGACGCGGATATTCGATTAAAATTCGTCGGCACATTGATTCAAAAAATTGGGGGGGATAAATATCCGCCACGCTTGAATTCGTTGGCAAATGCACTATACAAATTACAGTCTGATTGTAAATTTACACTGGGACATTGTACTGTGCGACGGATGCGGGATAAAATTCTGGTCGTGCCCGAGGGCGCAAAAACAACGTTTAGGAAGAAAAGAAATGAAAAAAGTAAAAATAAGTGATAAATCGTCTTGGTTTTTAATATTGTTCGCAATTTTGTTCGGTGTTATGGTCGTGCGCACAATCGTCGGAAAAAATAATTCGGCTGTGGATTTGAATTCTGGGGCGACGCCGGTGATTGTAAATACCAGGCCGGTCGTGTTGTCTTTTTCGGATGTTATGCGGCGCGCGGGCGATATTAAAAATATTACTGTGCGTGGCGCGGATGCAACTGGCGTGTTAAAAGACGGAACGAAATTTACCGCAACTGTTAATTCGGATACAGAATTTTTAAAAGATTTGTCCGACAAGGGGGCGTCGGTTTCAATCGATGCGTCGCGGGGGGCGTTGGATATATTGGGAATATGGTTGCCAATATTGTTTTCGGCGTTGTTTATATTTTGGCTGTTGCGTGGATTGCGTGGTGGTGCGGGTGGATTAAATCGGACGCTGTTGGCGCAAAACCCGACCAAGGTCACAACCGGAAAGCCTAAAACTACATTTGCAGATGTTGCCGGAATTGATTCTGAAAAACAAGAATTACAAGAAATTGTGGAATTTTTGAAAAACAAGGATAAATTCCGTGCGCTGGGCGCGCGGGTGCCGCGTGGCGTGCTGTTGGCGGGTGAACCGGGTACGGGTAAAACTTTATTGGCGCGTGCCATCGCGGGCGAGGCGAACGTTCCGTTCTTTGCCACATCGGGCAGTGATTTTTCCGGAATTATCGTTGGATTGGGGGTCGCAAAAATCAAAGAAATGTTCGAAATGGCAAAACGAAATGCGCCGTGTATCTTGTTTATTGATGAAATTGACGCCATCGGTCAAAAACGCAGTTCGCATTCAATTAATGACCAAGATCGTGAACAAACATTGAATCAATTGCTGATTGAAATGGATGGGTTTGCAAATGAAACCGGAATTATTGTAATTGGTGCGACTAATCGTCCAGATATGTTGGATGCGGCGTTGCTGCGTCCGGGACGTTTCGATCGCCAGGTTCATATTGAATTGCCTGATTTGGCGGGGCGGGATGCGATTTTGCAACTGCACGCGAAAAAATTTAAAATATCCAAAGATGTCAGTATGCACGATGTTGCACGTGGAACAACCGGTTTTTCGGGCGCAGATTTGGAAAATTTGTTAAATGAGGGCGCGTTGCACGCGGTGCGTGCGGGGCATAAATCGGTGGAGCAATCTGACCTGGACGAGGCACGTGATAAAATTTTAATGGGCCCAAAGAAAAATCGTAAAATGCGTCCCCAGGACATAAAACTGGCCGCGCATCACGAGGCCGGACACGCATTCGTCAGTATGATGTATGCCGATGTCACCGACCCGATTTTAAAGGCGACAATTATTCCACGTGGACGTGCGCTGGGGATGGTGCAACATTTGCCGGTGGATGACAAGGTTTCTATGACCATATCAGAGGTTCGTGCCGATTTGGCGGTGTCTTTGGCGGGGCGTGCGGCGGAACAAATCTTTTTCGGCGCGGATAAAATCACAACGGGTGCCGAAAGTGATATTGACCAGGCAACACGTCTTGCGCGGTATGCGATTGCAACGGCGGGATTGTCGCCGAAATTGGGTATGGTTGCGGTCAAACAGGTGACATCTTTTGGTACGCGTTCGCAATTGGAAACGGCATCTGAAAAGACCGCGGAATTGGTTGATGCCGAGGTTCGTTCTTGGTTGGATGTCGCATATAAAGATGCGGTTAAAATTTTAACGAAAAATAAAAAGACCGTGGCGCGCTTGGCGGATGAATTGTTAAAACGTGAAACATTGACTGGCGACGAAATCCGTGAAATTATTTTCGGTAAAAAATCGGCAAAGTCTGCGGAAAAATCTGATGTGGCAACCAAGGGTGCAAAACGTGTTTTGCGTGAACATAAAAAATCTAAAAAATCCGCCGATTAAATTTGAAATGCTGATGATGGTGCCAGAAAACACCAATTCTGTGTTGGTATCACGTGGCGCGGATGCGGTGATTTTTGACGCGTGGGGGCGTGTCGCGGCGTGGCGTGATATGTTGCAAGAACGCGGATTAAATTTGCGCGCGATTTATGCAACCCACGGTCATCCCGACCATATATCGGCGGCACCTGAATTAGCGCGTGATGCAAATGTTGATTGGTTTTTGAATCCGGCGGATGAATTTTTGATGTGTGACGCAAACGATTTTTTGGATATGTTTCGTTTGCCGCATATTGCGCCCGATTATAAAAGACCTGTGCCGATGCCGATTGGCGAAGTTGAAATTTTGCCGGATGTAAAAATGCGGGTTATTCCGTCCCCGGGCCATACGCCGGGTGGCGTTATGTTTTGGTTTCCTGAATATAAAGTGTTGCTGATTGGGGATACACTGTTCCAAGAATCTGTCGGGCGATATGATTTGCCAGGTGGGGATGTGAAAAAATTATTTGAATCCATACATCGGTTATACAATATGAATTTGGACGATGATACAACGGTAATTCACGGGCACGGTATGCATACAACAATTGGTTGGTTAAAGAATAACAATCCGTTTTTTACTGCGCACTAAATACCAATACGCGAATAATTCCACCCAAATCAGGGACAGATTTTATAAAACGCCAACCGGCATTTTCGAAAATTTTTTTGACATTGCCTTCCATCCCGATTCCGATTTCAACATAAATGCGGCCATTATCGCGAATCCATTGTTTGCCGTTTTTTGCAATTGCCATATATGCCGCCAATCCGTTGTTTTCGGCGAACAGAGCCATTTTTGGGTCGTGTGATGCCCCCACATCCACACGTCGGTCACCGCGCGCAATGTACGGTGGGTTTGATACAATTACATCTGCGAATTGTTCAGGCAAAGCGGATGCCTGATTAAAATCGCCATATCGCACAGAAATTTTTTTATCCAGTCCCAATTCGCTAACATTTTTGCGTGCAACGCGCAATGCGGCGCGCGATTTATCGATTGCGATTCCAACGGCGGGTGCGTTTTTCACAATTGCACATATTATACAGCCCGTACCGGTTCCGATATCGGCGACGGTGAAATTTTTTACGCCCGTGTAATCTTTTAATACGGCCTCGACCAGGGTTTCGGTATCTGGGCGCGGGTCCAATGTGTGTTTGTTTGTATAGAATTTTAATCCATAAAACCATTTGTTGTGGATGATTTTTGCAACCGGCACACCCCGGTGCAACGCCCACATAACCCGCCACAGGTGTATCCGTGACATTTTTGGAAATGCGTCTGTGATTATTCGGGCAACGTGAGGTCCCGCAATCCCGGACAAAATTGTGAATGCTTGATTTGTTTTCATATTTTTATTATAATGCGTCTTATGAGAAAAGTAAAAGAATATCTGAATACTTCGGTTTTGACCAAGATTGTAATTGCGTTGGCGGTATTGTTGACGTTGGTTGCGTTGTTTGTTGTTTTGTCGCATCGTGCGCCGATTTCGGCGGAAAAATCTGTCGTGTCGTCGGATGCGTGTAAAACGGTTGTTGTGGTGTCGTCGGGCGACACATTGTCGGGATTATTATCAAAACAGGGCCTGTCCAACACGCAAATCAATGAAATTGTGCGTGTGTTGAAATCCAATGGTGTGGCGGGCCTGCGTGCGGACCGTGATAAAATTGAGTTTGTACGTGCGGCGGCCGAATCGCCGGTGAATAAAATTGTGGTGATTCCGTCCCCCTGGCGCCAGGTTGAATTAACCTGTGACAATAATGGGGCGTGGAAATGCAATACGGTGGATATAGAACGCGACACGCGTGCGGTGTATAAATCGGGCGTTATTCTTGACGGGGACAGTTTTTATCTGGCGGGGATGCGTGCGGGTATTCCGGCGGGTGTTTTGGCAGATGTGTATGATTTATTGGCTTTTGAAATGGATTTTGAACGGGATGTTCGCGCCGGACAAAAGTTTTCCGTTTTATACGAAGAAAACTTTTCCGGTGGCGCACATATTGATAACGGTCACGTGTTGGCGGTGTCGTTTGATGCACTACGCGGAAATGTCAAAATGTATCGGTTTAAAAAGAAAGACGGCACGGTCGGTTTTTATAACGAAAAGGGCGACGGTGCAATTAAATCTTTGAAACGCACACCAATTAACAATGCCAAAGTCACTAGCAGTTTTCAAACCCGGCGTAAACATCCTGTGTTGGGATTTACCCGTGCACACAAAGGTGTCGATTTCCGTGCGCCAACCGGTACGCCAATTCCGGCGGCCGGTGCGGGCCGTGTTGTAAAGCGCGGATATAACAGTGGCCACGGTAATTTTATTCGTATTCGCCATAATGGTTCGTTTGAAACATTGTATGCACATATGTCCAAATTTAAAAGTGGCGTGAATGTCGGAACCGTTGTAAAGCAGGGCCAAATTATCGGTTTTGCGGGGTCAACGGGATTATCAACGGGGCCGCATTTGCACTATGAAATAATCAAGGACGGCAAACACGTAAATCCGTTGACGGTGAAATTGCCGGCGATAAATAATCTGGACGATGCGAATAAAAAACGATTTTTGGAATATCGTCGCGCATTGGACGATGGCATAGAATATTTATCATCCCACCCAAATATGTTTATTGTGTTGTAAAAAAAACCGGGCAATGCCCGGTTTTTTTCAGAGTTCAAAGTACAAAGCACAAAGTACAATTGTGGTATAATTATTCCTTCCGGACATTCCCCGTCTTTTCTACCCGTAGGGTAAAAAGAAGGGGGGGACCAACGAAGTTGGTGGGGCAGTTGTGATTCCGCCCCAAGGGCTCTGCCCGTGGGGAGGGGAACCGCGAAGCGGTGGAGGGGGTGGTGGGGCAGTGCAAACGGGCAATTTTGCCCCACCCAAAACCGTAGCGTAAATGGCACTTTTACGCTACGGTTTTGAATTTTATAACACATTGATATTACGACGAAAATTACCCCTGAAAGAGTAGCGAAAAAACCTAGGTTAAAAAGCAACACTTTTTTTCACTTTTTTCAAAAATCGGTTTTCGCGTAAAAACAAAGACTTATCAATTTTGACAATACCCCGTCCAACCGTCGGAAAAAAACCTAGGTTTTTTTATACTAGTTGCATAGCGAACAAACGGCGGATTTCCGCCACCAACACAACCAGAGGGGAGTAGTTTTTTTGCCATGAAAAAGTATGTATTCGAATCGTTAAAATTTTTCTGTGCCGCAATTTTGTGCGTGATTTTATCCGCATTTGCGACACCGGCACGCGCCGCATTGCCCAGCGGTTATACCGAATTAGAATATATAAACATGCAAGCCGGTTCGTATTTGCAAACAGATATTGTGCCGACTTATAATGGTCGTGTTGAAATGGACTTTCAAACAACAACAATTCCTGCGGTTGGTGGCTCGTTTATGGGAGGTCGTAGTGCTGGGTATCCCGCAGGTCTAACATTTGGTTTTAATGTAAACAAAAGTTTTATTTTTGATGGTTTTAGCGAAAATCGTTATCAATCAACTGATTTGCTCACAAACAACACAAGATATAAATATACTTGGAATAATCAGGTTGCAAAATTAGAAACAGGTGGTTCTGTTGTTGGCACAAACACATTTACAGGCACAGGAACAACAACACACCCATTGTTTATAAACGGCGCGAATAATGCGGGCTCGGTTATCGGTAATGTGGCTGGTATCTATCTGTATTCATTTAGAGCATGGAATCCACAGGGGACGCTGATTGCTAATTTTGTTCCAGCGAAAAATTCAAGTGGTGTGGTTGGTATGTATGACACTGTGAATAATCGGTTTTACACGAACGCCGGTACAGGCGAATTCATTGCCGGCGACCCAGTGGTCGATACTTCTTGTCGGAATCTCTTGGATACAACAAATCAGCTTATGCCATGTTATATATCAGCAGATGGAACAGAGCATTGTAATGAACAAGATTTTGAAATGTCTAAGGCTCAGATTAATGTGGTCGAAGGTGAACAATATACATTGTCATGGATAGCGGGTTCATCGCAACTAGTAGTGAAAAGAATACATGGATATGATGCAAACGGAAATTGGAAAGGCCAAATTTCTGAACAACGTACAGAGGCAGCAGGTCCTTATTCTATAACGATGACTATACCAAGCGGTGTAAAATCTGTTCTTATATCAGGTAAACGAAATATTGATACAGACATGCAATTCGAACAAGGTTCGACGGCCACGCCTTATGTTCCGTATTGTGCAACATCGATTAAAATTGCGACAACGAAGTATAATGAGTCTGCGTTCAGTTCGTTGAATACGGCGTTGGCGAATGCGATTAGTGTTGTGGACACCGTGGTGTCGAACACTATAACTCAGGCCGGGCGGATTGCGACTTTGCAGGCACAAAAACAAACGCGGCCGAACGACATTGCGGATGACAATGAAAAATGCCCCGCCGGCAAAAAGTGCTTACTCGTCGAAGACGCCAGCGGTGTCCCACATTGGTATGAGATTTGCAGCAGTGCGCATTGCCTGCCCGAGGGTTATACGGAATTGGAATATATCGAAAGCACCGGAACACAGTATATTGATACAAACATAACTGGGTCGACAAATGCAATCATAGATATGCAGGGAACCCCGCGTACAGATGATACGATAGTATTTATGTTGGCACCAATAGACGCAACAGCATTTCAAAATGGATTCGGACAATATCAATCAACAATGGGGGGCGGTTTGGATATTGCAACACGCAGGGTATATAATGTTTCGTATACATCATCTTCTTTGACCGTAAATGGTGTTAGTGTCAGTCGTTATATTGCGAATAATGTGAATTTGGCATTATTTGGTTCGACGGCAAGCAACAGAAAAATTAAAGACGCAAAATTATATTCTGCAAAGATTTACAATAATGATACATTGTTGCGCAATTTTGTTCCTGCTAAAAATTCTGCTGGTGTAATCGGTATGTACGACACTGTGTCTGGCGCGTTCTTTGAAAACAAAGGCACGGGTGAATTTGTTGCCGGCGACCCTGTGTCAGAGTGACCCCCGCCCGGTGCGTAGCACCGTCTCCTTCTTTCATAAAGAAGGAGACGGCGCATAAATGCGCCGGTCCTCCCCTCCGAGGGAGGGGAACTGGCAAAGCCCAGGATTCAAGGTTTATCCTCTATTCCCGTTCGGGGTGAACCTTGAATTCTGGACTTGGAATCGGGAAAGGAAAAGTTCAGGCGCTGTTCGGGTTTGCACCGAATTCCGGCTTTGGCAAATTGTTTAGAACAGCGTAAAAAAACCGGCATATGCCGGTTTTTTTATTTCTGGATAAAGTGAAAAACGTATTGTGGTTTTTTATCTGCACCCAGTGCCGCACGAACAACACGATTTGATGCCGCCTGTGCCGCACGTGCCAGATTATTTTTATCCTTGCGTTCGGTTTTCGTCAAATCGTCAATCGCTTTGGCGATTTCAATTTGAATTTGACGTTTCATAAATCCGGTGTCGTCGGTTTCAAAAATACCGGCACTGGAAACCTCGGGCGTGCCTTTTAAAAATCCACGTTTATCAACCGGTAATGTCACAAAGACCGCACCGTTGGTCGCAATCTTTTTACGGTTTTTGTAAACCTGGTCATCGGCACTGCGTTCGGTTTCGCCCTCCATAACAACGAATTTTGTTTCGATTGTTTCCGCCACATATGCCGGTTCGCCGTCGCTTAACGCAATCATTTCACCGTTGTGCACAACCATCATTTGTTTCGCACCACCACGTTCCATCGCCATTTTGCCGTTCAACATTTCATTGATGTAATCACCGTGCATTGGGATTGAAACCTGGGGATGAACCATATCATAGAACCGTTCGAATTCCGGACGGCCCGCGTGGCCCGATGCGTGAACGTGGTCGGTGTCAAATATCGTGTGGGTTTTAATTCCCATACGCGCCAATTTGTTGTATAACGCCGATACGTCTTGTTCGCGGCCCGGGATGATAATCGCACTGAATATCACGGTGTCGGTTGGTAATAATTTTAATTCGCGAACATTGCCGGCGCACAGACGCGTCAACATTGCGAATTTTTCGCCCTGGGACCCGGTCAAGAATATTGCCTGTTTTTCGACGGGCAAATCGCGAATGTCACGATGCAGATATATGTCGTCATCGTTCAGGTATTTCATATCTATACCAATTTCGCGAAATTCCGGCAGACCCACAAACGGCACCGGGTTTGGATTACTGCGTTCCTTGATTGCGGCAATACGGCCCGCGTTGTGTGCCGCCGTCGCAAACATTTTTAAACGCGCAATACTGCGTGAATAGCCCGTCACAAATACGCGGCCCGGGGCGTCCCGCATCAATTTTGTTAATGTTTCACAAACCTGCATTTCGGTGGTTTGTGGTGTTTGGCGCGATGCGGATGTTGAATCACATACGCACGCCAATAATTTCGGATCAGACCCAATTTCACGCAGACGCGCATAATCCGTTCCCGGCTCAATCGGGTTGTCATCATTAAATGTCCAGTCGCCGGTGTGTAAAATTTTCCCCGCGTCTGTTTTGATGATTAACATTTGCGCTTCGGGTATAGAGTGTGACACGTGGAATGTTTCAACCGTAAATGGGTCCAAGTTTAATGTCGCGCCCGCCGCATCAAATTCAATAATGTCGTGTTCTTTGTCATAATCCAATTCAATGCCGTCAAATGTTTGACGCAAAATTTCCGCCGGAAACGGTGTGCAATAAATTGGCTTTCTGAATTTCGGCCAAATGAATTTTAATGCGCCAATGTGGTCTTCGTGACCGTGGGTGATGACAAATGCAACAACATCACGTTTATGCTTTTCCAGCCAAGTTGTGTCGCAATATTGGACGTCGCCGGCACCGATTTCTTCTTCCAAAAATCCCATACCACAATCGACAACCAAATATTTGCCACGATATTTATAAACGTACATATTCTGGCCGACGTGTTCCAATCCGCCCAATGCCATAAAATACATTTTGTTATCGTTTTTGTCAGATTCGTGTGCCGGTTTGTCAGCAATTTTTGCCGGTTTTGCCGGGTTATTCGTTTTTTCGTGTTTTTTTACATTTTGTGTTTTTGCCGGCTTGTTATTTTTTACATCCGATTTTGCCGGTGTCGGTTCGGATTTTCTTTTGTGTAATAATACCATTTATTATACCTTTGTTTTTTGTTAAACATTTGCATTACCACACGAATTTATTGCGAATAAAGGCCGGGAGTCCCCGAAATAATCTATCTTTATTTGTAGTAAATCCATCGTGGTAATGCGCCCATTCCTACATATTGTGCCATAATAATGTAGTATTTTTTATCGTAAAAGCAAGAGTTTTTATGTTTTTTACAGTTTTACACCGTACTTGCCACGATTCGTTGGACGATAGGACAGAGCCTCGATTAAATCGTCCATTATGATTTCATCACGACCCGCCAAGTCCGCAATTGTGCGTGCAATACGCTTTACACGGTTGTATCCACGCGCAGACAGACCCACACGCTGGGCCGCGCTGTTTAAAAATTCCGTCATATCGGATGTTAATTTCACCGCCGCGTCCAATTGCGCGCCGTCCAATTGTGCGTTGACGCATCCCTGGCGCGATAATTGACGTTTGCGCGCCGCAACAACACGCGCGCGAATTTCGGCAGATGTTTCAAGAACCGTGTTCGCATCGGGTTTCATATCCCACGGGTTTACCGCGTCAACATCGACGTGTAAATCAATTCTGTCTAATAATGGACCCGAGATTTTATTTTGATAAGCCTCGGCACAGCGGGGGGCGCGGGTGCAAGATAATGCCGCATTGCCCAAATGTCCACACGGACACGGATTCATTGCCGCAATTAACTGAAAATTGGCCGGGTATGTCGCGTTGTGACGGGCGCGCGAAATCATAATCTTGCCAGATTCCATTGGTTGACGCAAAATTTCCAGTGTCGAACGGTTGAATTCGGGTAATTCGTCCAAAAATAATACACCGTTGTGCGCCAATGATATCTCGCCCGGTTTGGCGTCAGAGCCACCGCCCGCCAAGGATACAGGACTGGCCGTGTGGTGAACCGCCCGAAATGGACGATGAGTCACCAAGCCAGAATTTGGTAATTTGCCTGCAATTGAATATATAACCGATGTCTCCAATACTTCGTCGGTTGTCATATCCGGTAAAATTCCAGGCAGGCGCGATGCCAACATTGTCTTGCCCGAACCCGGGGGACCAACCATTAACATTGCGTGTCCACCCGCCGCCGCAATTTCCAATGCGCGTTTGGCGGCAGCCTGGCCATAAACATCGGACATATCGCCCACAGGTGTCGCATCCGCGGTGTTTGAATAATTTTCGGTCGGAAATTCCAGTGGATGAACACCCGTGAAATGATTGATTAAATCTAAAACGTGACGCGGTGCCAAAATGTCGGTCAGACCGGATAATTTAGCCTCGGGGCCCTGGGCGGCGGGGCAAATAATACCCATATTGTTACGTTTGGCCCAAACACTGGCCGGTAAGACACCGTCAGTTTTTAATATCGAACCGTCCAAGCCAATTTCGCCCATAATTATATATTTTGATAACGCATCCCGGGGTAATATGTCCAGCGCACATAAAATTCCACATAATATCGATAAATCAAAATGCGAACCGGATTTTTCTACGTCGGCCGGTGATAAATTTACCGTGACCCGACGTGGTGGCCACGGCACATTTAATGCGTTCATTGCATTACGGACGCGTTCCGCAGATTCTTTGACCGCACGGTCGGCCAATCCGATAATAAAAAAGTCCGGATTCGCCAAGCCAGTTGCCAATTGAACCTGGATATCAATTCTGGTGGCGTCCATACCATTAAAAATAATAGAATTTAATGAAATCATATTCGCATTATAAACTTGCTTTACGCGTTTTCAAGTTATATTATACGAAAATAATAAAGAGATTTAAGGAAAGAAAAATATGCCGCTGAAAAATCCAAATGCGTTTCGTGAATGGTTTAATACTATATTTTATGGTGCGTTGATTGCCATAATTTTTCGCAGTTTTTTGCTGGAACCGTTTAATATTCCGTCTGGGTCAATGATACCGACATTAAATGTTGGGGATCATATTTTTGTTGAAAAGTGGACATACGGGTTTTCACGTTATTCTTTCCCGTTTGGATCGTGGCATTTGTGGGATGGACGGTTTTTGGCAACCGAACCAAATGTCGGTGATGTTATCGTGTTCCGTAATCCAATCAATGAATCCCAGGATTTTGTTAAACGCTTGATTGGCGTGCCGGGTGATAAAATTCAGATGCGCGATGGACGGTTATATATTAATGGTAAAATTGTGAAACGCGAAAATCCACGTCCGTATATTGTTGCGGTTTTACCTAAATCAATACGTGGCGTTGGTTTCTATCGCGGGGATATGGTGATACGCGGAAACAAGATTTGGGTGAATAATGCGCCGGCAACATTTAATTATACAATTGAATATAAGCCTGATTCTTATTGCAAGATGGTTGCGGGGTTGTGTGGTGTGTTTGATGCAACGGAATACACCGAAACATTGCCAAATGGCGTTCGGCACAGTATTATTGAAATGGCGGATAATGGGCCGTATGATAATACACCGGAATATACCGTGCCGGTGGGTCATTTCTTCTTTATGGGGGATAACCGTGATAACAGTTCGGACAGTCGTGCCGAAATTGGATTTGTGCCACGTGATAATGTGTTGGGACGCGTGTGGTTTGTGTGGTATTCGCACAACTATTATGCACCAATGATTGCGTTGTGGACGTGGGGAAATAAAATCCGTTGGAACAGAATTGGAATGGGGATAAAATAAAATGGTAAAGGTAAAACCGGTTGATAATTTAACCATATTGGGATACAAGTTTCGTAACAAGGGCTTGTTGGAATTGGCATTAACACAGAGTGGGGCGGATTGTCTGCGCAATAATGAGCGGTTGGAATTTGTTGGCGATCGCGTGTTGGGATTAGCCGTTGCGGGAATGTTGTTTGTGTTGTTTTCTAAAGAGCACGAGGGTGAATTGGCGCGTCGTCACGCATCACTGGTTTCAACCGAAACATTGGCGCGTGTTGCCGATGAAATTGGATTGGGGCCGTATATTCGTCACGGTCATATGACGGCGGGGCGTTTGCAACACGTGTATGCGGACGCGATGGAGGCCGTATTTGGTGCAATGTATCTGGAGGCTGGATTCGACACCGCGCGTGATGTAATTGTGTCGCGCTGGCGTGATTTGGCAAATGAAGAATTGGTTGCACCAAAGGATGCAAAAACAGAATTGCAAGAGTTTGTCCAGGCTAAACATACGGGTGATTTGCCGGTGTATGAATATACACAACAAACCGGGCCATCGCATAATCCGGTGTTTACCGCGTCAGTCAGCGCGATGGGGAAAACCGCCACTGGTTCGGGCAGTTCGAAAAAAGTGGCATCAACCGCGGCGGCGGCGGAATTATTGAAAATTCTTGCAAATGACTAGTTTTTAATCTAAGGTTTCAAGTGTAATAAAAAAACAAGGGTATAAAAATGTTTTCTGTGTTATTGGTTTTGTTAATTATCGTTGCGGTGTTTATGATTGCAATTATTTTATTACAAAAATCCGAGGGGTCGGGTATGTCGGGCGCGGCCGCGGCATCAATGTTTGGTGGTGCGTTGACCGGTGCGGCGGCGGGTAATTTTTTAACCCGTACAACGGCGTGGTTGGCAACAATATTTTTTATTTTGTGCGCTTTGTTGGCGTTGGTGTCTGCAAAATCAGCAAATAATATCGCGGACAGTGATTTGCGCCAAGAATTAACTGCGGATGCACAACCGCAACAAAGTCCGGTATCGGATGCGGCGAACGCATCAACGGACAAGGTTACGGTGACAGAAAAATAATTAAACACCCGACAAGGGTGTTTTTTAATTTCTTGACTTTTTTGTGTTTTTTGTATATAATTAGTGCATCTTGATTTGTTTGAACAATTCTGTTCAATATTTTTCCGACGAAAAGGACTTTTTAATGAATATTAATGAATTAAAGGCAAAGACGCCACAGCAGTTGCTGAAAATGGCGGAAGATTTGGGTATTGAAAATCCATCACAATTAAATGTGCAACAATTGCGTTTCGCGGTTATGCGTGTGCACGCAATGGATAAGGATGTTGTGTTGATTGGGGACGGTGTATTGGAACGTTTGTCCGATGGATATGGATTTTTGCGCGCACCTGAAAGCAATTATCTGGCGGGGCCTGATGATTTATATGTGTCGCCGAATTTGATTAAAAAATACGGATTAAAAACCGGTGATTATGTCGAGGGTCGTATCCAAGCACCACAAAATGAATCAGAACGTTATTTTGCGCTGGAAACAATTGAAAAGGTTAATGGTGCGGATCCTGAAAAGTTGCGTCATCGTATTTCTTTTGATGATATGACGCCTTTGTATCCGGATGAAATGTTGCGGATGGAGGTGCCAAATGATACCGACAAAGGGCGCAATTTAACCGCGCGTGTTATCGATTTGATTTCGCCAACCGGCAAAGGTCAACGTTCGTTAATTGTTGCGCCACCGCGCACCGGTAAAACAATTATGTTGCAAAATATTGCGCATTCGATTGCAACAAATTACCCGGATGTAAAGTTAATTGTGTTGTTGATTGATGAACGTCCCGAAGAAGTGACTGATATGCAACGCAGTGTCAAAGGCGAGGTTATATCATCTACATTTGATGAGCCGGCCGCCCGTCATATCCAGGTTGCCGAAATGGTTATTGAAAAAGCAAAACGTTTGGTCGAGGCGGGACAAGATGTTGTAATCTTGTTGGATTCGATTACTCGTTTGGGGCGCGCATATAATACGTGTGTGCCATCATCAGGCAAGGTTTTAACCGGTGGTGTTGATGCGTATGCGTTGCAACGTCCAAAACGTTTCTTTGGTGCCGCCCGTAATATCGAAGGTGGTGGGTCGTTAACCATTATCGCAACTGCGTTGATTGATACCGGTTCCAAAATGGACGAAGTTATTTTCGAAGAATTCAAAGGAACAGGAAACAGCGAAATTATTTTGGATAGAAAATTGTCTGATAAACGTATTTATCCGGCAATTGATATTACGAAATCTGGAACACGCAAAGATGATTTGTTGGTTGACAAGGAAACTTTGTCTAAGACATATGTGTTGCGTCGTGTTATCAACCCAATGGGTGTGGCCGAGGCAATGGAATTTGTGTTGGATAAGTTGCGCCTGACAAAAACAAATTCTGACTTTTTTAATTCTATGAATCAGTAAAAAAAGGTCAGGGCATTTATTTGTTGCACCCCGTATGGGGTGCTTTTTTTATATATGGGGGAAATTTTTATGACAAAATTATATTTTATAATTGCGTTGTGTGGATTGGAAATCGCGATTTATACATATGCTTGGAATCAAGGGATTGCGAAATGTCGGCGTGAAAATACACAACAATTTATTAATCAAATTACAGAACAAAATAAAAAACAAAGGATTTTAGATGTTGAAATTTATCATACCAATTTGCGCGATATTCGTCGCGTCTTGCGTGAAAAATACACAATTGCCGAATAGCAATATGTGCCAATGCGATATTATATTTGGTCGTGACCAAGATTGGGATGTTATCAGTGACGTGTTGGCACGTAATATTTACCGCCATAATAAAATGTGTGAAGAGTTTTATTCACTGTAGGTTGCCAGGGCGGATTCCAATGCGGTTTTTAATTTGTCCAGTGATTTTTCATAATTTGTGCAATCACGTGCAATTTCGGACCGATAGACATCACGCATATTTGGTGCGGCATATGCACAATTTAATAAATGGTTTACGCAATATTCGTGGCCCGCGTTATAGGCATTTTGACCCTGGAGGCGTAAGTCTGCATCCGGCCAATCGATGTTTAATGCGTCATCCAATTTTGCCCAAGAATCCTCGCCAACATATTGGCCCATTTTGTCGTACCAATATTCGGCCATTTCCGCGTCCGTCCACGTGGTTTTATCCTGGGCCCGCAAGATTTGTTTAATCAAAGAATCAATTTGTGGTTGGTATGTCGATTCAATTTGGGACAATTTTGACGAACAAAAACAGCGATTGTATGGCGTGTCTGAACGTACGCAATATGAATTCATACATTCCATATAGTCCGCCAAACAACGACTGGATGATACATATGTCCCAGATGTGGAATTTATTGTGGCCGTGGTGCCAGATGTGTTTGTTCGTAAATTGCGCGCAACAGATGCGCGTGGCGAAACGCGTCGTGATGTGCCCGCGCGTGTTGTCGTTGGTATCGGCATTGGTGTTGCCGCGGCACGCGCAACCGATTGTGTGGGACGGGGCGATGATGTGACGCGGCCACTGCGTGCGGATACACGACGCGTATTCGTTGCAACTGGCATAGATGTTGTTTTTACAACGGCGTTTATGGGACTGGTGCTTTGTGCATTGGCATCACCCGGATTTAAAGTTTGCCGCATTTGGTTGTTTAAATATGGATACATATAATTGTATGTGTATCCCGATGTCGGCGTGTTTGTCACACGTGCCGCACGTGATACGACGCCGCGCGCCGCCGCCATATTGGGCGCAACACATAACAGACATACAAAAATTTTTAGATAACCTTTCATTCTCTGATTAATTGTAAAACAAAATGAAAAAGATACACAAGCGAAATTTTCAGAATAGGGCTTGCAATCAATAAAAAAGATGTTATAATACCCCCTGTTTCGGGGTGTAGCTCAGCCTGGTAGAGTACTTGGTTTGGGACCAAGGTGTCGGAGGTTCGAACCCTCTCACCCCGACCACACTTCGCACCGTTGGTGCTATGTGTGGCAGGCCATAAAATTCAAACCGCATTTTTGCGGTTTTAATTTTTGTTTGTGGGTGTTTGGATTTGATGCCTCGTCATTGCAACGCAATGGCTGGTTCGAAAACAAGTAGATTTCACAAATACAATGCAGTGAAATCGTTACGGTTTCCCCGCAGACACAACCCTGTTGTGGCGAGGGAGCCCTTTCTCACCCCGACCACACTTCGCACCGTTGGCGCTATGTGTGGCAGGCCATAAAATTCAAACCGCATTTTTGCGGTTTTAATTTTTGTTTGTTTATAATTTTTTATTAAATCTGTATTTACATTTTGTGTTTGGTATTTTATAATCTGTTTGAGTTCAAGAGATTGGGTTGTGGACTGTCCTAGTCCGGTATCTTCGGTGCGAAAGCATCGTTATTATGGTGT
>CADBBQ010000005.1 GCA_902793005.1 uncultured Pseudomonadota bacterium
TCTGAAATGGCGAGACCCTCAGAATATGCCGGCACAAGCGAAAGAAAAAGCAAATAAAATCGTAGAAAATAAGGATTTTAATCATGTTAATGCCAAATAAAACAAAATTTCGCAAACTGCAAAAAGGTCGTATTCACGGTGTCGCCAAGGGCGGTAGTGAATTGGCTTTTGGTTCGTTTGGTCTGAAAGCAATGAGCCCTGAACGTGTTACTGCACGTCAGATTGAGGCTGCGCGTCGTGCAATTACCCGTCATATGAAACGTCAGGGTAAATTGTGGATTCGTATTTTCCCGGATGTTCCGGTCACAACAAAACCTGCCCAGGTTCGTATGGGTAAAGGTAAAGGTGCCGTTGAATACTGGGTTTGCCGTGTTAAACCGGGCCGTATTATGTTTGAATTGGATGGTGTGAAACCTGAAATCGCATTCGAGGCCTTTGCGTTGGCGGCGGCAAAATTGCCGGTTAAAACAAAAATCGTTGAACGTAAAATCAACTAATTAAAAGGTGATAAAAATGGCAGAAAAAAGCACAAAAAAGGAATCTTTGACAGTTGAAGCCTTGGAAAGTAAATTGGTTGATTTGAAAAAAGAACAAATGAATCAACGTTTCCAATTGGCCGCAGGTCAATTGCCAAAAACACACGTTTTGCGTAAAACACGTCGCGAAATTGCCCGTGTCAAAACAAAACTGAATGCATCAAAAAAATAAATAAATGTTGATTTTGGTTGTTTTTTCTAAAATTTAGTATATTATAACCAAAATCGACAGGTAAAAAAATAGAGGAATAACAGTTATGCCAAAACGTATACTGCAAGGAACAGTTAAAAGTACAGCGAACGATAAAACGGTTGTGGTCGAAGTTGAACGCCGTTTCCGTCATCCGTTGTATGGTAAATTTGTGAAGCAGAACAAAAAATACAAGGCACATGACGAGGCCAATGAATACAAGGTTGGTGATGTTGTTGCAATTGAAGAACATCGTCCAATTTCCAAGACAAAATCTTGGATTGTAAAGGGTCGTGTTGGTGTCGCCAAAGACGGTTCTGTGGAAGTGGTGGACTAATTTTATATTGGTTTGCCAAAAGGGCAGGGTTCTTTGAGGTCGTGCGCGACAGTCGGGACCCATTAACAAAGCCGCGGGGGATTGCCCCGTGTGCAGGAAAAGGGTAAAAAATGATACAAAATGAAACAGTTATGACAGTTGCAGATAACTCTGGTGCACGTAAAGCAATGTGCATCAAGGTTTTGGGCGGTTCACATCGTCGCTATGCAACGGTTGGCGATAAAATCGTCGTCGCCATCAAGGAAGCAATTCCACGTGGTAAAGTTCAAAAGGGAACAGTTCAACGTGCAATCATCGTGCGCACAAAATTCCCGGTCAAACGTCCAGACGGTTCTATTATCCGTTTTGATGATAATGCGGTTGTTTTGATTAATAAAAACAACTTTGAACCAATTGGAACACGTATTTTTGGACCAATTGCGCGTGAAGTTCGCCGTAAATATGATGTGCAAAAAATCGTGTCTTTGGCACCAGAAGTTATTTAATAGATTCAAAGGACGGTAAAAAATGAAAATTAAGAAAGGCGACGAAGTCGTAGTTATTTCAGGAAAATACAAAGGCGTCAAAGGCAAAGTGCTGGAAGCGCGTCCATCAGAATCGCGTGTTGTGGTCGAAGGTGTCAATCGCCATAAATGGCATATCAAACCAACACAGGACCAAGCCGGTCATATCATTGATCGCGAGGCACCTGTTCACGTTTCTAATGTTGCGTTGGTTGACCCAAAAACCAAAAAAGCAACCCGTGTTGGATATGAAATGCGTGGCGATAAAAAAGTTCGTGTTTCTAAGAAATCTGGAACAGAATTATAAAAATAATTGTTTCCGCTGTTACGGAAACCAAGATAAGGGATAAAAAAATGCAAAGCAGATTGCGTGAAATTTATGAAAAAAATGTTGTACCGGAATTGGTTAAAGAATTCGGGTACACAAATGCTTTGGCGGTGCCGAAATTGACCAAAATCGTTTTGAATATGGGCGTTGGCGAAGCGGTTAATGACAAGAAAAAATTGGATGCGGCGGTTGTTGATTTGACGGCAATTGCGGCCCAAAAACCCGTGGTTACACGTGCGAAAAAATCTATTGCAACATATCGTTTACGCGAAGGTCAGGCAATCGGTACCAAGGTTACATTGCGTGGTAAAAGAATGTATGATTTCTTGGATAAATTGATTACGGTTGCGTTGCCACGTGTAAAGGATTTCCGTGGATTGTCAAAATCTAAATTTGATGGTCGTGGAAATTATGCGTTCGGTATCAAAGAACATTTGATTTTCCCAGAAATTTCTGTTGATAAAATTGATTCTATCCGTGGTATGGATATTGTCATTGCAACAACAGCAAAAACAGATGACGAAGCGCGTGCATTGCTGACAAAAATCGGCCTGCCGTTGGTTTTGAAATAAAGCAGTAAGGAAAAAAGATGGCTAAATTAGCATTGATAAACAAACAACACAGACGTGAAAAATTGGTTGCGAAATACGCCAAAAAACGCGAAGCAATCAAAGAAAAAATGTCTGTAAATGCAACACCAGATGAACGTATGGAAGCAATGAAAAAATTGGCCAAGTTGCCACGCAATGCGAATCCAACACGTTTACACAATCGTTGCTCGGTTACTGGCCGTGCACGTGGTTATTCACGTATGTTCGGTCTGTGTCGCCAACAATTACGTACAATGGCATCCGAAGGGAAATTGCCGGGCGTTCGTAAGTCCAGTTGGTAAAATTTTAAACACCAGTTGTGGACAATGCAACTGGGCAAGGGGGATGTGAATTTTTTTCACAAACCATACTTTAAGGAGTAAAAGATGTCATTATCACACCCAATCGGAGATATGCTGACCCGTATTCGTAATGGTCAAGCGGCCGGTAAAGAATTTATAACTGTCCCGAACAGCAAATTGCGTGTTGCAGTTTTGTCTGTATTAAAGGACGAAGGTTTCATCACTGATTTTCGCGAAGAAAAAATCGACGAGCATCGTTCAAATTTGGTCGTTGAATTGAAATACAACGGTGGCGTTGGCGCAATCCAGGAAATTTCTGTTGTGTCCAGACCAGGTCGTCGTGTTTATTCAAGTTGTGCAAAAATGCCAAAGGTTTTAAATGGTTTGGGTATTGCGATTGTTTCGACTCCAAATGGCGTTATGACAGATCACAAAGCACGCTTGATGAATGTTGGTGGCGAAGTGTTGTGCAAGGTTATATAATAGAAAATATAAGGATGAAAAAATGTCTCGTGCAGGAAAATATCCAGTAAAATTGCAAGATGGTGTGTCGGCGGAAATCAAAGATAATACCGTGATTGTAAAGGGACCAAAGGGTGAGTTGAAAGTTGTTTTGGATACAAAAAATGCTCATTTGGTTGATGTCGAGGTCAAAGACGGTGCCGTTGTTGTAACACCCAAAGATGCAGAAGATAAAACATCTCGTGCAATGTGGGGAACAATGACACGTAACATCAAATCTGCGGTGATTGGTGTGACCAATGGTTTTTCAAAAGATATGTATATGAACGGTGTTGGATACAAGGCATCGGTTGCGGGAAATAAATTGACATTGGTTGTTGGTTTTTCGCACGATGTTGTTATGGAAATACCGGCGGGTTTGTCTGTGAAAATGGGTGAAAAACCAACCGAATTTACCATCAGTGGTATTGATAAATGCTTGCTTGGTTTGTTCGCGGATAAAATTCATAAAATCCGTAAAGCAGATCCGTACAAGGGTAAAGGCATCTTCTATAAGGGTGAAAATATCCGCCGCAAAGAAGGTAAAAAGAAATAAAATTAGGTGATTTCCGCTGTTACGGAAATTAAAAAAAAGGAAAAAAAATGTTAAAACATTTAAGTTCAGATGAAAGACGCACTTTGGCAAATCGCAGTGCGTTGAAAAGAAAAAATCCTGGTAAAATCCGTTTGTCGGTTTTCCGTTCGGGCCGTCATATTGAAATCCAGGCTATTGATGATACACGTGGACATACACTGTGTGCGGCATCCAGTAAAGAAAAAGGTTTTGCGGGACACGGTTGGAATATTGCCGGGGCAGAATTGGTTGGCAAAATGTTTGCCGAACGTGCTGTAAAGGCGGGTATTGTTGAAAATTGTTATTTTGATCGCGGCGGTTTTCGTTATCATGGTCGCGTGAAGGCTCTGTGTGAAGCAATTCGCGCGGGTGGTGTAAGAATTTAATTAAACGGAGATTACAATGGCACGTTTTGATGATAAAAAATTACAAACGGATAATTTGGTAGATAAATTGGTTTCTATCAACCGCGTTTCCAAAACAGTGAAGGGCGGCCGTAATATGTCTTTTTCCGCATTGGTCGTTGTTGGTGACAAGGCCGGTCGCGTTGGTTTTGGTAAAGGTAAAGCGTTGGAAGTGCAATCTGCGGTGCAGAAAGCAACCAAGGCAGCCAAGGCAAAAATGGTGCGTGTGCCTTTGAAAGAAGGACGCACATTGCATCACGATGTCGAAGCAAAATATGGTGCATCTAAATTGGTTGTGCGCAGTGCGGTTCCCGGTACCGGTATTATTGCGGGTGGTGCGTTGCGTGCGGTGTTTGAATGTTTGGGCGTCCAAGACGTCGTCGTGAAATCCCAAGGTTCGAACAATCCAAATAATATGATTCGTGCGGCGTTCTTGGCTTTTGCAAAAATGAATTCACCGAAAACTGTTGCGGCCCGTCGTGGTAAAACGGTTGCGGAAATTATTGCAGGCAGAGACGGTAAAAAAATCGACACCGCAGAAGAAGAAGCAAAATAATGCGTAACATATGGAGATAGATATGGCTAAAATAACTGTAAAACAAGTAAAAAGCATTATCGGTCGTCCGGAATATCAACGCAAGGTTGTTTTGGCCTTGGGTTTGGGACGCATTGGTAAAACCCGTGAATTAAACGACACAGAAAGTGTTCGCGGTATGGTTGCAAAGGTTTCACACTTGGTTGAAATCGTTGAAAAATAATTAATATAAACCGAGTACATAGTACTTGTATTATGTGCGAAATAGACTATATCAATAGTCGTAGGAATAAAGGGATAAAAAATGAAATTAAATGCATTGATGGATAATTTGGGTGCCCGTAAAAATGTGAAACGCGTTGGTCGTGGTTTGGCATCGGGCTATGGTAAAACAGCGGGTCGTGGAACCAAGGGGCAAAAAGCCCGTGCGGGTTCGCGTAAACAGGCAACGTTCCAAGGTGGTCAAATGCCAATCTTGCGTCGTTTCCCAAAATTTGGTTTTACAAATCCATTTGCAAAACATTTTGTCACAATTAATTTGGGTGATATTGAAAAATTCATCAAATCTGGCAAAATTGATGCAAAAAAATCTATTACAATGGATTCTTTGTTGGCGGCAAAAATTATCAATCGCAGATTGGATGGATTGAAAGTTTTGGCCAAAGGCGAAATCAAAACGGCCGTCACAATTGTTGCGGATAAATGGTCCAAAGCAGCCGAGGCCGCAATTGTGAAAGCAGGTGGGAAAATTTCCAATAAATAATAATCTGATTTTATCCCGGGAATTTTATTTCCCGGGGTGTAAAATTGTATCTGGAAAGTAAAGCGATGAGAGCAATAAAAAACTTTTTCAAAAACCTGAGTGATTTACAAAAACGTATTTTATTTACGTTGGGCGCTTTGGTTGTTTATCGAATTGGTTCATTTATTCCATTGCCGGGTGTTAATGCATCGGCCGTGTTGCATTTGTTTACCGGCGAGGGCAGTGGTATGTTGGGGATGTTTGATATGTTTGCGGGTGGTTCATTGTCCCGTATGTCTGTTTTGGCGTTAAACATTTTCCCATACATTTCTGCATCTATCGTTTTACAATTGTTAACCGCAACCAGTAAATCGTTGACTGATTTGCGCAAAGAGGGTGAATCTGGGCGCGTTAAAATTAATCAATATACGCGTTATCTGGCGGTGGTGTTGGCCGTTGTCCAGGGTTGGGCGGTTATTCGTGGATTGGAATTAATGGCACCGGTAAATGGTGTGCCGGCGGTTGTAAATCCGGGATGGTCGTTTGAATTGTCGGCGTTGATTGCGCTGGTTGGTGGAACGGTGTTTGTTATGTGGTTGGCAGAACAAATTACCGCACGAGGTGTTGGCCAGGGTGCATCGCTGTTGATTTTTGCCGGTATTATTGCCGAGGTTCCATCGGGTATTGGTAAATTATTCTCGCTGGGTAGTGTTGGGCAAATTTCTCCAACAATGATTATGTTAATTGTTGCATTTGTGTTGGGTATTGTTGCGTTGATTGCGTTCTTTGAACAGGCACAGCGTCGTATTCAAATTTTGTATCCACGCCAGGTTATGGCAAATGGTGTTATGAATACAAATGCATCTTATTTACCAATCAAGGTGAATATGTCGGGCGTTATGGGCCCCGTGTTTGCGGCGTCTATTATGATGTTGCCGGCGTTTATTCAACGGTTCGCGCAAAGCGACAGTTTGGTTGTACAATCGATAATTGGGTTCTTTACATATGGGGCGTGGTCTTATATTGCATTGTACACGGTTTTGATTGTGTTCTTTGCGTATTTCCAAACGGCGGTTGTGTTTAACAGTGAAGAAACCAGCAATAATTTAAGAAATGCCGGTGGTTATATTCCGGGCGTGCGGCCAGGCGAACAGACAATGACATATTTGGATGGGGTTGTGTCGCGCACAACTGCGATTGGTGTTTGTTATTTGATTGTTGTTTGCGTTATTCCAATCATTTTAAACACCCACGCGGGGATGCCATTGGTTATTGGTGGAACCAGTGTTTTGATTGTCGCGGGTGTTGTGTTGGATACAATGACCCAGGTGCAATCTTATTTGGTTGCAAAAAAATATAGTGGTGTCGTTAAAAAGACATCCAAGCAAGGTCGTTTCCGTTAAAGATTGCGGAAATATAAAACAAGATTTGACTTTTGCCGGATTTAGTATAATATAATTCGGGCAAAATCAATAAGGTTTCAAAGTTTTGGGCACCCCAAAATTTTGAATTTTAATCGGACGAAATTGTCCATAAGTAAAAAAGGATAGTAAAAGATGGCACGTATAGCAGGTGTTAACATCCCATCAGAAAAACGCATCGAAGTTGCGTTGCAATACATCCACGGTATTGGCCCGGCAAAAGCCGCCCAGGTTTGTGCCGCGTTGAAATTAAAAGATGGTTTGCGCGCGAAAGATTTGACTGACGAAGATGTTATCAAAATTTCTAATTATATTGAACAAAACTTTAAAGTAGAAGGCGATGTTCGTCGTGAAGTTGCAATGAACATCAAACGTCTGCAAGATTTGAAAACATACCGCGGTATTCGTCACCGTAACCGTTTGCCGGTTCGTGGTCAACGTACACAGACAAACGCCAGAACACGTAAAGGTAAACGCGTTGTGGTTGCTGGGTCTGCGACCAAGGGTAAATAATTTTTCGGGTAGAGATTAACACGATAGTTAATTGAAGACATCTAAATAAAGGTTAAAAAATGGCAATTACTAAATCAAAAAAGAAAGTTGTAAAAAAAGTTTCGCACGGCATTGCGCATGTTGTCGCGACAAATAACAATACACGTATCACAATTACAGATCCAACGGGTGCCGTGTTGACATGGGCCACCGCGGGTGCAAATAATTTCAAGGGTGCAAAAAAATCGACACCATATGCTGCAACGGTTGTTGCGGATGCGGTTGGCAAAAAAGTTGCCGAAATGGGTATGAAAACGGTCGATGTTTTGATGCGCGGTATTGGTCAGGGTCGCGAATCGGCTGTGCGTGGTTTGGCAAATGCCGGCTTGATTGTGCAATCTATTACTGATACAACACGTATTCCACACAATGGATGCCGTCCAAAGAAAGTGCGTCGTGTGTAATGTGTTTCAAATGCCTTGTCGATTAGACAAGGCATTTTTTTGTTAAAAAATTAATTAAATTCCATTTGTCAAGTTAAAAAAAGCCATTGTTGGCATTGACAGGCTTTTTTAGAAAATGTTAAAAATCTGTGTTTTTTTGTAAAAAGTATATAAAATCCGAATCGAAAAATAATGCAAATAGTGCAGAATTCTGCGGTGTTTAATTTTTTTTGTAATATGTGTATTTTTTGCTTGCGGTAAAATTTTGTTTTTTGCTAACATCTATGTAAAGGAAGAAATATATCAGAGGAAGAAATGAGGAACTCACTGTTTTTTGCTGTTTTTTTGGTGCTTGGCTTTGTCGGTGTGGTGAATGCGTTTCCTGCTGATAACAATACGTATCCGAACTATGCATCTGGTAAGCCAACGACTGCGTCGGAATTAACGGTCAAAGATGCAAATGTTCGTGTTGCAACGACAAAGTATGTTGATACCCAGGCAGCGGGGTTGGAAAGTCCGATTAATACTTTGGCGAATGCGGCGACAACTGATAATACGACGGTTACAACCAATGGTAATGCGATTGGTGCGCCGGCAAGTGGAAATACGGCGGCAACGGGTTTGTTTGCCAATAAAATTGATGCGCCGACGGGGTCTGGCAATACGTGCCCATCGGGGCAGGTTTGTGGGTATATTTCTGCAAATGGAACCGGTGGAACAAAACAATGGGTTGTTATCCAAGGGGCGCCATAATCAAGATTTTTTGTTTGTTAATCTGATTTGATAAAGTCCGATTTTTGTCGGGCTTTTTTGTTGACTTTTGGGAATTTCCAGTATAAAATTTGCCAGTGCGTTAGAGGACAGATTGTTTTTTAATGCGTGCCGATTGGCGAAAATAATAAACTAAGCCGAATGGAGTAAAAATGATTGAAAAAAATTGGATGACTTTGATTAAGCCAAAAAAATTGAATATCAAGGTCGATGAAAAAAATCCTAATATTGCAACATTGGTTGCGGAACCATTGGAAAAAGGTTTCGGTTTGACATTGGGGACGGCGTTGCGTCGTGTTCTGTTGTCGTCGTTACAGGGTTGTGCGCCGGTGTATATCAAAATTGATGGTGTGCAACACGAATTTAGTTCTTTGCCTGGTGTTCGCGAAGATATTTCTGATATCATCTTGAATTTAAAGGGTGTATATTTCAAAGCAAATGCCGAGGGGCAACACAAGGCAACAATCAAGGCCAAGGGGCCTGTGGTTGTGACGGCCGGGATGATTGAAACATCCGCCGGGGTCGAGGTTATGAATAAAGACGTCGAATTGTGCACATTGGACAAAGATGCAACATTTGATATGGAAATCACATTGGATTCGGGTCGTGGTTATGTTGCGGCAAATGCACACGATACTGATTTGCCATTGGGTGTGATTCCGGTGGATTCTATTTTCTCGCCAATTTTGAATGTTTCGTCTGCGGTGTCCCAGACACGTGTTGGTCAATCAACCGATTATGATAAATTGGAATTGACGGTTAAAACAAACGGTGCGGTTTCGCCCGAAGATGCAATCGCTTTTGCGGCACGCATTTTGACAGATCAATTGGTTGTGTTTATTAATTTTGAAGATCCGGCACAAATCAATGCACCGGCCGAAGAAGACAAGGCCAAAGATGCATTGCCGTTCGATCCAAAATTGTTGAAACACGTTGATGAATTGGAATTGTCTGTTCGTGCAAATAACTGCTTGAAGAACGACAAAATCAATTGGTTGGGTGAATTGGTTCAAAAGACCGAGGCTGATATGTTGAAAACGCCAAACTTTGGCCGTAAATCTTTGAACGAAATCAAAATCCAATTGGAAGCCATGGGTCTGGGCCTGGGAATGGAAGTTCCTGGGTGGCCACCAGAAAATATTGCGGAGTTGTCCAAGAAATACGAAGACCCATACAAATAAAATAATTTCTGTGGGTTCTTGTCGTGATTGTTGTTCCTTATGTAGCATTTGTACACCGCGGAACAACAATCACTTCCAAATAACCTCACATAAATTATTTTCTTGAAAAGAGCGGATTTTCTGGAATAATACAGAAAACTGAAAATAAATCCCATAATACTGGTATGAAAATATTAGGTTATGGTGTCTTAACAAATCCCCGGGGGACCTGGGGCAGAAACAAAAAATAGGAGTAATCAATGAGACATATGAAATCAGGTCGCACTTTTAATCGCGACACAAACGCGCGCAAAGCATTAATGATTGGTTTGGCGAAAAACTTAATTGAACGTGAACAAATTAAAACTACATTGCCCAAGGCAAAAGATTTGCGCAGTGTTGTTGAAAAATTGATTACACGTGCCAAGGTTGATACTGTTGCCAACCGTCGTTTGATTGCGTCCGAATTGGGTAATGGCACATCTAAAACTGTTAACAAATTGTTTTCTGTTTTGGGACCACGTTATGCAAAACGCCCGGGTGGATATACACGCGTGTTAAAGGCTGGTTTCCGTTATGGCGATGCGGCACCGATGGCAATCATTGAATTGGTTGATCGCGATGTTAACGCAAAGAAAACAGTTGTGAAACCAGAAGCGGCAACAGAAGCCAAAGCAACAGAAGTTGTTGAAGAAGTGGCGGCCAAGGCTGAAAAAGCACCAAAAGCAACGGCGGCCAAAAAAACAGCCAAAGATGCAACCGCAACCAAAGCCAAAGCGACGGCTGCGAAGAAAACTGTTGCGGTTAAACGTCGTGCAACTGGTAAATAATGCAATTTTCAAAGTACAGAGTTCAAATAATGAATAATTGATTTTTGGCTTTTGAATGTAAAATTAAATCCCTGCAAAAATTTGCAGGGATTTTTTTATAAATCGTTTTGTAAATGCGGTATTTTATGATAAAATATAAAAGATAGTTGTAGGAGATATTTTATGAAAAAAATATTTGCGTTTGGTTTAATTGGTGCGGTGTTGTATGGTGTGGCGGCTGATGCGGCGGCAACGCGTTCCACGGCGCGGACACGGGCGCCGGCCGGACAAACAACAACAACGCAATCGGCAAATGCGCAAAGCGCGTCTGGGAATACGATGTCGGGGACGGCACGGCGTGCGCCACGTGCAGCGGTTGCACAACCAAAGCAGAATACGTCTGTACAAACCGCGGCGGCGCCGGCCCAACGTGTAAATGCGCGTGCGGCAACTACGCAAAAGGCAATAAATGTCGGAACAAAAATTACGGGTGCAACAACAAATACTGTCGTTAGTGAGGAGTGCAAAGAAAAATATTATGGGTGTATGGATTCTTTCTGTATGTTGGATAATGCAAGCGGAGGCCGTTGTTTGTGCAGTGATCGCCATACGGAATTGGATAAAGTTTTGGACGAGATTCAAAAATTGGATGAACAAAGTTATGCTATGGCGACGTCTGGTGTTGAACGCATAAATATGGGTGCGGATGCCGATGCAGTGCAAAGTATGGTTGATAAAATTACGGGTGATATTCAAAACCCAAATAAAAAAGATACTCGTGCGCGGACATTAAATTTGGATGCCTGGAATAATATTTATGAAACAGATGAAATGGATGTGTTTGGATCGGCGACAACGGATATTACCAATCAAACGGGTGATGCGTTGCACGCGTCTGTATCTGATATGTGTATAAAACAGATTCCAGAATGTTCGGCAAATTTGTCTATGCTGAAATTGATGTATGCACAGCAGATTAAATCTGATTGTACGGCATATGAAAACAGTTTGAAAAAACAACGTAATGAAAGTGCAAAAAAATTACAAACGGCCCAGACTGCTCTGCGCGAGGCTGCGTTGGAACAACATCAAAATGCAAATAAATATGATTTAGGTCAATGCACGATACGTTTTAAACAGTGTATGCAATCAACAGCCGGATGTGGTGATGATTTTGCAAACTGTGCATCGGTTGTGGCAACGGAAAATGCCCAGACTCGTGTGGGGACAAAAAATAAAAAATCAAAAACATATGAAATTAAAACAGGTATGACATCGATTTCTATTGCGGCGTCAACGTACGATATTTTGATATCGAAAAAGCCAATGTGTGATGGTGTTACAAAGCAATGTGTGTCTGTCCAGGACCAAGTTTGGGATACTTTCCTGCGCGAGGTTGCACCAACGTTGAAATCGGCGGAATTGGTTGCGGAATCAAATATTCGTATGAATTGTATTGCGAATATTTCATCGTGTTTCCAACAAGCGTGTAAAGATAATATGGATCCAAATGATCCGGATGGTTCGTATGATATGTGTTTGTCGCGTCCACAAACAATGCGGTCTTTATGTCGGGTGCAAATCGACCCGTGTGTTGCGGCCGAACCACAAATTTTGGATTTTGTGTATGCGCGACTGGCATCTATGCGTGTTGATGCGTGCACGACCGAGGTTAAAGATTGTTTAACAGATGAAAATCGTTGTGGGTCTGATTATTCAAAATGTATCGGTTTGGATTTGCAATCTGTGCGTGATATGTGTCCGTTGGATAAATTGGTTGCCTGTCAAAAAGATGGCCAGGCGGCTGCGTGGGAAACAATTGATAATATCGTCCAAGGAATTTATCTGGATATTGATAATTCTTTGTTGACATCGTGTACGAATGCGGTTAATGCGAAAATGATGGAAATTTGTGGCAGTGAAACCGAGTGCTTGGCATTTGATGATGATGAGTATATTGGTACCGACAGTTTGACCGGTTATAAAGCGCGTGATGGCAGTTTTGTTATCGAAGGTTTATTGTCGTTTGGTAATGTTAAAATCAAAGAAGCAACAAGTAGTGCAGATGATGTGAAGTTTAGTAAATATGAATTGGATATTTCTGGATATTCGGACAAGATTAAAAATGTTGATGGAACATCGGCGGTCAAAGATCGTGTGCTGTCCAGTTTGCAGTCTGTCCAAAACAAGATAAATCAAAAGATTGCTTTGTTGACGTCTGATGCGAAAATCAGTATGTGTGTGAACGGTCGTGATATGCGTCAGATTCGTGGAACGCGTCAAAATCGTTCAACCCAGGATACGGCACGTTTTCCGCATTTGTTGGATTCACAAATTACGGCAATAATAGATGCTGGTTTGGACAAGGCAAATGAAAATTATTCTAAAAAATATGATGAATTGTTTGCCAAGGCTATTGAACAACAAAGCGATGAAAATAAATCTGCGATGTGTGCGGCAATGGCGTCGTCGGGTGGAATAAAAATAAATAAATCTGAAAATAATGTAAAATCTCGTGGATTTTTGGGTTTGTTGGAAAAAGCAATGCAAAGCACCCGAAATGTGGCGCAGTTATCAAAAGCTGATTTTGCACAAAATGATTTGAGTACTGGCGGTGCCAGTGTTGGGGATTATGATGTGCGCATTGTGTTGGATGGTATGACGATGAATAATTTGTTGAATTTGCAATCGTCTGGCAAGGGTGAATTTATCCAAAAGGATGGTTCAGGTAATATGTTGGGTAAAATTACTATGAGTGCGGTGTATTCTGCGGATACAAATACTTGCACATTGACCACGACAACAACAATGTGTGAAAATATCAAAGATGTTTATAATACGTCCGAGGTTGAATCTTGTGGTGGTGGTGGATTCTTTACATTTGATGGATGTGGTGGTTTCAGTTTGTTTGGTGGCAGTGGCACCAGTACGACGCCCTCATCTACATTTGCGGGAACGGTGTGTACCAAAATGGCTCAGCCAGTTATAACAACCCAAGAAATCAAGATGTAAAAAAAATCCCCCGTTTGGGGGATTTTTACAAATCTTCTAATTTTTTTACAACGTGGACGCCGGATTGTTCCCATTCGGCAATTTTTTCATCACACTTCATTATGTTTGTTGCGCCCAAGTATAAGATTGCGCGAATATTGTGTTCGGCGGCGATGGTGCGTAGTGGGGTGATTGGAGATGGACGCGTTTTGCCAGATGCAAACCATACGGGTTCATCCATAATCCAAAAGTCGTTATCGTTATGTACGGCGATTGCGGCGGTGTCGGTTATAATAATGTCGTCGTCGGTGATATCAAATTTGCGCCCGTTTTGTGACAAATAATCTATGACCGGATTTGTTTCGTCGTCTGTGTCTGGTGTGGTATCAAATCCCAAATCGATATCTTGGAACATTGGTGCGGTTGGGACGGGTTGTGTATCGTCAAAATCAAAATCTGGGGGTAATGGCATTTCGTCGTGGGATACGGTTGGTGTGGTCGGCGAATTTGTTGGATAAACGTTTGGTGATACACTGCATACACTGCAAATCGGGGTGGCAGTGCGATTAGGGTGTGTGCGTGCGCGTAAAAACACGGCGCGCATTTCGGCAGGAATATTATCCATCGATGTGTCAATTGGTGCAGTGACCGATTCGTTTTGGGGTTCTGGGGTTTCATCCGTTTGAGATACTTGCTTTGGAAATAATTTTTCCATTATATGTGAAATAAATTTTGGTACGGGCAGGGCCAATAACGGTTTTCCGGTTCTGATGACGATTGTGGTTGTTGCAATGTATAAAGGTATGCACGCAAATATAATTAAGCAAAATGCAAATCCGCCCAGTCCGTGCAGGTGTGCGTTGGCAACACGATGCCAATGTGAATACGAGAATATTTCAAAATTAAATAATATGTGCATCAACGCCCAGGTTAGAAATACATAACCACAAGTCCATAAAAATGGAGTTTTGAGTTTTTTTAAAAAATCTGAGAGTTTTGACATATTTATATTATAGACAAGTTATGATTTTTGTCAATAAAATAATAAATTGTCTATATTTTTTATAATAAATGTGTAAAAAAAGTTTTTTTATGGGCTTTTTTATGGTATAATACTTTCAAAAAGGGAGAATGTTTTATGCAAAAAAAGTCTCAATTATTGTGGTCGTGTGTCGCGGGTTGCGCGGCATTGGTGTTTGTAGGGGCGGCGGGTGCCGCGCCACGTTCGATGGCGACGGGGGCGACGGGGGCGACGAGTGCGCGTATGCCGACAATGCCAACGATGTCTATCAATACTATTGGGACACACGCTATATCTGGTGTAGGGACACCGACGGGTGGTGCCGGGACGGTTACGCCGACACCAAATCCAAATCCAAACCCGAATCCAAATCCGGATCCGGAACCAACACCCGAGGGCTGCGAAGATGGCGGTGTTGCGAATTCTGATTTTACGGTTGATGATTGTATGCAATCCGTGTTGCAATGTGTGCAAAGTGGCGTTTTGCCAAATGGATTGAACGATTTGTTCAATGAAGATTTGCGCAATTCTATTATTAACGGTATGGGAATTTGTGCGTCCCAGATTGATTATTGTATTCGTAATGTACGCGTTGATTGTCGTAATGTTTACGATTCGTCTGTGGATGTGTGGTTGGATTTCAATTCACGTATTGTTCAACCGGAATATTATAATTTCGTGTTAAGAAAAACTGGATTGACACCGAACCAGGCGGAAAATGTTTGCGAATTGTTGGATAAAAATACTTATGGCAAATCTTTTGCGGCGGTCTCGGCATCTGGCAATGTGACAAGTGAATACAACAATAATATTAATGCGTATAATAACAACAGTAATGTTGGTAAAAATCAACCCCAAGGGCCAATGGTGAATACGACGGCAAATGGAAATGTGTCGGGTGTTGATGGCGAACGTGGGCATTATGCGCGTTGGGATGCAACAAACGGTGTGTGCAAGGTGCGTGTTGCGGCGTATAACAAAGATAATTTGATTACAAACAAATGGTTGTTTGGTGCGATTGGTGATGACAAAGCGGCCGAGGTTTGGCGTGATGCGGGTTCGTCATTTACTTGCAACAAGGATTTGTTTGATTTTTCATTGCTGAATGATACGCATACGGCGGCGGTCGTCGGTATGGGCGGCGGAACATTGTTGGGTGCCGGTATCGGTGCGTTGACAGGGCATGCAGCCAAGAATTTTGATTGTAATAATGCGGATGCGCGCAAGGAATTGTATAACGCTTTGCAATCCGAAGGTTTGGTGTCTAAATTGAATCAATATTTGTCGTCAAGTAACAGAGTGCCTGTATCGGGTTCGGAATTTAATGAAAAATCTTGTATTGCGATTAAGAAATTGGCGAATAAGATGGTTGAGTTGAAAAATGTGATTGACGTTTGTGCACCAACAACGTATGGATGTCAGGTTACTATTGCAGGTCAGGCTATAAAATTGGATGTGTGTTCTGCTAAAGATACATTGAGTGTTTCTGGTAATACAGTGACAATTAAGAAGGGTGATGTATCCCAACCTTTTTCAGGTGTGGAAAATGCAGAAGCGGTGAATGATGTATATAAGGCTTGCACATTGAAGTGTGATCCAAACGCGAAATGTTCTTTCCATAGTTTGAAGGAAATTGATAATTTTGATAGTATGGTTTGTGAAGGTGGGCAAGCATGTATGAGTATGTCGGCCTCTCAAGAGGAAGTTAGTGATTTGGAACGTGTGTTTGGCAATGACAAGGTAAACAAAGTGTTCCAAGGCACCAAGTCCACGGTTGGTAGAAATGCGGCGATTGGTGCGGGAATCGGTTTGGGAACCGGTGGTGTCGCGACGGCAATAACCGCATTTGTTGAACGCAATAATATTTCTTGTCACGTTGGTGACGGGTTGGATACGGTTGGGTTCGGCAAATCATATACAATTGATTCTTTGAAAAATTTCTATGTGAAATGGAATTTGCGTGTGGCGGATTCTATATCACCGACGGCGCGCGTCACGTCTTGCGAGGATTGGATTGCGACGTGTGGTATGTACACAACACCCGAAGATTGCAATGCGGTAGAGATAAACTATCAAAGACCGGGACGCAATACAACGACATTGGTACGCAGTGCGTGTCGTATGTCGGGCAGTGTGTGTATCGAAAATCGTTCGGTTGCGATATCGTATGGTGCGTGCCCGCGTAATGGAATCCCGCCGGTTGTTCCGCCGGTTGGACCGATTACACCGGTTAATGGTGGAACGGATGCGCCGGCCGTGATACAGCACTAGTCAATTCGAAATCTTGGGGATTTTGAGTATATGCAAATGCCGATATGTTATCGGCATTTGCTATTTTTTTGTTGTATTGTGTAATGAAAAACAAATTGACATAAAACATATTTTGTCTATAATGATAAAAAAGGACGAAATATGCAATATGATATAAATTTGAATGATGCGCGGATTGGGTATAAACCGGATGGTGATTTCAGTCGTGTATTATTTGTTGAAAAATCGCGCAAATTAAATCCGCGTGGGGCGGCGTTTTCGTCTTATTCGCCGGCATATATTTCGTCAAACGAGCAATTGCAATCAATAATGCAGATTTTGAAACCGGCGGGTAAAAATGTGTTGGCCGTTGCGGGCAGTGGTGATGCACCATTGTTTTTTAGTGCATATGGCGCGCAACATATTGATACATTTGATATATCATATAATGCGCGTGTGGTTATGGATATAAAAACATATATGTTGAAAAATAAATTTAAATTTTATGATTATGTGCATATTTTGCGTGATGTGCAAACCGCATCTGATTTATTAGATTGTGCGTCGGGTGACGTTGTTATGCGTGCAGTGACAGATGGTACTTTGGATTATTTGCGTGGAATGCGTGGGTGCAAAATTTTTATGCATACATCAAACGGTGAAATTGCTTGCTTTCCAAATGCGACGGAATTTGCCGCGATGCAGCAAAATGTGTCGGGACGGTATAATTTTATATGGTCTGATTTATTTGATTTGTCGGGGCATATTTTAAATAAAAAATATGATATTATTTATCTGTCCAATGTGTTGCAGTATGTTAATGCGGCATCGGATGTTACGGCGGTGTTAAATAATATGCGTGCGCATTTGAACGCGGATGGGGTGATTGTGGTGGATTCTTTGTTGCAATCGTTGGCATCTGCGCGTCACAAAAAATACAAGACGGTTGGTGATAATGTTTCCAGTTGGGCGGATTTGATTTATGATAAAGCCGCTATGACAATGTTTTTGAAAACGCGATAGTTATTTTCAAAGTTCAGAGTTCAAAGTTCAAAGTTCAAAGTTGCAGTTGTGGTAAAATGTTTTTACATATTTTCGCTGCCCAACAATAATTGTTGACCTTGGTTAAATAATTCGTCGCGTGCATCTATCCCCAAATTGGCGGCGGCGTCGGCCACGGGTTTAGGGACGCCTTCGCTTTGTGCGGCGGCTGATACCAGTGCCCGTTGTGCGCCGCTTGTTGATTTGTTTATTGAATTTCCAATGGATGCGACTTTTTTAGCGGCATTTTTTATGTTTGTTCCAAAAGTATTGACGCAGGTGTAATTTTTGTTTGCCTTTTTGCCGTCTGGACAGGTACAGGTGTTATCGTCGTTCCAAGTTCCATCGGAGCCAACACATTTATCTTGAAACTCGGTAATTTTCATTTCGTCGTTTGTGCATTTCCCTTGTTTTACACTTTGTAATTTAGAACATTCGCATTTGCCCAATATGGTTAATGTTCCGCCTTGTTTATCGCATTGTTCTTTACGTTTTAAATCGACGCAAACGCCGTTTTGTTCTTTTTTATTACCGGTGCAATTGCATTTACCATTGTTTGGTGTGCCACCAGACGCACTGCATAATTCGTCGGCGGTTTTGTCGATACAGACGCCGTTGTTGGATTTTTTATCGTCATCGCAAATGCATTGGTTGTTTTTCCAATCACCGTCCGAATTTTCGCATTTTTCTTCCGCGGTCAACTCGCGACATTTGCCATCGTCGCCCAGGATTTTTCCTTCTTGTGTACAGGCACTTTCTAATGCATCTTTGGCGTTTTTGGTGTCAATTGCGCGACCAATTGCGCCCGATGTTAATGCGCCAACCGCGGTGCCAACACCCGAACCCAACATCGCAGACGATGCGGCGGTTTGTGCACGTGTCAATCTGTATGCGTTTTCTTTGAATGTTGTGATGTCAATTCCAAACCAATCGGGTGTGCAATCAAAAACAGAGCCCGCATAAAGTTTTTTTGATGCCATTTGTTTGTTGTCTGCAAAAAAGTTTACGGTAAATACGCAATCCAATGAACGTTCGTCAAACAACGCGCCCAATGATTCACAAGACTTACGCATATCGTTGCGTAATTCGCGTAATCTTTTTTCATCCACCGCGATTTGTTTTTCGGCGGCTGTGCGGACAATGCCAAATACGCGTCCCGCGCGTCCCGTCAGTGCAGAATCAGCCTCGCGACATTGGTCGGCAATTGTTTTACATTTTGCAATTGCGCGGTCGCCGGCGGATTTAGATAAACATTTATCAAATGTTTTGCCGCATTCGCCAATTATGCAATCGTTATATTGATTACCGCAACTTATTACCTTGTTGTATGATGATAATGTGATTTCTTGTTTTTTGTCGGCCTTGATTTGATTTGCGAATAACGAAAATTCGTGTGCAGTGCAGGTCGTGTTTTTGCGACACGCGGTTAATTTATCTGAAAAAGTTGTGTCGGTGTCGGTGGCACATTTTGTGTATCCGGTGCCGCACCTGGATTCAATGCATTTGCGTAAATCACTGTCGCATTTGTTTGAAGTTGCGCCGGTGCGCGTTTGTTGTGTTGCAATTGTTTTGTTGTCTCGTGCGTCAATCGCGGCGCGTTGTGCACGAATTTGTTCAGCAATCGCGGAATCTGATTCATTTGAATTTGATGTTGTGTTTGATGACAAGCGTGCGCTGAAATTAGAACTTTTGTTTGTAATTGTTGCACAAATGGCATTTTGCGCGAAAAATATTCCGCAAATAAATACTGATAAAAATTTCCAATTTGTATTATATGCCATTTTGTTGTCTTTGTTTTTTTACAGGTTTAATTCTTTGCGGGCCTCGTCCATTAAATCGTCCAATTCTTTTTGTATTTCTTGTTCCGACAGATTTTTTATGTGTGTGCACGCGGTTTTATGAAATTCGCATAAATTTGTTGCGATTGTTTTGTCGGATGCACAATTGTCGGTGGTATTGTTTTTGCAAACCGTTTCAACGCATTTGTTAAAATCAGTGTCATTTTTGCATCCGGCGTTTATGCTTTTGACCGTGTCCAGGCGACGACGGACGTGTGATGCAATAATGTTATTCAGGTTTGATGCAGTGGCATTAATTAAATTTTTGCGTGTGTCATCAATTGTCTTGCGTGCGTTGGTTATAAAGTTTGTACAACCGGTTGCATCGGTGGCACACGTTGCAAAAAATCCGTCAAATGTGGTGTTGTCTGTGCATTTTGAATAATCTGTGCCACACTTATTGTCGGCGGTAATACAAACGGTAATTTCGTTCGTGCATTGTGTGGCATTTTTGTTGTTTGTTGCGGATTTTTTCTGTAATGATGCCATATCCATTGCCAGGCCCGCCGCCGTACAAGATTTTTCAATCAGTGGGTCGTAAGCCTCGTTCACGTCGTCGGTTGTGCAATTAGCGACAATTGACAAGCATTTTTCGGTTGCCCACGCATACCGTTCGCCTGGGTCGGTGGGTGCGGATTTTAAATCACGCGCCGAAATCGTATTTTTTGATGATGCGGTATTCACAGAACGCAGGTTTGTTGGGGCCGTCCCTGCATCCGCCGTGCCACAATATTGACACCGGGCGGATGGATTACTGGATATGTTAATCGCACACGCGGAATCCAGACACCGTGTCAAATTTATGCGTGAACACGTCGCCGCCGGTGCAATTCCGGGCAGGCCAATAAAACAACATACAAAAATCACGGATTTTTTTATCATACTCTCTCGCCCGTTTATTATATCAAAAAAAGCCCCCGGGTAAAAGTGATTTTTGGAAAAGAATATTTTTATTGACAAAAGTATTATTTTGTGTTATTTTGTCAATATGTAAAAATATACAGGAGTAAAAAATGGCGAACATTCCAAATACAGAATATATTACTGTAAATGCCAATGGTATTTTTGTTGGAGGCAAACCTGCAACAACATATCGTGGTCAAGAAATATACGATATTGATTATGTGAAACATGTATTCGAATGGATGCAAGCACAACATCCAAATATTGCGGAATTTCATATTGGCGCATTTGCAACCCGTGGTGAATATGCAAAACCGGGCAATCCGGATGGTGTGTTTGGTCCAAATGGATGGTGTCGTGTGAAATATAAAAATGGCAATTTGGGTGCGTGGGTCTTCGACGGCACGTACCGTTTGGCCGCCAATTGTGCGGGCCACTGTGCGTACAGCTGCGTGCTCTACGTCTGTAATCACGCGTTGTTTCGGTCTGCGGTGTTTGGTTTGGCGAATGATAAACAAAATTCACAGCCAAAACAAAACGCATTAACAAATGCTTTGAAAGATACAGATTTGTCTAAATTTGTTGGCACACATACAATCGGTTCGTATGAAATTATTGTTCGTAATAAACAAAATACAAGGGGGTAAAAATGGCGTTTGATGTTAAAAATTTTTTATCACGTGCAAAAGTTCCGGCGATGTTCACTATGCTGGGGGCGATATTGGCGTTGAATATTAAAACGTGTTCGGATGGAAACAAATCGCGCGAAACAAATGATGTGGTTAAATCTGTGGCGGAACAAATTGATTCTGTGCAGATGGATGCGGATACGGTCAAGGCATATGTAAGGGCTACATATAATGTCGCGGTGGAAAATAACAGCATTGCAAACCGTATAGAAGAGAAAGTTGATAATGTCAAAGAAACGGTTGATACAATTTTGGCACATGTCGACAGTTGCTGTGATTGTAATGCGCGACCTGTTGTGCGTCCGCGTCGTCCGGCGCCGCGTTCTGTGCCACGTGATACCGTGCCGGCGGCAAAACCAAAACCTTGTCCGCGTGATACGGTTGTTGTTGTTAAACCTGATACGGTATATGTTCCTGTGTCAAAACCGGTGGATACAAATCGCGGTATTAGATTGAGCATAGAGTGTGTTAAAGATTATAAACACGTTCGTTAAAAAAAATTGTTTTGTATTGTTATGAAATCGTCATACATTTTTTGTTATGGCGATTTTTTATTTCTGTTTTTTTCTGGACTTGTTTTTTTATTATGTGCTAACCTGTATCACAGATATATCGAGAGAGAGATTGATTAAATTTAATCGTGTTTTATTTTTATTAATGGTGGGTGCACCGTCTGTGGCGGGGGCGGCGGGTACCGATTTTAATATGGCGGCGCAGTTGTTATCTGCGGCGCGTAATGGAAATACTCGTTTGATGCAAAATTTAATCAATAGTGGTGCTGATGTGAACTATGTCGATTCGACGGGGGTATCGGTTGTATGTACCGCGGTTATGAATAATGATATGCGCGCGGTCCAGTTGTTACAAATGTATGGCGCCGATGCGTCGCAATGCGACAGACAGATAAAAAATTATCGTGTGCGTAATACATCGGTTGATGAAACAGGCCTGTTTTCGGGATTGTCGCCAACACATAAATTGGTTTTGGGTTCTGTGGGGGCGATTGGTGCAATTGCGGGAATTTTATGGGCAACCGATGCATTTGATAGTGATGGTGGTGGCGATTCGTTTACTTCGACCGGCAATCACGGCAGTGGCAGTGGCGGCAGTGGTAATGGTGGAACATCTGGCTTAACACCAATGTTGACTGTGCCATATAGTCCCGCGTATCTGGCAAATGGTGTTGTGAATCCTGATGCAAGTGTTAGTGCAAATGATTGGGTCGAAACCCAGGGGCAAAGGGATTTTAGTTTTATGCAAGCGTCGTCAGAGATGCAGAATTATTTGTTGATTTCGCGTGGGTATAATTTGTTTGCTAATCGGTATAATGGACAATTGATATTTCGTGATGCAGCAACTCATGCACCGTTGGCAATGACAGGTGTCGCAGCCGAGGTTGGTGGTGGAACGCCGGCGACGGTTGCATTGATTACAACAAATGGTATTGATAATTCGGATGGGTCGTTGGCGCGTGCTGGTGGGATTGCGGTGGCATTGAGTACCAGTGGTGCGGTTACATATTATGATAAATACAAAAATTATCAAAATTCTGGCTGTGATGGTACGAGTTGTTCTGGTACGGAAATTACCTCGTTTGATTTGTCGGGACATAATACAGCGGTGGAAAATACTGCGGCGACAGCACGTGATAATAATATTGCAAAAATTGTCGCAGGATGGTTGGCAGGTGGACGTGCAGATGGTGATTATTATGGGTTTATTCCATATGGTACTTTGGCGGTGTACAGAACAGGTGGTGCCGGTACCAGTTATTTAAATTATCAGGCAATGAAAAATGCAATTAGTAATAGTTCTTTTACGCCGGATGTTATTGCAAACGCAAGTCAGAATTTGAATTCATTGACAATGGCAACGTATGACACATTGGAAACAATGGATGATATTGCATCGACTGGTCAGTTGGAGGCTTTTCAGCATAAAATTTCTAATTGGTATGGTACTGGTCAAGGATTGGTTGCGGATGATTTGTTTGCTTCGTATAACATCGCATCTCCGATAATTGTAAATTCGGTTGGTGGATATAATACCGCAAATTATGCATCTGGGACGGGGGTTGATGCGACGTTTGAAAATTATGCGCCGATTGTATATTCGGATAAAATAGATAAAAATTTTATGTCTGTGGTTGCCGTGCAACATAGTGGCACAACAGGAACTTCTGGTGCAACAAGTGTGTCGGGTTATGGTGATGGAACCGCTTTTGGTAAAATTAGATTATCAATGTGGACTGATGAAAATAATTCTTCTATTGTATATCGTTCGCGTATGTGCGGGATTTCTGGTACTGGAAATTCTTCTACTGATCCTTGGTGTTTTGCTGCACCTGGTGAAAATTCTGAATATGCCGTTTCGGCAATGGCAGGGGCGGTGGCGTCTTTGAAAAAATCTTTTGATTATATGTCTAATCAAGAGATATTTAATTTGTTGGCTTTGACGGCAGATGGACCGTTTTTAGCCAAAGATTCAAACGGTGATTGGTTTACAAAAGATAATTTGGTTCAGTACTTGAAAACTAAGTATACGATATCAAATCAATCTGATGCGTTGAACGGCGATTTATATTTGAATGCATTTTTGGCGAATTTTGGTTATGGATTGATTAATCTTGAACGAGCAACGACACCTGGACAGCAAATTTATTATTTTTCAGATGGTAATATAGTGTCATCAAATAAAGTGTTTTGGGATAGTTTGCGTACGTCCAGTTTGCGGGGCAGTGGTGTGTTCGGTGCGCGTGGTGCAACAATTCCGGTGGCGGCGTATGATGTGTTATCGTCCTCGGACGGCGCAATGTCGGTTATGCGTCAATGGAATACAGATGTCGCATTGGGTGGGGACGCGTCACACGGGTTGTACCTGGGTGATACTTTGGCGGAATTAAAAACGCGAGATGTGGATAATTCTGTGACGGTTGGTAATTTCAAATTTGGTTTTGCACGCAGTGAACGCGCTTATGATGATAATATGTCGGGGCTGGATAGTTTATCGATTGCGTGGAATAATGACCGATTCGGTTTTAAATCGGGATATCAACATTATTTGACCGATGGGGCGGGGCGGTTTTCGGGTTTGTCCAATCCGGTGTTGGCGTTGACATCGAATGCGGTATCCAATGCGGTGGAATTGAAATCCGGTCGGGTGTCTGTGTCGGGACGCGCGTTTGTTGGTAATATAACAACGGCTGGTTTGTTGGAAAATGACCCGGTGGTGTCGAATAATTTTGCGGCGGCAAAATTGGGTGATGCGATGGGTGCGGAATCAGGATTGTCTGTCCGTGGTGAAAAATTGTCGATTGCCACAAATGTTGGAACAAAGAAAGAAAAAAAAACTGTATTGGGAACAGCGGGCTATGGATTTTTGGATTTAGGTGGCGCGGATACAAGATATATCGATTCGACGGTAAAGTATGCGTTTAATGATTGGGCAAAATTGACTTTGCGTGGAACATATGCGTGGACGCAGGCGCGTGATGTGGCGGATGGTGTGATAAATGGATTGTCCGAATTAAAATCGAACGCGTTTGCAGTGGGTGTGAATTTGGGTAATTTTGATTTGACGGTCAGTATGCCTTTGGCATTGGTTTCGGGCGCGATGCGTTATTCTGTTGCAGATGTTGCGTTGGATGATAACGGTGCGTTGGTTGTAAATAGTTTAGGGGAACGTAGTATTGATTTGACGCCTGATGTGCGCGAATATCGTTTGAACGCATCGTATCGTCATCAATTTGGTGAATGGACGGATGGTGCGCTGGGATTCATATATCGCGTCAATCCAAACAATACAGATGCATTTGGAAACGAATCAATATTTATGATGAAACTATCACATCGGTTGGGAATATAAAAACTCGCCAATTGGCGAGTTTTTTATTATCTTAATTTTTCCAGGGCTGTATCCAACTTTTTCATATAAATATTTTGTTGTTCTTGTGCTTGTTTGGCGGCTCTTTTTGCTTTTTCTTGTTCTTCGACTTTTGCAGTTTTTTTGGCAAAATTGTAAGATGCGTTTTTTGCAAAATTGCAGAAGTCGCGCAATAATTTGTATCGTGTTTGTGAGTCTGTATCATTATGCCATTTGCAATCAAGAGAAATGATTTTTTCTTCTGTATCCGTTCTGGAAACAGTCAATGTGCCATCCATGTTGCATACAATAACAAAATTGTTGTCAATTGTGAAAGTATCAGTTATGGCAGTTTCTTCATATTTAATAGAATAAGCTTTCTTAAATTTTTTTATTAATTCTTGGAATATTTGTTTTTCTTTACGTAATTGTTTGCTTTCAAACATTTTATACCCCTTATGTTTCGTTTGAATTGTATTAAAAATATATGTATTAGTCAAAAAATTACTACTTCGGTTCGATTCCGTCATAAAAAATATGGCTGGCCCGTCTTCGCCAGTGAGTAATTTCGAATAAAAAAATTTGTTGTGATACAGATGACTATCGTTGACTGCAGTTGCTACGCCGAGGCACTCAATTTTGTTAAGAAAAAATCACCCGTTTGGGTGATTTTTTGCTAACCAAAATTGGTGGTGGCTCTGATCGGAATGTAAATTCCCACTCATTTCATTCGTGGGCCCCTTTCGCGTCGTAAGATTCAAACTTCGTTTCACTCGTTTTCATCAACTATCCGCTCCGAACCTGTGTTCGATTCCGTCTTCGTCAATCCGTAAATAAAAAAACACCCAAAAGGGTGTTTGTTTATTTATGGTGGCTCTGATCGGAATCGAACCGATACTCCTTGCAGAACTTGATTTTGAGTCAAGCGCGTCTACCAGTTCCGCCACAGAGCCATCTGCCGCCGCCGCAATTATTTTGCGGTTTTCGCGGAAACTTTTTTTACCAAACGGGCCGAACGATTTGCCTTGCGCACAGGTTTTTTCGCAGGCGTTGAAGTTTTGCCCATCTTTTTTTCAATTGCGCGTTTGATTGCCGCCATATCATCGGTCAAGCGGGATACAGGTTTTGCCATTACATATCCGTCCAAACCGCCGTGTTTGGTCAATGTACGCAGACCCGCGGTCGAAATACGCAATGCAAAATCGCGCCCCAGAATATCACTGTGGAATTTTAATTTTTGTAAATTTGGTAAAAATGTACGTTTAGTCTTGCGTTCCGAGTGGGACACATTGTGACCAACAGTTGTTTTTTTACCAGTAACATCACATACACGTGGCATCTTATATATCCTTTAATTGCAGGGCATAATTTAGAACAAAAATCCACAAAAGTCAAGTATAAATTAAATTTTATGGATTCTTGTCGTGGTCGACGTTCCTTATGTACCATTTGTACACCGCGGAACATCGACCACTTCCAATAATCTCATAAAATTTAATTTCTTGGCGAGGGCTTTGGATTCTTGTCGCAAAAGTCAAACCTTATGTAGCATTTGTACACTGCGGTTTGCCTTTTGCTTCCAATAATCTCATAAAATTTAATTTCTTGGCCGAGGACCTGGATTCTTGTCGCGATTGGCGTTCCTTATGTAGGTCAACTACACTGCGGTTTGTCTTGTGAAACTACCCAAGGTGTGCCGTATCTAATAAATCAGATACCTTTTTGACGGGGGTGAATGTCGTGTTTGGAACGGATACAAATATCGTTATCCATCCCGCCATTGCCCCGTTCCATAAACCGGGACGTTCCATTGCGCGCAAGTCGCGTCCATTATATGATTTTTCGGATATGAATCCGGTTTGTTCGTCGATAAATTTTGTTAAATCGAATTTTTTGCCGTCTATATCGCGGGTGCTGCATACTAAATCAACCGGGTTAAAGTGGGTCGATTGGTTCATAATTTCGCGCGCAGACGGGGCAATTTGGCTGGATTCTGTGATTTGCAGGTGTTCGCCACGTGCGTCGCGAACCCAAAATGGGCCACCGCCCGGTGCACCGGTGTTTTTTACCATACCGCATATACGCACAGGGCGATTTAATATGTTTAATAACGTGTCGCGTGTTGGGTTTTGTGGCAATGTAATGCATAATTGATGTGTTATAAAATCTTGTAAGTTAGTTTCGTTATATGTGTTATTTTGTAAATCGGTTATAAATTTTTTGATTTGGTTTTTGGTTTTAATCAAAATGCCGCCTAATAATTTTTTATATCGGATTGTGTCAGCGCGATGTTCGTCGTTTGTTATGTTGTCTATGTTTTTTATAAATATTATGTCCGAATCGATTTTGTTCAGGTTTTCTATTAATGCGCCGTGTCCCGATGGGCGAAAAACCAATCTCCCATTGTTGTCACGAAAAGGCGTGTTATCAAAATTAACCGCGATTGTGTCGGTGCTGGGCGATTGGGTTGATGTAGTGATGTGAAATTTGACATTATATGTTTTGGAATATTTTGGCAAAATTTCATCCATTAAATTGTTAAATTTTTCAACGTGTTCCGGTGACAGTGTGAAATGTATGTGGACCGTGTCGCGTGTTGTGGCGTATTGGGTGCCTTCGATTAAATGTTCGGCGGCGGCGGTGCGGAATTCGTTTTTGTATTTATGAAATTTAATTAGGGCCTTGGGTAAATTGCCCAGGTTTAATTTGTCCGCCCCCAGCATTCCCGATACTATGTCGTGTGCGGTTGGGGTGGGGGGTAAAAATTGTTTTAAATCATCATAAAAAGCGAATCGGTCGATGTTGTTAATAACGCTGGTTGTTGTTGGATTTAATTCGCCGGTGGACATAAATTCAAATAAATCGCGAAACATTCGTGTTGCGGCGCCTGATGCCGGAACGAATTTAGTAATGGTGTAATTATCGTGTGTGTCGTCGTAAATTTTTATAAATTCGTTTATTGCGTTTTCGTCGTATTCAAAAATTCCGTCACCAATTGTCGCAGGGCGTGTGATATCTGCAAAAGGAAATCCGGATTTAAAATGTTCAATTTGTTGATTGACGGCGTCCAATGTTAATCCGTGCTGTTCGATTTGTTTTATATCTTGGTCAGAAAATTTTATCATTTTGTTTCTCCATTGGTTATTGATAAAAATAAAATCCCACGAAAAACATTGGGATTATTATTTTTTTACCGCCATATATAATGCCGCCAGCCATCCGATGCCCGTCCAGCCCAACAGCCAACTGTATATCCGAATCCATACGGTTGTAGTTTTGTTTTTCTTGGTTTGACGGGCCAGCCACGCCGGCGCCAAAATAATCGTTATGCAAATTATGATTGCCAGTGCGTATTTCAAATATAAAAAAACAAAACCAATCCAATTCATTTTTTATTTTTTAGGGGGCGTTTTGTTTTGCGCCCCCCTTTGCATTTTATTTAATTATAAACCGTATTTTGCCGATTTGTCCAGTTCTTCTTCGATACGAACCAATTGGTTGTATTTTGCCATACGGTCCGTGCGGGACATTGAACCGGTCTTGATTTGTCCGGCATTTGTTGCCACCGCCAGGTCGGCGATAAATGTATCCTCGGTTTCGCCACTGCGGTGTGATACGATAACACCGAAATTGGCGTTTTGCGCCATACGGATTGCGTTTAATGTTTCGGTTAAAGACCCAATTTGATTTAATTTAATCAAAATTGCGTTCGCAGCCCCCATTTCAATACCGCGTTTCAGGCGTTCTGGGTTTGTTACAAATAAATCGTCGCCAACCAATTGAATACGGTTGCCCAATTTTTCAGTTAATTTTTTCCAACCCGCCCAGTCTTCTTCGGCAAGCGCGTCTTCGATAGAAATAATTGGGTATTTGGTTGATAATTTATCAAAGAATTCAATCATTTCATCGGATGTTAATTTTTTGCCTTCGAAATTATACACACCGTCCGCATAAAATTCAGACGCCGCCACATCCAATCCGATTGAAACTTGGTCGCCGGGGATGTATCCCGCCGCACGAATTGCGTCCATAATTGTGGACAGAGCCTCGTCACAGGAATTAAAGTTTGGTGCGAATCCACCCTCGTCACCGACATTGGTTGAATTGTGGGACGCTTTTAAAATCTTTTTCAAATTATGAAAGATTTCAGACCCCATACGGATTGCTTCGAATTCGGATTTTGCACCGTTCGGGATAATCATAAATTCTTGGGCATCCAGTCCGTTGTCGGCGTGTGCGCCACCGTTGATAATGTTCATCATTGGGCGTGGTAATACACACGGGGTTGCATTGCCATAAATTTCGGCGATATATTTATATAATGGTATTTGTTTTTGTTTTGCCGCGGCCACCGCTACCGCCAAAGACACGGCCAAAATTGCATTTGCGCCCAATTTTTCCTTGTTTGGTGTGCCGTCCAAAGCCAGCATTTTTTCATCGATTTCGGTTTGGGATGTTGCGGTCATACCGATTAACGCCGGGCGAATAATTTCATTTACATTACGGACCGCGGTCAGGACGCCTTTGCCCATATATGCGTTCCCGCCGTCACGCAGTTCCAAGGCCTCGGCCGCGCCGGTTGATGCGCCGGATGGGACCGCCGCGCGACCGCAAACGCCACCAGACAATTTAACATCACATTCAACCGTTGGATTGCCGCGTGAATCCATAATTTGACGTGCGTGAATATCGGTAATTTTGAACATCTTGATTATCTCCTATGCTTCTTGTTTCTTTTCTATTTTTTGTGCGGGGTTATTTATCGCACAAAGGTGGTGAACTTGCAAGTGCATTTTTGAAAAATAATTAAATTTTTATATTTTTGTATTTTTATATGGGGGCAATTTGTGGTATAATGTTTAGCAATAGAGAGGATGCGTATGCGGGAAATATTGGATTTAAAACGGTTTTTTGTTGTGTGTGCTGTCGCGGTTTGTGCGTCGATGGTGGCGCGTGGTGCGTTGGCGGCGGATGCGTCGTGTGGCGTCAATTTGTTTAATCCAATGATTTTGACCGAGGCCGATTTTAGGGCCGGCAATGATAATAGTTATAGTGGTCAATGGAATAAAAATTTATTAAATGCGTATTTATCGACAAGTGATTTTGGATTTGATGCAACGAAAAAATATTCTTTGCGCTATAAAATGAAGTGTGATGGCGATAATGGAAAATTCTTTTTTGTTTTGAAAAATTCCGATGGTCAGGTTTTTGGACCGAATAACAATACGCGTCTGGATGAAATTAATGTGTGTGCAACAAATCCCGGTACCGTGGTAGAGATTAAAATCGATAATGTTGAGAAAGTTGTTGCCGTCGAGGCGTATGGTGATGGTACGGGGGCTGTTCAAATATCGGAAATTATGTTGGGGTTGTCGACAAATATTGACAGGGCAACGAATTTTATTGCGTATAGTCCGTGTATAAAATTGGCGACGACCAAAATGAACGAGACGCGTATGTCCGCGATTGAAAATCGTTTGGATGGTGTGCGCACAACGATTAATAATTTGATAACCCAAATGCAGACAAACAGCGGAAATATTGGTGGTTTACAGGTGGATAAACAAACGCGTCCGAATTCATCTTGCCCGGCGGATAAAAAATGTTTATTGGTCAAAGATATGCAAAATAACGATAATTGGTATGAAATTGTCGATTGTAATGAAAATGCGGTTTTAAGTAATTTAAATTATGACTGGGGTCTTGTTCGTTTTGGTCCCGGTGAACCGTGGGGGTGGCAAATTTCCAGTGGTAATCAAGATTTAATGTGTTCTGCATCGGAAATTGGTTGTCAAGATGGTGAATGGGTGACCAGTTATGATAGGGTGGTTCCTGGCGATAATCATCCATATGGATTAGAAATTGTTTTTGGTGTGATGCGTCGTGTTGCGATTGTGAATGATACACGTGGAACAATTGTTAGATTGCCCGGTGGTGTGCAATCGGGTAATGTGTGCGTGTGTCGTGCAACCAGATATCGTGTTTGGGATAATGCAACATCTGCATATGGGGCCAGCCAAAGTATAAATACGGATAAATGGTTTGTTGCGGGCACGGCATATGATGATGAAAACTGTTTTGATATGTGTGGTGATGAAAGGCGTGGTGTAACTAAACTGGCGTATTATCGTGATATTTCGACATCGTGCAGTCCTAATGCGTCCGAGGCCAGTATGTGTTATTATCATACATTCTTTGCGACCGCGGCGGACAGTCAGACCGATCCAACAAATGGATTGGGATTTACGGTAGGCGATTCAAATGGAACTGGTATGTGTGCGACGGGCGGCGCATTTGCAAACAGTTCGCATTGTGCCACGGCGGGTTCGTGGATTGTGCAATATAAAAATAGTGACTCGAACACGACGGTTGGTTATGTATATGGTATGGCCAGGGCGGTAACTGTTCCCGATGGCACGGAGCAGTATTCAATAGTTGATGTGAATATGTCGGATTTGTCTTTGACCAGGACGGGACATAATGCAGTTGTCTGTGTCGTCCAAGGGTACAAGGCTCAATCGGATGCATCGGAAACAGATGTTAATTTGAACAAGGCGTTTGTGGTAAGTGTCGGTGAAATTGGTGATGGTGATGTTACGGGCTATAGTCGTTATTGTGCTGATGCCGTGGTTTATACTAATCATCAGGAATATACACCTGCGATGAATTGGTATCGTCAATTGGCGAATATGTGCGTGACGGATTAAAATCAGATTTTTGTGTGTGGGACGGGGTTGTAAAAAAATTACAACCCTGTATTTTTTTTATTGGATTTTTATCATATGAATATTGAAATTTTTGCGTGGCGCATTATATATTCTGCAACGAATAAAGGAGTCGCATATGAATCCAGAAGAAATGAACGAGACACCGCAACAGGCGATTGAAAAATATACAACCGATTTTACAAAATTGGCGGCGGATGGGAAATTGGACCCGGTGATTGGTCGTGATGAAGAAATTCGTCGGACTATCCAGGTTTTATCCCGTCGAACCAAAAACAATCCCGTTTTAATTGGAAATCCGGGTGTTGGTAAAACCGCAATTGTCGAAGGTTTGGCGGAACGCATTGTGTCGCGTGATATTCCGGAAAATTTACAGAATAAAAAATTGCTGTCGCTGGATATGGGCGCGTTAATGGCGGGCGCGATGTATCGCGGTCAATTCGAGGCTCGGTTAAAGGCGATATTAAAGGCCGTCAAAGATTCAAATGGTCAAATTATTTTGTTCATAGATGAATTGCATACTCTTGTGGGGGCCGGCAAAGGCGAGGGCTCTATGGATGCGGGCAATTTATTAAAACCAATGTTGGCGCGTGGGGAACTGCATTGTTTGGGCGCAACCACATTGGATGAATATCGGCAATATATCGAAAAAGACCCGGCGTTGGCGCGTCGTTTTCAACCGGTCTATGTCGAAGAACCGACGGTTGAAGATACAATTTCAATCTTGCGTGGGTTGAAAGAAAAATACGAGGGACATCACGGCGTGCGTATTTCGGATTCGGCGTTGGTGTCGGCGGTAAAATTGTCCAATCGTTATATCACAGACCGGTTTTTGCCGGATAAAGCAATCGATTTAATTGACGAGGCCGCCGCCCGTGTTCGTATCGAGGTGTCATCTAAACCAGATGCCCTGGACGAGGTTGACAGACGTTTGCAACAATTAAAAATCGAACAACAGGCGTTGAAAAAAGAAAAAGACGAAGAATCAAAACGGCGTCTTGTTGAATTGGAATCTTTGATTGCCAAGACCGAAGCGGAATCAAAAAAACTGACCGACGAATGGCACGCGGAACAACAGAAAATGCGCGGCCTGTCGGATGCAATGGCGGCGTTGGATGCGGCCCGGGCCGAGGTTGCAAATGCCGTGCGCAGTGGCGATTATGAAAAGGCGTCTGCATTGCAATATGGAAAAATACCAGAACTGACAGAAAAAATTAAAAAGATGAATGCGGATGCGCGCGAATATAAAACGGTGTTGCCGGAACATATCGCGGCCGTGGTCAGTAAATGGACCGGCGTGCCGGCGGATAAATTGTCTACCGAAGAACAATCAAAATTATTAAATATCGAAGACGAATTGCGCAAACGCGTCGTGGGTCAAGATGCCGCGTTAAATGTTATTGCACGCGCAATCCGGCGTTCACGCGCAGGCTTGTCCGACCCGCGTCGCCCGATTGCAAGTTTTATGTTCTTGGGGCCAACCGGTGTTGGTAAAACCGAGGTTGCAAAAGCGTTGGCGGAATATCTGTTTAATGATGATACGGCGATGACGCGAATTGATATGAGTGAATATATGGAACCGCACTCGGTTGCGCGTTTAATTGGTGCGCCCCCGGGATACGTCGGTTATGATCAGGGCGGAGTGCTGACGGAATCTGTGCGCCGTCGCCCGTACCAGGTGTTGCTGTTTGATGAAATCGAAAAAGCGCACCCGGATGTGTTCAATGTGTTTTTACAAATTCTGGACGATGGTCGTTTGACCGATGGCCAAGGGCATATCGTCAATTTCACAAACACTATTATTATTATGACCAGTAATTTGCCGTCGATGGATGCGGTTAAAAAACATTTCAGACCAGAATTCATCAATCGTATTGATGACATTTTGTTCTTTAATGAATTGGCACCCGATGTGATGGATGGCATTGTTAAAATCCAGTTGCGTAATTTGTCGCGTCGCTTGGCCGAACGCAATATTACAATGGATGTGACGGCGCCGGCGATTAAATGGTTGGCAACGCACGGGTATGATGCGGCGTTTGGTGCGCGACCGTTGAAACGACTGATAATGACGGCGGTCGAAGATAAAATCGCAGATTTGATTTTGTCTGGCGCGATAACCGATGGCGCGACCGTTTATGTCGATGTGCACGGCGATGAATTAACGGTAAAATAAAAATCGGGGTTTAACCCCGATTTTTATTTTGTTTTGTATGCGATGTGTTGATTTAATATTGATTGGCGGGTTGCAGAATCTTGGTTTATTTGTTTTATTGTTTGTGTGATTTTGTCTAATTTGCCATTAATCGAATTTATTTGTGTGTCTTGTTCGATTTTTTTGACATTTGTTTTGGATTCAATCAAATTGGTTAAATCGCCGACGGTTTTTAATTTTACTAATTCGTCGTCTGTCATATCTATTTTGAATTCTGATTCACAGTTCAAAACAACATTTAAAAAATCCAATGAATCGCAATCCAAATCATCGAAAGTTTTGTTTGCTCTGATTGATTTTATGTCTATACTGGTTGTTTCTGAAATCAGTTTATAAATTTTATATTGTGTTTGTGTCATATTTTAACCTTTGTTATATTGTGTTTGATTTAAATGTTTCCAGCAAGTGTGAAATGATTTGTTGTTTTTCTTCCTGGGTTTTCTTTTGATAGTTGCTGGTTGATAATAATATTGAACCGTTTGGTTGGATTTCTTGGGTTAAATCGAATTGATCCATTGCCAGATAGTTTGGAAAACGGCTGAACGTGATGTTTATATTGTTCGATTTCAATAAAATTAATTTATAATTTTTTCCAGAATTATCGATAACAAAACAAGTGTCGCTGTTTGATAACAGGTGCGGAAAATTTGCCATAACCCGTGGATAGCGGGATTCTATGTCGCTGACCGGGACATTGTGGCCACCGTTTTCAACACGATGTTTAACGCGTTGGATGCTTAATTCCGGACTGGCCAGACCAATAAACACCGTCATCACTTTGAATCCGTTGTTTTGTGCGGTGTTGATTATGCGCAAGTGGCGACGGTCGGCCGCAACGGTTTCGTATATAAATCCGCATTTTTGTTCCAAACAATATGTTTGCTTTTCCAATATGATTTTCCCGGCGTTTAATCGCGCGGTTTTTTCAGTTATATCGCAATGTTCGTGCAAGAATTTTATGGTTTCTTCATCCCAATTTAATGACACAAAATCAGAAAATATTGGGTTGGGTTCCAAAAAATTTTGCCGAAATGTTGTCTTGCCCGCGCCATTTGGCCCGGCCAATAAAATCATAATTGGTTGATCGTTTTTGTTCATAATCTCTCGGTTTGGTTTTTATTTTATTCGATAAAATTATATATCAAAAAATAAATTTGTCAACTTTTTTGATGTTTTTTTATTTGACTTTATGAAAATAAATGTATAAAATAAGTGGGCTTTCTGGAATAGAAAGATAGAGTTCTGGGGTCATAGCTCAGTTGGTAGAGCACCTGCTTTGCAAGCAGGGGGTCGTCAGTTCGAGTCTGATTGGCTCCACCACCCTTCGCGTCTGCGACGCTATGGGTGGCAGGCCACCAATAGTGGTTTGCCAAAAAATTAGTGTCGCGTCGTAGGCGGACGAAGATATAAATAAAGAATAACACAAAAATTCGCCAAAAGGGGGTGAATATATAATGGTTAAAGTTTTGGTACGTGATAATAACGTTGAACAGGCACTGCGTGTTGCGAAACGTAAATCGCAAAAAGAAGGTCTGTATCGCGAAATGAAAGAACGTCAACGTTACGAAAAACCAACAACAAAACGTAAACGCAAAGCAGAAGAGGCTGTGCGTAATGAAAAAAAGCGTCAGTCGAAACAACGTATGGTGTTTGGGTTCTAGTGTAAGGCGTTTTGTTTTGAAGAATGTTGCCGCCCAAATTTGGGCGGTTTTTTAATCGGAAAAAAATATAAAAGGTTTGTCATATGAAAAATAATTTAACAAGTGAACAAATGGCAATGGCGTTGTATTTGCTGTGTTCGGATGTTGTGTTGCTGCGTGTGAATTGTGAGTCTTTTTATTATTTTAAACCGCGTGAAAAATCAAATGCGTTGGCGGTTCAATATGTGTTGCGTCAAAATGGCGTGCCGTCAAATCGGCATCGGTCGCATTATTATGATACTTCGTTTGGTTCAACCTGTTTGGTTGTACGTGTGTCCAAAAATGATTTTCAAAGATATGCAAAAAACGAATTTAGATTGGTTTTTGAACAAATGTATTCTAATCGTGATTTTTATTTACAACGTAGTGGTTTAAAAAATACGGTTGATAATTTATTTTGGTTGAAAACAAAATCTGGCAAAGAAAAAGTTTTGGAACGGATGTTGGAAAGAAACAGATAGTATTTTAATTTTTATAATTTTTGTGATATAATAATGGCCGTAAAGAGAGAATTTTTTATGGCCTTTTTTCGTGCGATTTTTTGTGGTGTGTTTTGTGCGCTGATGTCGTTGCCCGCGGTTGCTGATGGGGTGGCAAATGGTAAATCTGTGTCGTCTGTGGATCCTCGTAAGCTTGTTGATTGGTCGGATTATAAACAAATTGTTCATATACAGGGATTTGTTTCTGGTGATGAAAATGGTGTGTTTAGTGCCTGTACGGGTCAATATGTTTCACCAAATTTAATTTTAACCGCTGCGCATTGTATAATGAATAGCAGAGGAGATATGTATAAAGGAATTAATGTGGTGACGTACGCGGGCAAGAAGTGTGCAGCACAACAAGCGTTTTGGGTTGGTAATTATCTGACTGCGGACTATGATTTTCCATACGATTTTGCCGTTCTTGAAGTAGAACCGGAATGTTATTCGTCAATAAATTACAAAATAGAAGTTTCAGATATAGATAAAGATATTGATGTTTATAATGTTGGTTTTGGGTCTTTGACAATATTATCAGATGCCGAGATAAAAAAGTTGAGGGATAAATTTAAGAATTTGCCACCTGAAAGTCAGACAAATGCAGGTATAGTTGAACAAGAATTTACATCTGTGTTGGGAAGACCGATAAGGGATGTTTTTGATAATCATAAATTAAAATTGGATGCAAGGTGTTCTGGATACAGACAGCAATCGGATAATGTGTTCTATACAAATTGTTATGATTGGAACGGTAATTCTGGGGGACCGATTGTTCAAAGGGGAACAAATAATTTGATTGGTGTTATGGCTGGTTCTAATAATAGCAATTACGAAAATATAGGTACAGATGAAGAGTTTGTATCTGGTGGTGCATCGACATTTGTTTTTGAAAAATGGTTGTCAGAAAAAATAAAGGATTATCCGCCCACCCAAAATGGGGTTGTTGATAATTCGTCCCAAAAGGGTAATGGTGATAATAATACAATGACAATTACAAATATTGAACGTGCACCTGGGTTGAATGTATGGGATGGTCCGGCAATAGTAAAAAAAGGAGAAGGTGTTCCGGTACCTGAAATACCAACTGAAATCCCTGGTGCAGAAACAAGGGAAGTAGTAGAGCTGGAAAAGACGCCTGGTTTGAGTGTGGATGATATTATAATGAGTATGAATACATCATCAGGGGCACCGACAATAGGACATATGGATTACAGATCGAATTATACACCGGATTGGAGTGCTTTTGTTGAAGAAGTGGAAGAAGAAAAAGAAGAAAGGCAACAAGAGTTGAATACTTTTGTTAACAAGGAACAAACTACGGATAAAGAATTTGTTTATGGTGTTTTGGAAAATGTAATCGAGATAAACAGATTGTCAAAACTGGAAGAGGATTATAAAAAAGCCAAGGAACGCGAAACATCTGTGGCAAATCGTATGTTAAGTGGGGCGACGATTGCGGCGACGGGATTGGGTGGTATGGAACTGGCGCGGGGAATCGCCGAACAATCGGTGGATCGTGATGCGGCGGCGGATATGGCGGCATATATGGCGACGTTCCAATGCAAAATTGGTGACAATGGTAATAAAGTAAATGGTGGCGATATGGGTATTACGACACCCGGCGCGAACCAGTTGATAAATTTGTATCAATCTTATGTTGATTTGGCGGCGAGTGTAAAGGCGCGCAAGGCGGATTTGGGGTTGCGACCTGGAATCGAGGCGGATGTTGTGTTGGATAAATCGGCAACGGGTTTATATGACGACAAAGGAAATGGTGTTCAAAATGGAACATATGCGTCGCTGTATCGTGCGGCCCGGGGGAATCAATCCGATATTGATAAATTGGCGGAACAATCCGATGCGTCCACCAATCGCGTTCAAATTGGTGGCACGGCGGCGGGCGTGGGTGCCGTTGGTGGTGCGGTTGGAAATGTTTTGATAAATAAAGATGGGGTAAATCCTGACCAGAATATTTTACAACAGGCCGCTGGATTGTTTTTAGGGAAATAAAAAACTCCGTCATTTGGACGGAGTTTTTTTGTCTTTTATTATTTTGACAATTTGTGGATGACCAAACCACTGCGTAATTTTGGTTCAAACCAAGTTGTTTTTGGTGGCATAATGTTGCCTGTGTCGGCGATGTCAATGATTTGTTTCATTGTCACCGGATACAATGCAAATGCCGCAACCATTTCGCCGGAATCAACGCGCTTTTGCAATTCGCCAAGGCCACGAATTCCACCAACAAAATCAATTCTGTTTGATGTGCGCAGGTCCCCTAGGTTCAAAATTTTATCAAATACCAAATTCGACAAAACCGTCACATCCAAAACGCCAATTGGGTCGTTGTCATTGTACGTGCCGGGACGCGCGGTCAATGAATACCAATGTCCACCCAAATACATTCCAAAGTTATGTAATGCGTTTGGTTTGTAAATTGATGTACCCATATCGCGGACTTCGAAAGATTCATTTAATTTTGCCAAAAATTCAGATTCTGACAAACCGTTCAAATCTTTGACAACGCGGTTGTAATCAATCACGTGTAATTGGGATGCCGGGAAAATCACCGCCAAGAAATAATTGTATTCTTCTGTACCGGTGTGATTTGGATTTTGTTCGCGTTTTTCGGCGCCAACGCGTGCCGCCGCGGCGGTTCTGTGGTGACCGTCGGCAACATACATCGCCGGAATATTTTTGAATATTTCGGTAATGCGTGCGTTTGTCGCGTCGTCGTCAATTTTCCAAAATGTATGACCAAAACCATCGGCCGCCACAAAGTCATATTCAGGCGCGTGATTTTTTACCCAATCGGCAACAAGAGAGTTCATTTCATCTACATCCGGATATGCAAAGAACACAGGTTCCAAATTTGCGTCCTGGATACGAACGTGAATCATACGGTCGTCTTCTTTTTCCTTGCGTGTTAATTCGTGTTTTTTAATTTTGCCGGTCATATAATCATCGACATTTGCCGCCGCAACCAAACCGTATTGTGTGCGACCATCCATTGTTTGTGCATAGATGTAATACATTTCTTTGTCATCTTGGACCAGCCAGCCATTTGATTGCCATTTTTTGAAATTTTCAACGGCTTTGTCATAAGTTCTTTGTTCGTGTTCGCCGGCAATTGGGTCAAAATCAATTTCAGGTTTGATAATGTGCAATAATGATTTTTCGCCAGCCTCGGCCTTGGCTTCGACAGAGTTCAAAACATCGTATGGACGGGATGCCACTTCGGTTGCAAATTCACGTGGTGGACGAACGCCCGCAAATGGTTTTATTTTCATTATGATTACTCCTTTTGATAAAAATCGGTGATTTGATTATACTCACCCTTTTTACAAAAGGCAAATCTTATTCGTTATTTATTTGAACCGGGATTATGGTTTCGCGTTTGGTATCGTCCAGTGGGGCAAACTGGAATGGGACGGTTTCAAAATTGATTGCGTTCATATCTATTTTGCGGATGGTGCGGTTATACATTGTGTGATAATAAATTACTTTGTTTTTCAAATCAGTCGCAATCGTCCATTGGGTGGCAGACGGCATATTTGTTTTTGTATCAAATATCGGCACATCCAGATTGTTTAGTATATGAAATGCAATTGGAACGGTGGATTCGGTGCTTGGTTGTTGTGGTGCAAAATTACCCAAGAAAGCCGCACGAACAAAACGCGACGGGGATGAAAAATCACCCGGCAGGCCCAGCAGCCCCGTTCCGCCACTGAAAGATGTCAGGGTGTCTGGCCCCAATTTTAATGGCTTGGCGGTGTCGGCGCGTAAATTTACATAATTGTTCAGGTTCGTCAATTGCCAATCAAATCTGGGCGCGTTTGCAATTACACCGATTTCGTCTTCGTGAAATACCGGTTCGCCGTTGATTATTTCCATAACAACCACGCGGCCGGACGCTTCGGTTATGCGCCAATGTGCGGTTGAAGAGTTGGGGTAAATGTTTATCACGCGAATGTTGTTTATGTTGTTGCGGACTTCGTCAATGGTTGCAAAATTCGATAATATCCACGACACAACTTGCAGGTCGGCGACAGATGTGTTGCGTGCGGCTTCGTCATATTTTTGGTATTCACCGTAATCGGGGAAATAAAATAAGCCCGCGTTCAGGCCGGCCTCGTTCGTGCCGTCAACAACGAATTCTGGGCGTTCAGGGCCCAATCCCACAAATCCATATTTTGCGACAAATGTCATTCCGTTTTGTGTTCCGTCTGGCAACAGTGAACGCGATACATATCCGCGCGGAACAACGGTGTAAATGTTATTTGTGGCGGATTCTGCCCAATCGATTGTGCGGGCGGAAACCGTACCGCCGTCGCGTGCGTGCAGAGTGACGCCGGTGCAGGCAATGGCGGGTGTGGACATTATAAATACACAAAAAATGTAGATAAATTTTTTCATATGTGGGCTCCGTTGGTTGTTATATATTGTGTCAAAAATCGGATTTCCCCGACATAGGTTAGATTTCCATAAAAACACCGCCCAGCGGCGGTGTTGTTTTTGAAATAATTTTTTATTAAAACTTTGTTTTGATAAATGCAATAAATTGTTTTAATTCAATCCATGTGTCGGATATAAAACTGTCAATCATATTGTGGCCGTGTAATGTGCCGGCATATCGATAACAATAATATGCCAAAACCGCAAATAACAAAGTGCATAAAATGCGGAGCAGGGTTGATGTACCGCCCATAATCCCGTGTATCATACATCTGATACCAACCACCGCGCATACGAACGCCAATACATACATAACGGTTGAAGAATTTAAAATAATTGAAAAAATTTCCATATGTGTTTCCTTTGATTAATAGATATGTATATGATATCACAAATGCACTTTTTATACAAAGGTTTTGTTGGTGCGACGGGACACAAAAAATAATTTGCAAAACAGATATAATCGATTATAATGCAGGGCGTCATTGGGGCATAGTTTAATGGTAGAACATCGGACTCTGACTCCGCTAGTGTTGGTTCGAATCCAGCTGCCCCAACCACCCTTCGCATCTGCGATGCTATGGGTGGCAGGCCACCCGATGCAGAGCAGTGTAGGCGAAGGAGTGTCCACCGTAGCCTTGGCGTAGGCGGACAAGCAAATATGTTTTATGTTTATTTATTAAAAAGCATTTCCACCCCAGAACAACGATATATTGGTCAAACTGATGATTTAAAAAAACGGTTAAAAGACCATAATTCCGGATATTCAATACATACGGCAAAATATAAACCTTGGGAATTGGTAAATTATTTTGCGTTTAGTTCTAAACAGGCCGCTTTGGATTTCGAAAAATACCTTAAAAGCGGTTCTGGTTATGTTTTTTCAAAACGACATTTTTGGAAATAGTGTGCCGCGTGAGGAAATCCAGCTGCCCTTTCTTTTTTTTGATTTTTGTTATTGTGTATCGAGGCACCCAGCTGCCCCCGTCCAAGATAGACAAGCCCGCCAACAAAGGCGGGTTTAATTTTGAAAAACCTCAAAAAATTGGCATTTTCGAACTCTTTGTGCTATAATTCCTATGCTATGAATTTACTGGGGGTCTTGGTCGCTTTTATCAGTCCTATGGCGCATGCGGTATCAAATATCTTTGATGCCTATGTGTCTGGCACAGTATTCAAGCGTATTCCAACGACTATATTTTATGTAAATTTAACCAATATTCTGGGGATTATATGCCTGCCACTGTTTGGACCAATTCATTCTTTATCGTTGTCTGCGTGGCTGTTTGTGTTGTTGCTGGCCATCATAAATGTTGGATACCAGTTTCCGTATTATGCCGCACTGAATAAAACAGATACATCGGTGGTGGCGGCCCTGTTTCAATTGGAAAAGGTCTTTATACCATTGTGGGCTTTTTTGATTGTTGGCGAAGTTTTACATCCGGTTCAATATGCTGGCTTTGGTATCATAATTTTGTTTTCGTTGCTGCTGAATATAAATCCAAAGGCGAATATAAAAATCAATACTGGGTTTTGGCTGATGTGCCTGACGGCGATAATACTGTCGTTTGATGGTGCTTTTTACAAAGCATTGTTGGGATATACCGATTGGGTGTCGGCGGCATTCTGGGTGGCGGTTATGTCTTTTGTTGTCCAATTCATGATGATATTCTATCGTCCGGTGCGCACCGATATTGTTAAAAACTTTGGCAAATATCGCAAAAAGTTCGGTATGTTTTTGTTTGTGGAATTCTTTGATCAATTGGGTTCATTCAGTCCTATATTCGCATTATCGTTGATTCCGGTTTTGGTTGATTCCGGGATTGAATCAGTTCAGCCAATTTTTGTCGCACTTTATGGTCTAATACTGGCGCGATTTTTCGGCAAGCGATTCCACGAAGATATTTCACGCGGTGCAATGATTAAAAAGATAGTTTGTTTCGTTATGATTGGTGTCGGTGTAATGATGACATTGATATCATAGGTTATCTATAAATATAAATTTTGCAAAAACAGGCGCGGCAATTTCTGCCTTTGTTCACGCAATACGGACAATATCCATGGTCGCGATAAAAAGATGTTCCCATATCGGCGAGCAACTCAAACGAACATTTGGAAAGCATTTTATATGAATTCACATCGCCGTTTTTTATTTCGCCCCATGCCTCGTAAATCACAGGATAATTGTGAATATCTCTCAGGCAACTTTTTAACAGCATTGTGCCGATTCCTTGCCTTTGGTAATCTTGGCTAACAACCACATATAAAACGTCGCGGTGTTTACCTATATCCAGCGCATAATCGTTATCCGATTTGACTTCGCCGATGCCACATAATCCAACAACGGTTCCATTATCATCAATTGCGACCCGATAATAATCAACCGTATCTGTCAGTTCGGCAATGTTTCGGGCCATAACATCGTTATTCGCACCTTTGATAAGGTTGCAAGTTCCCAGGTTTTGCGTGATAAGTTCCGCCATCTGAGGGATATGTGATTTATCTGCTTTTATGATTTTTATATTATTCATTTCAAACGCTTTTACTAACATTATCAATCATATGCAAAAAAAACGCAAAAAATCAAGATGTTTAGCATAAATTCGGCAACCCAAGTTTATCTTTCAGATTCTTTATTTCTTTACCGATAGCTATTAAATCTTGATAGTAATCGGCTCGCGAATTGCGTGGGTGGGGGCGTGCGTGATGCAGGGTAATATTTTTTTTGTTGACAAAAGGATGTTTTGGGGTAAAATCTGCCGGTGTAGAAAAAACAGAGGTTTTATTATGAAAAAAACTAAAAATCCATATGTGTTGCTGGATGTGCCGATGGTTTGTTGCGCAAATCGTCGATTGGAACCAATGTGCCGTCGCGTTTTTGTGCCGACCAATAATCCCATCCGTTGAAACTGACACTATGTTGGATGCGGGCCGCCATAACGTGGATTGATGCCTTGCCGTACAAGGTGTGTGCTAAATTCCCGTCGTGGGTTATCATAACGCGTTCGCCACGTGGGCTGACCAATGTTTGCCCGACATACAGCAGGCCTGCCTCGATAAGTTCGCGGAATGCAACACGAACCTCGTCACGTTTGGGTTTGGCAACCTCGATATCAGATAAATCAATTGGTTGAACGGACGCCACGCGTTCGCGTGCGGCGGCAACATATGTTTCGTCGCGGTCAATGCCGATAAATTGCCGGCCCAATTCCTTGGCGGCGGCGGCGGTTGTGCCAGATCCCACAAATGGGTCCAATATTATGTCGCCCGGTTTGGTTGATGCCAAAATAACGCGGCGCAATAAATCCAGAGGCTTTTGCGTGTTGTGCAGGCTTTTGCCGTCGGCACCCTTAATCCGTTCGTGGCCCAGGCATATGTCCAAATTCCAATCGGAACGCATTTGTTTGCCGCCGTTTAATTTTTTCATTGTTTCGTAATTAAATGTATATTTTCCGGTCTTGGTCGGCGTTGCCCAAATCAATGTTTCGTGTGCGTTGGTAAAACGTGTACCACGAAAGTTCGGCATTGGGTTTGTTTTTACCCAAACTATATCGTTTAAAATCCAAAAGCCCAGGTCTTGCATTATTGCGCCGATTTGAAAAATGTTGTGGTATGAACCAATTGCCCACATTGCGCCGTTCGGTTTTAATATGCGTTTGCATTCACGCAGCCAATCTTGGCAAAATTGATAATATTCCGCAGGACTGGTAAAAGAATCCCACGCGTCGCGCACGGCACGTGCGGCGGTTTGATCTTCGGGACGATAGAGTGTTTTTTCGCCCAATTGTAAATTATATGGGGAATCTGCAAAAATCGCATCCACAGACGCGTCCGGCATTTTGCGCATTAATTCAATGCAATCGCCAGCCAAAATTTTGTTTAAAAATTTTTCCATCTCTCTCTTTGGTCCCCTATGCGAGATATTATATCACATTTTCGGGTGCTTTTTTTTGTGTCGAAACGCATTTTTTGATAAAAAGGTCTTGATTTTTTTGAAAATTGCATTTTTTAAAATTTTGATGAAAAAAAATATGCTTTACAGTTTTGTTTTAGATTGCTAAATTTATATAGTTATGAGATGTCCATACTGTAATTCTACTGACTCTCGGGTGCTGGATTCCCGCCCCGATATCGAAGACGCGATAATTCGTCGTCGCCGTGTTTGCAACCAATGTGGTGCACGGTTTACAACGGTTGAACGCGTCCAAATGCGTGATTTGATGGTCCGAAAAAACAGTGGAAAACTGGAACCGTTTGACCGGGAAAAATTAACACGCAGTATCAAGTTGGCGTGCCGTAATCGTGATGTGGGGGATGAACAAATTGAAAAATTGGTGACGTCCATTCATCGTCGATTGGAAACAGAAAATGCCGATGAAACGGTGACGTCTGCGGCGGTTGGACAAATGGTGTCGGATTCTTTGTTGAATTTGGATCCGATTGCGTTTGTACGGTTTGTATCGGTATATCGCAAGTTTTCAAAAATTTCTGATTTCAAAAAAATTATTGACCAAATACCAGAGGACGAAGATAACGCAATCGTATGCAAATTGCCAAAAACATCGTTGTTTTAAAATGAGAAAAATAATTGTAATCTTGATTGCTGTATTTTGTGTGCACGTGGCGGTGGCGGCGCCGGTATTGGATGTTTTGACGGATGGGGATGCGGAAATTTATCAACAAATCTTTATGTTGCAAGGCAAGGAAAAAATTGATGCCGCAAAAAAATTGGAATCCAAGTTAACCAATAAATTATTAATGAACGAGGTTTTATATCAACGGTTCTTTTCCAAAACATATAAAACAAAAGGCGCCGAGATTTCAAATTGGATGAATAAATATTATGATATGCCCGGTGCAGAACGCGTCGAAAAGTTAGCCAAAATTAAAAAGGTCAAAGTACGCAAGCCTGTTGTGTATTCGTCGTTGACGGCAAAATCGGGTGGTGAATCCGCGCAAAGTGAAACTTGGACGACAAAAACATATTCTAAATCAATTGATAATAAAATTACCGCTTTCAAGCGCGCAATTCGCAGTGGCGCAACAAAACGGGCGCGTAATATTTTGGAAGATAAAAAATTTAAAAAGGCTTTAAGTTCGGTTGATTATGGACGCTTGGCGGGCAGACTGTCGTATATTTATTATACAAATGGTGAATTGGAATTGGCAAAAAAATGGGGCTTTGTTGCGTCGGATGCTAACAGTGAATATGGCCTGTGGACGATGGGATTGATTTATTATAAAGAGGCCAAGTATAAAGAGGCAGAAAAGTATTTCAGCAAAATTTTGGATTTATCGCAAATCAACGATGCCCGCAAGGTCGAGGCCGCTTTTTGGGCGGGACGCGCGGCGGACGCAAATGACGATATGGACCGGGCCAAGAAATATTGGGAAATCGGTGCAACACGTCCGATGGCGTTTTATGGCGCGTTGTCGGCCACGATGTTGGGACGTACGCCGGAATACGAATTTTTTGAACAAGATTGTTCGGACGAAGATGTTGCAACTTTACAGGAATTAAAATTGGGTCGGGTTGCGCTGGCACTGATTCAGATAAATCAAAAGGCGCGTGCGGAACAATATTTGAAATCTTTGATTACAACACGGGCATCTGATAAAACATTGCACGCGATAAATTCAATCGCGACGGCGTATGGTTTGCCACGAATTGCCATCCAGATTTCTGGGGTGGTGCGTGACCGTGGTATTTTGGAAATTGATGATGATATTATTTATTCGGCGCAATATCCGTTGCCGGATTGGGAACCGATGGGTGGATGGTCAATTGATAGGGCGTTGTTGTTCGCGATTACTAAACAAGAAAGTGGTTTTCGCACAACCGCGAAATCGGGTGTTGGTGCAAACGGCGTTATGCAACTGATGCCGGGAACGGCAAAATTGGTTGCGCATAAAAACAAGGTTAAATGGTCGAATATTGATATGTCAAAGCCGGAACATAATATGTTTTTGGGACAACAATATATCGTTGATTTGTTGCAACAACCTGTGATTGATAACAGTATTATTAAGATGTTGGCGGCATATAATGCGGGGATTGGTAATGTGCAAAAATTCGAATAGACTTTTAATACATATGACCCGTTGTTGTATATCGAAAGTTTCCCCGCGTATGAAACACGTGGGTATATTAAACGCGTGCTGTCAAATTTGTGGTTGTATCGTGCGCGGTTAAATCAACCATTGACATCAATGCAAGAATTGGCAAATGGTCAATGGCCACTGTATAATAGTGAAGATGAATATGTGCAACAACAAATAGAAAATCGTATGTCGATTTAGTTATCGTTCGTATTTCATCAATATGTGATGAATTGTTTGATTGATTTGTTCTGGGGTTATGGTGTCATCCGTTATGTCCGGAATTTCATCGCGATATGTTTTTGCAATTCCGTGAGTTAGTGCAGGTGTTGCACTGCGTAATATATTTTTTAATGCGTTATGTTGTTGGGACACATCGTTTAATTCGGATTGTAAAATATTTTTTGTCTTGTCCATATCGAAACCGTGTTTTGCAAAATACAATATTACGGGTAAATACCATAAAAATAGCAAAATTTTATTTTCGTTGCGAAATGTGTAATTGATTCCAAATACGCCGTTTAAAATAGCGACGCCGTGTGATGCAAATGATGCGATGTGTGCGCGTTTTGCTGTTTTTTGTTTTAATTTTACTAGTGCCATTGACGCGAATAATAAAGATTTTATGTCTTCGGAATCTTTATCGGCACGTTGTAAAATATCTTGGATATTAAGAATTTCGCGATCAATATTCATTGGTGTTAAAAACCCAAGTTGCTACGTGTCATTTCAAACATTTGTTTTTGCATTTTTGCAACCATTTGTTGAACAAAAGCGGCCTGGGCATTAACCTGTAATGTGGTTTGTGTTTGGTTTTTATAAATTTGTTTTGTTGCGGTTGCAACGATTACGGTGTTTGGCATTTTATTTTCCTTATTTTTGTTTGTGATTTAATCTGTAATAATGAATAGCGCGCATCGCAGTAAGGGCGGTCAGTGCGCCAGATACAATTATTCCGTTTGTGGCGTTTTGTCCGTCACATGCATCACGAATATTAGTAATTAAATTTCCTGTGCACAGACCGTTGGCCAAGATATAGCCCCATAAATATAATTCGTTTATAACTTTTTTGTCTTCTTCGTTCATAATGTTTGTGATTATTGCACAAGAAGAAGGTTTGTCAAGTGAAAATCCTGTTGTTTTTTGGGAATTTTTGGTATGATAAAAGTGATGAAAACAAACCCAAATTTTGATTTTGAATTGGCGCAATCTGGCATTGTTGCCGGTGTGGACGAGGCAGGGCGCGGCCCGCTGTGTGGCCCGGTTGTTGCGGGCGCGGTGATTTTCCCGGATAAAAATATTGAAATTCCGGTGGTTATACGCGATTCAAAGCAAATGAGTGCGCCCCAGCGCGATGCGGCATACGATTGGATAACGCATAACACAATTTGGGCAACAGGGATGTGCAGCCCGGCGGAAATAGACGAATTAAATATATTGTGGGCATCGATGCGCGCGATGGAACGGGCGGTTGCAAATTTGACGCGCACGCCTGATTTTTGCCTGATTGACGGAAATCGTGTGCCGGCGGGGTTGCGTGGGGCGGCGGTGGTCAAAGGGGATGCGAAATCATTATCTATTGCGGCGGCGTCCATTATCGCCAAGGTGACGCGTGACCGTTTGATGCATAAATTGGCACAAAAATATCCCGGGTATCATTGGGAAAAAAACGCCGGATATCCAACGCCCGAACACTTGCGCGCGATAGAAAAATATGGTATAAATGAGCATTATAGAAAGTCTTTTGGACCAGTAAAAAAGATTTTGGAAAGGGGTAATGGAAATGAAATTGCGTAGTGTTGATTATAATTCTGTGCGTGGCAAATATGTTTTGTTGCGGGTGGATTTTAATGTGCAAATTGAAAATGGAAAAATTTTGGATACTTTCCGCATTGAACAATCGATGCCGACCATAAATAAACTGCGCGATGCTGGGGCGCGTGTTGCAATATGTGCGCACCTGGGGCGGCCCGGGGGCGTGGCAAGCCCGGAATTATCATTGCGCCCGGTGTCAGATTATATGAAAATTCCATTTGTTGCGGATTGCCTGGATAAAAAATTTATGGCGGGGATGCGTGATGGCGATATTGTGCTGATGGAAAATGTTCGGTTTTATGCGGGCGAAGAAAAAAATGATGCGGAATTTGCCGGTGCGCTGGCGCGTGGTTTTGATTTGTTTATAAATGATGCGTTTGCGGTGGCGCACAGGGCGGCGGCGTCAACGGTTGGTGTTGCAAAAATTTTGCCCGCGTTTGCCGGGGAATTGTTACGCACAGAGGTAGAAAATATTTCACGCATAATGGAAAATCCAAAACGTCCATTACTGGCGATTGTTGGTGGGGCGAAGGTGTCCGGTAAAATCGGCGTGTTAAAAACTTTATGCAAATTGGCGGATACGGTGATTGTTGGGGGTGCAATTGGAACAACATTTAATTATGCGTGTGGGGCAAATCCCGGAAATTCCCTGTACGAACCGGATATGGTGGCGACCGCACGTGAAATTATGGATATTGCAGCGGCGAATAACTGTAAATTTTTAATGCCGATTGATAAAGGTGTTGGTGCAAAATTTGAAAAAACGGCAAAACGCGAAAATAAAAGTTTGGATGAAATCACAGATGTGGATGTAATAATTGATGACGGACCAAAAACCGCGGACCGTAATATTGATGAAATAAATCGTGCCACGACGGTTGTTTGGAACGGAACTTTTGGTATGGCCGAATGGGGCGCGGTTTGGGGCGAATCCAGTTTCCGCGTTGCGCGTGCGATTGCAGAACGGACGGCGGCCGGCAAATTGGTCAGTATTGTTGGTGGCGGTGAAACGGTTGCGGCCGTGGATGCGGCTGGTGTGCGCGGGGACATAACATATGTTTCGACCGGCGGCGGGGCATTTTTGGAATTTATAGAAAAGGGTACCTTGCCAGCTATTGAAGTTTTGACCATTTAGATTATATAAAAAAGTGGCGGAAAATTTGCGAACAGCTTTTTTTTGTGCTATAATTACAGAAAAACAATGAATTTGAAAAGGTGGTAATATGGCTTTGATACCTATGGTTATAGAAGAATCGCCACGTGGCGAACGTTCTTTTGATATTTATTCGCGCCTGTTGCGGGACAGAATTATTATGGTGACGGGCGAAATTGAAACAAATATGGCAAATGTTATTGTTGCCCAGTTGTTATTGTTGGAATCGGAAAATCCAAACGCAGATATTTCTATGTATATCAATTCTCCGGGCGGTGATGTTTCCGCAGGCGAGGCAATTTTGGATACTATGCGTTATATCAAGGCACCGGTTTCGACAATCGGTATGGGGTTGGTTGCATCTATGGCTTCTGTATTATTAGCAGGTGGCGAAAAAGGCAAACGTTTTGTTTTGCCAAATACATCAATTATGATTCATCAACCAATGGCCGGCACACAAGGGCAAGTGACCGATATGGAAATTCATGTGGCAAAATTCAAAAGAACCAAAGAAATGTTAATTAAACAAATGTCTGAATTTACCGGGCGTAAAGAAAAAGAATTGTTTGCGGCGATGGAACGTGATAATTGGATGACGGCGAACGATGCTAAAGATTTTGGTTTGATTGATGGAATTTTGGTGCGGAAATAATTTTTGATTTACGGGGATGGATATGAGTGACGAAAAAACAACTTCATCTGAAAAAAATAACCAGTTTTGTTCTTTCTGTGGCAAAGCGGTATATGAAGTAAAAAAATTGGTCAGTGGTCGTAATGTTTGCATTTGCGATGAATGTATCGCGTTGTGCAATGATATTATGGCCGATGATTTGCGGACGGATACGGTCCAAGGTGGTGCCGCAAAATTGCCAACCCCACACCAAATCTATGATTTTTTAAATGAATACATTATTGGTCAGGTGGATGCAAAACGCGCGTTGTCTGTGGCGGTGTATAATCATTATAAACGGCACGCGGTTAATGTCACGGATGTGGAAATTCAAAAATCTAATGTGTTATTGATTGGTTCAACCGGAACGGGTAAAACTTTGTTTGCGCAAACATTGGCGCGAATTTTGGATGTGCCGTTTGCAATCGCAGATGCAACCACTTTGACCGAGGCCGGATATGTTGGTGATGATGTTGAAAGTGTGTTGGCGCGCTTGTTGCAAAATGCAAATTTTGATGTAGAAAAGGCCAGTCGCGGAATTATCTATATCGACGAAATCGATAAAATTGCTCGCAAATCTGAAAATCCATCATTAACGCGTGATGTGTCGGGCGAAGGTGTGCAACAGGCATTATTGAAATTGGTCGAAGGAACCGTTGCAAATGTGCCGGTTGGCGGTGCGGGGCGCAAACACCCAGGCGAGGCCACAGTGCAATTGGATACATCAAAAATTTTATTTATCTGTGGTGGGGCGTTCGATGGATTGAATAAAATTATTGGGCAACGCAAAAGTGTGCGTGCCGGTATCGGATTTGGTGCAGATGTGGCGTCAAAGAAAGAACGTGAAGAGAAAAATAATTTAGCCGATGTGCAACCCGAAGATTTGGTTAAATTTGGTATTATTCCGGAATTGGTTGGACGTTTGCCGGTTATTACAACATTGCAAGATTTGGACGAGGCTGCATTGGTGAAAATTTTGACCGAGCCTAAAAATGCGATTGTTAAACAATATGTTGCGATGCTGAATATTGATGGTGTGAAATTAACCGTGACACCGGATGGATTACAAGAAATTGCGCATTTGGCGGTGCAACGTAAAACGGGTGCGCGTGGTCTGCGCAGTATTTTGGAAAAATTATTGTTGCAACCAATGTTCGATGCACCGGAAAAAGATGGTTTGCAAGAAATCGTTATTGATAAAGATGTTGTGTTGGGTAAAAAACCATATGTGGAAATTTTTGCCGAACCTAAAAAGGCGGCATAAAAAATCACAATAAAAAAAAATAAAACCGTCTTATTCGACGGTTTTTTAATTTGATTCAGGTTCCGCAGTACATAGTGTGTTTATACTGGCGTCGTTAGCATAAGTCCATTTGGCGTGTAATGTTGTACTGCCAGATATATCCCACGCACGTGTTGCAGTGCCAAAGGCATTATAATATTGTGTGCCGGTTCCGTTTTCACCCGTATAATATCCGCCAAATGTGCAACTGGTGTTATTTGTGCCAACCGTTTTTTGTGGTATTATAGTAATTCTATTCATTTTTTTACCGTATGTGACGTCGGCCGTGTATGTGTTAGTATCGCTGTTGTGATTGTTAAATGTGACAACATATGTTTCACTGGTGGTGACGGGGGCCTTGCAATAACCCCATTTTTTGTTTGTACCGGTTTCTGTGTAAAATTGTTCCTGTAATGCAATGGATGTGTTCGTGTATGGTGTCGTGACCCATATTCCACCCAAACGTTCGCATTCGCGCGATAATTCATTACCCATAGATATACGCATTTTATCCATAACGATATTTATGTCTTGTAATACGGCCGTTGGAACAACCAATTGTGCTGGTGTATCGGTTGTTGCAGATTTTGCATAATTTTCATATTCAGATGGACGAATACAAACCTGCATTGCATAGTGAACAAATCGTTGATATAAACTGTCAACATAATCGTTGCCACAATCGGCGGAATTTGCGTTTGCCGCATTGCATTTTGGAATTGATGCGTATTCTTGGTCGCCCGGTGCATAGACGCGACACGCGTATGGGTATGCGTGTAATGTATCACTGGATTGGACCGAACACAGGTTTTTACCAAAATCGGTTAATAAATTTTGACATTCGGCGATAATGCGTTGGTCAACAATGTCGTGCATCGCGTTTACCAATTCCGTCAGTCCCGATGTACCACCGCCGTACAGATTACTGCACGTGTCTAATTTTTCGCGACATAAATCTTCGACGGTTTCCATTGTCAGGCCCAATAATGTTTTGTTATCAACGTTACTGAAATCTTTTAATGAATTTGTTTGTTCGTCATAACATTGGTTAACCACGCCCAGACATTCGTTTTTGACCGTTCTGATTTTTTCTTGTTGTTTTTGATGAATTTCAATTATAGCCTGGCGCATAAATTCGTCCCAAATATCGCCGGATAAATCACGGCATTTATCCAATGATTTTTCCGCAAATATTTTTTTGTTATTTAACGCGTTTACAAACATATGGTTTGTTTGGTTGGATAATATGTTGCCATCTAATGAAATCTGGTTTGCCAGGTTGAAAAAGTTTTTCGTGTATAATGGTTCACCGGTATCAATGTTTAAATATAATCCCGTCACGTCCAAGCAATGCACAAAATCGGGGCCGCACGCGGTGTTGGCGGTTAAATCGGTACGAATACTGGCAATACAATCGTTGATTGATAACGAATTGTGTGCATCGTAATTTTCTAGACGCGCGATATTCATTTCGCGTTCTGTTTCACGAATTGCAGACCCAGCAGAATTTTTTTGTTTGGTTAAATTTGTTGCCAATGCCGCACAGTCATTTTCGATATACATACCATATGCGGATATTACCATATTTAATATTGATGATGAACATTGTGATGTCACCATTTCGGAACATTGGGCGTTGACGGCGTTATATAAACTTTCCCCCGTCAGGTTTGCGATGTTTGCGCCATTTGCCAAATCCGTGGTCGTCCAAATCGATTTGATGTCGCCACCGGCATCCAATGTGCCGGCGGTTGATAAAGATTTTGTTTTGGTTTTTTCCAATATATCACCGATTGCACTTAATTGTTGGGCGGATGCCGATTTATCCTGGGCGGTGGTGGCAATTAATTCGCCGGTTGTTGCGGATGTTATGGCGGCAACCTCGGCCGCGGATTTTTTGATAATGTCTAAATTTAAATCGTGAAATGTCGTCAAAGAGTCGGATGTTTCAGAAATCGCCGATTGCTTTTGTTTTATTTCGGTAAGTCTGGATGAACAAACACAGCGACGATATGTTTCGTTCGCGTTTGCACAAAATTGATCCATACACGTGAAATATGCATCGCGACACGTATTATATTCATTGCCAAAATTAGATTCCGGAATGATTGGCGTCATATCTAATGTTGCGGCGCGACCGATAACCTGTTTGGTTTTGGATGGTGTGGTTAATAATCCGGCACGATTTGAAATCATTGTGCGGGTTTTTGTTCGTGTGGGTGTTGTTTTGGTTGTTGTCGTGCGTCCAGATGTTGGTGTGCTGGTTGTACGTGATTTTATTATTGGTCGTGTGGAATTTTGAGAACGCACAGAAATTGTTGCGCGGGCATTACCAGATTGTGCCGCCATATTTCCACGCAATGTTGTGGGCGTGGAACGGTCAGCCGCGTGGGACATACCAATGGCGGTTAAAATTGATAAAAATAAAAATAGAAAACCTTTCTTCCTCATACAATAAAAATTCTACCAAAAAAGTTTTTTTGTGGGCAATAAAAAAATGCACCAAATGGTGCATTTGTTTTGTGTGAATTTTTACTTAATTTGCAGGTGTATCAGGTGTCGCATTGTTTTTTTCAACAAATGTGATGCGACCCTTGTCCAAATCGTATGGTGTCATTTCAACGCGAACACGTTTGCCAACATTGACCCAGATGCGTGCCTTGCGCATTTTGCCACATACGGTTGCCAAAATTTCGTGGCCGTTGTCCAACTTTACACGAAACATAGTATTCGGTAATTTGTCGGTTACGGTACCTGTGAAAACGATAACGTCGTCTTTTGCCATAAATTAAATCCTTTATTGTTGTTGCGTCTATGATATATCGGGGATGGAAAAATATCAAGATTTTTTTACTTGGGCTTGATATAGGGTGTTTTTTTTGATAAAATAAACACGATAGTATTATAGTGGAGAGAGATATGAAATTCAAAAATATCGCATTGTTTTTGTGTGTTGTGCCAATTGCCTGTTGGGCGGCAGACCGGACAACAAACAGTGGCGCACGTGTTGGTATGCGGCCAATGGTTGCAACAACGGTGCGGTCAATGCCTGGGGCCACGGGAAAAGCGACTGCGCCGGTGGTGGAACAACGTGCGTCCAGTGCCGCAATTGTCGCAAATAATGATGGGGGGGCGGATGTTGCCGTTGATGAAACCGCTGCAACAGTAGAAAAAACACCGGAAAATTGTCGTGATGCATATCGGCAATGTATGGATGATTTTTGCTTGCTGGATGAAACCGAGGGTGGCAGATGTGCGTGTTCGGATAATATTTCACGGTCAAAAAAATTAATTTTGGAAATTCAAAAAATCCAAACCGAGGCTGATGATTTATACACAACTGGTGTTGAACGCGAAAAATTGGGTGCGCGTGCAAAGTTGGTTTTTGGTGAATCTGATGCGGCCAAGAAAAATAAATCCGGAATTGATTTTTCGGCGTGGTTGAATTTGGATGATGCGGATGATGGCGAATTATCAGAAGATGTTGATATCGGACAAAATCTGTATGCAATGGCGGCGGATGCGTGTCGGGCAGAATTGGCGGCGTGTGGTGCAAAATCTGGGGCCGAAGAAACTTTGTATTCGCGTATGATTGTTGCGGATTGTAAATCGTTTGATACATATTTATCTGACCAGAAACGTGATGCGACGGCGAATAAAAAAACGGCCGAGGCGGCTGTGCGTGCGGCGCGTTTGGAAATGTTGGATACAACAAATAAATACAATCGTGGGGAATGCTTGCTGGCGTTTCGTTCGTGTGTTGCGGACAAGGGCGGTTGTGGTGTGAATTTTGAAAACTGTTTGGATGCGGGATTGTTGTCGCGTCGTGCAAATGCGTGCGAAGATGTGTTGGATCAATGTATGGCGGTGCGTCGTGATGTGTTAAAAGATTGGGATGACGAATCTGTTTTGATTTTAAAGGATGCTGAAAAATATGCGGATAGAAACAGCCGCGCAATGTGTTTGGCGAAAATTCAGAACTGTTTGGAAGAGGGGTGTTCGACATCCACAAATTCTGCGTGTTTAACCGATGTAAATGTGGCGGCGGGAATTTGTCCGGTTATTACAGATTGTGAAGAAAAGATTCCTGGAATACAAAGTGTGATAAATGATAAATTGGCATATCTGCAAACGAAATTTTGTGAAAATGATTTGGATGCCTGTTTAAAAGACAGATGTGGTGTTGATTTCACAAAACCGGAATGTGTTGGCAAGGGCGCGACCGATATTGCAAAATTGTGTCCCCAAGATATGTTCCCGTCTTGCAAAGGTGCAAGTCAGTACCAAGTTTTGGTGAATGCGGCAATGATGAAAATGGATTATCAATTGTTGACGGGGTGCATAAATCAATTTGCGGAAAAATTGACTAACGTTTGTGGAACCGATATGGCGTGCATTTCGCCCGCAGAATTATTGGATGGTATTGATACCAGCAAATGGGTTGATGTAAATTCATTGATTGGCAAGGTTGATGCGTCATCACGTGCGGCGGTGGATAAATTCTTTACAGATTTTGAGCGTGATTTAACTTTGTCGGCGTGTCAAGATGTGTACGGCAAAAGCAATACTAAATTGAAAAATCGTATCAGTATGATTGACGGGGTGAATACAACGGCGAAAATGATTGCATACCGTGAGGCAAAAAATCGCGCCTTGCGCGAACTGTCGTCGATAATGGATGATTTGAAACAAAAAGAAGAAACAAATCGCAATCATAAATATTGCCTGGCTAAATATAAAGAAGAACAAAAACCGGATGCGGACGGTGCAATCAGTTATATTCGCAGTGTTTCATACGAACCCGATTTGCGTAATTGCCACGTGTGTCGTGTGCAACGCGTGTGCGAAAAGGGCGGCGAGAGCAAAGCGACATCTGCATTGAAATCGGCGGCGGGCGGACTGTCGGCAGGTGCGGCGGCTGGAACAATGGTCAGCCCAGGTTGGGGCACGGCAATCGGTGCGGTAATCGGTGGTGTTGGTGCCGGTATTATGGGCGGTATATCCGGTGGCGAGGAAGAATTCTGCCAGGAATTGGAATCGTGCGAAGATATCAATGTGGGTAATATCACGGAAGAAATGCTGAACGATTTGTTAAAATAAATTTTCATAGATGGAGAGAGATATGAAAAAGTTTTTGCGTTTTGGAATTTTTGTTGCGGCGGTGTTGGTTGCAATGCCGGGGTGGTCGGCGACAACAAAATCTGCGTCTAAACAATCCGCAATTCAACAGGGAACCAAGGTTCGGGCGAAAACCGCGGCGGCGGGTGTGTATAACCAGGAATGCTATGACGCGTATTATGGATGTATGGACCAGTTTTGTATTTTGGATAACGAAGACGGTGGGTCTTGTGCGTGCAGTGATAAAAACGCTGGCTACGAGGCGAGATTAGAAAAAATCAAGGATACTTTGGCCGAGGCCGACAGATTACAGACTGAGGAAGTTGAACGTGTCCAGGCGGGCGCAAATGCCGATATTATATTTAATGGTGTGCGCGAATATGATTCTAAAACAGGCGATGTTGCGAAAACATCAAAACAAAGTGCGGCGGAAAAACGCAAATCTTTGTTGGCAATGTGGGATGATGCGGGGGCGGATGACGATGTGTTTGATGATATCGAATCTATTGCCGATAAAACAGGTGATGCTTTGTTTGCGGCGGCGGATAATTTGTGTCGTGAACAAATCGATATGGATATGTGTTCCAAAGATTATACTTTGTTGAAACAAATGTATTCGCGGCAAATCGTGTCGGATTGTAAAGGTTTCGAAAACAGTATTGCAAAGCGCGAGGCCGAGGCGAAAACCGCGATGAATAATGCCAATGCGGCGGTGCGCAGTGCGTTAAAAGATTCTTTGGCGTCGGCGAATAAATACGACCGTGGCGAATGTATGGTTGAATATAAAAAATGTATGCAAGGGCCAGATGCGTGTGGTGCCGATTGGGCAAATTGCGTGTTCACAATCGCGGGTGAAAATATGCAAAATAATCAGGCAACCAGTACCGCAAAAACCAAGGTTAAAAAAACTGTCACATATGATATCACCGATTCAACAATGGAAATTTTGGAATCAAAACGTTATATCTGTGAACGCGTGTTAGATCAATGCGTTGCGGTGCGTGATAATGTGTGGAACGACTTTTTACGCGAAGCCGCACCAACAATTAAATTGGCGGAAAGTAAAATTGAATCAAAAAAACGTCAATCTTGTTTAACCGATATTTCAAATTGTATTCAAAAGGCGTGCAAAGATGATATTGCCGGTAAAGGCAAGGACACTATGGATGCGTGTTTGGCACGTCCCGATATGGCACGCAGTTTCTGTAAAGTTGAAATCGATCCGTGCGAACGGATGGAACCGCAAATTTGGGCGTACGTCAAAGATAAATTGGCGGCGATGCGAGTGGACGCGTGTACCGCCGAGGTCAAAGATTGCTTTACCGATGAAAATCGTTGCGGCGAAAATTTCCAGAACTGTATAGGTATGGATTACGCATATATTCACGATATTTGCCCAATCGATAAATTGGTTGTTTGCAAACAGGCGAATCCAAAGTTTTCTATGGACGATTTGGATTCTATGTTGATGGGATTGTATTTGAATATTGATAATTCTGCGTTGGAAACGTGTCAGAATCTGGTTGAAGAAAAAATGACTGAGGTTTGTGGTTCAACCACCGATTGTAATAAGTTCGCAGCCGATGACACAATGGGAACGGGTTCGTTGCGTTCGCAAAAATCTGGAAACACATATCGTGTGACAGGTATGATATCGTTTGGTTCAATCAAGATGGGCGAAGCGTCCAGTAATGTGACAGACGGCGAAGACAAATTGGCACCTGGGGAAATTGGTGTTGCTGATTATATTGCGTCTGTGCGGACACGTTTCGCAAATGAACCAGATGCAGATGCGATTATCCCAACAATCGAAGAAGAATTGAATAATATCGCAGGCACAATCAATAGAACAATCGAAATGATTGAACAAGATCCAAAGATTCAATTTTGTATCACTGGGCGCAATTTGGAACAGATAACTGGTAAAAAAGAAAAAACATCTGCACGTTTTCCAAATTTATTAAACCAGGTTAAAATGGAAATCGCAATTGCGGCATTGCGCCAGGCCCAAGATAATTATAATAAAAAATTTACAACCCAAGTTGCCGAGGCAACCAAAAACGCATCGGCTGATTTGGCACAATATATGTGTCAAAAGATTGGAACATTGGGAAATACTGGTGTTGGCGGTATTGCCCCCCAAGAACCATTGACACCACCATACGCAATCAGTTATGACGTTGCCGCCGGTGTGAATAATGCTGATTTGACCAAGGGTGGTAATGGAACGGCCAGTTGGTTGAATAAATTAAAAAGTGGTAATTCCAGTTCTTCGGCAGGTGGTTTGACCAAGACATCAAATGCGGTGTTTAATCGTGATACGCGTATATGTCATTATTGCTCATCGACAACAACACAAAATTGCAGCACCAAAGGTGGTAGTTATGTGTGGGGATTGGTTGATACCCGTAAAACTGTTTGCGATGATCCAAAAACCACAGAAAAATGCGAAGATATTCAGATGTAGGGGGTAGGTTGATATGGATAATATGAACGAGGTTGTTGCGGCAGATATTCAAAATAAATTGCAACATATGGCGGATGTTCAACACGAATTGGTGACAACGCCGCCCGAAACACCTGAACAATGGCAAAATTTAATTCAAAGTATGTTGGGTGGCGCAATTGATTTTTGTTTGAAACTGATTGCGGCGGTTGCCATTTTATGGGCCGGGATGTGGATTGCAAAACGCATAACCCGTTCTGTTAAATTCGCAATGGAACGGCGTGAATTGGAACCGTCGTTGGTGACGTTTATTTCTTCGTTTATAAATATTTTATTGCGTATTTTTGTTATCATTATCGTTTTGACAACGGTCGGCGTGCAAATGACATCTATTGTTGCGGTATTGGGCGCGGGCGCGTTGGCGGTTGGTATGGCTCTGTCTGGGACTTTCCAGAATTTCGCCGGTGGTATAATTATTTTGTTTTTAAAACCATTTAAAGTTGGTGATGTGATTCAAACTGCATCGGGGCGGATGGGCACGGTTAAAAAAATTATGATTTTTACAACCGAATTACATACTTTTGATAATCAGGTTGTTTTTATTCCAAATGGCCCATTGGCAAATGGTGAAATTATAAATTTGTCTGATACGCCAAATCGTCGTGCCGAAATTCAAATTGCAATTTCGTATGGTGATAATGTTGATGCCGCGCGCAAAGTTATTTTGTCTGTATTATCCAAAGATAAACGCGTGATGAAAACACCGGCACCGGTTGTATTTGTGTCGGATTTGGGCGACAGTGCGGTTGTGTTATCGGTGCGGTATTGGACAAAATTTGCCGATAATTTTGATTCCCAGGGTGACCTGCGCGAGGCGTTATATCGCGAATTGCCAAAGAAAAAAATACATTTTCCATTTCCACAAATGGATGTGCATATTCAAAAATAAAAATGCCCGTTTGGGCATTTTTATTTTTGCCAATCAATCCTATATGAACTGTGGGGGTGGGGCGGTATAATTTGTTTGCGTAAATGAAATTTTAACCAAATGGAGAGCATATGAAAAAAATTTACACTGTCGCAATGTTGTCTGCGTTGGTTGCCGGAAATGCTTTGGCGGGACCGGGAATGCACAGCAATAAAAATAATAATGGGATGAATTCTGTTACAATTACAACAATGGTTGAACCGGTTGTTGATGAAATTGTGACGGTCGAACAAATCCCAGTGATGCGTGATAACCAAAATGTCGTTATGACGGGATATATTGTTGAAAACTTGGGGGATGAAATGTATATTTTCCAAGATTCAACCGGCACAATTCATATTGAAATCGAACCTGTGATTTTGGGCGAAATGGTTATCGTTCCAAATACAAAAATGAAAATCAAAGGCGAAATCGATAAAGGCGAAAATGGCGAGCCAGATGTTATCGAGGTCGATTATATTACAACTATGTAAATTTTCGTTTGTTTTATGTATTGTGGCGCCCTGGGGAAAACCGGGGCGTTTTTTCTTATAAATTTTACTTGATAGAACGGTTGTTTCTTTGATAAAATAGTGATGAATCTAATTGGGAATTGGGTTCGGGGCTGTGATAAGCTTTTGTATGTTCGGCATAATTCGTGGCATTTGGGGGCGTATTTGTATGCAAGGTGTCACGATTATGTCGTTATTTTTTATACACATTTTTATAGATTGGGGTGCCGTTGGTGTATAAAATACTGATTCGTTCTGGAAGATCAACGGAGTCAAAGCATACTGATTTATCAACACCCCAACCGCTTTTTTTTCATCCGCTTGCGCTGGCGCTACAGCGAGATTTCTGTTTTCAAAGTGTGTTAAATGAATTATTAAAAATAAATTTGCAAATGCGTTGATTATCCGTTAAAATATAATTGCATTGGTGTGTTGCCAGTGTGGGACAAGAAAACCCTTAAAGATATAACTCCGCCACTATGTGGTTGGAGGGTTGCGAATATATCGAATAAGCGACGCTACTTTATATCTTTGTAGTTTTCTTGCCTCCAACCGCGCTTTTTTCCGCGGTATTTTTATATCAAAGTTCAAAGTGCAAAGTTCAAAGTTCAGTTGTGGAAAATAATTATTTATTATCGGACATTCCCCGTCTTTTCTTGCGTAG
>CADBBQ010000006.1:0-43625 GCA_902793005.1 uncultured Pseudomonadota bacterium
AATTGGGTTTGACTAATAATGAAAATTATAAATGGGATGAAACCAAATTTGTAACCACGGGAATAGAACAAGGTAAGCCGCTTCCCGGAAATGCACCTGACTTTAAGGCAAATGCAGAGGAAATATCTAACAAATGTAAAGGTATGTCAAACCTGGATGTATATACCAAAACTGTAGATGCTGGCGAGAAAAATCTCTGGAACAATGGCGGCGGTCGTGCGATTATGGATGTTGCCGGTGCGGCGGTTTTGGGTACGGCGGGTGGTATCACCACGGCGCAAATTATGAAGGCCAACAACCGTGCGAACTTTACCGCGGAACAACAAAAATGGATGGATGAAATCGGTTCGAAAATCCATTGCTATGTCGGCGGCCAATTGGTTGGTGACTTTGGCGACATCGTCAGCGTCGACATCAGCGAAGAATAACCCGTCGGAAACGATAAAATCCCCCATCCGGGGGATTTTTTTCGGCCTTATGGCCGTCTCCTTCTTTATGAAAGAAGGAGTACCCCACGCAAGTGGGGGGAGGTAATTGTGATTTAAAACCTTTTTATGGCGATTTCGTTTCACTGCATCGCTCCGGACATTCCCCGTCTTTTTTGTGCGCCAGCACAAAAAGAAGGGGTGGCACAAAACCGCAACGCGGTTGAGTGACGGGGCAGTTCAATAATTTCTTGCAATTCGCAAAATACAATGTATAATTTTTGGGCTTATATCAAAACAAAGGGTAAAAACTATGAAACAAGGAATTCATCCAGAATATCACAAAATCAACGTCACAATGACAAATGGTCAAACCGTTGAAATGTATTCTTCTGTGAAAAAAGATTTGGTTTTATCAACCGATAATTTGAATCATCCGGCGTGGACCGGCCAACGCAGCAACAATGACTCCAAGGGTCAACGTGCCGCCGATTTCAAAAGCAAATTTGCTGGGTTCAAATTTTAATATTGTCTTTTTGACTGGGGGGCGAAATGGACTTGCTTATCAAGGGTTCAACCGAATTAAACAAAATGTTTGCGGCATTGGATAAAACCGCATCCAGCTTGCGCCACGATTTTGGCGAGGTTGAAAACCTGCAACAATCGTTAAAGGGTGCGCGTGATTTTGTAATGCGTGCGTCCGCCCGTATCGAGGAAAGTATATTAAACGATTTGCAATTGGTGCGCCCTATGGCGGGTCTGCTGACACCGAATGTGTCGCGTGCGGGTGATTCCCGTGACGAATTTGTTTTGGCAATATCGGGTGCGGCGAACTTTGTTCGTGCAAACCCAAATTTTGCAATATCATTGGCGTTACGCTCGAACGGCGAAACGAAAATCGCGTTGGTTTATGCCCCTGTATTGGATAAATTATATTATGCCGAATCTGGTGGTGGTGCATATGTGTTTTCGGCATTCCATTCGGTGAAAATCCGTGTGTCTCAAATTTCAGACCCTGCCGATTTAATGGTTGCATATAACACCGACGATAATTCCAATAAAATTGGCGATGTTCGTGTGTCGGGTTGCCCGGCGTTGGATTTGTGTGGCGTTGCATCGGGCAAATTGGACGCGTTTGTGTCTCGCCCATTGGATTTTGCCGAAATTGCCGCCGGCGATTTAATATTGCGCGAGGCCGGGGGAAAAATCACGTCTGGCGTGGAAATAGTTGCCACCAATGGCCATATTGAATTATAAAAAAAACCGCCATCGGCGGTTTTTTTACAGAGTGCAGTTTTCATAAGTTTAGTTGTGGTACGTCATCTGCGCCATTGGCGCAAACTTGTGTCATTTGGCATTATTACACAGGTTGACGACATTTGTCGTCAACTGGATACCGCCCTTCGGCGGTATGACGGTGTTGCGGAATTATAAATTGCAAATTATAAATTCATATCGTATAATATATTTATGCGTTTCAAAAAAGTTTTTAAAATTTTCATCAATGTAATATTTTGGTGCATAACCGCCGGAATTGCGGCATTGGCGGCACTGATTTTTGTTTATGGAAACGATTTGCCGGATTATAAAAAATTGGCGACATATGCGCCCCCGGTTGCAACGCGCCTGTATGCGGCGGATGGTTCGCTGTTGATAGAATATGCGGCCGAACGTCGTGTTTTTATCGATTTTGACGATATTCCACCACAATTGGTAAACGCCTTTATCGCTGCCGAGGATCAAAATTTCTGGACACACCCCGGTATCGATGCCCAGGGTATTTTGCGTGCGTCATTAAATAATTTAATGCGGGCGATGGGTTTTGATGCAAAATTTTCTGGCGCATCAACCATCACGCAACAGGTTGCAAAAAATTTCTTCCTGACATCGGACCGCACCATTTCCCGCAAAGTCAAAGAGGCGATTTTGGCACTGCGTCTGGAACGGTCTTTTTCTAAAAAGCATATAATGACATTGTATTTGAACCAAATATTCCTGGGCGCGCGTGCATATGGCGTGGGTTCGGCCGCGTTGATGTATTTCAACAAACCGGTCCAGGATTTAACGCTGTCCGAATGTGCGTTTTTGGCATCCCTGCCCAAGGCACCAAACAATCGTGATGCCGCCGTCGAACGTCGCAACTATGTTTTGCGTCGTATGGTGGACGAAGGTTTTATTACCCAAGACGCGGCCGATGCCGCCGCGGCCGAGGAATTAAATATCAACAGTGGCTTTACCGCCCAGATGGAAGATACTTTTCAATATTTCGCCGAAGAGGTTCGTCGTCAATTACTGGACGCAATCGGCCGCGACGAATTGTATAACGACGGATTATATATCAAAACAACAATTCAGCCCGAATTGCAACGGGCGGCCTCCGCTGCGCTGAATAAAACATTGGATGCGTACAATGCGGGGCGTGCGGGCAATGAAAAACTCCAGGGCGCAATTATCGTTATGAATCCATATACCGGCCGCGTTTTGGCAATGTCGGGTGGGCGTTCGTTCGCGCAAAGTTCGTTTAATCGCGCAACCCAGGCTATGCGCCAGATTGGCAGTACGATTAAACCGTTCGTGTATTTGGCGGCATTGGAAAAAGGTATGTCGCCCGAAACAATTTTACTGGATGCGCCAATCGTCGGATGGAAAGATGCATATACCGAATGGAAACCTGAAAACAACGATAAAAAATTCTTGGGCGATGTGCCGTTGCGTTTTGCGCTGGAAACATCGCGTAATGTGCCAACGGTGCGATTGGTTGAACAAATTGGTGTTCGTGATGCAATTGATGTTGCAAAGCGGTTTGGTGTTTACCCGGACGATATGAAAGATGTTAATTTATCGATGGCGTTGGGGTCGGGTGAAACAACATTACAAAATTTGGTGTCTGGATATTCGGCATTTGTGAACGGCGGGCACGTCATCCGTCCAAAATATGTCGATTATATCCAGGATAGATACGGTCGCACGATTTATGGTGGCGATACAAAAATGGAAAAATGGTCGTCTGATATGTTGCCACCGGCGGATGATGATATGGGGCCGGCGTTATCTGACCCACAAAGTTTATATCAATTGGTATCGATATTACAAGGCGCGGTTGAACGTGGCACCGGCCGCCAGGCAATGGTTCCCGGTCATACAATTGCGGGTAAAACCGGTACCACCAACGATGTCAAAGACGCGTGGTTTATCGGATTTTCTAAAAATTTAATTGCGGGTGTGTACCTGGGGTATGATACGCCACGTCCATTGGGCAAGGGCACCGGCTCGTATACCGCCGCGCATATTTTTTCAGACTTTATGACGGTGGCCCTGGCAAACCAAAAAAATCAGCCGTTTTCGGTGCCGGACGGTCTGCATTTTGTGCGTGTAAATCGCAGCAATGGTGTTGCGGCAAACCGTGACCCAAACGGCGTGATTATAACCGAGGCTTTCAAACCAAACCAAGGTCCCAACATCCCGGTTGAACCGGAAACGGTTGTTATCCAAGTTGACGGTGCGACGGTCACACAATCTGCGCCAACGGTCGGCGGGGTATTTTAATTTTTATCTGAAATCGATTTGTATTGCCGTTATTTTGTGGTAAAATGTCAGTATAAACACAAGGGAGATTTTTATGCTGGCTGATTACTTTTTATCACACGGATTTTATTCTTTTGCAAGTGGCTGGGTCCAGTTTGCCGCGGCGTTTGGCTGTGCGTTTTTGATAATGTTTTTGTTTGGTCGCGGTTTTATTCGTCTGATGCACGCGTGGCAAAAACGTGGCCAACCAATCAGTGAAAATGTTCCGGAATCTCATCGGGTCAAAGCCGGCACCCCAACGATGGGTGGAATTTTAATTTTGTTTGCGATTATTGTGGCGTCTATATTGTTTATGCCAATGATAAATACCGCAGGTTGGATTTCGTTATTTGCATTGGTAATGTTTGGCGCATTGGGTTTTGTTGATGATTATAAAAAGGTTTCTTCCCAATCGCACAAGGCATCCAACGGCCTGTCGCCGTCTTTCCGCCTGTGTGCCGAGGCCGTATTCGTTGTAATTTTGGTGTATTTAATCAATAAAACAATGCCACCATATGTCCCAGATTTTTCAATCACAATTGGTTCATCAATTTTATTGCCGTTAAATTCTTGGGTGATGGGCAGTGTTTTTGGTATGCCGATAACATTGGGATTTTTGTATTTTATTTTTGGGTATTTTGTAATCTGTGGTTCGGCAAACGCCACAAACATCACAGACGGCCTGGACGGAATGTTATCCAAATTATATTTGCCGGTTTTAATTGTGTTGGTTGTCGCATTATACGGTGCAACCAGAATCGGTTTTATGGACAGTGTTGTTTTCTTGCCCGATGCATCCGCCCTGTACGCGCCATTGGGTGCGACCGCCGGTGCCGTATTGGGATTTTTGTGGTATAATGCGAAACCTGCCTCTATTTTTATGGGTGATGTTGGTTCGCTTGCATTGGGTGGATTTATGGGCACGGTTGCGATGTTATTAAAATCAGAAATCATTATGGGTGTTGCCGCCGGTATGATGGTGTTGATATTGTTGTCGTCATTTTTGCAAACGATGTTTTTCAAAATCACACGTAAAATATCCGGCACAGGCCGTCGCATATTTTTGCGTGCACCGTTACACCATCATTTCGAAGAATTGGGTTGGGCGGAAACAAAAATCGTGGACAGATTTTTCGTGTTATCGATATTGTTTTCTGGCATCGCATTGATATTGTTAAAATTTGCTTAAAAATGAATATGGGACGGATGAAATGGCGGTTATAAACGAAGTTGCACGCAGAACCGACGACAGTCAATTAACTGATTGGTATTTTGGCATTGACCGTTGGTTGCTGTTGTATGTTGGTATAATGATTTTTGTCGGTATGATTGCAACCATATCAACCGGCAGTGCGAATTCCATCCGTGTTCACGGTGCATTACCGTGGTATCATTTTTTTGTTAAAATGTTTCCGTTTTACATTTTGGGATTGGGAACATTATTCATAACCAGTATGTTTAACAAGAAATGGGTTTTAAAATTGGCGTGGTTAAACGTGATTGTGTGCCTGCCGTTATTATTGATGACATTTGTTCATCCAATGGTTGTAAATGGTTCGGCGCGCTGGGTGGTGCTGGATGGGTTAAAATTGATGCCGTCGGATATTATGAAGCCCGGATTTGTTGTTATCACCGCGTGGTTTTTGGCGCGTATGAAGGAAAAATTTGGTGACGATATATTTCTAAATCGGGATGCCTGGAAATTCAGTTGGACATCGTGGTGGCCGTATGTTGGTGTGTTTTGCTTAGTTTTGGGAATTATGTTTTCCCAGCCCGATGTCGGCACATCGATATTATATTTTTCGGTATTGGGCATAATGTTGTTTGTATCAGGCTTGCCCAATAAAATCATTGCCATTATGGCCGGCATTGGTATTGGTGGATTAGGGGTTGCGTTTTGTATTTGGCCACACGTGCACGAACGAGTAATGGATTTCTTTAAACCGCTGGACCCCCTGTCCCAGGTTGGCTTTGCCGTAAACGCAATTCGCCAAGGCGGCCTGTTTGGTATGGGGGACGAGGCATTTGCGGCCGAAAACCTGCCTATGGCGGAAAACGATTTTGTTTTTGCGGCCCTGGTCGAAGATTTTGGTGCAATTGCGGGGTGTTTATTATTGGTTCTGTTTATGATGGTGATAAAGCGTTTAATGACGGCGGCGGCATCGGCGCGCGATAAATTTGTTTTGTATGTTATAACGGGCACAACGGCGTTATTTTCGGTCCAGATTTGCCTGAACCTGGCGACGACATTACACGTAATGCCGCCCAAGGGTATGACATTACCGTTTATATCATTCGGGGGCAGTTCGTTTCTGGGGTTCTGCCTGTTGTTCGGGTTAACACTGGCACTGATACGTGAAGACAAATGGAAATAATAAACCCAAAACCAAAGGGGGACGGATATGAAAATATGGATTGCAACGGGTGGAACGGGCGGACACGTTTTTCCAGCAATGGCGGTGGCGGCGGAATTGGCGCGGCGCGGTCATAAAATAACAATTTCTTGCGATGGGCGAACCGATAAAATGGTGCGCGATGCGGCGCCCAGTGGTGCGGGCACGGTGCATATTTGGGCGTCGGGCGTTGGCGCAAAAAGTCGCTTAAAGCAAATCTATGCGTTATTCAAAATTGCTGTGTCGGCGTGTGCATTGATTTTGCGGTTTGTTTTCAGCCGCCCCAATCGCGTTGTTGCGTTTGGTGGATATGCATCTGTGCCGGTGGTATTTGCGGCGCACGTATGGGGAATACCGACATTTTTACACGAGCAAAACGCGGCCATCGGTCGTGCGAATAAATTTGCAATGCGCTGGGTCAAAACATTAATGACCAGTTTTCCAACCGTGTCCGGTATGCCAAAAACGAATACGCGCGTCGTGTACACAGGCCTGCCTGTGCGGGATGATTTTTTGGCGGCGGCCGGTGCGCCAATACCGAACAAGGCGCATTTATTGGTGACGGGCGGTTCATTGGGTGCGCAAATTTTGGACGAAGTTGTGCCAACGGCCATTGCGAATATGAAAAATAAAAAGATTTTTATAACGCATCAAACCCGACCAGAAAATGTTGAAAAATTGCAACGGTTTTATGCCGAACATAAAATTCACGCAAATGTATTGTCGTTTATTCGCGATATGGCGGGTGCAATCCGTGATGCAGACTTGGTTATCGGGCGCAGTGGTGCCAGCACCGTCATCGAATTGGAAACAATCGGTCGTCCGGCGATTTTGGTGCCATTGAATATAAACCCAGACCAGGCCGCCAACGCCGCCGCATTTGCAAAATTAGGTGGCGGGTTTGCAATAGAACAATCGAAATTCACACCGCGTTGGCTGGAATCGACATTAACGGAATTATTTGATAACCCAACGCGTTTGGAAAAAATGGCGAAGAAATCATTGGTAAAAAATACCGCCGCCCGAAACATCGCCGACACCGTCACAGCATAACCAGTTCCCCTCCCTCGGAGGGGTGGTGATTCCGCCCCAAGGGCTCTGCCCGTGGGGAGGGGGACCGTCGGAGACGGTGGCGGGGGTATAGTCAGAGTGCAGTTTTCAGAGTGCAGAGTTCAGTTGATGAATAATTATTCGTTCTTGCACCGTCCCCTTCTTTCACAAAGAAGGGGTGGCGCCGTAGGCGACGGGGTAATTTGAACTGCCCCACCGGCTACGCCGGTCCCCCCCTTCTTTTTCGCTGACGCGATAAAAGACGGGGAATGTCCCAAGAGTGCATCACTCTGCCACCGGTCCGGCGATAAATTCACCAGTGCCTTGGTTGGTAAAGAACCGACCCGACACAGTATCATACAAACCAACCGCACCGTCACTGTTCCGTTTTGCCGGAATGCCATTGAACAACATAACATTAGTTAAACTGTTTGTTATAACAAATAAATATACTTTACCTATACCATTATTATTACTACTAGAAGTACCTGGACTACGGAACACGCCAACGTTACCATCTGTTGAGTATGGCGATATCGGAGTTAAAGTTCCAATTTCTGTATCATTAAGAACGACTTTATGTCCTGCAACATTAAACGTAAAATCAAATACGTCGTCAGTGATAGTCCTTGTTAATGTGTGTTCGCTAGAATTGTACATTGATGCATAGTAAGAATCTCTATCCGTTCTTGATACAAGACCTTGATAATTGCCTTTACCACCAATAATAAAACCAAATCTAGAAAAAGTATTTGTTGTTTTTCCAAATCTAACTTTTGTTTGAATATCTTCTCCAATATTTACACCAGTATCGATATACTGTGTCCCTGTGCTTTCGATATACTCCAATTCCGTATAACCGTCTGGCAGGCGGGAATATTGTTCCACAATCTCATACCAATGCGGGATGCCGCTGGCGTCTTCGACCAGCAGGCACTTTTTGCCGGCGGGGCATTTTTCATTATCATCCGCAATGTCGTTCGGTCGCGTTTGTTTTTGCGCCTGCAAAGTCGCAATGCGGCCGGCCTGGGTTATCGTGTTCGACACTACCGAATCCACCACCGAAATCGCATTCGCCAGCGCCGTATTCAACGGACTGAACGCAGTTTCGTTGTATTTCGTTGTTGCAATTTTAATTTCTGCAACCGGGCCGGCGACAAATTCGCCACTGCCGGAGTTTTCAAAGAATTCGCCAGACACGGTATCATACAAACCAACCGCACCATCGCTGTTCCGTTTTGCCGGAATAAAGTTACCAACTAAATTGTTTGCTTGGTATATACTTGCTTTATAAAGCTTTTGTTTTACATAAAAAGATGTTCCTATATTGAACAATGTTATGTTTGTTTTACCTGTTCCTTTATATTCCGAAATGTCATAAGATTCTACTAGAACGTCGTCAATATAAAAATTTTTTAGAGCGCTATCCAAAACATAAGAATGTCTCGAAAAAACATTTTGTGATACAGTTATTGATGGATATAAATTACCTAGACCACAATATAATTGACCAGGATGATAGTAAGCAATCCAAAAATATGGACCAGCAGTCACACCATTTCCCCCATTTTGTCTATTAGTGGATAAAAATTGAATATCCAACTCCATTCTCATTCCAGATGTTAATTTAGAAGCATTTACCTCGATTCCCGTGTCAATACTTTGCGTCCCGGTGGATTCGATGTATTCCAATTGAGTGTAGCCGCTGGGTAATGCGCCCCACACAGGCAATGTCCACAACAGCCCCAGTACGAGGCTTAATATTTTTCTCATGATTTTTTCTCCCGTTCTTTCTTTTTGTTAACCCCCGCCATCCCACTTCGCCAAGGCTTCGTGGGACAGGCCCCTCAACTTCGAGGGAGGGGAACTTTGCGGTGGGTTTGTTTCGGGACAAAAAGCCTGACTTTTGTATGGGAGTTGGATTCGGGGCCAATATCCCAAAACAAAAAAACACCGCCATCAACAGGAAGATTGCGGCAGGGGTGTTAGAAAAATCAGTTGTTCAATGACCCCGCGGGCGTTATCCGACACCGCGGCACCCCGCCGATTAACGGTTGTGGGGTATATAGTCAGGGATAAAATTTACATTTATAAATCTGGTGTAATGGAAAATTGTTCCTGCACCGTCGATGATGAATAAATGTCGGTGCAAAATATGAATGCAACAAACACAATCGTCCCGATTATCGAATCGGTTTTTTCAGATTGGGAGAGTCACGATGCAGACTTTGCACCGGAACAACCAGGCTTTTCTAAGGCCTTTACCGAAATCAACTCCCTGGTGATTTCTGATGTCATTATAGAAAAAATTTTTTTGCGTATGCAATAAATTTTTGCACAATAAAAAAATACCCCATTGGGGTATGTTTTTTATTGTTGGCACTCCCAATGGGAATCGAACCCATGTTGCCGGAATGAGAATCCGATGTCCTGGACCGCTAGACGATGGGAGCAATTACAGAACCCGCACAGAATACCCGATGTTTTTCAAAATGTCAATTCTGTTCAGATTTTTTTTCATACAATTCGCGATATTTTTTTATCACCGCGTCATACAAGCCATCAAATCCGCATTTGTCCCAATTGCGCCGCATATACATAAATCCCAATTTGTAATCGGTAAACTGGGCATCCTCCCAATCAATAAAGTATTTTATGTCCAATGTGTGGGCGTCCACGGTAAAGTTATCGGCAATATCGTTATGAAACCATCCATACATAAATCCAGGCTTTGCATTTTTATCTTGTTTCAAATCACGCAAAGACGCCGGGTCTGATACGCCAATTGCGAAAATAAATTTTGCCAATTGGTCGGCGATTTTATCGCGATTTTGTATAACAACACCCGGTTTGATTTTTTTCAGCAATACCCCCGTCGCAAATTCATATTTTCGAACCCAGATGCCCCCCCATTGGAACACATCCATTTTTGGAATCTGTATCGGCGATATGCGCGCAAATGCATCAATTATTTTTCGTTCGCGCATTGATTTTTCATACCCATTTTCGTGCAGTGGAAATTTAAACGCGCAAGCATTCCCGACTAATAAAATCAGGTTGTGTCCACGTGCCCCAACATCAATTTTTATCTTTTTATTTGGGCCATCCGTGTGTTCGCGGGCGAATTTTTTGCATCTTTTCAAATAATCGGCGTATTTAATTTTTATACGCACAATATCACGCCGGTGCTTGCCCGGAATTGTTCCACAGACCGCATTCGCAAAAAAAGTCCTGAATTTTGATGTGTTCATACCCGGTATGATACACCAAAACAAACGCCAATCAAGCAAGTTTTTTATAAATTCCCATTTGCAAGAAATAAATATTAAAAATTTTAATAAATAAAACTTGAAAATAAAAACTTTATATATATAATCATTAAAGTTTTTAATGATTAAAGGTAAACCCAGGGACCAAAATGTCAAAGAAAGAATATATAAATTTGATTGCGGAAAACGGTATGATAATGGAACGTATGCTGGCGCGAATTAATCAATTGCCGTCACAATCAATCGGATACAGTCGCCAACAATTGGGAATTTTGGTTGGATTGATGGCGTCTGGTAAATCTAAATTAAAAGAAATTGCGCATCGCAATGGTATGCCGACACCGAATCTGTGTATTATGTTTCGGAAATTGGAATCTGATGGTTTGGTTATGCGTATGATTGACGATGATGACCGGCGCAATACTTTGTATTCTTTGACGCCACGTGGGAAAAAGATTGTAAATCAATTTCGTGATGCGGTAATGGATACAATTGAATTTTTTTGCCGCAATTTAACCGTCGCGGATGAAAAAAAACTGACAGAATATTTGTTTGGAATAAATAAAATTTTAAAACGTGTGGAGGAACAAAATGCGTAAATTTAAAATGGCTGTGTTTTTGGCTTGTTCGTGCATTATGACAAATGCGGGGTATGCGATGGATTTGTCATTAAATGATGCAGTTGAAAAAATTATTGCCGAATCGAACGATATTAAAAAGGCCGAGGCTAATGTTAAACGGGCACGTGCCCAATTGGATGCGGTAAATGCAAATCGTTGGGTAAATGTGTCGGCCAATGCATCGTATATGAATATGGTGGATGTTGCCCGCCCAACCAGTGGTGACGGTATAAAATTGCCACCGGAATTGGGTGGAATCTTGCAAGGTTTTGGCCAAGACCCATCGCAAATTGTTATCCCGGATAATTTATTTATGGCGGGGGTCAGTATTTCACAACCAATTTACACTTTTGGTAAAATCGGTAATGCGGTGGACAGTGTGAAAAGCGCAATTAAAATGTCTGATGCGGGTGCAGAAATTGCCCGGCGCGAGGTTGCATACAGTGCCGCCGATTTATACTGGACCGCAAAAATGACTGATGAAATTGTAAAATTGGCCGAGCAAGATTTAAAAAATGCAAAAACTTCGAAAACAAAATTAACCGCAACTGGGCGTGCAAATCGTGGAAATTTGGTTAAAATTGAAACCGATATTGCGTCCAAAGAAATCAATTTGTCTGATGCGGAATTTAATCGTGACACCGCGCATCGTATGTTGAAAATCTTTGCCGGAATTGATGCCGATACGGAATTAAATTTGACTGATAATTTCCCGTCGGAATTTGCCCAGATGGATGAAAAAAAATTGACATCGTCGCCACAATGGCGCGTCTTGCAAGAGCAGGTTAATATGTACGAATCGCGCGCATCATCCCAACGCGCAAATGGGTATCCAACATTGGCGGCGGTTGGTTCGTATAACTATACATCAATGGCGGACAAAGCCGAACACTTGTTCGATAAGTCCGGTTCGCAATCGGCGTATTGGGGATTATCATTGCAAGTGCCAATTTTTACGGGCGGATTGAACCGGGCAAACGCAACCGTTGACGCTATGAATGCCGAGGCCGCACGCCAAGATTTAGACAAGGCAAAAAAATTAACAACCGAACAATTTAATACGGCAATTCGCCAATATAATCATCTGCGTGATAATTTGGAAAATATGCAACACGCGCGTGATTTGGCGGCCAAGGCGTACAAGTTTTCCCAAGACCGTTTTGGCGCGGGGCAAACATCCGCCGTTGAATTGGCCGAGGTTGCATCCGGTTTGTATCAATTGGATATCGCACTGTTAAATGCAAAATATAAAATTTTAATGTCTGCGGAATCTGTTAAAAAATTAGGGGAATAATATGGAACGCTTTTTCAGATTTTTTAAAATTTCAAATCCAGAAAAAATAAAAAAATGGATTTATATTTTGTGTGCAACTGCACTGGTATTTTGGGTGATTTTCAGAATCGTTATGCTGATTTTGCAACACAATCAATCTGTGTTTAATATGTCGCGTGATGTCGCGGATAACGGAACGCCGGTTGTTGTAATGACGGTGCAAAATTCATCGGGCGCGTTATTGGAACCAATAACAATCGAATCGAATCGCGCATATGTGACCGGAAATCGTGTTGGACTGTTTCGTCCGGGTCAACGTGTGGGGAATGGAAAAATTGTATCTGTGTCGCAAAATATAAATCTGGACACGGGTATGTATGTTATAAAAACCAGTGGTACCGAAAACGGTTTACAATATGTTGAATATACACGAAATGGATATTTTATTCCGGTCTATGCGGTGGTAAATGACAATGTGTTTGTATATGAAAACGAGCGCGCCACATCGCGTCGCGTGATTGTCGCACACAGTGATGCCGATACCGCATTAATAACCCAAGGTTTGCACGATGGCGATGTTGTTATATTGTCAAATGTTGCCGATGGGGAACGCGTTCGCATCCAGGGAAAAATTGAAAACACAACGGATAAAGGGGAGTAATCACTATGTTGAAATTTTTTGTAAAACGCCCAATCACAACGATTATGTTTGTCCTGTTTTGGGTCGTGTTGGGATTTTATTCTTTCAATGGTATGAATATTGAACGCACGCCGTCGTTGGATTTTCCATATGTGACCGCGTCTTTTGTTTATCCCGGTGCAGAACCTGCGGAAATAGAATCACAAATTTTGAAAAAGGCCGAAGACGCAATGTCCGAGGTTTCCGGTTTGAAAAAAATTACATCCCAGGCATATGAAAACGGTGGTTATGTTATGGCGGAATTCAACCTGGGGGTAAATGTAAATGACAAAGCGTCCGAGGTTAAATCAAAATTGGATGCATTGTCTTCGGAATTCCCGGATGATATGAAACAACCGGTTGTTGAAAAATTAAATCCATTACAGCAATCTGTGATTGATATTGCAATTTATGGCGACAATGTGCGTGATTTGTATGAATATACGGATGAAACATTGTCTAATAAAATAACGGCTATTCGTGGTGTTGCAAATGTAAATGTGTTTGGGGGGCTGCAACGTGCGATTCGTATTGAAATGTCGCCTGATGAAATGGCGGCGCGTGGTGTTACAATTGTTGATATTGTATCGGCGTTGGGGAATAAAAATTTAAATGTTCCTGGCGGTAAAATAGAGGCCGGCACCGCGTCATCCAATGTTCGTTTTGTTGGTGAATTTGCCAGTGTTGATGAAATCCGTAATTTGCAAATCGTCACATCCGAAGGGCAAAATTTCAAATTATCTGATGTTGCAACGGTGCACGATTCTGCGCGTGATATTGAACGCGGCGCATTGTATAACGGCAATAATGTTATTATCGCATCTGTTATCAAGGCATCTGATGGAAACGCAATTAAAATTTCAAAAGCATTGCGTGCGATTTTGCCAGATTTAGAAAAACAAATGCAAACAAAATTCCCAGATGCCAAAATGGAAATCGTGGCGGATTCATCTACAACCGTGGCGGACGAAACATACGATACGATTTATGGAATTGTTTTGGGTATTATTTTCACGGTTATTATATTGTTGGTGTTTACCCAAAATTGGCGTTCAACCGTTATTGCGGGTGTTGTGATTCCGGCATCCCTGGTTGCGGGTCTGTTCTTTATCAGTATCAGCGGTTTTACAATCAACGCAATGACATTGTTGGCGTATTCGTCGGCGTTGGGAACATTGGTGTCTAATGCAATTATTTTGATTGAATCGGCATTACAAGAAATGCGCGCCGGTGCATCACCCGAAGACGCGGCAATTGTTGGTACTAAAAAGGTTGCTGTATCCGTCTTGGCGGGCGTTGGAACAAATGTTGTGGTGTTTTTACCGCTGGCGTTTATGGGCGGAATCGTCGGTCAGTTTATGGTTCAATTTGGTATGACGGTTGTGTATTTGACTTTGTTGTCATTACTGTTTTCGTTCACATTGACACCAATGATGATAGCAAAGTTTTTGCGTTTGAATAACGTTCGTGAAAAAATCAATGTTGCCGAAGTTAAACGCGAAGAAAAACAAACGCGTCTGCGTCGTTGGTATGATTATCAATTTGCGCACGCCGGCCGTGTTATTTTGTTGGGGGTTGTGGCGTTGTTTGTTGCGGCACAATTGATGGGTTTTGTTGGTAACGAATTCCAACCGTCAACCGATGTGAATAAAATTACACTGACGGTGCGTGCGCCAATGGGGGCAACATATGAAAAATCGTTATCTGTGGCAAATGACATAGATAAAATTTTGCATACCTATCCCGAGGTAGAATCCACCGTTGTAAAAATTGGTGAGCGTGGCTTGCAAAATATTACGATAACGACGAATTTGGTTGATCATACCAAACGCGATATATCTGATAAAAAATTAGCCCAAAAAATGTTGCGTGATATGGCAAATATTGCCGATGCAGAAATTCAAATTCGTGCGGGCGAATCGACATCGGGCGGTATATCGTCGGATATGGTGTTAAATATATACGGCGACGATGACGCAACGCGTGAACAATATGCAAATGAATTAATTCGTCGTATAAACAATATACCCGAAGTCCAAAGTGCGGTATTGGCGCAACAAAAACCAAACAACGAAATTCGTTTTGTTCCAAACCAAGAACAAATGAGTGCGTGGGGCGTTAAAAATTCTTATGCGGGTTCTGTATTGCGTACGGCCGTTTATGGAAATGATTCGTATAAATATAAAGAAAATGGCAAAGAATATCCGATTGTTTTGGAATTTGCGCGTCCATTTAAAACAAACTTTATGTTTAACAGTGTTTTTGTAAATTCGCCACGCGGTATGGTTGCTTTGTCGGAATTGGGGGAAATACAAAATGTTCCATCCACACCAAATATTACGCGTTTGGATAAATCACGCGTGACTGAAATTGATGTGAATATCGGTAAATCCACAATTGGCCCGGTCCAACAAAAGATAGAATCCGAAATCGCCGAAATGGAATGGCGTGCAGGATACAGTGCAAAATTTGCCGGTATGTCTGAAATACAAAGTGAATCAACATCTGAAATTGGTATGGCGTTTATTTTGGCGTCTGTGTTGACATTTATGTTGTTGGCGGCGATTTTGAATTCTTTGACGCATCCATTGACGATTGCAACATCAATCATCACCAGTTTTATCGGTGTGTTTATGTTGTTATTCTTGTCCGGTGCATCAATGAATGTTGGCGCGATGTTGGCGTTCGTTATGTTGGTTGGATTGGTTGTGAATAACAATATTTTGGTGTTGGAACCAACGGTAAAACGTGTGCGTGCCGGTGAAAAACCGTTTAATGCATTGTGGACCGAATTGATGGCGAAACGCAATATGGTGTTGATGACATCTATTGCGATTATGGCGGGTATGTTGCCGCAATTATGGTCAGCCGACCAAATGAAATCTGGTATGGCGGCGGTTATGATTGGTGGTATGTTGGCAAGTTTGGTTTTAACATTTACCCTGACGCCGGCATTGTTCTTTGCAATGGAAAAGTTGCGTAACAATGTTCGTCGCAAATTAAATATGCGTATTCAATTGCCACGATTAAAAAAACGCAAGAAATAATATCCGGCCCAAATGGGCCGATTTTTATTTTGTTTTATGTGGACTAATCGCGATGGAGTAAACAATAGTGAACACAGACGGATTTTTATGCTTGCGTGGGTTTTATGAATTGTTCTATGATGTATTCAGGAAGGAAAGGAATTATGCGTTTCAAATTCATATCTGCGTTTGCGATTTTCGCGGTTTTGCCCGGGATTTCTGGGGCAAAATTACCGGCGGTTGATTTATCCAGTGGGTCGATTTCGGCTGCGTCTGCGTTTGGTGATGGTGCACAAACAATGCGTGGTGATGCGACGCCGACCAAACGTGTTGTTTCACGCAATATGAAAAAAACAAATGTAAAATATACGGCAAAAAAATCGGATGTTGATATTTTGTCACCCAATTTACCCAGTTCTAATTTGTGGGCGGAAAACGCGATGAATAACGATGCACCTTTGCGGATGCCCTTTGCGGACGAGGTTGCGGTTCTGCATAATGATTTTGAATTGCCGGACGAAGATTTAAATGCAAAAAATATTGCAAAAAATTCCGATGATGATTTTGATATTGATGCCGCGATGGAACGTATGGCGCAATTGGATGCGAAACTTGCAAAATTGTCTGAATTGCAACGTCGTGCAAACGCCAGTGTGAAAACCGTATCACGCCGGGCAATTACAAATGACGAATCAGATGATGTAAAAATTTCGCGTGCGGTTGTTCCAATGGATGAACCGGATGTTTTGATTCGCAGTGTTGAACAGCACAAGGTTTCTTCGCGTGCCGCCACAACGCCACGCACGGAACAACGGGACAGTTTGGCCGGTTTGTCTCCGACCGAATTGCGTCGTGCATTTCGTAAAACATTTTTATCGGAAAACAAACATTTGTCCGCGTTGCGTGATGCATCTGGCGACGATATGGATTCGACAATTGTGACGGATATGGCCGGATTTACCGCAGAACAGAATTTATCGGAAATGGGTGGCGGTATTCGCCCGTTCGAGATTAAGGTTGGATTCCGTAATTCTGATTCTGCATTGTCGCGCGATAATTATACATTGTTAACGACATTTGCGGGAATTGTTGTAAATGACCCAAAACGCGCGGTTCAAATTTTAATTCCGAACGACGCAACAATCGATGCCGATGACCGTAAATTGACGGCGCGCCGCTTGGCCATAATTGAACAGGTTTTACGCGATACCGGAATCCCGGAACAACGCATTATGCCGGTGCTGTCTAATCGCGAAGATGACGGCGCATTGGTTTTGCGTAATATCGACAGTACGCAATACGAAACATTAACGCGTCAACAAAGAAATCAATTTGGCAAAACAACAAATAAAGTTTATAAAAGTATGACATGGTAAAATGTCGTGAATTTTTTCGAATTATATTAAATTTTATCTATCCGCCCGTATGCCCGCTATGTAATACGGGCGTATCCATACACGGTGAATTTTGTGCGGATTGTTGGACCGCGGTAAATTGGATTGATGGGGCGCATTGTGCAAAATGTGGATATCCATTTGTTGCGGGATACGAACCCGATGGCGATATGTTGTGTCCGACCTGTGCGGCGGGCAAATCAGAATTGGATTGGATACGTTCGGCGTGTGTTTATGATGATGCGTCAAAGCAAATTATGTTGCCGTTTAAACACGCAGCTAAAATAAAATATGCGCGTGCAATGGCAAATGCAATGATTTGGGCACTGCGTGATGTTGATGTGTCGAATATAGATATTGTTATGCCGGTGCCACTTGCGTGGCGGCGTCTGTTTCATCGTGGTTATAACCAGGCATCACTTTTGGCGCGTCCGATTGCGCGCGCGATTGGGGTGAAATTGGATTATGATTCTGTGCGACGCAAATATCGTCCTGATATGGGACACAAAACCGCGCGCCAGCGTGCCGAAAATATCCGTGGTGTATTTCGTGTGATGCGTCCTGATAAAATCCGCGGAAAACACATATTGCTGGTTGATGATGTTATGACATCGGGTGCAACATTTTCCGAGTTGCGTCGTGTATTGATGCGGGCGGGTGCGGCAAGCGTTTCCGGTGTGTCGTTTTGCCGTGTTGCGCACGGGTTATAAAGTTTTTGAAAAACTTGATTTTGTGTTTATTTGTTGTAAAATTCATCTCGCAATAATCTATGAAAATTTAAAGGCACAAAAATGAATATAGAACTTGGCAAAAACGAAACGCGTGAAATGGAATCCCGAATCCAAGAATTTTGGGATAAAAATAATTTCTGGGAAAACGATGTTAAATCCAATAAAAAATCGTTTTGCACAATGATGCCGCCACCAAATGTGACGGGTAATTTGCATATGGGACACGCGTTGGATAATGTTTTGACTGATATTATTTGTCGTTATAAACGTATGTGCGGGTTTGATGTTTTGTGGCAACCGGGAACCGACCATGCGGCCATTGCGACCCAGTTGTTGATTGAACGTGATTTGTCTAAACGTGGTATAAATCCTCACACTTTATCATTGGATGAAAAATTAGACTTTGCATGGAAATGGAAAGATGAATACGGTGGCCAGATTATCAAACAATTACATATTTTGGGCGCAACACCTGTGTGGCGTCGTGAAAGATTTACAATGGATAAAGGCTTGTCAGATAACGTGACCAGATTGTTTGTTAAAATGTATAACCAGGGTTTAATCTATCGTGCGGAACGTATGGTAAATTGGTGTCCAAAACAGCAAACGACAGTGTCTGATTTGGAAATAGAAACACGTGAAGAACACGGTAAATTTTATTATTTTAATTATCCAATTGTTGGTGGCGGGTTCATAGAAATTGCAACAACTCGCCCGGAAACATTATTCGGTGACAAGGCAATTGCAATTCATCCCGATAATGAAAAGTTAAAACATTTGATTGGTAAAAAGGCAATTATTCCATTAACAAATATTGAAATTCCAATTATTGCAGACGAACACGCAGATCCTGAAAAGGGTACCGGTGCTGTAAAAATTACACCCGCACACGATTTTGACGATTATGAAGTTGGTTTGCGCCATAATTTGGAACCGTTGTGTATTTTAACAATGGATGCCAAACTGAACAACGCGAAAGAGATTCCTGAAAAATATCGTGGTATGGATAGATATGTTGCGCGCAAGGCTATTATTGAAGATATCCAGGCCGCAGGATTGATGACAAAAATCGAAGACAAGGTTATCCCAACACCATATTCGGAACGTGGTGGTGTGCCTGTTGAACCAATGATAACAACACAATGGTTTGTTGATGCTGAAAAATTAGCACAACCTGCAATCAAAGCTGTTGAAGAAGGTAAAATTAAATTTATGCCTGAACACAGATATAATTTATTTATGGCGTGGATGAAAAATATTCGCCCATGGAATATATCTCGTCAATTATGGTGGGGGCATCATATCCCGGCGTGGTATGACGATGCGGGCAATGTTTATGTCGCAGAAACCGAAGAAGAGGCCGTAAAACAATCTGGTGGCAAAAAATTAACGCGTGATCCAGACACATTGGATACATGGTTTTCATCGGGACAATGGCCATTTGCAACACTGGATTGGCCTGATAATACACCTGAATTCAAAAAATATTATCCAACAGATTATTTATGTACTGGATTTGATTTAATATTCTTTTGGGTTGCACGTATGATAATGATGTCTTTATATGCAACAGGTGAAGTTCCATTCAAGACGGTTTATATGCATGGTATGGTTGTTGATAAATTTGGCAAAAAAATGTCCAAGAGTAAAGGTAATGGAACAGATCCATTAGATGCAATCAATAAATTTGGTGTTGATGCAATTCGTTATTGGGTGGCAACTGCGCCAATCGGAACAAATTTGCCTTATAACGAAGACGAAGTTAAACGTGGTTCAAAATTATTAACAAAATTATGGAACGCATCGAAATATGTTTTGATGAATTTAACTGATTTTGACCCGAAAACGTCTAGCCCAATTCCGGTTGCCGAACGCTTTATCGAAGACCGCTGGGTGTTAAACGAATTAAACAAAGCAATCAGCGATACTCGTAAAAATTTAGATAAATATTTTAATTATAATGCGCGTGTCGCGGCGGATACATTTTTCTGGGAAATATTCTGCGATAAATATCTGGAATTTATCAAAGACCGTTTTTGGTCGCCTGAAAAATATAGTGCGGAATCAAAATTGTCTGCGCAATGGACACTGTTCACGGTTTTGCGTGCGATAATTGGTTTGTATGCGCCGTTTATTCCATTTGTCACCGAAGAATTATGGCAAAAAATTTATAAAGAATTTGAGGGCGGCGAAACATTGCACCTGACCCAATATCCAGAGGTGAAATCTGAATACGACACCGATGTTTCGGCGATGGGTGCGGCGTTGGAAATATTGAAAACCGTGCGTGGTCTGCGCACAGAACGCAAGGTTGGCAACGGTGCAAAATTGGAAACATTGACGATACCTGCGGATACAAATCCTGAATTGCACGGGTTGATTAAATCTGCGGCGCGTGCTAACAATATTGTGTTGGGTGACGGAATAGATTTTGTTGTTGCTGAAAATACAGAGGGAAAATAAATGGAGATTACAAAACACACGCAAAACATATTGGTTAAATCATATCAGTGTGATCGATACGGGTATTTGCGTCCAATTATGTTGATGAATTTTTTACAAGGTGCCGCCGCATCACACGCCCAAGAATTGGGGGCGGGGCGCACTTATTGCGAAGAACATAATATCGCGTGGGTTGTGACGCACAATATGGTTGATATTATTGAATTGCCAAAATTCAAAGACCGGGTTGTGTTAAAAACCTGGCCGTCGATGCATAATGGTTTGCGTTCTTATCGTGATTATGAAATTCGCAGTGCGGATGATAATCGTTTAATGATTCGCGCAACATCACAATGGGTATTGATAAATTTATCAACGCGTCGCTTGTTGCGCCTGAACGAAGAATTACCCGATTGGGGCAGTATTGATGAACGCACGTGGGATATTCCTTTTAACAAAGCACCAAAGTTTGATGCCGAAAAAACGCATACGATTAAATGTCGCTTTGATGATATCGATGTGAATCAGCATATTAACAACGCGGTCTATGCGGTTTGGGCAACGGAAAGTGTTGGTTTTGAATTTCGCAATACGCATAAATTGTCCGGTATTGAAATTTATTTCGAACACGAAATAAGTGCAGATACTCCCGAAGTTCAAATTCATGTAAAACTTGAACCGACTGTGTCGTATCATAAAATTATGACGGGCGAAACCCAGCATGCAACAATCGTGTGTCATTGGGTTGCAAATGATTAAATAAAACCACGAACGATTGTTCGTGGTTTTATCATTAATTGTACTTTGAACTTTGCACTTTGATAATTGTAAAAAAAATCGGCAACTGCCGACTTTTTTTAATTGATTGCGGAAACCGCCAAACGGGCACGGCCCTTGGCACGACGACGATTCAAAACATCGCGTCCGCTTTTTGTTGCCATTTTTTCACGAAATCCGTGTGTTTTAACACGACGTGTTTTCGATGGTTGATATGTTCTTTTTGTTGCCATAATTAAATCCTTTTGCCTAACTATTTAATCATATTTTTATAAAAACGCAACCTTTTTATTTAGATTTTACCAAACCCAGTTTTTTCAATGCCTCTAACAGCATATACCAAACAAAAATTGCCATAAATAATTTCCATATTGGCAAGAAAAATTTGCTTTCCATCTGTTTTAACCTTTTTCGTTTTTACAATATTTATCATAACACCAATATAGGCTTTGTCAATGTGTTTTTTTGGCTTTATTTCTTGACCAGCGGGGCGAAATTTTGCTATTGTTGACTTGTCAAAAATAGGGGAAAATAAAGTATGTCAGAAAATGAAATAAAAGAAATGAAAATTCCACAATCATCACTGGAACACGAAATGCGGACATCGTTTTTGGACTATGCGATGTCGGTTATTGTGGACCGTGCATTGCCGGATGTGCGCGATGGTTGTAAACCGGTGCATCGCCGCATTTTGTATGTTATGAACGATGTTGCGCCGGCAACGAAATCGACGGTGAAATCTGCGCGTATCGTGGGTGATGTTATGGGTAAATACCACCCGCACGGGGATTCATCTATTTACGAGGCTATGGCCCGTATGGCCCAGGATTTTTCAATGGGTGAAACATTGGTCCAAGGCCAGGGTAACTTTGGTTCGCGTGACGGCGATAAACCGGCGGCTATGCGTTATACCGAGGCTCGGCTTTCGAAACTTGGTGCATCGTTAATGGAAGATATGGACAAAGACACTGTCGATTGGCAGCCGAACTTTGATGGTACTTTGCAAGAACCGGTGGTTTTACCAACGAAATTCCCGAATTTTTTGATAAACGGTGGGTCCGGTATTGCGGTTGGTATGGCAACCAATGTTCCAACATATAATTTGGGCGAGGTTTGCAACGGTATCTTAGCAATTTTAGATAACCGCGATATTTCTGACGATGAATTGTTTGATATTATTCCTGGACCTGATTTTCCAACAGGTGCGGTGATAATGGGGCGCGCGGGTGCATATCGTGCGCACACAACGGGTCGTGGTTCGATTATTGTTCGTGCAAAAACACACATCGAAAATATTCACGACCACGAATCTATTGTTGTAGATGAAATCCCGTACCAGGTGAACAAGGCGCAAATGATTGTGAAAATCGCCGAACTGGCCAAGGATAAAAAGATAGAGGGTATATCTGAAATTCGTGACGAATCGTCCAAGGAAGGCTTGCGCATTGTAATTGAATTGAAACGTGATGCGATACCGGATGTTGTGTTGAATCACTTGTTTCAATATACGGAAATGCAGACGAATTTTCCTGTGAATATGATGGCGTTAAATCGTGGCCGTCCAATGTTATTCACAATACGTGGCGTTTTGGATGCGTTTATCGAATTCCGCGAGGAAGTTATCCGTCGCCGCACAATATTTGATTTGAACAAGGCACGCAATCGTGCGCACACATTGTTGGGGTTGTCGGTTGCGGTTGGAAATTTGGACGCGGTTATCGAATTGATTAAATCCAGTGCAAATCCGGACGAGGCTCGTGTCGCCCTGGTTGCACGTGGTTGGCCTGCGGCGGATATTCAAAATTATATTGAATTGATTGATGACCCAAACACTGAATACAAAGACGGTATGTTTTATATGTCCGAAGACCAAGCACGCGCAATTTTGGAATTGCAACTGCATCGATTGACGGGATTGGAACGTGATAAATTACACGCAGATTTGACGGAATTGGGTGCGTTGATTAAAGATTTGCTGGACATTTTGGGCAGTCACGAACGCATCATCCAAATTATTCGCGATGAAACAACATCTGTGCGTGATAATTGGGCGTCCCCGCGTCGCACAGAAATATCGGACGCATCCGTTGATATCGATGTCGAAGATTTAATTGCTCGCGAAGATATGGTTGTGACGGTATCTAACACGGGATATATCAAACGCGTCAGTTTGGATACATATCGTGCGCAAAAACGTGGTGGCAAAGGGCGCAATGCTATGACGACCAAGGATGACGATTATGTGGTTAATGTGTTTGTTGCGAATACACACACACCATTGTTGTTCTTTTCATCCAAGGGATTATGTTACAAATTAAAAACATACAAATTGCCCGAGGCAACCGCCGCCGGCAAGGGTCGCCCATTGGTGAATTTGTTGCCATTGGAAAAAGATGAAACGATTACCGCAATTTTGCCGGTCCCCGAAGATGAAGTAAAACGCGTCCAGGAATCTGGCAAAGAACATTTCTTGATGTTTGTGACGGCATCGGGTACCGTGCGTCGTAATCGTATGGCGGATTTTGATTCAATTCGCGCAAACGGAAAAATTGCAATGAAATTGGATGACGGCGATTCTTTGATTTCTGTATTGCCGTGTAACGAAGACCAAGATGTTTTCTTGGCGACATATCGTGGTCGTTGCATCCGTTTCCCGGTGAACGAAATTCGTATTTTTGCGGGCCGTAATTCGACGGGTGTTCGCGGGTTAAATGTTGCCGATAATGATAAAATTATTGGTATGGCGATGTTGAATCACGGCGAAAGTGATGCAACCGTGCGTGCCGCATATATCAAGCAATCGCGTGCTGCGCGTCGTGCCGCAACCGGTATCGAAGAAGACGCCGGCGACGCGGACGAAGATACCGCAACCGATTTGGTTTTGACGCCGGAACAAATGGCAAAGATGGCAGAAACCGAAGAATTCATTTTAACGATTTCTGAAAATGGATTTGGAAAACGTACATCTTCGTATGAATATCGCACAACGCATCGTGGCGGAAATGGATTTACCAACATTAAATTGGGTGGTAAAAACACGGCCGTGGCGGGTTCTTTCCCTGTGGAAAATAACCAAGACATCATTATGGTGACTGACGGCGGAAAAATTATCAGAACGCCTGCGGCGGATGTTCGTATTGCGGGCCGTTCAACCGCGGGTGTGACTTTGTTCCGTACCGCCGATACAGAAAAGGTTGTATCCGCAATTGCAATTGTTGCAGACGAAGACAATGACAATACAACCGATGAATCTGATGCGGTCGCATCTGATACAACAATCACAGAATAAAAATACAAACAGGGGTGTGCGCATATGGATAACAACGAATATTTTGTATCTATTAACGATGTTTCCAAGCGGCTGGCCGTGCCGGCGCACACCTTGCGTTATTGGGAAAAGCAATTCTCAACCGCAATTCGGCCGGTGACGGGATCGGGAGGGCGTCGTTATTATCGGCCGGAAACGATTGAAAAACTGATGGTTATTCGTGATTTGTTATATAAAAATGGATTGACGATTGCGGGTGTAAAAAAATTAATACACGATGGCAAAATGCCAAACGCGGCGACGGAATTTCAACCAACAAATATTGGCGAGATTGCGCCTGTGGCACATACAACGGTGGTTGATGGTCAAAATGATGCAATTGATACGGCACTGGATTTTTTACAAACAGCAAAACAGATTTTAACAAACGGATAAAATAAATTAATAAAAACGGCGGCAATTGCCGCTGTTTTTTTATATCTCTAATCCATTACGTTTTTGTATCAAAGAATCGCGTTGTCGCCGTATTGATTGTTTGTATTCTTGCAAAGAATCCTCGGCTCGGAACATTGTATCCATTGTATTTTGATACGAACGAATAATACTGTCGTTATGTAAATATTGTGTACGCACAGAATCAAATTCCGGAATTTCAAAATTCGGCCCAGATTGCGCAGCATACATTGTGTCGTGTGCGATTGAATCCGTTGTATTTGATGTATCATAAATTGGTGCACGCCACGCCATATTTAACAATTCTGATTCTTGGATTAATGCGCGATTCAAAGAATCATTTTCAAAATTCAATACCGCTATATCCACAGAATCCGCCGCATTGACGGTATCACGATAAAAATTCCACGCCAATTTGTTTTCTAATTTTGTATTCACAGAATCAAAATTGAACATTTCTAAAAAATAAGATAAATCGTGCAGCGAGCCGCAATTTGCCAATATCCGTCCACGCGCAGAACTGTGAATAAAATTCATTGTGTCAATTTGTGCGACATATTGTTGAAATATTTTAATATCGTTTTCGGATAAAAACTTTGACATTTGAAAATCGCGTCCCACACGTACAGCATAATTGTTAAACGCGACATCTGTTAAACTGTCGTTTTGATTTATGCAAATTTCCAATGTATCATATTGTTGTGTCAAAAAATTTTTTGTGCGCACATATCTTTGTTGTGCCGGTTTCAATTTGCTGGGCACATTTGCAGTTGAAAAATCATTTGTGCTGATAATTTTTTTATCCAATTCAGAAATCTGTTCGTCCAAATTTTCGCGTGAATTATTGCGGCACATTGTGACAATGCCCGGCACCAAAAACACCGCCAAATAAATTGGTTTGATTTTTAAAAAATTGTTAAATTTATTTCGTTTCATAATAATGTAATTGTATAACCTGGATTTTGTATGTCAACAAAAACAGATATTTAAAAAATCCGCCATACGGCGGACATTTTACATAACAATTATCGACGTTGATTGTTATAAGAATTCACAATCTGTTGTAAATAATATTTTGATTTATTCCGTGATTCTGCAAATTTTTCTGCATTACTCTGAACAACAACGCACTTTACATTTGCTGCACGAAAAGCCTGGTCTGCAATATTTACGGATTTACGATATAAATCCACAGGTGTATAGTGTTGAATCATTTGTGCTTGCAGATTTTTAAAATGTTCAACCATCGATTTATCGATTTCGACGATATTCGCATCTTCTTCCAATATCATATCGTGTAAATTTGTTAATCCGGATACGACCAACGCAGATTCAATATTCCGGCGTTCGTAATTGGATTTGTTTTCTTGTTTGCGTTGTTCCGATTCCAATTCTGCGACCAACAAATTCAGATTATTTTGTTTTTGCAATTCATAATTTTCATAAATCGGCATATAGCGCAACACGTCTTTGCGTGCACGACCATTTTTGATGTAATTTGGTGTGCGGTGTTCGGCCGGAATTCTTTTTATTGATATTTGTGCAGGTGTTTTAAACACAACCGTAAAATCCAATACTATATATCCAGGTGTCGCAACACTTTTGCGTGAAACGCTTGTTCGTGTAAATGGGGTTGTCTTGACAGGTTGTTTTACAATTTTTGTCGGTTTTGCGGTAACACGAAGTTCGCGTTCGAATTTTGACAAATTACGTACCGGCATTTGTGGTACACGGGGTTGTTCAGATATAATGTTCATTATTACTTTCCTTTTTACTATAAAAAAATCAATTTCAAAAGCCCGCCTATAATACCACGAATATTTGTTGGGTCAACAATAAAATGCCGGTTTTTTGACGGTCTGACGGCAAAAACAAACAATTTGCAATCTTTTTTATATTAATATAAAATACCTTTGTTTTTTATAAAAGGGGACTGTTAATGAACGTATATGATTTTTCTGTGGTTGATAACACGGGTAAAAAGGTTGCAATGGATGAATATCGTGGTGATGTTTTATTGATTGTTAATACTGCGACCGAATGTGGTTTTACGCCACAGTATGACCCTTTGATGGAAATGTATAAAAAATATCACGGATTGGGATTTGAAATTTTGGATTTTCCGTGCAACCAATTTGGTCGCCAGGCACCCGGTACCGCATACGAAATTGCGAATTTTTGCAAAATGCATTTCGGCGTAACATTTCCACAATTTGCCAAGATTGATGTCAACGGTGAAAACACATCACCATTGTTTAAATATTTGAAATCTGTGGCGCCTTTTCGCGAATTTGATATGTCGCAACCGATGTCGAAACAAATGGATGAAATGCTGCGCGCGACGAATCCTGATTATGACAAGAATTCTGATATAAAATGGAATTTTACAAAGTTTTTGGTTAATCGTGACGGCAATGTTGTTGCGCGTTTTGAACCAACTGACGATATGGCAAAAATTGATGCCGCCGTCGCAGAATTGTGTAACAAAAAATGATTGATGAAAATTACGAAATTTATAAATTGGTTTTGGAAAAAATCCAAACAAACGGCGTCAGCGTGTTGAAAAACAAACGTGGCGCGGGCAGTATTTTTGTTTGGCAATTAGGCCGCATCAACAACACTCAATTGGTGCTCAGTTATGAATATCGCCGCAACGAATACGGCAATATTGTCCCGAAACAGTTATCTGTGGGTCATATGGTGCCCGACACGCGAACGGGTGGCGAACGATACAAACCGGTTGCGTGGTTTGATGTATATCCTGAACAGCACACAATGTTGACCGCGATACTAAAATCGTTATCCGATAACCGCACAGAAAACAAAAAATTGGCATTGATTCGCGCATTGGCGGAAAACAAATATCAAAAATAAAAACCAAAATAAAATTAAAATTTCAGTGGTCAATCCCGAATATCATCCGGCATAGATTCCGATTCCGGATGCCCCAAAAAACAGACTACTTTCAATGTCGATTTTTTCCGGATTTCCGCCGGTTTTTATAGAAAAAATAGTCCCATTTAAACCAACGTTTGTGTACTATTTTTGCACCGACCGATTTATCAAAATCGCACAGCCAAAAAATACCGAAATTCCGACATTTTTTCGTTTTGAACAAACCCGAATTATTAATAAAAAATAGGTTGATTTTAACGTTGGTTTGTTTTATATTGCAATGTATGATTTACGGGTTGATTTCTTTGGGCCACATAAAGCACGACGCCGGGGCACAGCGCGCCGCGATTGTTGCCTGGGCCAAACGCCAAAATTTAACCATAAACGCATTTATTTCATTTGAAAAAAATCCAGATATTTCCACTTTGGCCCCGGGCGACACAGTTATTTGCCACGATTGGGATTGCCTGTGTGGCGAGCGTGCATTTTTGCGCGAATTTTTGCAACGCATCCTGACAGACGGCCTGTGCCTATATTCCACGCGCAGTGAATATTGCCTGGACCAAGGCCGTCATTCTATGAAATACGCATTTGAAATGTATGCCGAAATTTGGGACACATTTATATCATACAAAAATTTCCAAGGTGCGCGCCGTCGTGCGGCGAACGGGGGCTTTATGGGTCGTCCGCGTGGTTCGCGCGGCACGCGCCACAAAATGGATGGCCGCGAAGAAATCGCCATTGAAATGCATCGCGACGGGCGCAGTATGTACGCCATTGCGCACGAACTGGGCGTATCCGCCCCAACAATTAAACGATTTTTATCAGCCCAAGGATTCTAATTATGCCACGAACAAAAACCGCATTATCGAAACCGACAACCCGCGCGCCACGCACCGCAACCCGTGCCCCACGCGTATCGGTATTAACGCCGATTTACAACACGAACCCGGCGCATTTGCGGGAAATGATTGAATCTATATTGAATCAGACCTTTACGGACTTTGAATTTTTAATTTTGAACGACAGTCCCGACAATCGTGACATCGAAAAAATCGTTCTTGATTATGCGAAAAAAGACGCCCGCATAAAGTATGCAAAAAACGAAAAAAATATGGGCATCACCCCCAGTCGCAACAAATTGCTGAAAATGGCGCGTGGGGAGTATTTGGCGATATTTGACCACGACGACATATCGGTGCCGGACCGCCTGGAACAAGAGGTTGCATACCTGGACGCACACCCACACATCGGCGTAGTATCGGGCTGGCTGCAATATTTCGGCAACGACAACAGCATTTGGAAAACACCGGAATTTGACACAGACATCCGCATAATGTTATGCCACAGTTGCTATATCGCGCACACGGCGGCAATGATACGGAAAAGTGTCCTGACCGACAATAACATAGAATACGAAGAATTCTATACCCCGGCCGAGGATTATCGCCTGTGGGCGCGTTTAATGGACGTGACGCATTTTTATAATTTGCAAACGGTATTGGTAAAGTATCGTTGGATGGGTGGTAACACATCCAATATTTATTCATCGCGCACAGAGTCCGCGCGTCGTGCGATTCAGATTGATGTGTGGGATAAACACCCCGGGTTATATTCGATTAGCCAGATGTATGCACCCGGGACCAGATTCAGATTGCGTCTGTTTGGAATACCATTAATAAAAATCAAGAACAACAAAGTTTACTTATTTGAATTCATCCCTGTATTAAAAATGTTATGGAGATAAGTTATGCGAATTGAACACTGTCAAAATGGTCGCACGCATATATGGATTGGTGGTGTGAAAATACTATCGTGGGGACCACGTCGGGTAAAGCCGTTTAAAAATCCAAAACTTGGTATTTCATACAGTGTTTGGGACGGCGAAGAATTATTGGAACAATCAATAAAACAAATTCGCCCCGTTGCAGATTATATCAATGTTGTTTGGCAAAAATTATCGTGGTATGGAAAACCGTGCAGTCCGGGATTGGAAAAATTATTATTAAAATTGAAAGCCAAAGGTTTGATTGATGAAATTATATTTTTTGAACCAGATTTATCGTTGAACCCATCGTATAATGAAATCAATAAACGCAATGTGGGACTGTGTGCGGCACGGCGCGCGGGGTGTACACACTTTATGACAATGGACACCGACGAATTTTATGATACAGAAAAATTTCGCGCCGCATATAACGATATTGTTGAAAGAAATTTAACACATACGTGTTGCAATATAATTTCGTATGTCACACCAACGGTTCGCTATCGTGACCCAGAAAGTTTTTTTGTTTCATTTATAAATCGAATTGACCATAACGAAAAATTTACATTTGATGCATTTCGTGATTATATTCCGTGCTTGGTTGACCCGACGCGCAAGATTAAATTGTGTAAAAAATCGCGTTTTTGTTTTTTGGGCAATGTTGTTATGCATCATATGACACATATTCGACGCGATATAAATAAAAAAGTCGAAAACAGCACAATCAGTCAAACCAACGAACGTGCTAACAATTTAAAAAAATCTGTCAATTCTGCCATACACAACATCGAATCAAAAATAAAATCAGGCGAGTACATTATCGTAAAAAACAAATTTGGAATAAGGATATAACAATGAACAGAATATACAGATTTTTATACCATTTATTAAAATTTATCCCGTTTAAATCCAAAAAAATGCGAAATTTTTTGCAAGTGTTGCGTTTTTATTACAAAGGCAATGACTTGATTGTTTTGTCTAACGACGGACGCAAAATAAAGAACCCGATTAAAATACCAAAATGCTTACAAATTCAAACATATTTGAATACACACAACAATAAAATTGTTATTGCAGAAAATCAAAAAACAGGTTCTTGTATAAAATTAAATTTTTATAACGCAAATTCAATAAATATAGAAATTGGCGAAAATAATATGCTTTGTATGACCGTAACTATCCAGGGCAAAAACGGTCATGCGGTTATTGGAAATAACAATTACATATGTCAGTCAACGGTATATTTATATTGTTCGGGAAAAACAACATTTAATATTGGCAACAATAATTTATTTAGTGACGGCATTGTGCTTTGGGCTGGTGAAGGGCACTGTGTTATAAACCCAGTTGATAAATCCGTTACAAATATGGGTGGCAACATAACGATTGGAAATAATAATTGGGTTTGCCAAAATGTATGCTTTTTGAAACGCGCAAAAATAGGTAATGGTTGCATTGTTGGGTATGGTGCTGTTGTTGGTACAGATTTTTCAAAAAATGATAATTGTGTAATAGCAGGTAATCCCGCGGTTGTGACCAAAAGTAATGTCCAATGGTCAAATCAAGCACCATGGGAATATAACGGAAAAATTTATATGGAATAAGGATATAAAAATGAAAAACATTATTGCGGTTTTGTGTTGGTTTATACCATTTAAAAATATACGACACAGATTAAAAGTCAAATATGTCAAAAGCAAACGCATCAAGTATCACAATAACAATCGTATAATTATACATATGCCAAATGGTGATACGGTTATAAATCCGTACAGTATTCCTGGACTTGAAGTGTCGTTTGAAGGGGCAAATTCAACAATTGAATTATTTTACCCAATAAGATTTCATAAATCGAATTTTATGTGCAAAGATGACTGCAGTATTGTAATAAAACAATCGTGTTTTATGGGATTGACCGTTGATATGTATAACAACACATCCGTATTTATTGATGAAAATTGCCAAATCGGTGAATGTCATGTTGCTATGCCAAACGAGCAAAACACATCATTACATATGGAACCAGATTGTGTGTTATCTACTGGAATTGAAATATGGACAACCGATGCCCATCCTATTTTTGATATGAAGGGTAAATGTATAAACAATCGTAAATCATGTGTAAAAATTGGACGGCATACTTGGATTTGCAGAAACGCAACGTTGTTAAAAGGTGCACAAATTGCCCCAAACAGTATTGTTGGACATTCATCCGTAGTATCATCAAAATTCACGGATGAAAATGTTGTGATTGCTGGCAATCCGGCACAAATTGTTAAACACGACATAAATTGGTCTGGCGGAAAAATTGATTAAAAGGATTACAAAATGAAAAACAACAAAGTTTCGGTTATTATGCCAGCCTACAATGTTGAAAAATATGTCAGCGAGGCAATTGAATCTATATTAAATCAAACTTTTACTGATTTTGAACTTATCATCATAAATGACGGTTCAACTGATAATACAGCCAGCATTATTGACGAATATGCAAAAAAAGATAAAAGAATAAGATTCATAAATCATAGTAAAAATAAAGGACTTATTGCGGTATTAAATGAAGGGCTTGATTTGTGCAATGGCCAATATATTGCCCGCATGGACAGCGATGATATTTCATTACCGGAACGTTTTGCAAAACAAGTCGCATACTTGGACACCCACCCCGAATGTGGTGTCTTGGGGACATGGTTTCACGTGTTTGGAAACAAAGATTATATAAATAATACACACCCAAAAAAATTAGATATTCTTAAAATATTACAGGGATGTTTTGTTGCACACCCAACTGTTATGATGCGAAAATCTGTGATTGATAAATATGGTTTCCGTTATGATGCTGATTATAAACATGCAGAAGATTATGAATTATGGTCACGTATGATATTTGTAACTGAAATACATAATTTACAAGAAGTATTGTTACAATATCGCTGGACAGATACAAATATCAGTGTCGTCCATTCACAAACCCAACAAAATGTTGCCAAACAAGTGAAACAAAATATATTGGACAAACTTACCAATAACACAGAAAAACAGCAATATATTGTTGATTGGATAAATGGACGAATTAAAAAGGGATTTTTGTTGCCAAAATGGCTAGGAAAAATCGTTTGTTTGTTCATATTTAAACACGACAAAAGACATGATTACCGTGAAAAATATGTAAAAATGTGAACAAAAGGATAAAAAATGACAAAAGTAAATGCGTTAGATTTATTTTTAAGACAACGAAGATTCGATTTAATTTTTAAATATATTTATATAAAGAATAAGAATAAAAATATTAAATTTTTCGAAGATTTATATGCAGAACATATTCGTGCTTTCAATAATTTTCATGAAAGAGTGCCAAGTGATGGTATTCCCAAAGAATCGCGTCAAGATTTTATAAATTCTTTCGATAAATTATATGATAATATTAAAAAAAATGGTTTTGATAAAAAACAGGGACTGATACCAGTTGGCGAGAATGGTGAAATTAATGATGGTGCACACAGATTAACAATCGCTGCCATATTAGGTTTAGAGGTTGATATAAAAAAAGAACATATTAATTGGCTTTGGGATTATAAGTATTTTCAAAATCAAAATATTGATCCTTATTATTCTGATTATGCCGCATTAGAATATGTAAAGCTAAACCCAAATGCTTATATTGTAAACTTACAACCTGTAGTATCTACAAAACACGACGAACAGGTTGAACACATATTGGAAAAATATGGTTTTATTTATTACAAGAAAAATGTTGATATAACATTTAATGGCTTAGTAAATCTTAAAAAATTATCTTATGGTTCTTGTTGGGAAAAAAATTGTAGTTGGATAGGTGATATAAAAAATGGTTTTTCTGGTGCTGTTTTGCATGCAAAAAAATCGTTTGGTCGCAACCCCTTGAGAGTATATGTTTTTGTATGTGATAATTTACAAAAAGTTGTGGCGGCAAAAAAAGAAATACGCGAATTATTTAATATTGGTAATTTCTGTGTACACATAAACGATACCAGAGAAGAGGCAATTGAATTAGCAGAAACGTATTTTAATGAAAATTCATTGCATATGATAAACAAACGTCCATATCAATATGAAGATAAGCATTTTGACGACATGGTCACAGAATTAAGAAACAAAATATATGAGTGTAAAATTGAATTAGAAGATGTTTGCGGTGCAGGAAGCACACCCCTAGATATTTATGGAATAAGAAAAAGTAATGATTTAGATTTTCTTTATTGTGGAAATCAATCTTTTGATATTCAAACAAACACACTATCTAATCACGATTCGCAGTTAATTTACTACCCTTATGATAAAAAAACTATTATATACTCACCAAAAAATTATTTTTATTACAAAGGTATTAAATTTATTAATTTAGATGTCTTATATAAAATGAAAAAAAATCGCAACGAGAAACCCAAAGATGTAAAAGATTGTAAAATAATAAAATCTTTCAAACAACGTAAGGTATATCGTAAATCAAACTTTAAAATATTACGTAAAATAAAAGACGGAAACAAACGAACGTTGGTATTTTGTAATTTCATAAAAATAAAATATACCAAAAGATAAAAGTGGTACAAGAGTACCACTTTTTAGGCAGCTAATCCACATACATACCATATATTATTTGTGGTTGCACAACTGAATGTAAATCCTGTTGTAGAGCGTGTTTTATATCCAGCAACCCATGCAGGATAATATGATTGTTGGTTTCCTGTTCCGCATTGGGTGCGAATAACGGTATAGTGTGTATCTGCCATTTCAATTGGAAATGTTACGCTGGATGCATTATTTGTTGTTTCGCCGCCCATTTCTACCCATTTGGATTTGTATTTTCTGAACCAGGTATAATTATTTTCTGCGGTGGGAAATTGGGATTCAATTACATAATCTGTCATTCCCATTGTGCGCACATTTACCGCCGTGATATTTTCACTGTTCGTGGATACATCTGTGCGCAGTGTCGATATGTCGCCCAGGGCCGCAATTTTCGCGTCTATGTCCACAATCTCGTCGTGAATCGCCGAAATACGCGCTAATATCGCCACCGCGGAATCGTGGTCTGCGATTTCGGCATATTGCGTGCGCAAAGTGTCTAAATCGTCTTGTTTGTCTTTTAAAACCTCCATCAAATAATTCAAATCCTGGTTCAGCATCACCGGTTCAATCCGCGCCATCGGCTGGTAATCGGCTATCCGTATCAGTGGTAATTGCCGCGCTATCGTGATGTATTCCATTTGACGCGGCGGCGTGTCAAATACGACTTTGCCACCGTTAAAAGGAACATCTGCGTTTGGGCCGCCCGCGTTCCCGATGATGTTGTATCCGTGCGCCGGCGCGTTGTCCACTGTGACGATGATGTTGCTGTGTTCGAAATAGGGGAAATTAAAGTAAAATTCGGAAATCCTGCCGTTTCCCATAAATGATATTTTTTGCATAAAAACTCCTTTTATTATCCGTCTTTGCCGATGCAAAGCCGCGATTTTATAAAAAAATCCCCACGCCGCGGGGGTGGGGACGCGCCCGCACAAAACGGCGGGCAAAAAAACAGGCGGCAAAACGCCACCTGTTGATAAATTTATTATACCACAAACGCCCCCAAAAATCAACAGGGAAATGTTTTTTCCCCGTGGCCACGAACCAATATTAAAACGCACCACAAGGGTGCGTTTTAATATTGGTTGGAGTGTGTGGGCAAAACGCGGGTTGAAATAATGTTAGATTTGCAATAATCTCCCATTCTATGTGAATAACTAATCAAACATTATCTGAATTATATTATGAGAGTCAGAACAATCTTCCGGTGTGGCAATAGCACCATTATACTTTGTGCTATCTATACGATACAACGCAGAATCTGTCCATTTGTGTTCAAGAAAATATTTACAATCTGAAGAAGGAACATTATCAATAGAAACGATGAAAAACTTTGTATTTTGTTCATATGCATCTATTCTATAAGTACCGTTATAAGGATTATTATTTGACATCCCAAATGCTGCAAATATTGTGCTATTGTCTATTTTTGAATAATCATCGTAATCACCTAATAAAGCTCTAGTGCCAGCCACCATTTGTATAACCTCATCTTGGACAAGAATTCGTTTTTCAGATTGGTATGCCTTTGTGAATAATATAGACAAAAAGATAAGTACAAAAGCACCAATAAGGGTTCCGATAGGGATATACTTAAGAATCCATTTAATATTTTTGTGGGTTTTATCAAAATAAACAGCTAATCCTGTCCATAATCCGCTGCCTAATAAATACATAAATAACCCAATTAAAAATCTTAAATAAAAATGCTCTATGTTTGTTAATCCGTATATAGTGGCACAGAATAGCCATGTAATAATCCCTGCCAAAATAAATTTTTTAGATTTTTTAACTTGCAAAATCCAACAAATCAAACCATAGAACATAGATGTTCCTATAATAGCACCTAATAATTCAGCCATTGTTATATCCTTTCTTTAAATACAGGAATAAGTATAAGAAGTTTTTGAATAAAAGACAATAAAAATAGTCATGAATATTGATTCTGTTTCGCCCACACGCCACAACCACTTTGAATGGATGTATAAAGCGGGGGTAGAGTATTGTTGTAAATCTAGCCTTTTTATCGGTTCGAATGTTCTTTGACATTTTATCGCTTTTTTGCATAATAATGTATAGAAAATATAAAGGTTGGTGATATGGCCGGTTATTATCTAAACTTTACGTGTTTTAAATGTAATAAAAAATCTTTATCTACAAAGGGGTGTGAAAATGAAATAAATTCGTATATTGTTAAAAATCATGATATGGATGGAATGTTGCAAGTTGTTTGCCCAAAATGTAATGAAATAATAATTGTTGTTAATCAGTGTTTGCAATTTGAAATTTGTTTGCAGTGTGCAATTGAAAGATTTTTGACAGCTGATTATGCGGAAGCCGTCTTTTTATTGGCAAAATCTAAAGAGAGTTTTGTTGAATTTGTTATAGATTTATTATGCTATGAAAAAGGAAAAAAATTTGATTTATATAAGAATGGTGTTCATAGGTCAGAAAGACGATATGGTTTTTTTTATTGCATCATATTTTATGCGATTTGGAGATATTATAAATATGAGATTGTTGGATAGTGATGCAAAGCTAAGGAACGATATAATACATAATGGCGTTTACCCTAAAAAGCAACAAGTTATAGATTTTGGAAATAGTATTTTGCAATTTTTTTATAAAGTTATAGACAAAATAAAATCTGACATCCCCACTGATGTATACATGAGGTATGTGCATTCAATTAAACAAGGAAAAATAGATACATACAAACAGACATTTAAAGATAAGGATGTTCAAATTCAGACCGTTTCTGATGCAATTGATTTTTTTACAAGAAATATTGATGGTATTGAAAATTTTGAAAAATTGTGTAGCATAATAGAGCAAAATAATAGAATGCTAGCTGCACATTCTATAGATTTAGAAGCTTCAAATCGTACAAGAAGACAATAGTTCGAAAGTGTGGATAATGACATAATTTTTCGAAAATTAAACTTTCGAATTTGCCAAATTCTTATATTTTTGCTCTCTGGGATGCGCACGGATTCCCTCGGGCTTTCGCCCTGCGGGGAAACCGTGACGATTGCGGTGCGTTAATACTTCCGCAATCTACTTGTTTTCGAACCGGGCAAACTGCGTTTGCCGTGGTGTCGCCCCGATGGCTCGCAACCAAAAATTAAACCGGCATAAAGCCGGTTGAATTTTTGGTTGGGGCGCACGGATTCGAACCATGATAAAGAGAACCAAAATCTCTTGTCCTACCATTAGACGACACCCCAATGACGGGTAAATTATATCTGGAAAAAATCTTTTTGCAATAAAAAATTTGTCATGTGCAAATGTATACGATTTGTTGTCAAAACCGGAAATATATAAACGGATTATACGTTGATGCCGCAATGGCCGCAGTGCTTATTATAAACAACCCAATTAAATACGTGTTCAATGCCAATTTATACATCGGTTTGCGGTTGTCGTCTGGTAAAACCAAATTTTTGAATATCGGCATCGCACACACAATTCCAATCACAAATATCAGTATTTCGTATGACCCAATAAAATAGTTTATTTTATACAGCATATCGGTATGCTTCATACCGAACATAACACGAATATATTTTGTTGCATATGTCATGTCCGGTGCGCGAAACATAACCCAACCGACAACAAACGCCAACATTGTGTATGCGTGTTGGAATGCGGTCATCGCCACTCCGCCAACACGTTTGTGGATTCCGGTCAGTTTTTCTATGATTATAAAAAATCCGTGCCATATGCCCCATATTATGAAATTCCACGCTGCGCCGTGCCAAATGCCGGTCGCTAAAAATACCAGCCCCAGGTTCATTAAATTGCGGCGTTTTGATACCCTGTTTCCACCCAACGGAATATACAAATATTCTTTGAACCATGTCGACAGCGATATGTGCCACCGCCGCCAAAATTCAGTAATAGATTTTGATATATATGGGTAATTAAAGTTTTCTAAAAATCGAAATCCAAATATATAACCCAAACCAATTGCCATATCTGAATATCCAGAAAAATCATAGAACAATTGCAAACTGTACGCGATGGCGCCAATCCATGCAACACCAACGCCCATGTCCGCCGGGTTTATTAAAAATATATTATCTGCGACGGCCCCCATTGTGTTTGCAATTAGCATTTTTTTTGCCAATCCAACAATAAAGCGTTTCGCACCATATGCAATTTTTTCTGTGTTTATTGTGCGATTTTCGATTTGGTCTGCAACATCATGGTATTTAACGATGGGGCCTGCAATCAGTTGTGGAAACAAACAAATATACAGCGCCAGTTTGCATACATTGTGTTGCACCGGTACGTCCCGACGATAAACATCAACAACATAACTGATTGCCTGGAAAGTATAAAACGAAATACCGATTGGCATAATTATGTCCAATGCAGATAAATTCGCATGCGCCACAGAATTTATATTTTCGATAATAAAGTTAAAATATTTGAAATAAAATAATATCGCCAAATCAGCCAATATAGTGCCAATTAAAATTGGTTTACGATATGTGTTGTGTTTGTCTATTAAAATTGCGCCGCCCCAGTTTATAAATATTGTCCCCAACATTATAAATACATATTTCGGTTCGCCCCAGGCATAGAATAAAATGGATGCTAACAACAAAATATAATTACGATATTTTGACCTTGCCAAAAAATACAGGGCAATAACTGTGGGTAAAAACATAAAGATAAAAGTCATAGACGAAAATAACATGTCTTAATCCTTTGGAAATTTTTGATACGGCAATCCCGACAGGTTCCTTTCAACAATTTCAAAAATAACAATATCGATATTGTTGTTTTTTATATATTCTAAATCAACAAGTCGAACATCAGCGCGCCACCTGGAATCCACAGATTTGAATGTGTTTGTATAATATGGCCCCAATGCAATGGAAAAACTGTCTCGATACGTAAACATCGATGCATTTATTGCCGGATGTTTGTTTTCGCAATGTGTGTCATCACGTGTTGCAAATGGGCATATTTCAACGATATTTGGTACGTTGTAAATCGTTGCGTTGTCTGGCGGTAGCGCTGTATTCATATTGGTCAAATCGCCGTTTGGGTATTTTGTTTCTACCAAATTTTTATAAGCAATCGGTGTAATGTTTAACGCACGCATTATGGTTTTATAACCAATATATGCGCCTAATTTATTCCAATGCGTATCGTTTTTGAAATATAACAACCCTATATTTTTATTCGCATGCAGTTCATCATACGGGTAAACCACTGGCACATCAGAATTTTTGCGCAACCAATTCACTAATTGTTGTGAACGGGATTCTGTATCGGGATATTTTTTTGTGACTTTGGTTATGTATTCGCCATATATTTTATTTTTATCAGGTGCAATAAAGAACACAAATTTTTTATTATGTTTCTTGCACCAATTGTTTATATCGGTTAAATAATTTTGTATTTGATATAATTGTTCGTCTGTAAATTTATCGATATTTGCAAAATTGCGCATAGAATCGCCCAATTTATAAAACAACCAATTGTCATTTTCGACCAATACTTGCACATTGCCAGTTGCACCAGCTTGTCGGCTGTACAATTTAATCAGTTGATTGCGTCCAAAGAATCTGTCGGAAAACCAAGCGTCGTATTCGATGCCGAATTTGTTGTTTAATTCTGGAATAAACAGCTTTGGTCGCGCCGCCAACATACGGTTTTCTGTTGCAGATTTTTCATCTGTATTTATGTGCGACATCGGGATTAATAATGCAACTCCCAATACCACAATAAAGATTTTATCTATCAAATTCGTTTTGCTGGTCATAATACTAGCCAGTATAGGATAAAAACCAGATGTATGCAAACGGTTTGTCAAAACAAAAACCGGCGGTTGCCGGCTTTTTGTTTTTATGGGCACATCTCTAACTGGTGCAGGACATTTTGCACGTCCGCATTTACGGAACTGGCCGTTGCGCGTCCCACGCCGTCATAGTGCTTGTATTCAAACGATGCGTTTTTAAACGCCGGGTATTCCGCATACAATTCGGTAAATGGCGCCAACAGTGCCGCGAAATTCGCCCGCGATTTGCAAATGCATCCGTTGCGAACATCGGCAACCGTTGCGGCGGTGGCCTGGTATTCGTCCGCACCCATAATTTCGTCATCACCCATTACCAGGCAACGCATACTGTACCCGGAAAAATTCGCATCGTCAGACAAGAATTTATAAACCAATGCCTGGGTCGCGCCCGCCTTGTGTAATTTGTATGTAATGCCCCCGGTACAGCACGATTGTGACGCGCGCATTAAAACTTTATACCGGTTTAACAATGGGGCCATCACTTTTTCATTTGCCGAAATATTTGGGTTTTGCGCGATTGCATCCGAAATTTCGCACATAACATTGTCGCGCAAACGTTTGCTGCGCGGTGCAACAGTTTCGGAAATAACGGGCTTTCTGCGCCAAATTTCACATTCAGACGGTGTGCTGAACGGGCAATTGGAATATTCGGCGCGCCAACTTTGCTTTGTGCCATTGTATTCGCCATCAACCGTTGACACATTGTCGGTCGCCCCGGACAAGAAATTGTTTATGATATAAACCGTTTCGCCATAATATGTCTGATCGCCCAACGAAAACCCAGCGTTAGGCATTTTTTGAATGTTGGTGCCACGCGCCTGTTTTTTTAATGGCTTTAATACAACGGATTGTGTTGATGCACTGTTTGAAATAATTGCATCGTCCGTCCATAAATTCTGTACAGATTCCTGGGGAATCAACAACTCGTCAACACGCGCACGCGTTTTGGCGATATCATCCATTGTTTGACGCGCGTATTCGTCCATACTGAATTCCACATTGTCGGGTTCCGCAACAACGGGTTCCACAACCGCAACGGGCGCAATTAATGGTTCTTCGTCCAAAGAATCAGATGCCCACGCCGCCGGTATGGCACATATACACATCAAAGATGATAAAATAAATATTGGCTGTTTCATACCCTATATAATATCACAAAAACAGCCCATTTAAAATAAAAATTTACGGTTGCATAACAATATCGTTTTTTATTATGTTTAGGATATATATCATAACCAAAAGGATTCTTTATGAAAAAGACTTGCGCGTTTGTATTATCTGCGGTTTTGGCATTGCCGGCATTTGCGGCATCTGATGCGGATTTATACGGCACAGATATCACCGAGGTATATGGCGAAACACCAACCGAAACATTAAATACTGATGCGGCGCCGGTTCAAAAAGATACTCAAAAATCTGAAAACCCGGATATAAAGTTTCCACGCGGTATGGAATTGGGTTTTGGTGTATCTGGGACAACCGGATTAAATGCGTTTGTCGGATATAATAATAAAAAATTTGATTCATTTTGGTGGAAGCGTTTGGGATTGCGCCTGGATTTTGCAACCACATCCCCGATTAAAAATAAATTAAATTCCAGAATCAACAGTGCCCTGGGCGATGATGGTTTGGAAATTGATGATAATTTAAAAGTCCAAGATGTTGAATTCAAAAGTAATCACTATGGTTTGTTGGTTGATTTTTACCCGTTTGGCGACACGTGGTTTTTGGGCGGATTGCGTATGACCGGGGGATATATGTTTGGCAAAATGGATATGGATGCAAAAATCCACGGCACAAACATCGGTGGCGATATCAAATTTACATTAAATGGCCGCGAGTATAAATATACAGGCAACGAAATGAATGGAACGGCTGCGCTGGATTGGAAGTTTAATGGCCCATATCTGGGAACGGGTTTTGATTTAGGCTTGTTCTATGGTTTCAAGATTTACCTGGATGCGGGCGTTGTGTTTGCAAACAAATCAGCGAAAATCGATTTAGATGTGCCGTTAACCGATTTGTACGATATTACCGGTGGTGACGTGGTGGCGGGCAATACCGCATTGCAAAATGCGTATAATGTTGCCAAGGCGCGCGCCCTGGCCGATGCCCAGCACGAATTAGATAAATACCCATACTACCCAATTGTGAAAATGGGATTTATGTACCGGTTTTAATATGTAAAAAACGAATCAGGGCATTTTTGCCCTGGTTCTTTGTATGAACGAATCGTAAAACGTGCAAAAATACGAATCGTTATCGTATAAAATGACCGGTGCTCAAGAAAGTTCGATTTTTTTATAAAAATTTTTTTGGCGGATTTCCGGGCTTTTTGGCGCGCGACCAAAATAAATAAAAATTATTTCCCAAAAATCGCTTGACATTTTGGATTTTCAACCACATAATAACCGGGCTTTCAAGTTGAGAACAACAAAACTTCCCAACCTATGAAATTTGGCGATACCGGAAACGAAAAAATACTTCTGGAATTAATCGCAACATTGTTAATAAGAAGCAGCTCATCAAAATTGATTTTTGATGCATTTCAAAAATCTTCAAGAAGAGATATGCAGACAGTTGAATTTGGAATTATCCAAACTTTGACAAAAGTCAGTGCATATCCTAGACAGGTAGTAGGTTTACATATTAAACCTCGTTAAAAACTTGTCTTGCGAATATATTATATGTAAAGACGAACTGAAATTTAAGTCAGCTTTGTTTATATATGCACAGGACTTATGACTACAAGTTTTTTTAGAACTTGAGAGTTTGATCCTGGCTCAGAACGAACGCTGGCGGCAGGTCTTAGGCATGCAAGTCGAACGAGCGAAGCAGGGCTTGCCCTGTGGAACGAGTGGCGCACGAGTGAGTAACGCGTGGGAAACTGCCCACCACTGGGGAATAACGTCTGGAAACGGACGCTAATACCGCATACGCCGGAAACGGGAAAGATTTATCGGTGGTGGATGTGCCCGCGTTGGATTAGCTTGTTGGTGGGGTAATGGCCTACCAAGGCGATGATCCATAGCTGGTCTGAGAGGACGATCAGCCACGTTGGAACTGAGACACGGTCCAAACTCCTACGGGAGGCAGCAGCTAAGAATATTGGGCAATGGAGGAAACTCTGACCCAGCCATGCCGCGTGAATGAAGAAGGCCTTCGGGTTGTAAAGTTC
>CADBBQ010000006.1:43636-45729 GCA_902793005.1 uncultured Pseudomonadota bacterium
GTGCCAGCAGCCGCGGTAATACGAAGGGTGCAAGCGTTGTTCGGATTTACTGGGCGTAAAGCGTCCGTAGGTGGTTTGTTAAGTCAGGGGTGAAATCCCGGGGCCTAACCCCGGAACTGCCTTTGATACTGGCAGGCTGGAGCGCGATAGAGGAAGATGGAATATCTGGTGTAGGGGTGAAATCCGTAGATATCAGATAGAACACCAATGGCGAAGGCAGTCTTCTGGATCGTTGCTGACACTGAGGGACGAAAGCGTGGGTAGCAAACAGAATTAGATACTCTGGTAGTCCACGCCCTAAACGATGCATGCTTGTTGTTGGTTTCCTTCGGGTCCTTCGGGGGATCAGTGACGTAGCTAACGCGTTAAGCATGCCGCCTGGGGACTACGATCGCAAGATTAAAACTTAAAGGAATTGACGGGGACCCGCACAAGCGGTGGAGTATGTTGTTTAATTCGATGCTACGCGAGAAACCTTACCGACCCTTGACATCTTGGTCGCGACTTCCAGAGATGGTTGTCTTCAATTCGGTTGGACCAAAGACAGATGCTGCATGGCTGTCGTCAGCTCGTGTCGTGAGATGTTAGGTTAAGTCCTGCAACGAGCGCAACCCAAACCCATGCCCTATGTTGCCAGCGGGTAATGCCGGGAACTCTTAGGGGACTGCCTGCGTCAAGCAGGAGGAAGGTGTGGATGACGTCAAGTCATCATGGTTCTTACGGGTCGGGCTACAAACGTACTACAATGGTGCCAACAATGGGTCGCAATGTCGCAAGGCAAAGCTAATCCTTAAAAGGCGTCTCAGTTCGGATTGTCCTCTGCAACTCGAGGGCATGAAGTTGGAATCGCTAGTAATCGCTGATCAGAATGCAGCGGTGAATTCGTTCCCGGGTCTTGTACACACCGCCTGTCAAACCATGAGAGTCGATTTCACCCAAAGTCGGTAGTTTAACGCAAGAGGACGCCGCCTACGGTGGGATTGGTGATTGGGGTTAAGTCATAACAAGGTAGCAGTACCGGAAGGTGCGGCTGGATCACCTCCTTTATAGAGAATACCGTTTACACGAAAACGGTCAAATCCAAGTGCGACTGTCTGAATATCTCTTTTTGAACGAAGATTCTGGTATCAGCGGAATTACTGCCTGTTTCAGAAACTTCAGTTGTTAAAATGGGTCAGTAGTTCAGTTGGTTAGAATGTCGCTCTGATACAGCGAAGGTCGAAGATTCGAGTTCTTCCTGACCCACCACGAATTTTTGTTATCGCGCGCATCGCGCACGATTAAAAAAATTCAGTGTCGCGGCGGAATCGCGAAAGCGATGGAGACGGACCAAATTTTTGATGGGGTTGGAATCAAAAACGCACATGCGTTTGTGATTCCAGATGTTCCAACGGATTATCCTCGGAATCTGCTTTTATAAGGCAAACATTGTGAATCGGTTTTTATGTCACCGTCATAGCGGTGATGTTGCGAGAAATCGCGGCATTGCAAAGCAATGACGGATGAACATCGTAATCTCAAAAATCTTTCTAACAGAGTAATCACGAAAGTGATAATTCAATTTAGAAAAGCAAGAATCAACTAATGCTTAAAAACTCATTAAGTTATTTTTAAGTGCATGAAGACTTTCTCTTCAAGCATAAGATAAAAAGTAACAAAGGGTGTTTAGTGGATGCCTTGGCAATCAGAGGCGATGAAGGACGTGAAAGACTGCGATACCGAATGGGGAAACCCAGGTCGTATGACCTATCTGTGCCTGAATACATAGGGCCCAGAGGCAAACGCGGAGAAGTGAAACATCTCAGTACCCGCAGGAAAAGAAAGCAACAGCGATTCCCTTAGTAGTGGCGAGCGAAACGGGACCAGCCCAGTAGCCGAGATTTTAGATAGCAAAACGCGATGGAAAGCGCGGCAATAATAGGTGATAGCCCTGTATGCGAAATCTAGTTTTTTGGTTCGAGAGTAGAGCCGGACACGTGAAATCCGGTTTGAACACGGGGGGACCTTCCCCCAAGGCTAAATACTCCTGATTGACCGATAGTGAACAAGTACCGTGAGGGAAAGGTGAAAAGAACCCCGAAGGGGGAGTGAAA
>CADBBQ010000007.1:0-37494 GCA_902793005.1 uncultured Pseudomonadota bacterium
TCAACAAATTCAAAAATATGAATCTGCGACGAACCGTATATCTGCATCGCGTCTGTTCCAGATTGGGCGTGCATTGGATACACCGGTATCTTTTTTCTTTATGGGATTGCCGGGAAATTTACCTGATGAAACCAAGGCGACAAAATCCCGTCGTGTATCGGACCAAGATGAAGATGATCCAATGGGCAAAACGGAAACATTGCGTTTGATAAATTTATATTGGAAATTATCAACCGACAAACAACGTGCAATCGTAATGGATATTTTAACCGCTCTGAACCAGGGCGACCGGGTATCTGTCACCGAACAACAGCCCGACGGCACAATTATGTTGTAAATATTGCTTTTTATATCGCATAAAAAACCACCAAAACTGGTGGTTTTTTAATTACTTTGGCAAAACTAAAATTTACGTGTTCCCATTGTGGTGTTTATTAGTTTTTCCCCAGATGGTAAAGTCTCAAACGATATCTTCTTACCCAATTCAAAAAAATTTCCGCTTGTACCAGATATTGTATTATTTGAATTTGCGCCGCCATTGTTGGTTGTGCCATTGCTTGCTGTCTGTGTACCTAATACGCATTTTTTATATTCGTCTGGCGATGTCTTTGTCCAGCACTGATCTGAAATAGCTGTATTATTGCCTTTGGTTAGATTTTTGCCATACTGTAAATCTGTGCGCGAATAGCCCTGTGCGGTTTTGCACTGTCCTGTTGCAGAATCAAAATACTGACCCAAATCACATTTTACACAAACACCATTGCTCGGATGTGGACCGCCACGAACACCCACGGCACAATCTACACAAGAAACATCACCACTCGAAGGAAATGCTTGGTTACTATCTTTACAAAAATAACGCAAACAATTACCAGACGACGTAGAATCTATAGTGTGAATTGCTTCATTATATTTGTCACGCGAAAAACCATCACAAAAAGTCCCATTTTGCAATTGACACATTGTTGCATTCACAGGTTCACAGTCTGTGTTGTTGGGGTTTGGTTTATACCCAGGCGAACACATCAACAAAGAATCTCCAATGGTATGAATAATAGCGGTAGAATCCATATCTGCCCAACCGTTACGATCTGCCCAGGCCATCATCGGTGCAACTTTTGCACCATGGCCACTTGGAATCCATCCAGAAATTGCCAAAAATGCCTCATGCTCGTTTTTTCCATGGGCATTACATTGTGTGGAACCGTTTTGCCACCGCCCAAACATCCAGTCTGTGCTTTCCACATTCATTGTGTTAGATGTAGCGATTCTATAATTACTAAAACTACTGCGTTTTATAATTTCAGAATTACATACAGAACCACCCGCGGCATCACCACATTCTGCACCGCCATATCCGGGTTTGCATAACCAAAAACATTTTGTTTGATTCCCAGACGCTGCATAATAAGTCAACCAAGGACCGTCAACACCTTTGTTTTTATTTTTATTAGCGCCTTGGACCTGTGTTAAACAAAATTTAGCACCATTTGCATTTACCTTTTGCGCTATAAACAACAATGTTGCGCCCTCATCAGAATATGTTCCGTGATTACTCATATTGCTGGTCCAACCAACACAAACACCATTACTCGTCGCGCTGTTCCCCACACAAGCATCACCGATATTTTGAGATTTACAATGGTTATCACTTGAAGACGATGTGTAATTATAGCCGGCCTTCAAAGAGTCTGCAATCCAACAATAAGCTTCTGATTGCATAAACGTGATACACAAAAAACAAACAATCTTAACAAATTTCTTTATCTTATTGTGCAACATAGCAAACTCCGTTCTCAAAATATCCATTGCCTAATAAAGAACACTGTTGTTCATACCATTTGTCTGTAAATACGCATTCATCACGTACCGCATCATACCTTGCCATCTCTCCGTCCTTAGCATTATCTGCATTATAACTGATACACTGAACCATTGTGGAGTTTTCATAACACGTTCCTAAACTTTTTTCTTTATCTGTTGCGCGTCCACCAAACACATTTGTATAGAAAGAATTTAAAGGCTTCATAGAACTTGTAACAGAATTCGGCGTAGAACTCACAAACCAAAAACCATCTTGCTCTGTACATTTTTCTGATAACACGCCTTCTAATTCCTCTTGCAAACCAGAAAACTGTCTCACTATATCTGCCTGTATGCGCGATTCTGACGCCGGCAAAGATGTTGCGTCGCTGCCAATACAATTTTCAATTGCATAATTTACAACCATTTGCGCCAATGTCATATTGTTTGATACGTTGGTTTTGTCCCAGTTTTTGCCCTCATCTATACTTCCAAATTCACGCAACCGGCAATTCCAAGGATAACCTTCGTCCCCGGTTGACGGTGTGCAAATTTGTTTTAAATAATTTTCAACCGCCGTGCCGCAACCCTCGGCGACGCGAACATCATCAACCGTATCAACAAAGTTAATCAATGCACCCAAACCACATGCACTTGCATTTTTTATACGATTGGTTGTCGTATCCACTTGGCACTTTGCCTCGGAACCGGTACGATATAACGCCGCACAGGCCTCTACTTTGTCGGCACACATTGCGCGCGATGCGCGGGCCGCCAATGCACCGGACGCTTGGGCCGTTGTGTCATCGAAGCTTTTTAATGCGCCACTTTGTGTATCATAACATTCCTTCATTGTGGAAACGCAAGACATTTTTACTTCTTCAATTTTTTCATCCTGGGCCTGGGAAATCTTAATCAACGCATTGCGTTTGAATTCAGTCCAAACCGTATCCGCCAAATCACGACACGATTCCAGTGCGGTTTTTGCATACACGCGTTTTGAATCCAAGAATTGATTAAATTGCGGGTTTTGTGTCAAAACATCCGACGAGCCATCCAATGTAATAATCCCATTTAATTCAAACAAACGTGGGGAATAAATCGGCTCGCCCGATGTGGTATTGATATACACGCCCGAATAATCCAAACATTTTACATAATCCGTCCCGCACGCCGTTGGCTGGGTCAGGGCGGCCTCGACTTTATCCAAACACTCGTTCACATCCGCCGAATTGTGCGAACGATATTCCTCTAATCTGGCCTCGCGCAGGTATTTTTCCGCCGTGCGAACGGTTGATTTAACTTGTTCTGCCTTGGCATCAATTTTCTTTTGATATGCGTTGCAATCCTGGGTGATTAAAATGCTGTATGCACTTTTTGCCATATTGCGAACCGCGCCCGCATCGCAAGACGCGCCGACCAATTGCATACACTGATTATGTGCATTGTTATATAATTCGACACCCTCCATCGTGGACAAATCCGCCGCGGATGAATCATTAAATAATGATGTCGCCGAACCGCCACCCCAAATGTCACCCAAATCCGTTGAAAAATCAACCGACAGTCCCGACAACGATGTCAAAGTGTTTCTTGTATCCGACGCCTTTTTCTTGCCAGACAACAAATCGCCAATATCACTTAATAACGCCGCCGCCCCAGATGTATCGTTTTTAATTGCGGCCTCGCCAGCCGTGGCCGTGTACATCGCGTTTACTTCCTCGGCCGATAATGTGACGGCGTTCAAATTATTATTTTCAAATTGTGCTAATAAAGTTGTTGCCGCATCCAAGGCGTCTTCTTTATCACGAAAATCACGGAAAGTATTACTGCAATAACATCTGCGATATGTTTCATTTGCACCGGCACAAAATTGATCCATACAGGTATTATACGCCTCGCGACACTGGTTATAACCATCACCCAATTTTGAAATGTCGCCAAACACCGCCGTTGCACGTGCGCGTGATGCGCCGCCCGGTTGCACCGCCGAACGCGCGGTATGCGCACCAGTTGTGGCGCGTGCCACGGATGTGGGTGTCGCACTGCGCGATATACCAAATGCACGACGAATAATTGCGTTTCCGGCATTACTAATAACATTACCCGCCCGAGAAATAGAACTCACCGTGGTCGCCGCCCGATTCGGTGTGACCGATGCGCGTTTTGCAACCGTTCGCGCCGTCCGCGATGTTCCGCGTTGTGTGGTCGTCGATTGTTTCGCCCGCGTCCCAGACGCACCACCCGCAACCCCGGCGGCACGTGCGTGTTCCGTTGTCGCCACACGCGAAGTATTCGCGGTCGTCGCAAACGCATACGGCGCCATCATCGCCACAACAAATAAACCACAGAAAATATATTTAAAATTCTTTGTCATCTATTCTCTCTTGAGGCCATTATACCATTTTTCAAAAACTTAAATCAACACCATTTTATTCAATACAACAATTTACCGCACGTTTTACCCAATTGCCCAATTTTTTAACAGTTGATGTATCGGACGTGTTATCGGCCGCCACCGTCGCGTTTTTTGTTTTGGCCGCTTTCTTTGGGGTATCCATTTTGCACGCCGCAACCGCGCCATCATAAAATGCCGGTACGGATTCGTGCACGCCATCCAAATCAATCAAATGCATATTCAAGCCCCAAAACAGGGAATACAAATCATACGCCCGTTCAAACATTTGTTCCGCGTCAGCCTTGTTTCCGGCACCCAACGCTTTGGTTCCAACCTCCATCAAACGCATAGACGCCGCCAGCAAATGTTTTGAAATGCACCAAACCTCGCCACCTTCGACGGACGACTTATCAACAATGCGTTCCATTAATTCTTTGCGCATAGAACGCACCGTATTCAACAAATCATAAAAGCCAGGCTTTTTTGTTTTTGCACCACTGAAAAAGAAATGTTCTTCCAATGAAATCAAATTCATCAACGCAATCGACAAATCTTGGTCAGACGACAAATCCAATGGGTTTGCCTTTTTTGCCGCGTCAACTTTTTCAATCATTTCTTCCATAGTCAATTTTTTCATATTTTTTTTCATAATCATCATCCCTTTATTTACATTGCAAATCTAGATACCAAAAAACTGGCGATAAACAACATCACCAACGCCAACACAACCTTTTCAAATGGAAAGTGTGCGTGATTATTATTGTGTCGTTTCATATATTCATATAACTTTTGTGAAACGATATAAACCACGCCGCCAACAATCGCCCAGAATAAAAATGCATCTAAAAACCAATAGCACGGACTGTAATGCAACTGATTTATATATAATCCGCCAATCATAGAAAACGACAGCAACATTAAAATCGCATCGCGACCAAAAAAGTGCCAGTTGCGTTTATCAAACCATTTAATTGCCCAATAACCCAATATCACCAAAAACGCGCCCAGCCAAACCGCAACCGCGTTATCACACACACCCAAACGGCGTGAAATTGTCAGTGTTGCACCAATTGCCACCGTGCACACCGCGCACGCCGGATTTGCAAACACATTTGATGTAAGTGTTGTTCCAAACAAAAATGCCAGTATTTTTTTCATTACCTTTTTCCTTTCTTTGTTTTAGATTACATTAAATCGTATGCAGGGGTCAATATGATTTTTGCACCCCACGCAAATGTGCCGAGCGCGACCGTGGATTTTGTTCTAATTCGATTGCATCTGGTGTTGCCACACGCAGCATTTTATACTCTGCATCTGCGGCAACAGGTATCAGTGGATTGCCCGGAACGCTTGACCAATCACGAAAAGTATTTTTAACAATTCTATCCTCGATTGAATGAAATGTAACCGCCAAACATTTGCCACCAACTTTTAATAAATTTGGTACCGCATCCAACGCGCGTCGCAATTCGCCCATTTCGTCATTTACCGCAATACGCAACGCCTGGAATACGGGGGCAACATCACGCGGATTATAAATCAGATTTTTTAATTCAAATGTGGTTTGTGGTTTCGATTGAACCATAGCGCGCGCCAAAACATTTGCACGTGACACATCCCCATAATCGCGTAATATTTTTGCCAACGTGGCAACACTGGATTGTGCAATTAAATCCGCCGCCGTTTGTCCCGCACCCGACATCCGCATATCTAATGGCGCATCCCCACGAAATGAAAAACCGCGTTCCGGGACATCAATTTGCATCGAAGATATTCCTAAATCAAATACAATCGCATCAAATGTTTCGGTCAGTCGGGACATCTCTGAAAAAGGCGCCGATATGAAACGAAATTTATCACCAAATTCTTGTTTTATGGCATCTGCATCCACTATGACATTTGGATCACGATCAAATGCAACAACCGATGCACCCGCGTTTAAAAATGCACGCGTATAACCACCCGCGCCAAACGTCGCATCCAAAATATGACGACCGTTTAAATCGCCCAATTCTTGTAAAATCGCCCCCAAAAGAACCGGTATATGTTTTGTCATTCTATTTGTACCTTGACCCCCAACGCCGCCAAATCAGACGCGGTATTTTGCCCCAATTCAACACCACCCGGCAACGCCATTGTTGCAATCTTGTCGGCACCGTGTAAATTCAAAACCACACGCGTAGAACCCGCGGGCAGGGCTGATAAAGTTTTTTTCAAATCCGGTAATACCGACCCGTTCCAAACATCCAAAGTAATTTTTTTTGCGATTTTCGCAACCCATTCAGACAACGGTGTAATTGAATCAACGAATACGGAAACCCGGTCATCGCGACACGATGATTTGCCCGAAATTAAAACCAAAGATTCTTTTGATAAAATGTTTGCAAATTGCAGCGATGCATCGCCAAACGCAACCGCGTCAATATTTCCAAAACTGTCCGTCGCAGCAATTGTAATCATTTCTTTGCCGGTTTTGGTGCGCCGACGCGAGAATGAACCAACGTTTGCGGCAATGCGCACCGGTTTTCTGTCGCCGGCCGATTCCAGCGTGGTGCTGGTTACTAATTTTTCGCGTGCAATTAAATTCTTGTATTGGTCCAATGGATGTGCCGAGATATAAAATCCCAACGCAGACAATTCGTTTTCCAACCGTTGTGCAAAAGTCCACGGTTCTGTTTTTGGTAAATTTGAATGCAATCTGTCTTCAACAACATCGTCTTGGGTTGTATTTGCAAACAAAGATAATAAATTGCCACTGTCTTTACTTTTTGACGCATAAGATAAAATCATATCCGCATTCATAAATATTGCCGCACGATTTTTCTCCAAAGAATCCAAAACGCCAACTTTGGCAAATGCCTCTAAAATTCGTTTGTTTATAATTGGGGCACAACGTTTTGCAAAATCTGTTAAATTCTTAAATTTACCATTTGCGCGCCGTTCGGCAATAATCGCATCGGTTGCCGCCGTTCCAACCCCTTTGATTGCGGCCAACGCATAAATAATTTTACCATTTTTGACCGTAAACAAAGATTCACTTTCATTAATATCCGGTGCCACAATTTGAATTCCAAAGTTGGATTTTGCATCATCAACAAACAATGCCAATTGGTCAGTATCGTTTAAATTACTGGACATTGCTGCGGCAATAAATTCCGGGGTATAGTGCGCTTTCAGGTACGCACATTGATTTGCAACAATGGAATAAGCAATTGCGTGTGATTTATTAAATGCATACTTTGCAAATTCTTTAAACTTTTCCCATAAATCTTTTGCGGTGGCGTTATCCAATGTCCCTTGTTCTTCGCATCCTTTCAAAAACTTGACCTCTAACTTGGCCAACAAATCCAATTTCTTTTTACCCATAGCTTTACGCACGGTATCGGATTCGCCACGTGTAAAGTTTGCGAGAGCACGTGTCAATAACATAACCTGTTCTTGGTACACAATAATACCATAAGATTCTTTTAATATTGGTTCGGCCTTTGGGTGAACATATTCAATTTTTTCTTCGCCGTGCATACGTGCGATAAATTGTGGAATAAACGCAATTGGCCCCGGTCGATTTAATGCATTTAACGCCGAAATTTCCAAGAAATTTGTTGGTTGCATTTTTCGTAATGTTTGTTTAACAAACGGGGCATCGAATTGGAATATCCCCTCGGTCAATCCCCGTTGCCACAATTTCATTGTCACATCATCATCAGTTGGAATTTTATCTAAATCAACATTTATACCACGTGTTTGTTGAATTAGTTTAACCGCATACTTTAACACAACCAATGTTTCCAATCCCAGAAAGTCAAATTTAATAAGACCGGTTGCCTCCAAATAATGTCCGTCATATTGACTGGATGGTAATGGGTTAGACGGGTCGCGATAAACCGGCGCAATTTTAGTTGTGGGTCGGTCACCAATAACGACGCCACACGCGTGCTGTCCCAGGTTTCGGATTGAACCTTCTAATTCTTCGGCGATTTTAACAACTTTGTCCATATCGGCATCGGCCGCCAATACTGCTTGCATTTCCGGCGAAGAATCAACGGCGTCTTTTAATTTTTTTGCATCCGCCGGAATCAGTTTTGATAATCTGTCAGATTTAGAATAGGGTATTCCATACACACGTCCAATATCGCGAATTGCACCACGGGCTTGCAGGCTGCCAAATGTGATGATACGACACACCGAATCGTGACCGTATTTATCGCAAATATATGCCAACACGCGTTCGATACCCGTTGGTTCAAAATCAACATCGAAATCCGGCATAGAAATACGGTCTGGATTTAAAAATCGTTCAAACAGCAATCCATATTTCAAAGGATCAACGTGTGTAATACCCAAACACCACGCCACAATAGAACCCGCACCCGAACCACGTCCCGGACCGGTTAAAATATCATTATTGCGACACCATTGGATATAATCAGCCACGATTAAAAAGTATCCCGGAAATCCCATACCGATAATAACATTTAATTCAAATTCGGCCTGGTCATAATATGGTTTGGTGTCGGTAATATTGTGTTCGGCAATACGCGCCGCCAAACCCTGCATAGTATTGTCACGCAACATTTGACATTCGGCTTCGAAATCGTCACCGAATTTAGGCAACAACGGCTTTTCGTGCACATTTACCAAAAATCCGCATCGTGATGCGATAATTTCCGTGTTTTCAATTGCCTCGGGCAAATCAGAAAACAACTCACTCATTTCTGCGGTTGATTTAAAATATTGTTCGGATGATTTGCGTGGACGGTTTGGATCAATAACCTTGGTTTGTCCCAAAACGCATCCCAACGCATCAGCCGCCTCGTAATTTTCGGGTGCCGCAAAACATACATCGTTTGTCGCAACAATTGGAATGTTCAAACTTTCAGCAATACGCAAAAATTCAGGTTCCGTTTTTATTTCATCTTCCAATCCGTGTCGTTGAATTTCGATATAGAACCTGTCGCCAAACATTGTTTGTAAACGTTTTGCATACATTTCAGCCGTATCATTTTGATTACTTAAAACCGCCATACCAATCGGCCCCAAATGTGCACCCGACAAACAAATTAAATTTTGCGACAAAGGCTCTAAATCATCAAATGTAATATAGGGCCCCAAATGATGATTATCCGGTCGCATATACATAATGCGTGTCAGTTCGCATAAATTCAAATAACCATCGTGATTTTGTGCCAATAACACTAACCTGGATAACGAAGATTCGCGTAAAACCTTTGGGTCGGCATTATGTTGGTTCAAAGATATTTCGATACCGATAATCGGTTGCAATTTATTGGCGGGCATAACATCGGACAATTCTGCACATCCCGACATCATATTTGTATCCGTCAGCGCGCACGCCGTCATACCATCTGCGATACACAATTCCGGTATTCCAACCAAAATCCCGGCCTTTTTATTTGCCGCAATGGACAAAGTGCTGGCACCAACCGATATTTTTGAATGCACGTGAAGATGAACAAAACCCGCCATTTCCTTACCTTTATTTGTACAGGTGTCCTAGTGCAATTTACCGTGACAGTTTTTGTACTTTAATCCCGAACCACACGGGCAGGGCGCATTACGATGAATATTTGCATCACCGTTCAACGCCGCATCGTGCGCCGCGCGTTCTGCGTCTGTTTTATTCACATCTTCGCGTGTCAATTCCATACGGCAAATATATGACACCGACATCAATTTGAAATTATTGACCGTATTGCGGAATAAATCCAACGCCTCGCGCTTGTATTCATACAGCGGATTTTTCTGGGCGTATCCACGCAGACCAATTGACATTTGCAAATAATCCATTTGTTGCAAATGCCGCTTCCATACCGTATCCAACGCACCCAGCATCATTTGACGCGTTGCCATTTGCATCAATTCGATACCGTATTTTTCGGCCTGTTGATTATATCTGCGAATTGCCAAGTTATATAAAGATTCATATGCTTTGCGTTCCGTGATATCTTCATCCCGTTTCCAATTTTCAATATCCGTAATATCCAATGCAAAAATACGCAGCATTGCATCGTGAATACCGTTTGTGTTCCAATCCATCGGATGAGATTTTTCCGGGATATTATTTTCGCAAATCATTTCAACAACATCACCAATCAATTCGCGTGCCAAAGGCGCCAAATCTTTGGACGTCATCAAATCATTGCGTTGTTTATAAATAACACCGCGTTGTTCGTTCATAACATCGTCGTATTTCAACAATTCTTTACGAGCCTCGAAATATCTGGCCTCGACGCGTTTTTGTGCCTTTTCCAACGCCTTGGTAATCCACGGATGGGTAATAGCCTCGCCGGTTTTTAATCCCAACGTGGTCAGCATTCCATCCAACCGTGCGGCACCAAATATACGCATCAAATCATCGTCCAATGCCAAAAAGAACTTGGAATCACCCGGGTCACCTTGCCGCCCCGCGCGCCCACGTAATTGATTATCAATTCTGCGTGATTCGTGGCGTTCGGTTCCAATAACATACAAACCACCCGCATCCAAAACCAACTTTTTATTTTTCTCGATTTCGTTGTAAATTTCCTGTTTGCGTGCCTCGAAATCAGGGGCCGTCGCATCCAATGTTGCAATCAATTCTTCGGCATTTCCACCCAGTTTAATATCTGTTCCACGTCCCGCCATATTTGTTGCGATTGTGACCGCCCCGGGGGCACCCGCCTGGGCAACGATTTTTGCCTCGGACTCGTGCTGTTTTGCATTTAACACCGCCGGCGTAATGTGCAGTTTTTCACGAACCAATGCCGCCAGTTCTTCGGATTTTTCAATTGACACCGTCCCAACCAACACCGGTTGCTGGCGTTTAACGCAATCGTCAATCTGTTTCAAAATCGCATCGTATTTTTCAGTCTTGTTGCGATAAATTTCATCGTGATGGTCAACACGCGCCACCGGACGATTTGTTGGAATTGACACCACACGCAATTTATAAATTTCTTCAAATTCGGCGGCCTCGGTCATAGCGGTCCCCGTCATACCGGCCAATGTTTCATATAACCGGAATAAATTTTGATAAGAAATACTGGATACCGTTTGATTTTCCGGTTGCACCGCAACGTGTTCTTTGGCCTCAATCGCCTGGTGCAGGCCGCGACCAAAACGGCGTCCCGTCATCACACGACCGGTAAATTCATCAACGATTAAAACCTCGCCACCCCGCACAACATAGTTTACATTTTTCTGGTACAAGTGATGCGCCAACAATGCCTGTTGAATATGCATAACCAATTGAGCATTTTCCGCCGCATACAAATTGTCCCCCACCAGCAAACCGGCATCTTTTAATAAACGCGTTGCGGTATCAACGCCGGTTTCGGTCAATGTCACGTGTCTATCTTTTTCATCTTTTTTGAAATCAGACGCACCAAACTGTGCCACAACCGCATCAACACTATTGTATAAATCACTGACATCTTCGGACGGGCCCGATATAATCAACGGGGTGCGAGCCTCGTCAATTAAAATACTGTCAACCTCGTCAACAATGGCATAGAACAAAGGACGCAAAACCTGTTGTTCTTTGAAAAATTTCATATTATCGCGCAGATAATCAAAACCCAATTCAGAATTCGTCACATATGTAATATCACAATTATACGCCGCGCGACGTTCTTCGTCCGACATATCGTGTTGAATAATACCAACAGACAATCCCAAAAATTTATAAACTTGGCCCATCCATTGTGCATCACGCGATGCCAAATAATCGTTCACGGTAATCAAATGTGCGCCTTTGCCGTATAAAGCCTTTAAATACAGTGCCAATGTTGCAACCAATGTTTTTCCTTCGCCAGTTTTCATTTCAGCGATTTGACCATTTGCCAACACCATACCGCCAATCAATTGCACATTAAAATGACGCAAGCCAATGGCGCGTTTTGCACCCTCGCGCACGACGGCAAACGCATCTGGCAATATAGATTTTTCTTTTTCGCCATTTGCCAATCGTTGCTTTAATATTTCTGTTTGTGCCCGTAATTCATCGTCAGACATTTGGACATATTTCGGTTCCAAATCATTAATCATCGACACCGTTTTATCATAAGATTTTACAATTCTGTCATTTGCAGAACCCAACAACAACTTTATAATATTCATACTCTTTTACCTTTTTTTATCACCGTATTTATAGCAATTTTATATTTTGCGGTCAAGCCACTTTATGATATAATCTAATCTGTCAAACAAACAAGTGTTCAAAGCATTATTTTTTATTATCAAAGGGGGATTTTTATGCACGATCAATCAGTTACACAATTAAAAACAACCGAAATATCCAGCGACGTTTACACAATCGCCCCAACACAGATGGAATATATTGCAAAATTAATTGGCGACACCGTTGCAGATAATATGAATATGCGTGCATTTGCGCCGAAAATTCGCACAATTGCAATGCGTGCATTACAGACGGCACTGCAATCGGCACGCCATATGGGCGAGGGGAATCATAAATAAATTGTTGATTTTTTGATATAATAACATATAATTATTCCGTTTTTTTCAGGCAGACGAAGCATAGCTGTTTTGATATAATGTCATAATGGAGGAAAGTCCGGACTGCATTGGGACGCATAGCGGCTAACGGCCGCGCGGAGTAATCCGACGATTAGAGCTACAGAGACGAGCTGATTCAATTCAGAGTGAAACGAGCAATCTCTATGTGCAGCAACCCCGAAAAGGTTTTCCGTCCGGTCCCAGGACTATGGTTAACGGGTAGGGGGCTTGACACTTTGCGGCAACGCATTGTGCAGACTAATTATGCTTGTCACCATTAAATGTCTGCGTTGACCCGGCGCAACCGCATCATATGGCGATACAGAATCCGGCTTATATGTCTGAACCTGGGGAAACAGATGGGTAAAACGCACCGTTTGGTGCGTTTTTTTATTCCGTAACACACGTCACATCATCACATACATAATAATTTGTATTGTTATACTGTGTTTTGAATTTATTACCACTGGTTGCAGTTGAAATTTGACCGGTGGATGACACGCGCATAGGCGACGCAAAGGTTGACATTTTTGCATAAAAATCCGGACGCCCATTGGCATTACCCGCATAGTTAAACCGCAGTGACGGCGACGGCACCAACGATGACAGTGCACCCGTTGACGGAATCGATTTTAATCTGATTTCGTGCACGCCAACGTGCAACACGCGTCCACAATCAGCGGCCTCGTCGTGATAACGGGCGTCCTCGACCGATGAAGTGGTTAATCCACCTGTGCACGATGAACAAGATGCCGCACCGCCAGTACTGTATTTATTTACCGCACATATCACGGGTGTTGCCTCACCACCGGCACAAGAATATCCCGCCGGACACGATACGCATTCCCCATCGTCCAAATATTGTCCCGCCGAACAGCCCGATGTCCGCCATACGGCATACAACGAAATTGTTGCACCGGACGTAGTGGTTAAATTTTGAACGGTATCACTTTCCAAATAACCGTCCCCACTGCCGTCTGTTGCGGTATTCCAACCATCAAATGTTGCATTGGTTTTTGCCAATGTTCCCTTGGCCGCCAATGTGCAATCTTGATCATATATGCACGTCACAGATGTTGGATTTGCCGCGCCCGAACCACCATTGGCGCCAAATGTTATCGTATATGAAATTGGTGTACAGGTCGGCCGCGATGTATTTCCACCCGACAAAGTATATCCATCATTACAACTGGCCGAATATGTTACCTGGCCAAGTGTCCCGATTGTGACATCACACGTTCCGTGGGTAATTTCACAATCTTGGGCCCACGCGGCAAACCATTCGGTATCACTGGTTAATGTTTCTGTACAGTTTGTCCCGGCACAACCATCCATAGTGGTCAAATTGGTTTTCATTTTAAATCCGGTTGTGGATGATGTATTACTGGTGACATCATTTAAATCCGATGTATAATATCCACGGAATTTATATCCGGTGCGCGTCATACCGGGAACCGTTGTAATAGAAGTGCCACTGGGTTGTCCATTAGTATTTGACGCCCAACGATTGCCATATATTTCAAACAACGAACGGGTATTAGATGTTTCTTTGTTGTCTGTCAAAGTTAACATATATTGTCCAACGCCACACGTATAACTGACAGATGTCCCGCCGGCGGTGCCCGTATATGTTCCAGATGTGTTGTATCCCGTATTACACGTCACAACGCATCGCGGTGCATTATTCGACGGTGTTGTAATTGTGCCCGTTCCATTTGTGACCGAACAGGTCGGCGTTGCCCAAACCGCATACAAAAGAGTGTCTGACGTAAATGTTCCACTGTTTGTATATGTTGCCGTGGTTGCATTTGGATCTGTGGACCAACCTAAAAAGATTTTGTTTCCGTTTGTTATATTGCACGGATTTTGAGCATTGTTATTCCAGGTTTGCAAAGCGCAACTTTCACCAACGTTACAAGTTGTGCTTAATGCGTGCGAACCACTGCCACCATTTGCATCATAAGAAACCGTCACAGAATCCACCACACAAACACCGTTTTCCAAGTGATACCCACTAGCGCACTCATACAACGCGCGCAATGTTATTGATGGTGTACTGTCTGCCTGAAATCCGTATATAAGCAAACTGTTATAATACCCTTGTGTTTTAGATAAACTATTACATTTAGAAAAACTCGCTGCAATATTTTCTGACCCATCACTATTAAACCAGCCTTCATTGTGTGGATAGGCATAGGTGCCCGTAACAGAATACAAACCCGCATAATAACCATTGGTCGGGGCATTAGGAAACACAATACTGCTCATCGCATTCGTGTCATTGCGACAATCATTAACGGTTGGATATATATCACAGTTTGCTGAATTGTAATGAGTGTTATCGATATACATCCAAAATTCTGTTGTTGCACCATTGTTATTATTACCACCATTAGTGGTATTATCGATAGCGAACTTATAACAAATACTTTGATTACACGATTCCGAGGAATCTGTCAAAGTGGCGCTGCTGGGATTTCCCGCAGTACCTATTTTAACTTGTTGGGTATTATTATTATGCGCATACCCGTGTGCGCACGTGTACTGACACTGCGGGGCATTATTAACAGGTGTTAATGTCGTCGGACTCCCACTAAGAATATTTTGAACAACGGATGGCATATAATCGCAATAAGTATCCTTCCACACGGCATACAGTGTTTGCGAACCGGAAAAGGTTCCGCTGGTTGTATAATTTGGTTCTGTTGCATTTGAACTGGTTGCCCAACCAACAAATATCTTGGTTCCTTTCGTTATATTACACGAACTGGAATCCCATTCCGGTAAAGCACAGGCTGATCCTGTACCACAACTAACACTGCCGGCGGTTGTACCGGTTGCACCACCACAAGTGCCGCTTCCGCCATTTTTATTTAATGTAATCGTCGTCGAACTTGCCGACCATTGTGCCTGAATATGTGTTGATGTGCCCGATGTGACCCCGGTGTATGTGCTGATGCATCCCCCAGATACCGTCGAACCGGCGGCCTTGATTGTGCCGTTATTTAATTTCCATCCATTAAACGTATATCCGCTGCGTGATGGGGCGGCCGGTAAAACCAGATTTCCACCATATGTACACGAACCATTTGTAACAGTGTCGCCACCATTTTCGTCCCAATTCAATGTAATCGAATTTCCTGTCCAATGTGCGTAATATGTTGTGTCAACCGCATTTATTCCCAAATGCACCAAATTAACCTGGGTGCCACCGGTACTGGACGTCCACCAACCATTAAATGTATATCCGTCCCGTGTCGGCGTGGCATTATTTACCTGGTTAACAGACGCGTTCATTCCCAAATTATATTTTTTCACCTGAACAGACGGTGTGCCACCATTTCCATTTAACGTCAAATAAACATAAGGCCACGCATCCAAGTATCCCGGTGACGACGGATTTGTTGACACATATTCTGTATTTGCGGGTGTTGTTGCCGGATGAATTGCTGTATAAACATATTGTCCGGTTGGGTTATACACCATACGACCAAACGATTCAAAAAATCCGTGCGGGGTTGAATTTACGGTATTATTTGCAACCATCGACTGGGAATAATGTTTATATATGCGTGACATCCCACTTGTCATCGCTTGCGTATTATTGTTATATCCAAAATGATTTCGACGTATTATCGGGTTAATACACACCCCGGTTGTTGTATCAAACCATCCGCCGGCCTCGCATATGCATCGACCGGTTTCACGATTTACCGCAACACCCTCGACCTCTTTCACAGGACACTCGACCGGCAAACCTTCGGAATTAACATAACCGCCGCCGCTTTCAAAATTCAATATTTCGTTTACATAAGTACGCCAGGTTTGAATATCTGTTATACACCCCAGGGTTGACGGGTCATAAAACAAACAACACCGCCATTCGTCGCCGATTAAATAATTTTGTTGACCCGTGGGGCACGGTTCACGATTGTCGGTTAAATCAATACACACATTCTGGCATTCCGAAACAACCCCATCGGCGCACTGGTCAGCGGCATCGGGATTAAATGTCAATGCCGGATTTTTACACGTACAATCGCACGTCCCGGGAACACCGGTCACAACATCATCTAATCCGATATCTTTCATTTTTGATATAACGGCCGAACAAGTGTTTTTTGATTGGAACATCGCCAACGATATAGCATCTTTGTTTAAATAATTAAAGAAATGCCCAATATTTCCGGTTTCCAATTTTTCATTCCAAAGATCACAAAATCTTGAAGAACGCAAATAAAAGACCTCGCACTGTCCCGTGGTTGTATTCAAAACCCCCGAAGGACATCTGCATTGGTGTGTTGTTGCATTCGGAATTGAACCCTCGGGACAACAGTGTGGATTCCCGTCGCTGTCAATATACAGGGCCGGTTCACTATATCCGCAACCCAATTTATCAAAATAGTTACCAAAATTGGATTCATTTATACATAAAATCTCGTCTTTGTCGGTAACATAGTAATGCCAACAGCATTGTTTCCCATCCCACATCCATCCATTGGCCAAACAGTCCGATTGTTCATCTGCGAACGACACAGAAACGCCCGCAAATACCAATATTACGGCCATAAAAAAACTGGTAAAAATCCGTGATAAAACTCTCAATTCCTTCCCTGTATAACCACAGCATAGAACATTTATCTGTATTTAAGCAAATAAAAAATATTAAAAAAATCACGAAAAAAATTTGACACCAAATTTACATAACACTGTGTGAAGTCGGATAAAACGTCAATGTTATCGTTTCCCACGTATTATATTCCGCCCGTGGCAACATAGATAACGGTTCACAGGTCTGTATTGCCGCGCGAATTGTATCCAAGACATATGCAAATGTTGGATCCGTATCGGCGCGCGCCGCGCTTTCAAACCATACATTTTGAACCGTTCCATTGGGACGCATTTTCAAATGTGCAACCGCACGAATGTCCGATAAATCCGGGCGTGTATTATCAATTACCCAACAACGTGTCATTGCCACACGCAACGCATCAACAACCGATACGGTCATCTTGCCATCGGCGGATAAAGCCTCGCGATTAACCCGTATCACGGTTTTCTTTTTCGGTGCATTTGTATCGGGCGTATTGTTTTTATTGTTGGCCGCCGCAGGTTTCTGCGTTTTTTTATCAATATTGTCATCAACGAAACTGTCGGTTTGTTTGTTATTTTCTGCGGCAACAGATTCCGGTGTTGCGGCGGGGATTGGCTCTGACTTTTGTGTTTCGATTGTTTTTGTATTGGGCGCGTCGGTATTGTATAATTTTGTGTCTTTACCCGTAATTTTCACATTACTTAAATCGATTTCCATAATTTGAATACGATCAGGTGCAACGGTTTCGGCGCGCTCAACAAAAATTGCAACCGATGTTATCATAGCGGCAATCAACACCAAATGCCCCATCGCAGACATCAAGATATTTTCCGAATAAAATTGTTTCGCGCGTTTTTTCATTATTTGTTATCTATCTGTGTTTTTAAACCAACCTTTTGAAATCCGGCATCTTTTAATCGGCCCATGGCACGCATAACCGCCCCATAATCCGCACGAGCATCCCCACTGATTGTGATTGCCAGGTTTGGATTTTCTGTTCGCATAGCCGTCGCACGTTTTACAACCTCATCCAATGGCATCGCGTCCCGTGCCAAATAATACCGACCGGCACTATCCACGCTGATTTGAATTGCGTGATCATTTCCCGTCATCGCAGAATGCCCCGCGCGTGGCAATTCCAAATCAATTCCCGCCGTCATCATTGGGGTTGTCACCATAAACACCGCCAACAATGTTGTCATAACATCAATCATTGGTGTCAAAGATATCCCGGCATCAAATCGCCGTGCTCTCCGTTGCATAATCAAACCTTTTTATTTATGTTGCGATTTTAATTCTGTGCAGTTTTCATCCAAACGATTGTATAAATCATCAGATTTTTTCGCAAAATACTGGTACGCAATTGCCGCCGGTATTGCCGCAATCAATCCCAACGCGGTTGTTCCCAACGCCGTGGCCAAACCCGGCGCAATAACGCCAATACTGACCGATTGATTAATTCCAATCGACGCAAACGAATCCATCACGCCCCAAACCGTCCCAAACAAACCAATAAAAGGGGACACATAAGAAACCATCGACAAAAACCACAAATTTTTATCAAACGGCCGTATTAATTTATCGACAATTATATCTAAATTATCGCCATTTTTAATTTTAACCGGATTGCGTTTAACCATTTTCCAAATGCGATATTTTTCAATAATGACCGCCCAAGATAAAACACTTAAAACCACCAACACAACCGACACAAAAATCGTCATTATGTCGCCAGTAAACAAATTCAACAACGAAAAACTATTTCCCATTTTTTCCTTCCTTTTTTTATTTATTACATTATTTCAAAGAATCCATAATGGCATCTGGGATTGCCTTTGGGCGCATATTTTTGCCCAAATAGGCTATCATAATGTTCATTATAGCACAAATTTCATCATTACGTAAAAACTTTTGTTCAATTTTCATCGAAGCCGCACCAATATTAATTGGCGTGGTTTCAACAATAATATCATCCCCCAACAACAATGGCATACTGTATTTTATATCCAGTTGACGCACCACAAACCCCAAATCATCATCAGGTATTTTAATCCCACGCGACCAATCCATACGGGCGCGTTCTGCAATTTCGATAAAACGCGGATGATATACAATACCGCCGGCATCAGTATCCGCGTATGCAATTTGAAATTTAAATTTATGTGTTGTCATTATTTTGCTCTATTTTTTATAAAACGCTGTGACATCTATGTTTTGTTCTTGTTTTAATCGCTTGGCGACCCGATTGCAAATTTCATTATACACTTTTTTCAACGCAGGCTCAACATCAAAACTATGTGCGAAATCATCAGAAAAAAACAATTTCCAATAAAAAGAATTTTCATATGTCCCAACATATGATATATCACGGGCACACATATGTTGCACACCGGTATCCAATATATCCAACATTTTTACCAATCTGGATTCCGGGGTTTGCCGCGCCTCGTATTCTGCAAACAAAGACGCAATATTTTTATCATCCAACAAAGCATTTATTGTTGTGATGGCGTGCATCTCGTCTTTTTGTTTTTGCTGTTTCACCAATGGGGTTTGTTTATGCAACGGAATATCGTGGGCAATAGCCTCGGGCAAATCGTGCAAAATACACATTTGCAAAACGCGTGTCATATCAACATTATTGTTTAAATATGGCCAAAACATAATCGCCATATTTGCCATATTCCACGAATGCGAGGCCACGGTTTGATTGTCGCCATTTGACAAGCGTGTCAAACGATGTTCGCCTTCTAATCGTTCGGATATCTTTATAAAATCAACCAATTTTTCAGGATTCATCACGCTACTCCACAATAAATGCCCCTGAATATGTTTTTCTTAAATTATTTCGCGCCGTTGTTGCACGCGCACGCGTACCGTATGGACCGGCAACGACGGCATATTTACCGTTCTTTTTTCTTATCGCCTGGGCGTATCCCATATTTGATAATTTTTTTGCCGCCGCCGTGGCGTTATTTGATACAGAATAGGTCCCAACCTGGACATAATAATTATTATTTGATTTTTCAGAATTTGTTGTGGCGGTGCGTGCCGTATTTTGGTTGTTAACACTTCCAATACTGCTAATTTTAACACGCGCCGTACCACGCCCAACCATACCTATCTTGTTGGCCGCCGCATAAGACAAATCAATAATCCGCCCAGATTTAAATGGCCCACGATCATTTATAACAACATCAGTGCTTAATCCGTTATCCAGATTTTTTACATTTACACGCGTCCCAAACGGCAATGTCTTATGCGCCGCGGTAAAAGCGTGTTTATTATATGTCTCGCCACTGGCGGTTTGTTTCCCGTGAAAATCCGGTCCATACCACGACGCATTCCCAGATTCAACAAAACCATTTGCCGACGCCATTGGATAATACGTATTACCCCCAACCGTATATGGCTTTGTACTTACTTTATAATTATACACAGAATTCCCGGCACACCCCGCCAACGCCGCCGCAATAAAGACCACAAACAAATGTTTCATTATTTTTCCAATCCCAAATGTTTGTATCCATTTTCGGTGACAATGCGGCCACGTGGTGTTCGTTGAATAAAGCCCAATTGCATTAAATATGGTTCGATAACATCTTCGATTGTATCGGCTGGTTCACTTAACGCCGCCGCCAAATTATCGATTCCAACCGGTCCACCCGCATAATGATTTATAATTGTCATCATATATTCACGGTCAATTGAATCCAACCCAGAATCATCAACCGCCAATTGGAATAGGGTGGTTTTCACGGTATCTTGGCTAATTGTATTTTTATGCAACGCATTTGCAAAATCGCGCGCACGTTTTAATAAACGATTTGCAATACGCGGGGTTCCACGCGATGCACGCGCCAACATTAATGCGCCATCCTCGTCAATATCCATCCCCAATATGCGCGCACTGCGCCGAATGATTTGCGCCAATTCAGATGCAGAATAAAAAGACAATCGTAAATCAATACCAAACCGTTCACGCAACGGATTAGACAACAATCCTGTCCGCGTTGTTGCGCCAACCAATGTAAACGGTGGCAAATCAATGCGAACACTTTTTGCAGACGGCCCTTCGCCCAGCATAATGTCTAATTTAAAATCTTCCATCGCAGAATACAAAACTTCCTCAATTGCGGTTGGCAAACGATGAATTTCATCAATAAATAAAACGTCCATCGGTTCCAACGCGGTCAGTATTGCCGCCAAATCACCTTGTTTTGTTAACATAGGGGCCGCCGTTGCACGAAAATTCGTTCCCAATTCATTTGCAACAATGTGTGCCAACGTGGTTTTTCCCAGTCCCGGCGGCCCGTACAGCAATACGTGATCCATCGCTTCGCCCCGGGATTTTGCCCCTGCAATAAACACAGACAAATTTTTCTTTAACGCATCGTGCCCAATAAAATCAGATAAAACTTTGGGACGAATAGATACCGCCAATTCATCTGGGATATTTGGGTCTAAAAATCTCTCGTTCGCATCCATTATAATTTCTACCTTATAACAGTTTCATTTCTGTATCTTCGCGACCAACATATGCCTTGAAATCGTTATACATCTGGCGCAAATCCGCTGGCGCAGAATACGTGGCGTCCGCATTTTTAACATAGATTGTTTCCAAATCTATGTCGGCCTGTTTTTTCAAAACGTGCGTCAAATGTGTTCCAAATGCGCGCGCATCATCGCCCTCGGCGGCACCTTGCAACAACAAACCACGGTTAGGGCGGGGCGACAAGAATTGAAAATCAGAAACCGTTGTATCCGGCGACACTAAAACAAATCCCGAAATTTCCGGTCTGCGCATCATTGCCTGTAAAACATACCACGCGCCCATTTGATTCCCCGCCAACCAGATTCTATCACTGTCTTCATTTTTATTTTGAATCCAATCAATGACCGTCGCGATATCTAGCATATTTTCAGATGCCGTTCCAATTGCGCCCTCGGAATCACCGACGCCACGATAATTAAAACGCACAACCGAAAAACCAATATCCATAAACGCACGAAACATCGCATACGACACACGATCGTTCATATGATATTTTTGACGTGGATTCCCCGATAACACCACCGCAACCGGCGCACCCGGAATATCAGATTTATGATACACGGCGTGCAATCTGCCACCTTCGCCAGAAATAATAACATCAACCATATTTAACACCTTTCCGTAAAAATCTCTATTTATACAAGACTCTTTATAATACAAATTAAATCTAATTTTCAATAAAAATATTTTTGCTTTGACACGAACCATAAAAAAATTCTAAACTGAACCTGAGGAACCAAGGAAGAAGAAATGTACAAACCCAGTTTTATGATTGTTTTTGCCCTGATTTTTGCGGGTCCCGCAATGGCCAATATGGTGTACCAGGACTTTCAAACAATATACACAGAAACACCTGTGTCGTCGTATTATGCATATCCAAACGACCAAAATTTTATTCCTGAAACCATTTTTATGCAACAAGACGACGATTTTAACTATGACCAAAACATTATAAACAATCGTGATACCCAGGCTTGTGCCCATCCGGGTGTTGGTTTTGCGGAACGTCCAATGGTCATTTGCAGAAATTTTAATTGTACGCGTTTGAATGACCGTATAACCCGCAATTTCTTATTTAACCGGCTCAGCCAGATTTTTATGATGAACGGTTATTCGCGCCTTTATATATGCGAGGCTGACCCGTTTTCGCGTGATTGTTTGCAATCGGGCATTTCTTTCCCTGTGCGCAGCGGTATTGCCAACGCAATTGTTAAAATTCCCAAGGCATCTATTTCCCAGGTAAATTTATCAACCGGCCTGTCACGTGCATCGGTTGGTATGACATACACATTATTGGTGAACGGAATCGATCGCCGTTGTGAACAAACGGTTATGGATATTGTAATTCCATCAAATTCCCAGGCAACATTGTCAAACCGCGAATTTGCGTGCAATTTAACCAGTGACGGCAACAGCAGTATGTCAATCTTGGTAAATTTGGATTATATTGATTTAGATTACGGTATTTTGGGTGGTTATTATTCTATTGGCACCCAAGGTTCCACATCTGGTGGTGGCACGGGATACGCATTATTCAAAACAGAATATTCCACACGTGGCATACGCGCCAGCGGCGCAACACGTGCCAGTGCCGGCGATGCCGCTGAATCCAGTTTAACAATTCAACCAGGCGAATACGCGGTCGAACCTATGCAATAAGAAAAATGAACAAAACGATTCTTGTTATTGACGATGATGAATTATTAAGAAAAAATCTGGTCCGCGGATTGCAACAGTATGACTTTTCTGTTTTAACCGCGGATTCTGCCGAATATGGGGTCCAGGTTTTAAGCCGGGTTTCCGTGGATGCGATTGTATTGGATCGTATGATGGGCGGCACGGATGGTTTAACATTTTTAAAACAATTGCGTGAATCTGGAAATTCGACACCGGTTATTATGTTAACGGCCTTGTCAGGGCCAGAAAACGCGATTGCGGGACTGGAAAATGGCGCAAACGATTATTTGGCAAAGCCGTTTCAATTACAAGAACTGGTATTACGACTGCGCAACATAATAAAACAAACGCCGCAAAACACACAAAAACTGCCCGATGGGTTAATTTTTGCAGACAATGAATTTTTTATCAAAAAAAATGATAGCGACACCGGCAAACTGTTCTCTTTATCGGGTGAAGAAAAGAAATTATTACAAAATTTAACAACCCCGGTTGGCAACATTGTTGCGGCATCCCCAATGGTTGCAAAACGCTTGCGAACCAAAATAAATGGTGTATTATCAGACTTGGACATTATAACAATTCGTGGCCGTGGTTATAAATTAATCATCGGACCAATAACAAAACGGTAAAAAAATATGAGATTGATACCCAGAAGTTTTCTTGGTCGAACCATTTTAATGGTTTTGGTACCTTTGATTATAACCCAGGTTATTATTGCCGAGTTTTTCTTTGGCAATCACTGGGCACGCGTCCACAACACATTGGCACGCGGTTTATCGGCGGAAATCACAACGATGATGAATTTCATAGATTCCGATAATTTATCTGCGGCAAAATCTATGGCTGGCGACATCGGAATAAATTTATCAATCAATCCACGATTGAACAGACCTGCCAAAAATGACAACAATTCACTGATTGCCGGCCGGTTGGCGAAACATTTGCAATCTCAATTAAAACGTCCGGCCAACATATATATCGATCGTGGCGAACGGTTGGTATTCGTGGATATTCCAACAAAAAGCAATCAAATTGCAACATTTGGAACATCACTTCATCGCATTTATTCAACCAGTACCGAAATGTTTATATTGTGGCTGATTGGGTCTATACTAATTGTGTCTATATTGATTTCACCGTTTGTTATATTGCATTCGCGCAGTATTCGACGCATATCAAACGCCGCCAATCGTTTTGGCCGTGGTTTGGATGCCCCCGGTTTCAAGCCTAGTGGTTCATTAGAAATCCGTAATGCGGCGGCATCAATGATAACAATGAAGGAACGTATCGACCGATATAATCACACCCGAACAGATATGTTAAACGCGGTCAGTCACGATTTAAAATCACCATTGACGCGTATGCGTCTGGCCATTGAAACAGGTGCAGCCGATAAAAAAACATTACTACAAGATATTGACCGTATGACAGATATGGTAAACGGATATCTGGCATTTGCACGTGGCGAAACCCCCGAAATAGAGCAGGCCACCGAATTACCGCCAACATTGGTTCGTATTGCACGCGACGCGGCACCCAATAAAAAAATAGAACTGGATTTACCCGATACACCGGCCCAGTTTTATGCGCGTCCAATGGCGTTAACGCGCGCGTTTGCTAACATAATTGAAAACGCCGCACGCTACGCAAAAACCAAGATAAAAATAACAGAGCACGACACACCAAATTCTATCGAGGTTATAATTGACGACGACGGGTGTGGTATTCCTGAAAATCGTCGTGCTGATGCGTTGCGTCCATTTGTTCGTTTGGATGATGCCCGCGGGACTGACACTGGCGGCACCGGATTGGGGTTATCTATCGCACAAACCGCAATTGAAAACCACGGCGGACAAATATTCTTGGAAGACAGTCCCCTTGGTGGATTACGCGTACGCGTTGTTTTACCAATTGAATAATTATTTTTATTAAAAAACCAAGAGAAACACACAATGAATTTATATAAATATGTATCAGATGCCATAAACGAAAAACTGGGATTTAACGCAAACTTGGAAACGCCGCGCAATCGTGATTTTGGCGACTTTTCAACAAATGCCGCATTGGTCGGCGCAAAGATTGCTCACAAAAATCCACGTGAATTAGCGGGCGAAATATTGCCAAAAATCCAAGAATTGGACTTTGTGGCATCGGCCGACATCGCAGGTCCTGGTTTTATCAATATAAAAATCAAAGATGATTTTATATTAAAAAACGCAACCGCACCACATCCATACAAAAACGACAAGCCATTGGTTATCGATATGGATTACGGCGCGTATAATGTTGCAAAATCTTTGCACATTGGACATTTGCGCACATCTATTGTTGGTGATACATTAAACAGAATATTTCGCTTTATGGGCCACAAAACGATTTCTTATAATCATATGGGCGATTGGGGGCGTTCGATGGGGATGGTTATTGCGTGGATAAAACGTATTCACCCAGATTGGCCATTTTTCCAAGACAATTTTGACCCGGCCCAGGATTTATCCAAATACACATTTGACGCGGCTGAATTAAATACATTTTATCCGGCCGCATCTGCATTGGCAAAACAAGATGAAAAATTTATGGACGAGGTTCATTTAATCACGGCAGAATTGCAAAGGGGACACCCAGGATACAACGCATTGTATAATATATTTATGCCAATATCGTTAAAATCAATGCACGACACAATTGAAAAATTAAATATTTTGTCGTTTGACAATGATTTAGGCGAAAAAAATGCAGCACTTTATGTAAAAGATGTCGAAAAGATTTTGCGTGAAAAAAATCTGTTGCAAGAAAGCGACGGCGCCGAAATAATCGTCGTAAAAAAAGACACAGACACCGCGCCAATGCCGCCAATGATGTTCTATAACTCTCGCGGTGCAACAACATACGACGCAACCGATATAGCGGCCGTATTTTATCGCAAGTTAACAGATAACCCGAACAAAATAATATATCTTACTGATTCAAGGCAATCTTTACACTTTGAGCAATTGTTTCGCGTATCCGAACTTGCCGGCCTTTTTGATATAAAAAATATCGAGCATATCGGGTATGGTACCATAAATGGCGCCGACGGGAAACCATTTAAAACACGCAACGGAAATGCGGCCGACCTGGACGATATTATCCAAATTGCAATCGATGCCGTTCGCGCACGCACATCCGAAAACAACAAAGAACTGGACAACGATACAATCGAAACTATCGCGATTGCCGCATTAAAATTTAATGATTTGATGCACGATTTGCGTTCGGATTACATATTCGACCCTGATTCCGTCACCAGTTTCGAAGGTCGTACCGGTCCATATGTTTTATATACTGCGGTTCGATTAAATTCTGTTTTGGCACGTGCAACAATCGACGCGCAATTGCACGAACACACGTTATCCACAGACGAACGCAATCTATTGCTGGCAATTATGGATTTTGATAAAACAATCCAATCTGCGTATGAAAATCGCGCCACAGATATGATTGCAAATTATGCATATAATCTGTGTCAGTTAATAAACGCATTTTATCACACCTGTCCGATATTGCGTGACGACATAGATATTCAAACAAAACAATCCCGGCTGTATATTACCAAAATTGCCCGGGATACTTTGGTGACTACAACAAATTTAATGGGGTTAAAAATACCGACAAAAATGTAAAACAAAAATCAAAAATATAAAATAAAAACCGCCACTTGGGCGGTTTTCTTAACGTAAACTCTTGGTTCTAAACCAACTTAAAAACGCAAACCCTATCAGCAACGCCAGTATAACAACAAATATCCCGGTTGCGGCAAAAGGCGACTCTGCAAACGGCAACGCCACATTCATCCCGTAATAACCAACTATCACCGTCGGAATCACCAATACAATGTTCCACATAGTCAGCCGATTAATATATCGGTTAGATTCCATATTTATAATACTTTCAAATGTTTCTTTGATAGATTTTAACATTTTACTATAACTTGTTACAACCTCGGTTGCCTGACCCAATTCAATTCTAACATCTTCGGATAATTCTTGTGCCTCATCAGTTTTTATAAAACCGCGCATTTTTTCCAATTTATCCAACACCGAAACATTACCTTTGATACCCGCCATATATAAAGTATAACTGTTTTCTACCTCTAACAGCGCCATCAAATCATATTTCGACACATTTTTCTGCAAACCTTTCTTGGTTGCCAGCACTCGCTTGTTTAATTCTTTTAAAAACCGCAAATAAGATTCCGCAATATAATACAAAATATTCAGTACAAAATCCTCGCGCGAGGTCTTTTCATCTTTTTTGATTTTATCTAATAAATCACACCGTTTTCTGCATACAGTAATTACACGATTTTGCGAATAAATAATTGATAAAGGCTCGGTATGCCACAAAGTATCGTTTTCACGATTAATGATTGGAAATCGCACAATTATAACCTTGTAATCATCTTCTATTTCTAAACGCGGTTGCTCATCCGGGTCCAAAATATCGATAATATTATCTTCATCAATCTTGTATTCGGATTGCAATCTTTCAAAATCATCGTGATCGGGATTCCCAACATTCACCCAAGAAAATGTTTTTAATTTTTCGGTAACAAACATTTCAAAACCTCCTTGATAATACGGTTATAATTTTTTTAACAAGCGACCATATATTTTACACTAAATTTATCCAAAAATCAAATAATGATACGAAAACAAACCTGTTTTTTACTCAACCACCAATTCACTAGACTATTTTACACACAGAACCCAAGGGAGTTTATTATGGACGACACACCATCGGCTTTTTCAATATCTCATTATGTTTTACTGTTTATTGTTTCAACACTATGCACGGTTTCCGTGGTATGGGTTTTAATATCCGCCAACAATCGCGAGGCCGCATTACACGACAAAACCCATATATATCACAAACAATCCAACAAAACTTGTCAACGCGCCACCGCAGACGAAATCACATCTATATGGGAAACGCGTCCACACGAAATTCCAAAAGCATACATTTTGATGGAAAACAATTACGCGCACAGAATTGTTCCTGTGCGAACAACCGGTATGTGTAATGGCAAACCATTTGTTTGCAAAATGGGCGATGTACGATCAGACTGTGACCCGTGTGCAAAAAATTCCGCTCGCAAACGCGCAATGTTCCAACATATTTCGGACGCCATCGATCAAGAATGCGTTGATAAATAAAAAAATCCTTGCGTCAAAATTTTCATTTTTGCTAGACTTTTTTCAAGAAAGGATTTTTGCCGAAAAAACTAGGGAGGAAATTATGTTGAAACACTTACGTTTGTTTGCTGCTTTTGTATTTGCCGCGATTTGTTCTGGTGCAAGCGCGTTGCAACCAACGGTTCGTGCCGGCTCTATCAGTATGAGTGGCGGTATCAAACCTGCATCAACGGGTGTTACATCAACCACATCAACAACACCAACGACAACGGCATCTGGCGATGTTAATGTTTCCCGGGGTTCGGCATTATCAAAATTCACACCAACCGTCGTTCCAATCAGCACCGGCAACAATAACAACAATGTTTCCTCTTCTGTATTGGCCGAATTGCAAGAACAAATTAATGATTTGCGCAGCGCGCAACTGGGGTTGGAACAAAACCAGATAACACGTGACGATGTTGAAACAACTGTTGAATCATCGATTAAAAATTTGGATATAACAACAACGAATCGTGATTTGAAAAACGCTTTGTCGGAAATCCGTTCTACGAACCAAGGATTATCCACATCGCTAAGCACAATTCAACAACGCGCAGACGATTTTACAAATTCATTAAACAACGACATTGATAATCGTTTAAAGGTTCGCGGCCTGATTGACGCCAACAACCAAGTATCTTTTGCCAACAAATCTGATATTGAACCAAACGTATTGGCCCAGAAAATTGTGGCCGATACAACCGCAACACAAACATTGGCAAATAAAATCCAACCAAAAGAAAACGAAATTCGCGAAATCATCACTGACGAATTAACCGATGTGGGCGTTTTGAAAAACGGCGCATTGGATGTCGAAAAGAAAGGCCAAGTCCAAGTCACCGAAGCAACCGTAACAAACGCATTGCGCAATTCACAAAACTTTAAAAATATGGTTTCCGAAGAGGTCGCAACCAAGGGTTATGTCACCGAAACCGCATTAAACAGTCGTGATTTTGTCACAAACGCGGCATTAAATTCGAAAAAGTTTGTCACATCCGATTCGGACACTATTCGTAATTTGGCAACCAAAGAAGACATTGCGCCTGCAACAATCGCGGCGGCCATCGCCGACAGTGCGGCTGCAACCGCGGCATTAACTGGCAAAGTAGGCACCGACGAAGCGGCCGTTAATCGTTTAATATTACAAGGTTTAAAAGATAAAGACATTTTAACAAACGGTGGCGAATTAAATGTGGCAAAAACATCTGATATTACCGCTGAAAAAATTGCTGAAAAAATTGCAAACAGTGCAAACGCAAAACAAACATTAAATGGACAAATTGGGCCAAACGCAACCGAGGTTGATAACCTTATCAGCACAAAATTAAAATCCAAGGGTATTTTAAGCAATGACGCCAACGAAACATTGCAATTGGCAACAAAAAACGAAGTTTCTGCCCTGGACAGCAAATTCGCATTAAAAGGCGAGGTTGGCACGGACGAGGCCGCGGTCAAAGCACTTATCAAATCCGATTTGCAAAAACGCGGCGTTATTGACGACAAAGAAAACCTGGCCATCGCGACGGACTCGGAGGTTTCCTCGTTGTCTGGAACGGTTCGTTCATTGCAAGCAACCGTTGACGGTGATGTAAACACATCGGGCAGTTTGCTTTACAGAATTAAAAATAATTCAGAAATTCGCGCTGCGTTAAAAGGTGTCGATGGTAAAGACGGAACAAGTTATAAATTAAAGGGTACTGTTGCAAATTATGCGTCATTACCAAAAACAAACAATACCGAAGGTGACGGTTGGTTTACCAAGGATTCTGGATTGTTATATGTATACAATTGCGATTCATCCGGTCAAAATTGTGGATACCCCAGCATAAATAACGGTATGGACATCAAAGGCGAAAAGGGCGAATCCGCATGGTATGCATACTGCACAGAAATTGACAGAAACGGCAAAACCAATTTGGAAAAAATCATTACACCTTTGTATTCAACGGTGACGTCTTGTGATAAATTCACATCCGCGCAATATAACGCGATTATGGGTGGCGCGCGCGCATACTGTTTATCATTGGCAAATGATGGGGCAAACCTGGATTTATCAACCGGCATAGGTAAAAAATTATCAACCGTTTTGGGCAGCACCCAAATGTCTAATTTCAAACGCGCATCTGATGTTCAATCCAGAATTAAAATGACCGGATTTAAAGATGTCGACAGCAGTAAAAATTTTGTCGAGGCTTGTGAAGAAAAATACAATGAAATTATGTCTGGTAATGATGGCGAGGACGCAAAATCCGCAGAACAGGTTTATTGCGAGGCACAGGCAGAAAATTATCCATCCGGCACAACAAACCTGACATTAATTAAACAATTATACACCAGCGTTTCATCTTGTGCGGATTTCACACCAGAAATGTATAACGCAATTATGGGTGGCGCCAAAGCATACTGTTTGTCATTGGCACAAAACCCAACAAAACTGGTTGCAACAACCGGCATAGGATTAAAATTGGAACAAGCGCTGGGCAAGGGCGTTGTGTCTAATTTGAAAACCAGCAAAGTTGCCACCAAGGTATCTGTGAACGGCACGGAAAAGAACTTCGTTTTGGCCTGTGAAGAAAAATACAATGAAATTATGTCCGGTGCCGATGGCAAAGGCTATACATTAAAAGGAACGGTTCCAACATACGGTGATTTACCAGCATCTAATAATACCGAGGGTGATGGTTGGTATGTAAAATCGAACGGTATGTTATATGTGTACAGATGTGATGACAACGGAGCAAACTGTGGTTATCCAACCGAAGACAAAGGTATTCCAATGAAGGGCGAGCCGGGTGACAATGGTGAAACGGCGTGGCACGCATACTGTATGGAAACGGACAGCAACGGCGTATCGAACCTGACCAAGATAATCACGCCATTGTATTCAACGGTAACAGATTGTGATAAATTCACCAGTTCGCAATACAACGCGATAATGGGTGGCGCAAAAGCATACTGCTTGTCGTTGGTGCAAAAAATCGATACTATCGATTTAAACGAAGGTATTGGTAAACGTTTGGCAAAAACATTTACTACGGAAAAAATCCAAAGTTTAAAGAGTGCCGACGGCATCCAAAACAAATTAAAAATCAAAACATTTGGTACCAGCAAGAATTTGAATTTCATTGACGCTTGCGAAGAAAAATACAATGAAATTATGGCCGGCGAAGACGGTGAAGACGCAGAAAGCCCAGAACTTGCCTATTGTAAAGCACCTGCGGCGAACTATACTGACGGCACAACAAACCTGACTTTGGCACGTAAATTGTTCAACAATTCAAGTCTTGAATGTTCCGACTTTACCGCAGCAATGTATGCGAAAATGATTGGTGGTGCGGATGCATTCTGCGCAGACTTAACGGCAACATTTAACAAGGTTGATTTAACCAAGGGTGCTGGGTTAAAAATTGCAAAAGTATATGCGTCACAAAAAGGCGTCGATTTATCCGTGGCAAAAGACGCATTAACGACATTGAAAAATAAAACACCTGCGGCGCGTTTGGCAGATACAAACTTCTCGATATTACAAGCCTGCCGCGACAACTATAATTCAATTATGTCGGGTGAAGACGCGGAAAGTCCAGAACTTGCCTATTGTAAAGCACCTGCGGCAAACTATACCGACGGCACAACAAACCTGATTTTGGCACGTAAATTGTTCAACAATTCAACTCTTGAATGTTCCGAATTTACCGCGGCAATGTATGCGAAAATGATTGGTGGTGCGGACGCATTCTGCGCAGATTTAACGGCAACATTTAATAAAGTTGATTTAACCAAGGGTGCCGGGTTAAAAATTGCGAAAGTATATGCATCGCAAAAAGGCGTCGATTTATCCGCGGCAAAAACTGCATTAACAACATTGCAAAACAAAACACCTGCGGCGCGTTTGGCGGATACCAACTTCTCGATATTACAGGCCTGCCGCGACAACTATAATTCAATTATGTCGGGCGAAGACGCGGAAACCGCGTGGCACGCGTACTGTGTTGCACAAAACGAAAACGATTCCACAAAAACAAACCTGACCGCAATCATCACGCCATTGTATCCAACCGTGACCAAATGTGATCAATTCACATCCACGCAATACAATGCGATTATGGGTGGTGCATCGGCATACTGTCTGTCATTGGCCCAAGACATCAGCGCCAGCCGTTTGAGCGACTTTAATTCCGGCATTGGCAAACGTTTGAACACACAATTAAAGGCCGACAACGGACAAACAGTCGCTGATTTAAAAGGAAAAAATTTGTCAGTGATATTAAACAACAAATTCAATGGCAGTAAAACCTTTGTCAAGGCTTGCGAAGAAAAATACAACGAAATTATGGCTGGTGCTGACGGTGCCAAAGGCGAAAACGGTGACGACGGTAAATCTGCGGCCGAAACTTGGTGCGAGGCACACCTGATGAAAAACAATATTGTAGCGGTACCTCTATCCCCGGCCAAAATGGCACGTGCATACGACAAATTATCGAAAATTTCTTCGACATATGCCGCCAAAATTACCGTAAATAAAACCGCCGGCAACGGATACTTTACGGATATGGCGTCCTGTCTGGCCGCGGTTGCCGCCGACCCAGACCTGATGGGTGGCGAATCCGAAGCAGATGCCAAATACAACGAATTACAGGCATCTGAAATCAAAAACAACAAATTTGTCTTGGCCAACGCATTCACCGGATTAAGCAATCACCGCAGCGGTTTCCGTGATACGTACCTCAAAGGTCAAAAAGGTGATGATGGTGCCGATGGCGTAACATTTACACCGACATTTGACTCGTCAACCGGCAAAATTTCTTGGTCTTCCAGCAAATCCGGCGTATCGGCCCCGGCCGCAATGAAAGTTGCCAAAACGGATTCAGAATTGGGCACTTTGGCACTAAACGCGGTAAAAACCGGCCTGGGCGGCGATTCCAGCAGCAATTTAAGCACCCTGATAACAAACAAAGCATCCAACGCAATTGGCTCACAGGCTGTCACGATGGACGATTTGGTAAACTACATTAATGCAGGATTGTTCAAGGTTGGATCTAATACCGTTACATTAAATACAGACTTTACAACATCTGGATTATCCAGTGGCGAAACCGCCAGTTTGCAAAAATTGTCTGGTGCCGGTAACAGCAGCGACAACACGAAACGTATCGGAACGGTCAACGGCACATGCAACACAAATGGTGTATGCTCTGTGTCAAAAACATCTGCAACTGGATCAAAAACAGACTATAATTTAACACCTATATTAAACCCATAACAAAAAATCCCGGGTTAACCCGGGATTTTTTTTATTGCTTTTTATGCAAACCTTAAATACAATACACTCAACTTGTCGGGGTGTAGCTCAGCCTGGTAGAGTACTTGCATGGGGTGCAAGGGGTCGCAGGTTCGATTCCTGTCACCCCGACCAAAAATTCAAACCGCGTTTTGCGGTTTTAATTTTTGTTTGTGCGACAATTGGAATTGGTACATCGTCATTGCACCGCAATGGCTGGTTCGAAAACAAGTAGATTTGATAAGCATAGCGCAATCAAATCGTTACGGTTTCCCCGCAGGGGGGTAACCCGAGGGAATTCTGTCACCCCGACCACAAAATTTCGTTAACAAAAAACCGCATATCGCGGTTTTTTGTTTAAGAAATTTTAGTGTCACGCCGTAGCATTGTTTGTAATTATAAAAACAAACCGTTCTTATCGGCGTAGGCGGACAATTCAAAATCAACCGATGTATCGTTTTAATTTTTGTTTGTGCGACAATTGGAATTAACACAAATATTTATTTTTTTGTTTTTTACACTTGCCTTGACCTTTTGATTTTTTCTACCCTTTATATAAAGAAGGATTATTTTATGATAAATACAGGGAGAAAAATCATGAAAAAATTCGGGATTTTTGCGTTCTTTTGCACATTATGTGGTGCGGCATTTGCCGCGGCCAGTATCCGTGCCAGTTCTGTTCCATTGTCGGGCGGAACAACCGTCAGTGCACCAAAATCCGCTGTTTCAACAACCACAACCGCATCCGATTCGAATGCATCGGATAACAGTGCCCAATCGTCCAGTAATGTTGATGTAAATAACTCCCGTATTTCGTTCGCGTCACCACTGGGCAAGGTTAATCGGTATTATGTTCCGGCGGGCACACACAACACACAACCATCACAAACCGAAACGGCCGAAACCGCCAAAGAATTGGCCGAACTGCAACGCCAAATTGACAATTTAATCCAAAAACAAACGCAAATTGAAACAACTTTGCCGACAACTGTTCAAACAGAAATTAAAAATTCTGATTTGACCAAAAACGCCAGTTTTAACGAGGCTATATCCGATTTGCAAGACAATGTCGCATCAATTGATACAATTAACCAAACCGTTGAATCAAAAATTGATAATAAATTGATTGAATCTGGAATCGTTGACAATCGTGGCAAACTGTTGGTTGCAACCACCGACGAAATCCAACCAATTGCATTGGCACAAAAAATGGAAAGTACATTGGCGGTAAAATTTGCAAAAAAATCTGATTTTACACCGTCAAAAATCGCATCAAACATCGTCAGCGATAACACCGCCGTATCTACATTGGCTGGGAAAATCGGCACAAACGAAGATACAGTCAAAGATTTAATTAAATCAGACTTACAAAAACGTGGTATCGTTGATGGCGATAATAAATTACAAGTTGCCAAGAAAACCGAATTGCCGGTAATTGATACAGACACGGTGTCTGCGGCATTACAAAATACACCTGCGTTTGACAATATGATTTCACAAAATTTAACGGCGCGTGGTATTTATGACGCCAGCAACCAATTACAACTGGTAAAAAAATCCGAAATCACACCTGAATTTTTATCGGCTAAATTAGATTCTAAATACGCAAAATCTGATGAAATCACAAATTTAGGAAACCAATTATCACTTATCCGTGATGGCGACGAAAACACATCTGGTTCAATTGCATATAAATTAAAAAACGCCGGATTTGCAAAAACAACCGACATTACCCCGGAATCTTTGACACGCAAACTGGATGGGGTTTACGTCCGCCCCAGTGCGATTACATCTACCGAATTATCTAATAAATTGGCAGATGTCTTTGTAACCCCAAATCAATTGGCCGGGAAAAATTACGCAACTAAATCCGAATTACCCGTCGTAAACGAAGAAACTGTCTCGGCGGCATTGCGTAATTCCACAACACTGGACGACACAATTGTCAGAAATTTAAAATCCAAACGGTTATTGAACGACAACAACGAATTAAATGTCGCCACAAAATCCAGCGTTGATACATTATCCAGCAACATTTCATCCACAATCGGAACATTGGCCACGAAAAACGAAGTTGCCGCATTGGACAACCGTTTTGCAAAAACATCCGATATCACCGCCGATGCAATTGCTGACAAAATCGCGGCCAGCGACACCGCCCGTGAAAAATTAAACGGCAAAATCGGCACAGACGAAACTGCGGTAAAAAAATTAATTTTATCGGATTTGAAAACACGTGGCATTGTTGACAACGGCAATAATTTAAATGTCGCCACCAAATCCAGTGTTGACGCATTATCCGACAATATTTCATCCACAATCGATACATTGGCAACAAAGAACGAAGTTGCTGCGTTGGACAATAAATTCGCATTAAAAGACGATATTGGCACAAATGAAGACGATGTGAAATCTTTGATTTCTGCGGACTTGAAAAAACGCGGCATCATCGGTACAGACGACAAATTAAATGTCGCCACCAAATCCAGCGTTGATACATTATCCGACAATATTTCATCCACAATCGATACATTGGCAACAAAGAACGAAGTTGCTGCATTGGACAATAAATTCGCATTAAAAGACGATATTGGCACAAATGAAGACGATGTAAAATCTTTGATTTCTGCGGACTTGAAAAAGCGTGGCATTATTGATGACACGACCGAAACATTAAAACTGGCCACCAAGGACGATGTTCGTGTTGAAAATTTGGTTGAAAAATTGGATGACACATTTGCAAAATCCAGTGATTTAACGGCCGAAAAAATCGCAACATCCATCGCCGAAAGTGATGCCGCGCGTGAAAAATTATCTGGACAATTGGGCACCAGCGAACAAGACGTCACAAATATTTTGGTCGCAAAAAACATTTTGAAAAACGACGCAAACAAATCCTTGAATTTGGCCACCAAGGAAGATGTTTCAACATTGTCCAACACCGTATCAAACACAATCGACACATTGGCCACAAAAAATGAAGTTTCCGCCCTGGACAGCAAATTCGCATTAAAAGGCGAGGTTGGCACGGACGAGGCCGCGGTCAAAGCACTTATCAAATCCGATTTGCAAACGCGCGGTGTTATTGACGACAAAGAAAACCTGGCCATCGCGACAGACTCCGAGGTTTCCGCGTTGTCTGGAACGGTTCGTTCATTGCAAGCAACCGTTGACGGTGATGTAAACACATCGGGCAGTTTGCTTTACAGAATTAAAAATAATGAAACATTGCGCACTGCATTAAAGGGAACCGACGGTAAAGATGGTAAAGCCGGAAAAGACGGAACCAGTTATAAATTAAAAGAACCTGTCCAACATTATACGGATTTAAGTGCTTTGGCATCATCCGCCGAAGAGGGTGACGGACACTATGTTTTGGACAACGGTAAATTGTATGTGTACACCTGCGACACAAACGGCACCTGTGCATTTCCAACCGAGGACAAAGGTATC
>CADBBQ010000007.1:37502-38257 GCA_902793005.1 uncultured Pseudomonadota bacterium
AGGGTGACCGGGGTGATGACGCGAAACCTGTTGAACAAACATATTGCGAAGAAAACATCACAATTGTGTCTGCATTATATTCGGATATCACATCCGCGTCTGATTGTGCATCTAAATTCACAAACGCACGTTATACCGCAATAATGGGCGGGGCACGCGCATACTGTCTGTCATTGGTGCAAAAAATCGACACAATCGATTTAACGGCTGGCATTGGTAAACGTTTATCTAAAACATTTACCGCTGAAAAAATGACATCATTAAAAGGATCCAGCAGCACCACATTACAACAAAGATTATCTTTAAAAGGATTTGGCGGCACAAACAAAACATTTATCGAAGGCTGCGAAGAAAAATACAACGAAATTATGGCCGGCGAAGATGGTGACGACGCCGAAAGTGCAGAAATTACATACTGCAAAGCGGTCGCTGCAAACTATACCGACGGAACATTAAACCGTGATTTGGCACGCAAATTATATCCATCTGTGACAATTGCCGATGATTGTACCGGATTTACCAGTGCGATGTATTCCGCGATGATTGGCGGCGCCAAGGCATTTTGCGCGGACTTTTCTGCAACATTTAACAAAGTTGACTTGAACAAAGGCGCCGGATTAAAAATGGCGAAATTATACGCGTCACAAAAAGGCGTCGATTTATCCGCGGCAAAAACTGCATTAACAACATTACAAAACAAAACACCTGCGGCACGTTTAAACGATACAAACTTCTCGGTTTTACAAAACTGTATC
>CADBBQ010000008.1 GCA_902793005.1 uncultured Pseudomonadota bacterium
CAAACAAACAGTTTATCTCTCCTCACGGAGGTCCAAAAGACACACAAGAAAGACAGATAACTATACCTAGTAATGCGAAATATGTAAGATTACAAATTAGAGCGGTTGGTGATAGGTTATCATCAATGCAACAACAGCTGGAACGCGGTGATACCGCAACCGCGTACACGCCATACAATCCGCTGTGTGCGACGTGTGACGGGACGATTGTGAATTACACATCAGCAACCGGAACGGTCGTGCAAGATGGCACGCCGACGCCAGAAAACCCGATTGAACCGGTATTCTATCAACAAGGCAATATGGTCTTGCGCAAGGGTGGCGATTACGCAGATAGCTACGACGCGTCAACGGGAAAGATTACACGTAGAGTCGGTGTAAAAGTGTTGGATGGTACGGAGAATTGGGGAATACAATCTATTAATGATCATGGTATTGCTAATTATCAAAGTACTATGGCAGGTATGCATCCTAGCAGCGGCAGTAACTCTATGATGTCTAGTCATTTTGGTGCAACAGGCAGTCTTATAGCAGAATCGCGTAGGCCCGGATTATTAAAAAGTTCTGGTGATACTTACTTTATTCGTATTTCAAGTGAAACAGCAAGTACTGTTGCACAATTCAAATCGTGGTTAGCGGCGCAGAAAGCGGCTGGCACGCCCGTTACGATTTACTATGTATTGGAAAATCCGGTCGAGGAAGATTGGACAGAGACATCGTACTGTGAAACGCCAATCAAAATTGCAACTACTAAATACAACGAAACCGCGTTCAGTCCGCTGAATACTGCGTTGGCGAATGCGATTAGTGTTGTGGACACTGTGGTGTCGAACACGATTGCTCAGGCCGGAAAAATTGCGACTTTGCAGGCACAAAAACAAACCCGTCCAGCGAATGATACTTGTCCGGCTTATAAACAATGTTTACTGGTTGAGGATGAAAACGGCACGCCGCACTGGTACGAAATCACCGACCCGTTCCGCGATTTCGTCCGCCCAATTATCGCGAACAATGTCGCCCCCGCCAGCACCACGAACTCCGCCGGCTACACCCAGTTGGAGTATATCGAGAGTACAGGCACACAGTGGATTGATACGGGAATAAAATGGCGTTATGGTTATTCGTTAGAAATAGCATTTACACCAATTCGAACAGGTCCGAACGCAGCTATTTTTGGTGCAAGCAATGGCGATGCATATAATAACGGTGAAGTTGCACTATTCTTTCAACGTGATGGATATGATGTAATTTGGCCAACTACAGGTAGCATGACAAGTACCTATCAGCATTTTGGTACTTTTGCCCTAAATACAAAATATGTTGCTCGATATAATAATTCCGGAATAACAATAGGACAAACCTCTTTAGGGTTTAGTGTATATTCTGGATATGTTTGTGAGAGGAATTTATTTTTGTTTGCAACAAACCGTGGTGAAGCAAATAAATTCTTTTCCCAGGTAAAAATACATTCAACACGAATTTGGAACAACAATGGAGAGTTGGTTCGTAACTTTGTTCCGGTAAAACGGAACAGCGATTCTGCGATTGGGATGTATGATACCGTGACGAAAGCGTTCTTTGCGAATGCGGGCACAGGCACTTTCACCGCGGGGCCAACTGTCGCGAATACCGACGTGCCGGCAAACGGGACGTGGACCGCGACATGGGCGGCAAATGCCACGACTGGCGTCAGTGCCGGCACCATCACCGGCGAGGCGTTGTGTAATGGGGTGGAGGGAACTTACGGTGTTGCCGCAACAAGCGCACAAACATCATCCGCCGATTGGTCCAATAGCGGCGCAAGTTGTTGGTGCCGGGTAACCGGTGTTGACGATGGTGACGGGGTAAGTGCAGCAAATGGCTCGTGGGTCTTCAGCCTCACGCGCAGTTCGGCCGGCGGTTGTGCGAACAGCTGTGAGAACTACTGCACGACCTTCGTCAGTAGTCGCGCGGCGTTTATGTCTGCGGTGTTTGGTATGTGATACGTGCCTAACCCCGGCCCGCTTAGGCTGACGCTACAGCGGGGCCACCCCTTCCCACGACGGAGTGTGATGTGTGTCTGTGCAGCACGCCCGTGGGAAGGGAATGCAACAAATGCCAAACCCGACAAAATGCAAAAGCGTTTTGTCATCCTGAGCGCAGTCGAAAGCGGTCGTCAGACCGCGCGGATCTGGGTTTGGCAAAGACAAATTTGTTGGCGCGTATGCGCCATGGCATCAAATATGCCTGGATCCGCGCTCGCGGAACGCTCGCTTTCGACTGCGTTCGATTACTTATGGAACTGTCATTCCAATGTAATCTCACTACGCTCAGGATGACAAAAGCCTTTGGCTTTTGTCTAATTATTCATCAACTGAACTCTGAACTTTGTACTCTGAACACTGAAAAAAATCCCGCGATTGCGGGATTTTTTTTATTTTTGCATAATTGCGATTTAAGCAATTTTTGCCAATTTTTTGGTCAAACGCGAAACTTTACGCGCAGCACGTTTTTTCGGCATAACTTTGCCGGCGGCCTTCATTATTTTGCTTTCGGCAGAGCGTACCGCCGTTGTTGCCGCGGCCTTGTCCCCGGTTGCAATTGCGGCCAGAGCCTTTTTCGTTTCGGTTTTTACCGCACTGCGACGTGCAGTGTTGATTGTGTTTTTCTTGATTGTGACCAAGATTCTTTTTTTAGATGACTTGTGATTTGCCACTGTTTTTCCTTTTGTTTGTTTTTTTATATGTTTTATGATATTTTATATTAACAAATTATAAAATCAAGGAGAAATATAAAAAATGTTGTGGTTTTTTATCGTTTTGGTTGCATATATGCTGGGCAGTGTGCCGTCGGGCGTCATTTTGACTAAAATTTTGGGTTATGGTGATTTGCGCCGTGTCGGCAGTGGTAATATCGGTGCAACAAATGTAATGCGTGTCGGGGGACTGCGCATTGCGGGTTTGGTTTGGTTGTTGGATATGTTAAAGGCAATGTTGGCGGTATGGTTGGGCGCGTATTTTGGTGGCGTGGTCGCAGGTGCCTGGTGCGGTTTTGCCGCAATTGTTGGACATTGCTTTCCGGTGTGGCTGCGGTTTCGTGGGGGCAAGGGCGTGTCGTGCCTGTTTGGAATTATGTTGGCGATTAATCCGGTGATTTTTGTGTTTTGCGGTATCGAATGGTTGGTCGTGGCGTTGGGATTAGGAAAATCTTCGGCCGGGGCGATTGTGGTGTTTGGGGTGCTGCCGATTTTGGGGTTTGTGATGAATAATGGCGTTGGTTGGGCGTTTTTGGCAATGTCGGTGTTGTGTCTGTGGAGGCACGTGGATAATTTGCGTCGTTTGGCCCGTGGCGCGGAATCATCGATTGAGTGGCGGTGGCGCAAATAAATCCGTTGTTTCTAGGGGCATTTTATGGTATAATATGCTGAAAGAAATTTTGCATATTTTGGGGGATATGGAATGAGAAAATACATCGCGATTTTTATTGTTTGTATGGTGGTCGTGCCGGCCTTTGCCGCGGGACGGTCACTGATTAATAATAATGCATCGCGTGCCGGGATGATTAATGGGGCGGGGCGGATGCCGACTTTGTCTGTGCCATATACTGTAAATAATAATTCGGTTGTGTCGGGTGCAACCAATAATGCGTCGCGTGATGATGCCGGCGTGGTGGCGGATGATGATGCGTCGGTGGCTGACGATGTGCCGCCGGTTAATCGGGACAAGGAAAAATTGGCATGTATCAGTAATAATGTCGGCGTTGGGAATACTTTCGTTTGGGCGTCGAAAGACAGTAACACGTCCAGTTATGCATCGATGGTCGAAGATGTGAAAAATCCTGAAAATAATGTGTGTTTTGTTTTGGTTGGTATGCGCGCTGATGATTCCAGAATTAATGTTTCGGATATTCAACCACAATATTTCGAGTGGGGGAAAAATATAACCTGTGGCGCGTGGACTGACGAGGCAAAGTTAGAAAAACGAATTTTGGATGCGAAAAAAACTGCACGGACATTGGCAACCGTTGGCGGTGCCGTCGGTGGTGCGGGTATTGGCGTGGGGGCTATGGAATTGTTCGGAAACAAGGCGTTATCTAATATAAACGGATTGCAAGGGTTAGAGGGACAAAAGCAATTTGATGAAGGGTCTACCGAATGGTATGCGGCCAAGGCGGCGGAACTGAAAAACAAGGCGAAAAACAACAACAGTTTAAAAATCGAATACAATCGGTTTGTTGATTTGGTTGATAATTTGCGGGCAGAGTGCAATGGGGAAAATCCTGATTCAAAATGCAATGATGCGAAATATAAAAACTTGGCAGGGTTGAAATTGGAAAAATTATAATTATATATGCCATATGATTTCAGGCCCCAGCATTCGTCGCGGGGCCTGTTTTTATGGGTTGCGATTGGGTCGTGCGTTTGGTATGTTTTTGAAAAATGGATTTAGGCTATGGATGATTTATTTGATAAATTACTGATTTTGCGGTCGCCGGGTGTCGGGCCGGTCGGATATCAAAATATGATTCGACAATTTGGCTCGGTTCAGGCGGCGGCGGCCGGATTGCACGATGATGGTGCGCTGTGTGATAAGGTTATGCGCGAAATGGATGCGGCGGCGGCGGCCGGGGTGCGGTTCGTTGATGATAGTTCAGAATATTATCCGGTGGCCTTGAAAAATGTTAAAAATCATCCGCCGGTGATTTCGGTGCGGGGAAATATTGAAACTTTACGGCGTCCAATGGTTGGAATCGTTGGAACGCGACACGCGACCGCCACGGGAATGCGATTCGTTGCAGAATTGGCCGAATCGTTTGCGGCGCATAATATTGCGGTTGTGTCGGGGATGGCAATTGGAACCGATACGGCGGCACATCGTGGCGCGCTGCGTGCCGCGGGGAACACCCAGACTGTGGCGGTTTTGGGCGGTGGGGTTGATTATATATGGCCGGTGGAAAACGAATCGTTGTATTGGGAAATTGTGGAACGTGGTGCCGTTATCAGCGAAATGCCGTTCGGGTTTGTACCAAAAGGCCCGAACTTTGTGCAACGAAATCGATGGATTGCCGGATTGGCAGATAAATTGATTTTAAGCGAGGCCGATTTGAATTCTGGCAGTATGCGAACCGCGGATTTCGCAATCGGATTAAACCGTGAATTGTGGGCGGTGCCGTCGCATCCGTCGGATGCACGATCGCTGGGGCCTAATTCGTTAATTGCACGGGGCGCGGCGCGGTTGTGTTCGGGAAAAAATGATTTTTTCAAAACAGGTGAAAAATCTGTTAAAGGGGATGAAAAAAATTCAAAAAATGATGATGTGGAAAATTTAGTTTTAGATGCGATTGGTTCGGTTCCGGTTTCAGAGTCTGTATTGGCAGATGTTGTCAAAAAAAGTGTTTCGGAAATTAAACGTTGTTTGGTTGTTCTGGAATTGCGCGGTTTGGTGCAAAAACAGAACGGCGGATATGTCAGATTATGATAAAAATCTTGTCAATACAATGTATATACATTAGGCGAAAAACCGGGAAAAAAACGAATCGTTGTCAAAATATAAAAGTTGAAAAAGGAACTAAGAATTTGTTGAAAATTGGAACGGGTGTTCTAAATTTGTAATGTCAAAAAAAAGAAGAGAAACAAAAACCAAAAAAACATTTGATGATTTGAATTTTTGAGTGTCGGGTGATTTTTTGTGACGAATGTTTTTGAATAAAAATGTTTGGACATAATAAAAACCAAAAAAATTAAATTATCAAATTACATTTTTGCGAGAGAGAGTAGGGCATAAATAAACATTGGATTTTTTATCTGAAAATAAAACCAGATAAAATTTAATGTTTTTGTGCAGGTGGCTTTTGCAACATTTTTTTGAAAATATTCAATTTAAATGTTGCAGAACAAAACGGTTTGAAAAAATCTCTTGCGCGGGCAGGAAACTCTTTTCAGAAAGGAAGGAAAAGGAGAAACGGCATGCAGGCAGCAACATTAAAACAAAACGCAAATGTATCTGAAATTCGCGATATGATTGCGAAGGAGATGGATTTTGCGGCTTGGACTTCTTGGATTGCGCCGTTGGATTTTAATGTTGTGGATGATGTGTTGGTGCTGATTGCACAAAATCAGTTTTCTGCGGATTATATTTCGGGTGTTTATGGTGCGTTATTAAAAAATGTTGCGGCCGAATTTGGTTTAAATGTGAAATTGGTTGTGCGTGGTGTGGCGGCTGCATCAATTGCAAATGATAATAATGTGCAATCTTATGATGCGCCGGTTGTGGAAAAAACATCGCCGGTTGCGTTTGATGCGTTTATTTCATCGGATGAAAATGCGTTTGCGTTGACGGCGGCAAAACGCGTGGCGGCCGGGGCGGTATCATTTTCGCCACTGTTTATTTATGGGCCGGCGGGTTGTGGAAAATCTTTGTTGGCGGGTTGTATCAAATCCGAATCGGAAAATGTTATTTTGATGACGGGTGCGGGGTTTGTTTCGGAATTTGCGCGTGCGTTGAAAAATCGTAATGTGTTCGCGTTCAAGGATTTCTGCCGCAATTGTGATACATTTATTTTGGATGATGTGCAGAGTTTGGCGGGTAAAAATGCAACAACCGAAGAATTCTTGCAATTGGTTTTGGATTTGCGTGCCGCGGGTAAAAATGTTGTTTTGACATCCACTGTGGCGCCAAATGCTTTGACCGGTTTTGACAGACGCGCCCAATCATTGTTGGCATCTGGATTGGTTGTTGATATGGTGGCACCAAACGCAAATGTTAAACACGAAATGTTGGTGCGCGCCGGGGTTAAATCCGACATCGCTGATGCAATTGCAAAACGTATCGCGGGTAACGGTCATTTGATTGCCGGTGTGGTGAATAAAATCAAAACATATTCTGAATTGATGGGACAGGACGCCACATTGGATGTTGTGGAACATTTGTTGGCGGATACATTGGAAAAATTCAAAACACCAATTTCTATGGTTAAAATGATGTGTGAAAAATTGGGCGTTGCATATGATGCAATTTGTGGGGCGGGGCGTTCAAAATCTTTGGTATTGGCGCGTCAAATCATTATGGTTGTATTGAAAAATTCGACACGGTTATCTTTGACCGAAATTGGAAATTATGTTGGTAATCGTGATCACGCAACCGTTATGTATGCATTGCGTCAAATTGAAAAGATGAAACAGACTGATTTGGTATTAGATGCACAGATTAACCAATTAATTGCCGAATGTAAATAAACGGAAATAAAATAACAATACATCTGCTTGTTGTTTGTGCGCTTATGTAGCGTTTGTACACTGCGCTTACAAACAACGGCGCATCTGTGTCGTTATTTTATTTCGTTAAAAAGAAGTTTCTGCTTGGTATTTATTGTTTTTTGTAGTGTGATGTTTTTATCTCGGTGCGTGTAACGCACCGTCTCCTTCTTTATGAAAGAAGGAGTACCCGCGTTAGCGGGGGAGGTAATTGTGAAATGTTTGTTTTAATTGGTGTGATTGCAATTAAAAATTATAATTATAAATAAAAGAATGATGAAATTTTTTATGGCGACTGTCGTCGCCGTGCACAACTACCCCGTCACTCAACCTGATGGTTTCGTGCCACCCCTTCTTTCATAAAGAAGGGGACGGTGCAAGCACCGAAATGTTTTTTACACAAATAAATCTTTGACAAACTGGGCGTGTTCGGTGATGAATTTAAAACGAAATTCCGGTTTTTTACCCATCAATTCGGTCACAATTGTTCGCGTTTTTTCCGTATCTTCGGCACCGTCGTCGGTTTTTGGTGGTAATTCAATTCGAATTAAACGACGGGTTTTTGGCGACATAGTTGTTTCCTTTAATTGATTTGGCATCATTTCGCCCAAACCTTTGAATCGGGAAATTTCCACCTTTTTATTTTTATATTTTCCGTTCTGTAATTTTTCCAATTCTTCGTCCGAATCGATATAGAATGATTCGGTGCCACAGGTAAATTTATAAAGCGGTGGGCACGACAAATACAAATGCCCCCCATAAATCAATTGTGGCATATACTGATAGAAAAACGCCATTAACAGGGATGCGATATGACTGCCGTCGACATCGGCATCGGTCATAACAATAATTTTTTCATAACGTAATTTATCGTCGTTCCAATCCTTGGCCGTGCCGGCACCAATAATATCAATCAAATCATTTAATTCACGGTTAGCACTGAATCGTTCGTCCGAATTAGACAGCACGTTTAACACCTTGCCTCGCAGGGGCATAATTGCCTGGGTCGCGCGGTCGCGTGCCTGTTTTGCGGTACCGCCAGCCGATTCGCCCTCGACAATAAATAATTCGGTGCCTTCGACCCCGTGTTTTGTGCAATCCGCCAATTTTGCCGGCATACGAATACGTTTTGTCGGGGTTTTACGGGCGATATCTTTGACCTGTTTTGTTTTGATACGCGCGTTCGCCAAATTGATAATAAACGATAATAATGCGTTTGATGTTTTCGGGTCAGATGCCAAAAACATTTCCCAGGGGTCACGCAAAGCGTTTTCAACATATCGTGCAATTTCCGGGTTAGACAATTTTTCCTTGGTCTGGCCCAGGAATTGCGGTGTTTTATAAAATACCGATACAATCGCCGCAACCGAATCGAAAACATCCTCGCTGACGATTGTAGATGCCGCCTTGTTATTTGTTTTTTCACCGTATGCCTTGATACCCTTGGTAATTGCAGATTTAAAACCACTTTCGTGTGTGCCACCGTCGATTGTTGCAATCGTGTTACAATATGATGCAAAAAATCCGTCGTCAGATGCCGCACCATTTTCATCGGTTAAAAATGTCAATGCCCACTCTATACGGCCCGAATCGTCCGGAAAATCAATCGAACCGGAAAACATACGCGGTAAAATGCGCGGTTTGGAATCGGTTTTCTCCGCCAAGAAATCAGATACCCCGTTTGGATAATAAAATGTTGTGGTGGCCGGAATATTCATATCATCGGTCAGTAATTCCGGGTTGCAAATCCAATCAATTTTTATCCCACGGGACAGGAACGATTTCGCACGTGCCATACGATAAATCTTAATCGGTTTGAATACCGCGTTTTCGCCAAAAATTTCATCGTCGATTTTAAATCTGATTTTTGTGCCGTGATTTTTTGTGGCATCCCCACGTGTGATTGGTGATGTTGTTTTGCCGCGTGAAAAAGTTTGATGCCATTCGTATCCGTCACGTGAAATCGTCACATCCATATTGGATGATAATGCGTTCACAACAGCCGACCCAACACCGTGCAGACCGCCCGATGTTTTATAAACATTATTATTAAATTTGCCACCCGAATGCAGTGTGGTTAAAATAACCTCTAATGCGGATTTACCCGGATATTTTGGGTGTTCGTCAACCGGAATGCCACGACCGTCGTCGGTGATTTCGATTGTTTTTGCATCAATTAGATTTACCGTGATGCGTTTGGCGAAACCTGCCACGGCCTCGTCAATAGAATTATCCATAATTTCAACCGGCAAATGGTGCCAGGCCTTTTCGTCCGTGCCGCCGATATACATACCGGGACGCAGGCGAACGGGTTCCAAGCCTTCCAAGACCTGGATATCTGATGCGTCATAAGATGTGTTTTTTTCTGTCATAGTACCTTTATTATTAGAACATTATTAAATTTTTCGCAAGTTTGTTTTTTTTGGGGCCACCCGGGGGTTGAATTTTTTTATAAATGAACTATATTTTGGGCATCAAATAAAGAGAATATTATTATGAATAAAAATCCGTATGAAGTTTTGGGCGTGGCGCGCGATGCGTCGGATGCCGATATTAAAAAGGCTTATCATAAATTGGTTATGAAGTATCACCCTGATAAAAATCCGGGGGATAAATCCGCCGAAGAAAAATTCAAGGAAGTAAATAATGCATTTGATATATTGAAAGACCCGCAAAAACGCGCGGCATACGACCGATTTGGCGATGCGGCCTTTGCCGGGGGAAATGGTGCGTCGGCCGGGGCCGGTAATCCGTTTGGTGCCGGTTTTGGCGGATTTGCGGGTGGCGCGGGTATGGACGATATACTGCGCGAGGCTATGCGTGGGTTCGGGTTCGACGGATTTGGTGGATTTGGTGGCGCGGGGGCGGCGGATAATCGCCGGGGACGCGATTTGTTGGATAATGTGACGATATCGCTGCGGGATGCATATTTTGGTACAACGCATACGGTGAAATTTTCCAGTAATGTTCAATGCGATAAATGTAATGGTAATGGCACGGATGATGGAAAACCTGCGCCGGTATGTTCGCGATGCGGGGGCAGTGGTGTTGTTCATTCGCGTCAGGGATTTTTTGCGGTCGAGACGCCTTGTCCGGAATGTAATGGTTTGGGGCGCAAGATTTCTAAAAAATGTTCAAAATGCGATGGAACGGGTGCGGTGCATAAACAACGCACGTTGGATGTAAAAATACCGGCGGGTGTTGCGGATGGTGCGCGGTTGCGCCTGGCGGGTCAGGGTGAGGCCGGACAAAATGGCGGTGCGCCTGGGGATTTTTATATCGATGTGCGTGTTGCGCCAGATGATAAATTTGAACGTGTGGGTGATGATTTGATTTATCGCGCGGATGTCCCGTTTGTGACGCTTGCGCTGGGCGGGGAAATAGAGGTGCCGACAATTGATGATAAAACATTATCGGTCAAGGTTGCCGCCGGAACACAAATTGGTGCGCGCCTGCGTGTGCGTGGCAAGGGTATGCCAAATCCGCGCCGTGCATCATCGTTTGGGGATATGTATATTGAAATACATATGACGGTGCCGACCAAACTTTCCGAAAAACAAAAGAAAGCATTGGAAGAATTTGCCGGTGCTTCTAAATCATCCAAGAAAAGTTGGTTTTAGTCAAAGTACAAAGTACAAAGTTCAAAGTACAAAGTTCAATTAATGTAAAAATAAAAAACTTTGGCGGGCGCCAAAGTTTTTTTTGTTTCATTATTTCTTTATCTTTTTTATTTTTTCCAAAAATGTAAATGTGTATTGTGTTGCCGACCACAGGGATGCAACCAATGCAAACCATATGAATATAATCCCCATTTGTGACAAGATGTTCATTACAATCAACGTATTTGCAGAAATTGTGTCAGGTGTCACAACCGAACTGATTGCGAACAACGATAAAAACGCGATGATTGTCACCATTTGCAATGTGGTTTTAATTTTACCCATTGAAAAACGATTTTTTGGAACCGGCATTTCGATTTTCTGGGTGCCCAGGAATTCACGCAGGCCACTGATATACAATTCACGGGCAATCATTAAAATTACCGGAATTATGATAAACCAAAAACGCATCATCAATGCCAACATAATAAATGTGTTCACGACCAATAATTTGTCGCCAATGTGGTCCAATACGCCACCCAGTTTTGTGCAGCAATTAAATTTGCGTGCCAAAAATCCGTCCAGCCAATCACTGACCGCGCCCAGTATAAATAAAACCAGGGACACCCAATACCATTGCATCATTAATGTTGGTATGATTAAAAATGCAACGCAAATACGAAATGCTGATAACAGATTTACAAATGTTTTCATTTTACTTCTCCTTGTTATGAATTGTATTATATCAGTTCCGAGTGAAAATGTGCATAGATTTTTTTTGCCACGGATTTTCCTAAATTTGGGACGCGTTCCAATTGTTCCAATGTTGCATCCATAATGTTTCGCACCGAACCGAAATGTTTTATCAATGCGTGTTTGCGTGTCGGTCCAATGCCGTCAATTTCGTCCAGAACGGATACAGTCATTTGTTTTGCGCGTCGTTCGCGATGATATGTGATGACGAAACGATGGGCCTCGTCCCGGACGGCACGCAACATTAAAAACAGTGGTGAATCCTTGGGTAATTTGTCGTAAATTGAACCGTCGGGCAGAATAAAATGTTCGTCGCCATTGCGGACCTCGCCCTTGGTGACGCCAAAAATTGGGATGTTTGGTGCGGTTTTGTGCGCAATGTTCCATTGGGCGGGACCACCATCCACAATTATTAAATCCAATTTTGGACCGTGCGCCACCGCGCGTTCGATGAATTCCGCCATCATACCAATATCGTTGCCGGCGTTTGATTTGTTTTGTAATTTAAAATGCCGGTAATCGGTTTTTGTGAATCCGTTATGACCAAAACATATCATCGCGCCAACTGAATTTTTTCCAAACAAGTGCGAATTATCAAATACACCCGCACGTTCAATTTTAACACCAGTTAATTTTTCTAGGTCTGAAACATTTTTATCCCAATCCAGATTTCTTTCGTGTTGAATTTTATTTTGTTTGCCACGAATTGCCGTCTGGGTCAGGGCAATGATTTTATCACGCGTTGCGGCCGCGCGTTCAAAATCCAAATTTTCAGAATATTTTTTCATATCTGACGATAATTCGTTCACAATTGGTTCGGTATCGCCGGTCAGAATTCTGCGCGCCAACGCGACATTTTGTTGATATTCCGGTTGCGGCAGACAGCACGGTGCACTGCATCGGCCAATTTGATACAACAGGCAAGGCCGCGCGCGGTTGTTCATAAATGTATCAGTGCACGTGCGTAGGCGACATACTTTTTGTATCATTTTTATTGTATCATTTAATGCGGTGACCGATGGATATGGGCCGAATACATCGCGGCGTTGGGAAATCTTTCCGCGAAATTTTAACAGACGTGGAAATTCGTGCGCCGTCAATGCCAACATAGGATACATTTTATCGTCAGTCAGCATTATGTTGTATTTTGGTTTTAATGTTTTTATTAATTCTTGTTCACGAACAAGTGCGTCGGCCTCGGTCCGGGATATTTCCCACGTGACGCGGGTGACGAATTTTCGCATAACCTGTTTATGTAATTCCAGTTTCGATATATCAATATATTGGTGTAAACGATTCGACAGATTTTTTGCCTTGCCAACATACAGCAATGTGCCGTCGGACGCGAACATTTGGTATGTTCCCGGTGCGTCTGGGGCGTTTGCAATTAAATCAGAAAATTGAATATTCATAATTTATATGATAGAATATAATTTAAGAAATGCAAATAGAGGTGAAAATATGAGACAAGAATTAGGACGTTCTATGATTGAAATGTTGGGTGTGTTGGCGATTATGGGTGTTATTACCGTCGGCGCAATCAGTATGATTTCGTACGCAATGCGTATGCAAAAACAAAGCACTGTTAATGACGAAGTGTATCAAATTGTTTTGGGTGTACGGCAATTGCTGGGCGAATATGATGATTTTACGCGGATTGATAATTCAACGATATTTACCGCATTGGCGATGTCGAATAAAAATCCGTATGGCGGAACATATACCGTTTCGGTTAATCCGTCAAATACACGGCAATTTATTGTGACAATTGATGGATTGTCAGATTCCGAGTGCAAGGCATTAGTGACCAAGGCTTGGACGGATTCAATCGATGGTGCAAATGGCAATTGCGTCAGTATGGCCAAAGATAATTCTGTATCCATTGTGTATGGGGAATAATATTTTTATATGGCTGAAATAATTACGGTTTCTTTGGTCGAAGATGGAACGAAATTAATGCGATGGTTTATGCGCAAGTTTCCGTCTATGCCGAATCGTGAATTTTTCAAACTGTGTCGTGGTGGACAAATTCGTGTGAATTCTGCGCGGGTGGATTCTAATCGGGTTTTGCGTGCGGGGGACGCGGTGCGCATTCCGCCAACAATCGCCGCATATGCAAAACGCGAAAATCATAAAAAAACCGAAACAGGTGCCGCGTTTTCTATGTCGGATTTAGAGGTTTTACGTAAATCAATCGTTTATAATGATGCCGATATTGTTGTGTTTAACAAGCCTGCGGGACTGGCGGTCCAGGGTGGCACAGGTATCAGAAAATCGGTTGATAAAATGGCGACGGCGATGTTTCCATATGATAAAATATCGTTGGTTCATCGTTTGGATCGGGATACATCGGGATTATTAGTTGTCGCAAAAAATCAGATGGCGGCACAAAAATTGGCTGAGGCGTTTCAATCAAAATCTGCATATAAAGAATATTTGGCGTTGTTAAATGGTGTGGTCAGCCCGGCCCAAGGCGTGATTGATAACTTTATCGCCCGTGGTCAGGTGTTCGACAGCGCCACGCGCATAGATGGTGGTGCGGGGCAAAGACCACAACGCGCAATCACCGAATATCGCGTCTTGGCCCAGGTTGGAGACCGGGTTTCGTGGGTTTTGTTTTCGCCAAAAACGGGACGCACACATCAATTAAGAATTCACAGTGCATATACATTGGGGGCACCAATTGTTGGTGATGATTTGTATGGTGAAAACAAAAGTATGGATGCCGGTATGGCAACGATTTTGGCGACAAACAAATTATTCTTGTTTGCATATAAAATAACCTTTCATCATCCGCGGACGAATAAATTAATAACATTGCGTGCTGATGTCCCAGACTTTATGAAATCTGTGATGCAATTTTTGGAATTACAATTACCGGAATAACAAATGACAAGACGTAGAAGAATTATGCTGTGGTTGCGCGTGATAAGCCTGTTCTTTTTGGGATTGGTGGTGGCAATAATTATTGCGTTAACGCGTATTGATTTGGAAAGTTTGCGTGGTAATGTTGTCGCAATGTTGCAAAATGCCACCGGGTATAATGTGCAAATCGATGGGGCGGTGTCTTGGAAATTTTCGTTACGTCCGCGTATTGAATTAAATCAGATTCGTGTCGCAAATGCGGATTGGGCGCGTGAAAAATATGGCTTTTCGGCCGAACGGATGGATGTTGCGCTGGATTTAATATCTTTGTTTCGTTCGCGTCCCACAATCAGACGTATAAAATTGTATAATACGGTAATTAAAATTGAAGAAAATGCGGCGGGCGAAATGTCGTTGCAACCAATAAAAAATAATTCACAAATTGTGGATGAAAACGCGACAAAAAATAATACAAATATTGCAAAATATCCTTTGCCGGATGCGCCATTTGGACGAATTGAAATTGAAAATTTGTCTTTTGATAATGGAATTTATAAATTTGATGTATCTGGATTACAGTTGCGTTATTTTCATTTCAAAACAAAACACGAATATCACGGTTGGATAAGACCGCGTGATGATGTCTATCCGTTCATTATTGCAATGGATGAATATAATGCCGAACGCAAGGTTTATCCTGTGAAATTGGCGTTGTCAACGGGTGGAAATGCGTTGATTGCAAATGTGGCATTGGATGGGGCCAGTAAAATACCAATTGATTTTGTCGTCCGTGGCGATATTGTTGATGTGCGTGCAGTGCGTGATTTATTAAATATTGATTTGACGGGGTTGCCAAAAATTTCTGTGAATATCGCGGGGGGAATGCGCGATGCCGATACATTGGTGTTACGAAAATCTGTATTGCGTTTACGTGGCACGGATATAAATTTTTCAGGCGTCTATGATTGGGCGGGAAAAAAGCCGCGTATTAATGCGATGATATCTTCGAATAATGTGAATTTATTAAAGTTGGTGCCGGAAATGTATTCTGGGTGGGTGCGACCGGACCGCGAATTAAATGTGTTTCACGATATAAATTTGCACGGTGTTGATATACAAAAATTTGATTTAGATATAGATGTTAAGTTGAAACATTTAATAGTCTATCGTGATATGGATTTAAAGGATACTAATGTAAAATTAACATACAAAAATGATGTGGGACGTATTGATGCGTCGGTTGGAATTGCGGGTGGTAAAATGCTGGTTGGGGGTGATTTTACAATAAAACCTGATGGTGATATTTTTGTCCAGGCGGGTGTTCACGCTTCGAATTTTACAATTGGGACATTGATGGATGAAATCAGAATTCACGATTTTATCGTTGGGTTGCCGGTTGATATATATGGATACTTTGAAACATCTGGCGCGAATATGTCGCAATGGATGAATAATATTAATGGCCCGGTTCAGGCATATTCGGTTGGTGATGGATATGCGTATCCGCAATTGGTTGAAAATATTTATGGTGCGGATGTGTTAACGTCATTGCGGCACAGTATCCAAGATTTGTTTACCGCCGATAAAAAACACGACAAGGCGCGAATTTCGTGTGTGGCGGTGAATTTGAAATTACGTGATGGCGATATTCAAACACGTAATGGGGTTGCAATTGAAACAAATTCGATAAATGCGCGTTTGGCGGGGGATTTGAACCTGGGGGATGAAACGATTGATTTGGCGTTGACCACGGTGCCGGTGCGGGGATTAAAATTGTCTTTGACCGGAAATGTTGTTAATACGGTTGAAATTGTCGGAAATTTGGCAGAACCTGATATTCAAATAAATGGTGCGGCGTTAACCGGCAAGGTTGTGTCCGCCACAGGATTGGGATTGTTGTTGGCACCATTGACCGGCGGGGTCAGTTTTGTCGCAGGATTGTTGGCAGGGGGACTGTTGGAAAATTGGTTGGCCGATACAACGCCGTGTGAAACCGCATTGAAACGCGGTGCGCCGGAACAAGATGGCGATGCGCCGTGGATGAATTATCCGGTGGCGGATTTAGCAAATAAAATAATACAAAAATAAATATCAAGGAGTTATTAAAATGTCGCATTTATCAGAATTTATTCAGTTGGTAATTATCGTTGCCTGTGTTTGGTATTTTTATAAAAAACTAATTCGCAATACGGCGTCTGAAAATTTGGTGCGTGGGGTTTTCGTGTTGGTTTTATTATGGTTGTCCAGTTTTGTTTGTATGGCGTTGCAGATTAATTTGCTGGGCGGATTTTTCCATTGGGTGGCATTGTTTTTATCAATCAGTCTGATTGTTGTGTTTCAACCAGAATTGCGTAAATTTTTGGCGTTGATGGGTTCGGTCAGCGGATGGCGAAAATTGTTTTTTGGGGATACAGAAAAATTGCATAAACACGATACTTCTTCGTTGGGGGCGATTGTCAGTGCGGTTGAATATATGTCGTCAAAACACACCGGCGCATTGATTGTGTTTCCGTCGATGTTGGATGAATCGGTTATTGAACGCAAAGGGGTGCGTGTGGATGGTGAAATTACATCTGAATTATTGTTAACTATATTTTTTAATAAAACGCCGTTGCACGATGGTGCGGTTATAATTGAAAATAATCGTGTGGCGTATGCGGGGGCAATTTTGCCGTTGTCGCAAAATAACCTGAATTGGAAATATGGAACACGGCATCGGGCGGCGTTGGGGTTAAGTGAATGTTCCAGTGCAACCGTGTTGGTTGTGTCCGAAGAAAGTGGCGATATTTCAATCGCAGAAAAGGGTAAAATTACTAAATATGATGATTTGAAAAAATTACGCACAAAATTAGAAAAGGTTATGAAAATATAATGAAAATATAAAGAATTTATACCAAAAATACCGCCAAAATTATGTTTGGCGGTGTTTTTTTGTGGGCCGGGTTTTACCCCTTGCACCGAATCGGTGTTTTTTGATAAAATGCCAGATAGAATGTAGGAAAAAATAAAAGACAAGAAAGTAAGTTAGGAGTTTTATTATGGAATTTTCTGTTTTTCGCCAGGTTTTAATCCGTGCGTTGGGTCATATGCAGTCTATTGTTGAAAAACGTGCAACTTTGCCGATTTTGATGAATGTAAAGTTAGAGGTTGCTGACGATTTGATTTTATCTGCGACAAATGTAGATTTGGAATTGGTCGAACACGTTGCGGCGGATATCACATTGGCGGGTAAAACAACTGTGCCGGTTCAAATGTTATATGATATCGTTCGTAAATTACCGGATGATGCAGAAATTTCTTTCAAGCAGACTGGCGACCAATTGGTCGTGTCCAGTGGGCGCGCCGTTTTTCATTTGCCAACATTGCCGGCGGAAAATTTCCCGGCCATGGCGGGCAGTAATCTGACCACAAAATTCCAGATGACAACTGGTGATTTGGCGCATTTGATAAACCAAACGAAATTTGCAATTCCAACCGATGATGTGCGTTATCATTTGGGCGGTATTTATTTCCATATTTCCGAGGAAGGTAAATCCAAGATGCTGACCGCAGTTGCAACCGATGCGCAACGTTTGGCATTGTGTGCGATGCCCGCCCCGGTGGATAGCAGCAATATGCCGTCTGTTATTTTGCCGCGTCGTGTGATTGGCGAATTATCGAAATTATTAGAGGATGCCAATGTTGATGATGTGACGGTTGAATTGTCGGATACCAAGGCGCGCTTTACCGTTGGTGCCGCCATTTTGACCAGTAAATTGGTTGATGCACAATATCCAAACTATCGCGTTGTTATTCCAAAGGGCAATGATAAAATTGCCGTTATGGACAGAAAGCAATTTATCAATGCGGTTGATTTGGTGTCGGTCGCATCGGTTGATAAAACGAAATCTGTGCAATTGACATTTTCAACAAACAAATTGGTTGTTAACGCGTCCAGTCCCGATGCCGGAACCGCAACCCAAGAAATGGATATTGAATACAATGGCGACAGTTCGTTTACCGTTGTTTTCAATGTGAAGTTCTTGTTGGATGTTGCCGGCCAAGTCGAAGGCGAAAAATTCCAAATGGAAATGCAAGATGCTTTGTCTCCGACAACAATTAAATCCACAGATAAGAAGACGGATGCGTTGTTTGTCCTGATGCCTATGCGTATGTAATAAATTAATTTTTATGGATTCTTGTTGCGATTGCCGGTTTTTATGTAGCGCCTGTACACTGCAAACCGTCAATCGCTTCCAATAATCTCATAAAAATTAATTTCTTGAAAAAACACTGCGCTCGCCCCCAACTCTTTCTAATTTATTTTTTAATTTTTACACTGCGAAACACCGACCGTTTCCAATAACCTAATAAAAATTAATTTCTTAAAAAAACACTACGCTTGCCGGAATCGCCGCAGGGCGATTTTTTCATTCAGTGTTCAAAGTCCAATAAATGAATTATAATTTATTTTGCGTTGTTTGAATTGGGGCAAATTTAATTTCTTGAAAAAATTGATATTAGTGTGTATTTTTGTTTGGAATAAAAAAGGATAAATTATGTCGTTGGAAAATTTAAATGCTGGTAAAAATCCGCCCCAGCAAATGAATGCTATTATAGAGGTTCCAGAAAACGGTTATGTAAAATACGAAATTAATAAAGAATATGGTCTGTTGCGTGTGGACAGGGTTTTGCATACGCCAATGGCATATCCGGCAAACTATGGTTATTTCCCGGGGACGTTGGGCGATGACGGTGATCCGTTGGATTGTGTTGTGGTGTGTAATGCGCCGCTGCGTCCGGGTGTGTTAATAGAGGTTCGTCCGATTGGTGCGTTGGTTATGGAAGACCAGGCCGGTGGTGACGAGAAAATTATTTGTGTTCCGTTGGCGAATATTGACCCGTATTATTCTGATGTTAAAATATTGTCTGATTTGCCGGAAATATTGAAATCAAAAATCAAATATTTCTTTAAGCATTATAAAGATTTACAACCAAATGCCTGGTCAAATGTTAAAAATTGGGTCGATAAAGACGATGCGGAACGTATTATTATGGAATCTATCGATCGTTATTGGGCGCATAAACGTAATGATGCGTAATAAAATTCTTGCGTTTAACAATGGTTTATTTATAATCTGGTGGTAAATTCAAAAATAAAAGGATTAAAAATGGCGTTATTTGTTGCAAATGATATGCGTGTGGGTTGGGTTATTTCCCACAATGGAAAACGTTATTCGGTGACTTCGATTACCAAGGTTAAACCGGGCAAGGGCGGTGCATTTGTCCAGGCGGACTTGCGCGATATCGATTCGGGAAACAAGGGTGGTGACCGTTGGCGTGCCGAGGACAAGGTTGAAAAATTAATGGTCGAAGATTTGGAATGCCAATATTTGTATTCTGACGGAACGGATGCATATTTTATGAATTTGTCTGATTATGAACAATTCACGATGCCGGTCGATTCGTTGGGTGATCAAATGAAATTCTTGGCACCGGAAATGACGGTTCGTGCCAATTTTGTCGAAGGACACCCTGTATCTATTACTTTGCCGAAAACTGTTGTTGCAACCGTTGTTGAAACAGAACCTGCATTAAAGGGTCAAACAGCAACTGGGTCGGGCGGAAAACCGGCGGTGTTGGACAATGGTATTCGCGTCCAGGTGCCTGTATTTATCGAACAAGATGAAAAAATTGTCGTAAATACGGAAACATTGGAATATGTCGAACGTGCAAAATAATTAATGTTTTTATGTAAAAATATGGTTGGTGAAAATATTTTCACCAACTTTTTTTTATCTTTCATTTTTTTTATGGCGATTTTGTGGTATAATATACTTGCAAACAAACAACAAACGATAGGAATTTTAATTATGAAAAACACAATGTTTTTTGTGGGGGTTATGTGTATGGCTTTGGCTACGGGTGTGGCAAATGCGGCAAATGGCTTTCCAGATGATGCGGCGGCGGATACATATCCAAAATATATTGCGGATGCCCAAACAACCGAAGGTGGAACGCAATATGCGGCCGAGGCTGTGCGTGACAAGGGTATTAAACTGGCCACGACAAAATATGTTAATAAACACGCCGATGTGGCAAATCGTGATGTTCAGCAGTTAAGCAATACCGCGAATACGGATAATACAACCGTAACCACCAATGCGAATAATATTACCACATTAACCAGTAATCGCCAGGTTATTACCAACAACGAAAACGAATGCCAGGGATTGGATACAAATGTGTACAGTGGTTGTGGTTATATTGCGGCCGATGGTACTAACGCCAATGCAACAACCGCCGCCAGCGATAAAACCAAATTCCAATGGGTTAAGATTATTGCGACGCCTGAAGCGGGTCAGGCAACCGGCGCATAGTGATTTATTTCAGTTTTTTGTGTGTGGGACGGGGTTGTTCTTTTCCGCAACCCCGTATTTTTTATATTTTATTATTACTGTGAAAAATGGTGCGGATTAAGAATATGCACATATCGCAAACCGCGTCGCGTGCCGGGGCCAGATATTCCCGCGGATTGAAAATGCCTGGTTCGGTTGCCAATGTTTTACGAACGGCGGCCGTAAAGCCCAGGCGCAAATCGCTGTCGATATTTATTTTGCAAATGTTTGTTTTTGTTGCCGCGAATTCCAGTTGTTCGATATCGATACCCATTGTGTTTTGCATTTTTCCGCCGTATTTATTTATTTCGGCAACCAAGTTTTCCGGGATGCTGGATGCGCCGTGCAAAACCAGTGGCGTTGTTGGAATTTTGTTTTGAATATCGTCCAGTATATCAAATCGTAATTTTTCATCTGCCGATTTTCGTTTGTATGCCCCGTGGGATGTGCCAATTGCAACCGCCAAAGAATCCACCCCGGTTGCATCAACAAATTGTTTGGCGACATTCGGGTCGGTGTATGCCGATTCGTTGGAAAATGTCGTTTCATCCTCGATACCGGATAATATTCCCAATTCAGCCTCGACCGATGCGTCGCGTGCGTGTGCGTATCGCACAATGTTTGCGGTGGCGGTTATGTTTTCGTCGATGTCGCGTTTACTGAAATCCAGCATCACACTGGAAAAACCGATGTTTATTGCGTGCATACACGATTCAATTGATGAACCGTGGTCCAAGTGCAGGGCGATTTGTTCGTCGGGCTTTATTTTTAATCCGTCGATTATGCCCATTAACATATCGTCACCCATATATTTTAATGCCGATTCGGAAATTGCGATGATGACAGGACTGTGTGTTAAGCGTGCCGCCGACACGATTGCCGTCAATGTTTCCATATTGTATGCGTTAAATGCGGGTGTCGCAAAGTGCCGCCGCATCGCGTTTTCAAATGTTTGTTTCGTGGCGCACAGGCCGAATTTCTGGTATTGCATAGGGTTTTCTCTCTTTTCGTGGATTATAGCAATATTTGATTGTTTTGTGCCAGAATTTTTTTGACGTGTTTACTTGACTATCCGATTTTTTGTGTCATAATTAAAGGGAAATGGATGGAAAATTCATCCGAAAAACAATTATAAAAAGGAAAAAATATGAAAAAAATTTTGGCTTTGGTGGCATTGGTCGCGTTGGCTGGTTGCTCGGATTATTATGATTATTACAAGGGTGGCGTTCGCTATACCCAAGATGGTGCGGATTGCATCTATTATTCTGGTGAAAATGCGCGTCATTATTCCCGTGATGTGAATTCTGCGGATTTGGATAAAAAGATTGTTTACCGCAATACACAATGCGCGGATTTGTATGCCCGTGATATGGCGGGTCAAGAAGCACGCCAAGAACGTCGCGTTTTGACACCGGCGGCCGAATATATCGAAGAACCTGCGATTATTGAACAACCACGTCAAATTGTTGTGAAACCTGCGCCGGTTGTTAAAAAATCTTGCGGTTGCAACAAATGTGCAAAACGTGCATCTAAACAATATGTGATTGTTTCTGGTATGTAATGTGTGATTTTGTATTTATAAAGCCGTTCCGTATTTTGGAACGGTTTTTTTGTTTGAAAATTATATTTTTGTTTGAAAGATTGCGGTTTTTGTGATAAAATTATGGTATAAAAGTCAAAAAGTCTAAGGAGTTTTATAATGAAAAATTATGCAAAAGTTTTGGTTTTCGCCGCAATCGTGGCATTGGTTGTTGTTCCGGCCCAGGCCGCCAGCCCAATGTGTGAATTGATTGGTAAAATGCAGGGTGTGTTTAAAATCTTGCGTATTTTGGCGTTCGTTGGTGCCGGGTTTTATATGGCCGGTTGGGCGTGGGATTATATTTCCAAGGGCGAGGCCAAATTGGACGATGTTAAAAAGAAAGGTATTGGAATGCTGGTTGGATTTACATTGTTGTTCGCAATCGGTGTTGTGTTGTCGTTCTTGTTAAGTGCGGCGCAACCGGGCGGAACATTGGATTGTCCGGAAATCACAACCGGATGGAACGCCAAATAGGTTTGGTTTTCGTAAAATATTTTCGGGCGACATTTGTTGCCCGATTTTTTTATAAATAAAATGGCGCCAGGGATGCGCCGAATTTTTTATAGGTTTGATTTGTTTTCTTCGATATTTGCCAATGAATACAGGACGGACGAAATTAATGATTGATATGGAACGTGTTGTTGATTGGCCAATTCTTTGATTCGGTCCAAAATTGCGTGCGGAATACGCATATTGATAACGCAATCGGATTTGTTAAATGTACGATAGGCCGCGTATTCTTTTAACAGCGCCTCGATATTCATAATGAATAATTGCTGCATAACATTTGGCATATGGACACCCCTCTATACTTTGTTATACACATTGCTCAACACAAGTGTCTTTACGGTTGACTATAACATTGTATTTACAATTGTCAATACATTTGTAAACGCGGCTGTAATCACGGCTGTCAACGCGTTTGTAGTGATGTTTGTGGGGACGGGTGTATTGGTTAAATAAATTTGATTTTTGTGTTTTTTGCATCTAAGATTGTCTTGCAATTATTGGTGTTTTTTTGCGCCATAATTTTTAGAAAGAAAGGATTTATTTATGTTCAAAAAAATATTTTGCGGAATTATTTTATTGGTGGCGGCGTTTGTTGTGCCGGCGCGTGCGGAATTGCGTGTTGATATTGTTGCCGGGGATGTTGCGCCAAAATCAATCGCACTGCAAAATGTCGAGGTGGCCAAAGGCGTCGCGAAATCTGATGCGGAAATGGTGCGTTCGGTTGTTGAAAACGATTTGAAATCGACGGGACTGTTTCGGATGATAAATCGGGATGCCTATCCCCAGTTTGTAAAATTTAATGATATGCCGGACTTTAATTTATGGCACGCCATCAAAGCGGATATTTTGGTGCAATCTAAAATGACCAAGCAAAAAAATAATATGTATAAATTGGAATTCTATGTTTGGGATTTGGTATCCAAAGAACAGATAGAGGCGCAAAGTTTAATGGCGTCAAAAAAGTCTATTCGGCGTATGGCGCATTTGATGGCCGATGCGATTTATGAAAGATTAACGGGCGAGGTTGGGTATTTCGATACGCAAATTGTCTTTATTGCCGAAACGGGGGATGTGTCCAATCGGACAAAGCGTATGGCAATTATGGACCAAGACGGTTTCGGTATGCGGTATTTGTCTGATAAGAATACTTTTGTGATGTCGCCACGGTTTTCGCCAAATATGCGCACAATCATATTTTTGTCTTATCGTGATGATACGCCGATGATTTGGACTTTGGATTTGGATACCGGTGCGCAGCGCAGATTGGGCGAATTTGGTGGAATGAATTTTGCGCCACGGTTTTCACCGGATGGCAAACGCGTTGCGATGTCTTTGGTGCGTGGGGGCGATACGCATATATTTGAATACAATATTGAAACGGGTGAATTGCGTCAATTGACATTTGGACATTCGTTAAATACATCGCCGTCTTATTCGCCGGACGGCACACAAATCGCATTTAATTCGGACAAGTCTGGTTCGCAACAAATTCACGTTATGGATTTGGCAACCGGTGCCGAAGAACGCATTACATTTGGGGCGGGGCGGTATGCAACACCGGCGTGGTCGCCCGACGGACAATTTATTGCGTTTACTAAAATTGCAGACGACACATTTTATATCGGCATAATGGGGCCGGATGGCAAACGCGAAAAAATATTGGCCGGCGGATGGTATATGGAGGCCCCATCCTGGGCACCGGGCTCGCGCCGTTTGGTGTATTATGAAACCGAAAAATCCGACGACAGTTTGGACCGGGTCAGCCACCTGCGCAGTGTTGATATCACGGGACAAAATATTTACGACATCGAATTGCCCGATGGTGTTAATGGTGTTGAACCAACCTGGTCGCCGAAATTACAATAATGATGTTTAGACGGATTGGAATTTTTATATGTCTGATGTGTGTTGTGTCACACGCGTATGCTGTGCCGGCGGTGGTGAAATATATTGTTGACGGCGATACTTTTTCGGCCGGCGTAAAATTAGAAGATGAAACAATGGTTTCTGTGCGGGTGCGAATTCGCAATGTTGACACGCCCGAATTGCACGGCGAATGTGTTGATGAAATTGTTGCGGCCAATGTTGCAAAAAATCGTTTGGCGGAAATGTTGCCGGTTGGCACCGTTGTTGAATTAGGTAATATCAAGGATGATAAATACCTAGGGCGAATTGATGCAACGGTGCGTGATTCCCGTGGGCGTGATGTTGGGCGTGTTTTAATCCGTGAAAAATTGGGACGGGCATATAGTGGCGGAAAACGAAAAAGTTGGTGTAAATAAAAATGCCCGTTTGGGCATTTTTATTTTCAGAGTACAAATGATGAATAAATTGATTTGGTTTAATTAAACACGGGTTGTCCACCGATAAATTCGCCTGTGCCAGCGTTTTCGTAAAATTGTCCGCGCACTAAATCATACATTCCAACCACACCACTTGCATTTTTCGCCGGGATAAGATTTCGAACCAAATTGTTATTATCATCGTATACTTTAAAACCATATGCATAACCTTTGAATGGATAATTAAAAGAATTACTATGATGTTCTCCATTTATCATGTTGAAAAGTCTTGGTGCAACACCAGTTGTTCCAGAAAATCCGGTAGTATCACTAAAATCTACAATTTCTGTTTCATTACGATACACCTTTTTATTTATTCCATCGTAATATAGTGTATATATTGTGCTGGTGTCGTATGACAAGGTAAATGTGTTACTGTTACCACTGTATGCATAATTCCCTCTATCCGCACTTCCTTCCATAAAACCATACGAATAACCATTTCCTCCATCATATACCGCAAATAATGTTTGATAACCGGTTGATACAGTATGTTTGTATTTAATTTCAAATGAATATTTTTGATTAGGTTTTATTATATTGTCAATCCATTGTGTGCCGGTGGATTCGATGTATTCTAATTCGGTATAGCCGTCGGGCAAACGGCCGGTCACAATTTCATACCAATGTGGAACACCGCTGGCGTCTTCGACGAGTAAGCACTTTTTGCCGGCGGGGCAATTTTCGGCGTTATTTGCGTCCGACGGATCGTCGGCTGGGCGGGTTTGTTTTTGCGCCTGCAAAGTCGCGATGCTTGCCGCCTGGGTAATCGTGTTCGACACCACCGAATCCACCACGCTAATCGCATTCGCCAGCGCCGTATTCAACGGACTAAACGCAGTTTCGTTGTATTTGGTTGTTGCAATTTTGATTTTATCGACACAATCCATATTATAAATTTTAAATGATTCCGCCCACGCTTGTTGCTGTGATGCACTAAGATTACCGAATGTATTAAACCGTAAATATGCAACGCCATCTGGTACGGTAAACACCGCACCTTTTCGCCAAGCCATATAATTGTCTGAAAAAGGACTCGAAACACCATTCGGTGCATACGCCTCAGAAGTCCAAGACCCCACTTGGTTTCCCTGGGTATTATATCCGTATAAATTCATAGCATTGGGCACAGATGTTGTCCACAAAGCCACATATCGTTCACCAGGTGATACATAAAAATCATTTGCGTTTTCGGCCTTGTTGCCATTATTAACAGATATATATTCTCCATCAAATAAATTTTGACAATTACTGTAATCTGCGCCCCACACAGGCAATGCCCACAACAGCCCCAGTACGAGGCTTAATATTTTTTTCATTTTTCCCGTCCTTTCTTTTTTTGTTTTTGGTTTTTTTGTTCGTTTCGGGACAAAAAGCCTGATTTTTATTTGGGAGTTGGATTCGGAGCTCATACATTACTGTATGCAGCACCCCATACCGTCAGTATAAATGGTTGGGGAATTTATCATTTGGAATTAAAAATTTACATCTATGAATCATCGAAAGAACGATGATAAATAAATGTCGGTGCAAAAAATGAATTGTTAAACACATATCGGCCCGAATCGAATCGGGTGATGATGGGAATAACGATGCAGGTCTTGCACCGGCCGTACTTGGGCTTTTGAAGTGCCCTCGAATCCAAATTCCCATTGAATTCAAAATTTAGTATAGAAAAAATTTTATTGTATGCGCAATATTTTTTTGCACAACGGTGTTGTGCAGTTTTCAGAGTACAGAGTACAAAGTTCAAAGTTCAGTTGTGGCATAATTATTATTCCGGACATTCCCCTTCTTTTTGTGCTGGCGCACAGAAAAGACGGGGAATGTCCGGGCAGTTCAAATTACCCCGTCTGACTCGCGTTGCTCGTCATCCACCCCTTCTTTGTGAAAGAAGGAGACGGTACGAGAACAAATTATCCTGCAACAACTGAACTCTGAACTCTGAAAACTGAACTCTGAAAAAAAACCGGGCGATGCCCGGGTTTTATGCGCTGTGGCGGTTGATGGCGTCGGCAATTTCGGTTAAATCCGCTGTCGATGGTAGCAAGTTTTCAAAATATACATTTGCAACGCCGGGGCGCATCCGGCCGCGTTTTGGCCAATACAGGCCCGTATCCGTGCCAACCGGTAAAATTGGTAATTTTAATTCGTGTGCTAAATACATTAATCCACGACGTAATGTCGGACGCGCGCCGGGTTTGACCCGGGTGCCCTCGGGGAAAATAATCAATGTTTCGCCGTTCATAATTTTTTGTGCCACTCGGTCGGTTAGTTTGCGCATATTTGTGCGGCCGCGCTGGCGATTTACGGGTTGCAATCCGATGCGCAAAAATATCCATCCGTAAAATGGTATCCACATTAATTCTTGTTTCATTATAAAAAATGCGTTTGGGACATTTATGTATAATATTGCAATTTCCAATATTGACATATGTTTTGCAGCAATTATCGCCTTGCCGTCGGTACGCGTGTTTGTGTTTGGTTTTGTTGGAATGCCGTTTTCTTCCGTTACAGGATAATGTATTTGATATGTTATGCCGGCAATTTTACGCGCCAAAAACAATACGCCCAGTGTTTCCGCGCGCACAATGATTTTGGCCAGTCGTCGCGACAACAGTCCGATTAATAAAATCGGTGTCCATAATATAAAATAAATTGCTAATGTGGTTTTGAAAATAATTGTCCTGAACATTTCGGGTTATCCTTCCTTGATACCAAATAAAGTTACGATGTATTTTAAATATTCCACCGTCCAACGTTCCAATCGGCGGGCCGGTGGCATACCGATTAATGGTGCCGAACACGTCACCAATTCCGTCGTTGGTGTTTCGTGGTGTATTAAATGAATTGCGCGTTTCATATGTTCTTCGGTGGTGACGATTACAATTCGCGACATATGCTTTTGACGGACGATTTTTTCAATTGCCAATGCATTTTGATATGTCGATTTAGAACGCGTTTCCATTATAATATGTCGATTCCCAGATGTGTCAAATCTGTGACCACCAACACCGATGATATAAATCTTGGCAGATGGATACATTTTTGTCTGACTCATTGCATAGGGAACACGACGCGCATCGCCTGTTAAAACAAAAATATTGTCGTTTGGTAATATTGGACCACATCCCATAGGCGATGTTAATTTGAATATCATTCCGCCCAAGACAAACAAGCCTAGTATTAAAAATGGTGGTGTGATTATTTTCATTTGCAAAAATTTAACCGTTTTTCAAAATTCTTTTCGTTGTGTGTTTCGTGATGTGTGTTGCAAACACGGTTATAAATATTGGTAATGCACATAATATTATCCATCCAAATGGATTTAATCCAATCGTCGCCATTAATCCAACACGTGCCGAATGCGATGCCGCCATTATTAAAAATAAAAATGGTAATGCCGCCAGAAATCCAAAAATCGTCGCGCGTGTGCAAATTCGGGCAACAATAATCTGCATTTGATGGGCAACAAAAGAATCACTGGCCCCGATTTGATTTAATATTTCCAATTCGCGTTTGTGCAACATTGCCGTGTTATGTGCGATGTATGTTATGCACGTCGTGATTGAACCCAATGATATTACCAATACCAATGCGCAAATCGCAATTAAATACCAACCCGCACGAATTGGAACGGATAATGCATCCTGGTGAGTTAAGAATTTTGCGTATGGTGTAATTTGTGTTTCAAATTTGTGCAAATCGTTTTTGGATGCAAATTCCACCGTCCACATATGTGGTAAATATTTTTCCAGTGCCGAACCGTTTGATGATATCCACGGTGCCATCAAAGATTTCATTTCAGATTGTGATAATTCGTGCGATGTTTTTATGATGTCTTTGTTCTGGGTTAATATGTCACGAATTTGCGAAATGTCGTTTGTATCGTTTGTTTGAATTGTGGCGTGATTGCCCCATTGGTTGGTTGTGCGTAATGCGCCCGTGCCAATCATTAATGCAATGCCCAATGTCAAAACAGATAAAAATGTCAAAACCGACATAATCGCCGTCATAAATGTGCTTTGTTCGCGTATCAAAGAAAAAACAACAGGTTTGCGTTTCATTATATGTTTCCAATGTCATCAAATTGTTTAGATAATTCGTTGAAATAGTTTTTGGGGGCGGGGCCCTTCCATAATTTTTTGTTGGATGGTGTGGCCTCGTCCGATTTTGTTAAAAACTTTACGTGATGGTTTTCAATGTGAATTACCGGAAATTTATATGTTTCAATTAATCGCTGATTATGGGTGGCCAAAATAATTGTCGTTCCAAACATTTTATTCATTTGAATAAATAAATCCATTAAACGCGATGTGTTGTCGTCGTCCAAGTTCCCCGTCGGTTCGTCCGCCAATAAAATTGATGGCTGAATAATAATCGCACGTGCAACCGATATGCGTTGTTGTTGACCGCCACTTAATTCCAATGGTTTTGCGTTTGCATATTTGCCAAGACCGACCCAGTCCAAAACCTTGGGCACAAGGGTGCGGATTTTTGATTCCGGTATGTCGCGAACACGCAATGGTAATGCGACATTATCAAATACGGATAAATGCGATAATAACGAATATTCTTGGAATACAATTGCCATTTTTTTGCGCAATTCCGTAATTTCATCGCGCGACATATCGTTGGTTGTTTTCCCAAATAACTTTATTTGACCGGTTCGCGGTTTGTGCAATTGGTATATTAAACGCAATAATGTTGTTTTGCCCGCGCCAGATGCGCCGGTTAAAAAATAAATTGCGCCGCCCGTTATATTAAATGATACATCGGTTAAAACATCGGCCCCGTTGTCGTATGACGCCGCAACATTCGTTAATGATATAGATGATGTCTTTTCTTTCATAATACGATATGTTAGAAAAAAATAACAGATTGGTCAAATATTAAAATATTTTGGAAAATTGTGTTTTTATGGGTTGGAAAAAGATTCAAAATGTGATAAAATTATATCCAAGATATGGTATGAAATGCTGTTAAGGAAGGTTGCTTTTATTGGAGGCGTTGGCTGTATTGCGCCAATTTTGGCGAATGCGACGATGGTTTATACGCCTTCGCGGCCGTGTGGGTGTGTTGCGGGATGTAATGCGACATATAATGCGGGGTCGTGTGGGTGTGTGCAAAATAATTATGCCAATAATACAGATTTTCGCAATTTTCAACGCGTTTCGGCACAATCAACACAAGAATCTCTGGATACCGGGCCACGCGATTGGTATTTGGCGGCCAATGTCGCGATGAATTTTTGGTCTTGGGAAAATGAATATAATTCCAATTATGGCGGGACGGATTTGTTGTTTAACAAGGATGAATATTCGTTTGAATCTGTGTTTGGTGGCGCGTTGGCGATTGGAACACGGTTTTCGTCCGGTATTCGTGGGGATGTCGAATTGGGATTCAGTTCGGAATTTTCGGATTCTGATGATTTGGCGGAATATAAATTGTCTGTGCCTTATTTGATGGCGAATGCGTATTGGGATTTTGAATCGGGAATGTATTTTGGTGGCGGTTTGGGTGTCGCGCGTCCAACGGTGAATTTAAGTGGCGCAATGTTTGATGGTGGAAATGCGGAAAAGAAATCTTGGTCGCCCAAGGTTGGATTTGCGCTGGGATACGCAACCGCAATTGCGGATAACACATTTGTCGATTTCAGGTATCGCATATCTTTGATGAAGGGTGCAGATATGTCGCGGACTTTTTTATGGGAGCAAGTTCCGGGCAGTGGCGCAGGTCAATATGTTTTACAGGTTGAAAACGATTTGATATTGGAAAATGCGTTGTCTGTTGGTATAAGGTTTAGTTTTTAAAATTTAAGTAAAGAGAGAGAATGAAGCGTAGAACAGGATTTTATTCAGTAATTTTGACCAGCGTTGTTTGTATGCTGGGTGGTTCTGCGTTTGCGGCATCGTCGGTTCGTATGTTGGGAACGGGGGCGAAAACTGTGTCGGCGGGCACAGGGGATGCAACAACGGGTGCGTCCGTTGATGGTGGTGCAAAATCTGGGGTTGCCACAACGGCGGTTGCACAGACAACGCGTGCATCGTCTTTGCGATTTACGCCAAATGCGACAAATAAAACGGTTGCCGCCCAAGGATATTCGGGGTTGGCAACAAATGGTAATGCGCAATCTGCGAATAACAATGGTGTTGGAATTACGACATCGCCGTCGGCACGTTTGTCGATTGGAAAATATCTGAATTTATCACATTCCAGTAATGCCGTGACACCGGGGGGAACAACCGGCGGTGGTACGGGAACGGGGACCGGTGCAACGGATGAAAATTTGGATGCATTGCGGACTGAATTGGATGCATTACAAAACCAGGTTGACAGATTAAAAGATGACAAGCAAAACGCTTTGATTGTTGGTGATGGTGAATATATTGATATTGCCGGGCCGGATAATAATGTTATCTCGATTGATATAAATGCATTAAAAAATGATTTGCAGGCTGCATTGGATACGAAAAAACCGATACTGACCGAAATAGATGATAACTATAAATTGTGGTGGTGTTATGCCAATGCGACAGAGACCGCGTGCGATGGCGAAAAACGTTCGGTTGTCGATTTAGGCAAGGTTTTGGAAGAATATGATTTGGCCAATGAAAATATTTCTTTAAAAGATGCGTTGGCCGGTAAACAGGGAATATTAGGCGAGGCCGATAATGGTTTTATCACAATTAATCAACAGGCTGGGACAATCGGATTGAAATTCGACGAGTTAAGGGCCGCGTTGGGAATTGATAATGCAAAAACATCTGAAATCAGATATACCGATGATGGTAAACTGCAATGGCGGTATATGGATGAATTTGAGCAAAATGGTGATAAAAAATGGAATACGGCCGATATTGCGGCGTTGATGCGTCAAAGTTTGGAAAACTATGTCCAGATTCAGGCATTGGAAGATTATGTGCAAAAATCTGAGTTGTCAGGATTGCAAACTACATTGGTCGCGGATGAAAACGGTTATTTGAAAATCCAAGATAATCAAATCGGTGTAAAGTTTGACGAGTTGCGGGCTGCTTTGAATATTCCAACAGAACGCGAAATCGAAATGGAATTTGACGATGATGGCAAAATCCAATGGCGGTATGCGGGGGCCGATGCGTGGCATAAAACAAATAAAAAAGTCAGTGATTTTGTTGATTTGTCGGGGTATGTTTTGCGGTCTGAATTGGCCGGATTACAAGGCGCGTTGACTGCAAGTGAAAATGGATATTTGGAAATTAATAACAATCAAATTGGTATTAAGTTTGATGATTTGAAAACGGCGTTGGATATACCGGGCGCCCAACGTGATATTGAAATGGAAATTACATCGGCGGGACAATTGCGCTGGCGTTATTTGGATGCGTTCGAGGCCGATGGTACGACAAAGAAATGGACGCCTGTTTCGGAAAATATCAATGATTTGATTGATTCTAAATTGGCGGGATACGCCAAACTTGACGATTTATCTGGATTGCAATTGACGATGTCAACGGATGAAAATGGATATTTGGAAATCAATGGCGATACGATAAATGTCAAATTTGATAAGTTAAAATCTGATTTGAATATTCCGGCGGCCCAACGCGATATTGAAATGGAAATCACATCGGCGGGACAATTACAGTGGCGTTATCTGGATGCGTTCGAGGCCGATGGGACTACAAAGAAATGGACGCCTGTTTCGGTAAATATCAATGATTTGATTGATGGTAAATTGGCGAACTATGTCAGTAATGAAAGTTTGACCAATACATTGAACGATTATGTGACCAACAATAATTTGTCGACCACATTGGCGGATTATGCAACCAAGACATATGTCGATAACGGTTTGGCCACGCGTCAGGTTAAATTGACCGAGGCCGCAAACGGATTTATTGAAATTAAACCTGTGGATGGCGCAGAGACTAATACAATTGGAATCAAGTTTGATGAATTAAAAACTGCGTTGAATATTCCAGATGCCAAAACATCCGAATTGCGTGTTAATAACGGTGTGCTGCAATGGCGTTATGTTGATGAATTCGAAGATGAACCAGATGCGCAAACGGGCGAGCCTGTTAAAAAATGGACTGATGTTTATGATTTAAATGCAAAATTGGGCGATTGGGTCACGAATACAGATTTTAATGCGGCGATAAATCGTATAGATTCTGAATTGGCGGGCAAGCAAATAAAATTAACCCCGGCCGATGGTGGATACATTATTTTGGATGAACAAACTGGTGAAATCGCGGTTGATATGTCCAGCCTGCGCCAGCAATTATCGATTGATGGGAATAATGCGCGGACATCTGAATTGCGTGTGTTTGACGGTAAATTGCAGTGGCGGTATTTGGACGAATTTGAAACTGACGACCAAAATAACCAGGTTGCTGTGTGGCACGTTTTAGATTTGGATACGGTTGAATTGCCGTTATATACCGAAAAATCATATTTATGGAAAAATTATTACAATAAAACATATGTTGACAATTTGGCGCGAACAATTGAAAACAATATTAATACGACATTGGAACGTTTGGCGTTGCCGGATGGGCCGGATGCTGGGTTGTATATGTTAAGTGTCAAAGGCAGTGGTGATAACAAGGTTTCAACGTGGAGTCCGGTGCAAATCGTCGATGCTGACGGTAATGTCCAGAATTTCGCCCTGGATAGTTCGGACAGCGGAGATTAATCAATCAATATTTTATTGGTTTTGGTAAAAAAAATATCGCCGTTGCCGGCGGTATTTTCGAATGCCCAGAAAGGAAGGAAAGGAGAAAAAGAAACGGGCATTCTAAACTGAATAAAAAGGGCGGGGTCCAAGGTCCAGAGGAGAGAGAATGTAGGAGGGAGTCTGAACCCTCGGGCCCCTGACGATTGTTTTCACAATCGTTATCAAATGGATTAATCCCTTTGACGAATCGTAATGTAATACATTTTATTTGGTTTGTCAAGTAATTTTGTCAAAAAAATTTTTCGTATATTTTTTACGCCGGAAATCCTGGGAAAACGTCCGGGTTGAGGGTGTGCTGTCCCTGTTGTAAAATTATATAAAAAGCATATGGGTTTATGTATTACGGGGGGATTGTTATGACACACGAAGAAGTATGGAATGCGATTGAAAAATTTGCGGTTGAACACGGGATGTCTTGTTCGGGTCTGGCGCGGTGTGGTGGATTGGACGCGACGACATTTAACCGCAGTAAACGTTGGTCCAAATGTGGCCAGCCGCGTTGGCCGTCCAGCAACAGTATCGCCAAAATTTTAAGTGCAACCGGCACCGATTTGCACGATTTTACGAAACATATGGAACATTAAAAAACGGGCGTCGCCCGTTTTCTAGTGTTCAGAGTTCAGTGTTCAGAGTTCAGTTGTTGTATAATGATTGTTGTTTCTGGACATTCATTGTTTTTTATCGTGTTAGCGAACAATATGTCAACGATTCAGACAGGTGTCGTTCGTTATCACGGAAATTTTTATATTGCGACGATGAATATTTTTGCGCGGTTTGCCGCCGCAATCACCGCCGGTTTATCAATTACAAAGCACGTTTTTGCATTAACCACGATTCCGCGTAATTTTGCCGCAGCAACGGCGCGCACCGTGTCAACACCGATTGCTGGGATGTCGATGCGTAAATCTTGGCCGGGTTTTGTCATTTTTGCAAATACCCCCGATGCCGCCCCACGTTTTGATTTTCGCATTTCAACCACACGTTCCAGCATACGGGCCGTGCCCTCGGCGGCCTCGACTGCGAAAACTTGTTTATCGACGACGACCGATGCGCCGATATCTTGGGTTCCGATTATGTGAGAAACCTCGATTGCGCGGTCAATATTTTTTTTATCCGCCGTTGTTGGTTTGGTTTTTGTTTTGATGCCCGGCGTTTCAAAAGTCAATTCCGGTGCCACATCTTGGGCCGCGACAATTTCATAACCACGTTTTTCCAATGCTTTGTTAAATGCAACCGCCATAGAATCATACCCCCGTTGATGTTTTAATACCGATAATAATACAGATAACGACCATAAATCCGGCCGAATATCAGACAAATTTATATGTCCCAATGCGCCGACAAATGTCAATTTGCGAATACCGCGCCGTTTGCACTCGCGTGCCGCACGACCCGCGCCGCCCAGGCGAATTACCAAATCAGGATTTAATTTTTCGTCATAAAAATTTTTCAGGCCAACAACATACACATCCCATCCCGCGCGTCGCAACGCATCGCGTGTTAATGCCGGCAACGACAGGGCGCCTGCGAATAAAGCAATTTTTTTATCTGAATTTGTTTTCATAATTTATATGATATGCAGAAAACAACTTGGAATCAACCAAAATTATGATACAGTTGATTTGTAAAAAGGTTAAATTATGACAAAATGTCCGTTTTTTGGATTGTGTGGTGGGTGCAAGTATGATTTTACGGCACCTGAATACAGAACGCAAAAATTATGCGATTTGCCGCGTGATGTGGTGGATGCGCCGGTGTGGGGAGCGGTGGGCGCGCGGCGACGGGCGGATTTTGTGGCGCGGCCCGGGCATTTTGGGTTTTATAAGTCTGGCTCGCACGATATTGTTGATATTCAAAATTGTCCGAATATGTTGGCGGATATAAATGCGATTTTGCCGTCATTGGCATCGTTGCCGTGGCGTGGTGAATCATCGGTATTGGTGACACGGTGCGACAATGGAATTGTTGTAAATGTGTCGTCCGATGTGCCGTATACCGGCCCAGATATGCGGACGGCGGTGCAAAAATTACCGGCGGGGATAATTCGGTTTACTTGGAACGGTGTGGCGTTGCGGGAATATATTGTGCCGGAAATATCGTTTGGTGATACGACGGTGCCGTTTTTGGATTCTGGATTTTTACAGCCGACAACCGAGACCGAGGCCGGATTGCGTCAAATGGTTGTGGATGCGGCGACGGGCGCGACGCGGGTTGCAGATTTGTTTTGCGGGATGGGGAACTTTACATTTGCGACAGGTGCCGATGGATTTGATATTGTTGGGGTTGGCACTCGGCGCGATTTGTTCAAACGGCCTTTATCGGCGCGACAGTTGAATTTGTATGATGTTGTGATTATGGACCCGCCGCGTGCCGGTGCATTTGCACAAACCAAAGAATTGGCCAAGTCAAATGTTCGACGTGTGATATATGTGTCTTGCAATCCGGCGACGTGGTCGCGGGACAGGGCGGTATTGGTGCGTGCGGGATATAAAATGACGAAATGCGTCCCGGTTGACCAATTTGTCGGCACCGCACATTGGGAAATATTTTCCGTGTTTGATAAATAGGATTAGGCCACCTGGAATCCCCATTTGTTTTCGGTCAGTTGCAACATTATTTCGTGATTTTTTGCATCGTTTTGGACGTTCATTTCGTTGATGACCGCGACGATTTCGGCACGTTTTTTACTGATAATTTCGTTTGCATATGCACGGAACAATGCCTCGTACGGAGTGTCGGCATTGGTTTCGCCCTTTTCTATGCGTGCAACAGTTTGGTCAGAAACATTAAAAATCTGGGCCAACATTGATTGGGTTAATTTCATTTCTTTGCGCAAGAATTTAAATTCTTGGGGCAATAACCGCATTGGTTTGTTTATAAGTGTTTCCGCGATTGTTTTGTGCAGATTATCCACGTTTTGTATAGATACTGCATCACCGTAATCGGTGTGTGATATCGTGTATCCGTTCATCAGGTATATATTTTGTAATCCGCATAAAGTATAGTGATATTTTTTTTTCATTAGTATATTTTCCACATTATTGTTATTACCAGTAATTTTTCATTGTTTATTATGATTGTTATTGCGGCGGCTGTCCTGGTATCGACAACACGTGCAATTTTGTATTTATATTCTTGTGTTTCAGCATTGTATTCGGGTTCGTCATCAACATACCCGTTTCGTAACAATTCCAACAAATCACGCATAGAAAAATCGCGTTCTTGCATTCGCTCAATTGTATGGTCCGTGATGGCGACGTTACCAGAATCCATTGCAATTTCGCGTATTTTATTCGTGGCGTCTGTCGGTGACAACGGTTTTTGAAACTTTATAACTTTTGTTTTCATATCTATCATTATGATAGGTTGTTTTTAGACAAAAGTCAAGTAAAAAAATCCCCCGGATGGGGGATGGGAAAATAACATATTTTGCTTGTTTTTTTATGGATTACAGGTCTGCGTTCAAGCCATCTGTTTCCATATTTGTCCATTCATAGACTGGGGTGCTACCGTTCATAACCATGGTCAGAACGCACGGACTACCTACTTTGCAGTTGGATGACCCGTCGCCACCCCTTGTGTTGATTTCGGATAGTCCGGCATTCATTGCTTTGTCGTAATCTAAGATTCCTTTGGCTGCAGCAACTTGACCGTTGGTTTGGGTGACTTGTACCACTGCTTGGCCATTACCGGTGTTTTGGGCTGCTGTCAAATCCAAACCCTCAACAGTGGTTGCGTTATCATCGGCTTTCTTTTCCAATTTACCCAAGGCAACATTTAAAGTATCTGTTGCTGCCAGGTTCCTGTCGGCTCCTGTTGCTGATGATATCGTGTAGCCTGTGATTGCACCCATTTTATTGGTTGTGATTGCTGCGTTGTCTGCAACACCAGCATTTGTGATTTGACCTTCGGTTACTGCAATTATACCGTCTGTTTCTGTGACCGCTACAACGGGACGTCCATCAACGTGATCGCCTGAGGCAATTGTGTAGTCCAACGCACTGGTTCCAGCACCGACGGCGGCTGTGATACGGCTTTCAACTGCACTTAATGTTGGGACATATTTATCTTCTTCTCCTCTTTTTGCTGCTTTGGCAAGTGCTTTTTCGGCCTCGGTCTCGCCCGCTTCGCTTGCCTCGTTCCACGCCTTTGTTGAATCTCCTTGTTTTACGATAAAGTCTGTTTTTGGCATTGTGACACTGCTGTCTGCGATTTTATCAGTCGTCACCGCACCATTTTTAATCTTGTTCGTCTCAACCGCATCAGTTGCTAGTTTGGCGGCTGTTACTGCGCTATCGGCTATTTTACCTTCGGCGACTGCACCATTGGTGATATCGTTTGTGTTAACGGTTCCACTGGTGACCGCAACTTGACCGTCAGTTTGGGTTACGGTTTTAATAACCCCGGTTTGTTCCTCGGCGGTTAAATCCAATGCATTAATCGCATCAGTTGCACCAGACGTAATTGCGCTTGCGACAGCACCAGAAGTAACCAGATTAGTAGAATTTGCAGTTACGGTAGAATCAATTCCTGTATAGTCGACTGTTCCGGCGGTTGATGTTGCGGTAACAACTTTACCCGCCGTGGCGCCACCGCCCAAGTTATCTTGTTTCGTGTTATCACGTGCGTCGACGTATGCCTTGGACGCGATGATTGTTGCGTCGGTTGCTGCGTATGCGCCGCCCATCCCCAATATGGATGCCATTACGCCGCAAAAGGCCAGGTTTCTGATTTTCATGTTATTTTCCCTTTGTTTTTGTTTGTTTGTTTGTATTGTTGTGGGGGGTGGACGGTGCGTTCGCACCGACAAATTGCCTTTATGCAGATTGTCCCTTCCCACATTTGTTATACATATTATATCACATTTTTTGTATAGACGCAAATCGCAGAATAATTTTTTTGTTAAATTTTTTGTTGTCTGGTGCGTGGCGCGAAAATTTTGCGCGCGCGCCGGAATTTCGCGCGTTTGCGCGTGGTTGTTGGGTGGCGGGATTTTATGTTTTTAAAAAAATCAAGTGATTTTTTTTCGCATTTTGTATTGGCATCCGTCTGTGCATCCGCACAGCCGCGATTGTGTCCGTCTGTTTGCCAAACCCGACAAAACGCAAACGCGTTTTGTCATCCTGAGCGAAGTCGAAAGCGGTCGTTAGACCGCGGGGATCTGGGGTTTGGCAAGGACAAATAAGTTGGCGCGGCGGCGCCAGGGCATCAAATATGCCTGGATCCGCGCTCGCGAAACGCTCGCTTTCGACTGCGTTCGATTACTTATGGGGCATAAGCCCCAACATAATCTCACTCCGCTCAGGATGACAAAAGCCAGTGGCTTTTGTCCGGTTTGGCAAATAGAAAATTCAAATCACCGGTATATCAATCCAATCTGGATTCATTGATTCTATTAAATATTTCTTTTTATCTCTGGTCCATCGTTTCAACTGTTTTTCACGCGCAATCGCCACATTGATATATTGATAAATCTCGATATAAACCAATGTGTGTACGTTATATCGTGCGGTAAAACTGTTTTTGATTATGTTGTTTTTATGTTCCCAAACACGGCGCACGATATTATCCGTCACCCCGATATACAACACACCATCAGGTTTGGATGCCATAATATAAACATAATATTTATGTTGAACAAAATCAGATTTCATAATTATCAGGTTAAAACACACAAACAAAAACGCAATGTATTTTTGTTATGGTGTGTTCGTCTGTTTGCCAAACCCGACAAAACGCGTTTGCGTTTTGTCATCCTGAGCGAAGTCGAAAGTCAGACGCGATAGCGGATGACGCGGATCTGGGGTTTGGCAAAGGCAAACAAGTTGGCGCGGATGCGCCAAAGCATCAAATATGCCTGGATCCGCGCTCGCGAAACGCTCGCTTTCGACTGCGTTCGATTACTTATGGGGCACAAGCCCCAACATAATCTCACTCCGCTCAGGATGACAAAAAAACGCAGATGCGTTTTTTCTGTTTGGATTGTGGGTGGGGTGGAATAGGGTTGTATATACAAAAAATTTGAAAATTTTTTAAAAAATTATGCACTAAAAATCCCGGAAATCTGCGTGGTTGCAAAAATATTTTAATTTTTTTTCATTTTTTTAATTTTTTTGCTTGCGTATATACATTGAAAGTTGCTATATAATGTAATGACAATGTTGGAGGTATATATTTTTCGCGATATTTGTCCCCAGCATCGGTCACACACACAAACGAAGGAAAAGGAAATGAAATTTAAAAATGTTGCCTGGGCGGGTATGTTGTTTTCTGTATTTGCCTGGGGCGGACACGCGTGGGCGGATGCCACGGTTATTGCGTCCAAGGCCTATGTCGATGCCAAGGATGCGTTAAAGCAAGATAAATTGAAAACCGGAGCGGGCGGAAATGTTACGGTCAGTGCCGGGAATGGTAATGCCAGCACCGCGATTACCGGCGTTACGGCCAGTGGGGACGGTACATTGACATTTACCACACAAACAATCCAATCTTCGTCGGCGACGGATTATATCAGCGACGGGACAAACGCGTTGGAGTTGACCAGTGCCACAGACAAGGCACCGTCTGTCAAGGCGGTTATTGGTGCGGCGGCAACCACGGCCCCTGTGTCTGTTGCAAATGGTACGGCAACAATTACGGCGGGGGATGATAAACATTTTATTACATCCAAGGCGGTTGGTACTGCATTTAATAACTTGGATGCCACAGGTGTTGACGGCAGTTCGGATGCGGAGACAACGGCCAATCGTGGAAAACCGGTTGTTGCGGTTAGTCAGACAAATGGTTTGATTACGGCAGAACTGGGAACGGTTACGGTAAATGGTATCGCAAATGGTGCGGTGACAGTGGACAAACTGGCAACTGATGCGGTTGTGACGGACAAGATTAAAGATGAGGCGGTGACAAGTGAAAAAATCGCAAATGGAACAATTACAGATGTCGATGTCAAAGACGGCGCATTAAAATATCAAAATGATATGAATAATACAAAATTGCTTGATATTAATACGGGGGCGGCGCCGGCAAATGATGTTTGTACCGAGGCGGTGCCGTGTATGCTGACATATTACAGAAAGGGTGGCAAGGTTTATACCCGTTGGTCACCACTGGCGGCCGAGGGATTGACGCCTGCGGCGGTCGAGACTGATGCGGGTTCGCCGGCATCGTAATATAAAAATTAAAAATTCGTTTGTATGGCCCCGTGCATTTGCACGGGGATTTTTGTGTTTCGGTGTGGTGCTTGAATATTAAAAATGGTATGATATACTGGTTCAAAAAAGGGTTTATTATGCGGCAATTAAACAATCGAAATTCGCCACGGGGGAATCGTATCGCGGCCAAAGTGCAAACTTTGGTGGCGGAAATTTTGCGCGACAAATATATGGATGACCCGGTTTTGGCGGGTGTTAATTTGTCGGGGGCGGATTCGCACGGGGGACTGAGTTTTGTGAAGTTGTATTTTTATGTTGCGGGTGATGTGGCGACGGCACAAAAACGTCTGGACGAGGTAACACGTGCAATTCGGTTCGAATTGGCGGCGCGGATGAATCAAAAATACACACCGGAAATTAAGTTCGTTTATGATGATACTTTGGTGCGTGCCGAAAGAATCGAAAAATTGTTGTCTGAAATATAATAGGGGGCAGGGGATGAAAATTGGAGAGTTTATGTTAAGCAAGGCCGATACGCGTATGTATTCGGTTTTTGTGTTTCTGATGACGGTGGCGGAATCAATTTTCTTGTTCGTCCCGCCCGAGGTTTTTATGACGCCACCAATTGTGGCAAATAAAAAGCGCGCCGTGCCAACGGTAATTGCGGCGTCTGTTGGGTCTGTGGTTGGTGGTGCGATTTCGTATATGATTGGATTGTGGCTGTTTGATACGGTTGGGGTTTGGTTGATAGAAAACTTTGCGTCCGCTGCACAATTTCAATTGGCCCAAGATTTATTTATTAAACACGGTGTGTTTATTATTTTAATGACTGCGGTGACGCCGGTGCCGTATAAATTGATGGCGATTTGTGCCGGGTTTATGGGATTTTCGGCGTGGGTGTTTTTGGGGTTGTCGGCGGTGTTTCGGACCGGGCGATTTGCAATTGTGGGTTATTTGCTGTGGCGGTTCCAAGAACAGGCCAATGCGATTGTTAAAAAATATTTCTGGCAATTGACCGCGGCGGCGATTTTGATTGCCGGTGTTGGTATTTTGTGTATGTTCGCAATGTAGGTTAATCTGTACAGTTCAAAGCATAATTGTGTATCATTATTTTATTGAAATATATAATATACTGGGTTATCATTGCCGCAGAAAGGTGTTTTTATATGTCCCAAAAATTTATCAGAAATTTTTCTATTGTTGCGCATATCGATCACGGAAAATCGACATTGTCGGATCGGTTAATTGAATTTTGTGGGGGACTGCAATCGCGCGAGATGAAGGCCCAGGTTTTGGATTCTATGGATATTGAACGGGAACGTGGAATTACGATTAAGGCCCAGACCGTACGGTTGAAATATGTTGCGCGTGATGGAAATGAATATCAATTGAATTTGATGGATACGCCGGGACACGTTGATTTTTCTTACGAGGTGTCAAGGTCGTTGGCCGCGTGCGAGGGCGCAATTATTTTGGTTGATGCAACCCAAGGTGTCCAGGCGCAAACATTGGCAAATGCTTATTTGGCATTGGATAATAATTTGGAAATGTTGCCGGTGTTGAACAAAATTGATTTACCGTCGTCTGATGTTGTGGGTGTGCGTCAACAGATTGCGGATGCAATCGGGCTGGATGCGGATGATGCAATTTGTGTGTCGGGCAAAACCGGCGCGGGGGTGCCCGAATTGTTGGAAGAAATCGTTCATAAATTGCCGGCGCCAAGGGGGGACGAAAATGCGCCAACGCGTGCGTTGTTGGTGGATTCGTGGTATGATTCTTATTTGGGTGTTGTTGTGTTGGTGCGCGTGGTGGATGGAACACTGCGGCGCGGTCAAAAAATTCGTTTTGTTGCAACTGGGGCGGAATACACCGTTGAAAAGGTTGGATATTTCACACCGAAAATGGTTGATGTAAGTGCGCTGGGAACGGGTGAAATTGGATTTATTATTACGGGGATGAAAACAATTCACGATTGCAAAGTTGGGGATACAATCGTTGATTCTAAATTTGGTGGTGTGGCGTTGCCGGGATTTAAACCGTCGGTGCCGGTGGTGTTTTCGTCGTTTTTCCCAATGGCGTCGGATGATTATCCGAACCTGCGCGAGGGGGCGGAAAAATTGGCATTAAACGATGCGTCTTTTACATTTACGGTTGAAAAATCAAGTGCGCTGGGGTTTGGATTGCGGTGCGGATTTTTGGGACTGTTGCATATGGAAATTATCAGTGAACGTCTGCGTCGTGAATTTAATTTGGATTTGATAAATACTGTGCCAAGTGTGTTGTATAAATTACATCTGCGTGACGGCAGTGTTATGGATTTGGAAAATCCGGCCGATATGGTGGATGTCACAAGAATAGAATATATCGAAGAACCGTGGGTTTTGGCGACGATTATGATGCCTGATAAATATATGGGTGGAATTATGGAATTGTGTGCGTCACGACGCGGTGTCCAAGATAATATTTCATATGTTGGAAATCGCGCGGTGTTGACATATAGATTGCCCCTGGCCGAGGTTGTATTTGATTTTTATGACCGGGTGAAATCTATATCGTCGGGGTATGCGTCGTTTGATTATTCGGTGTGCGGATATGAAAAATCTGATTTGGTCAAGGTTTCTATTTTGGTTAATGATGAAAATGTCGAACCGTTGTCGTTTATGTGCCACAGGTCGTCTGCGGAATCACGTGGCCGTCAGATTGTTGAAAAATTAAAAGATTTAATTCCGCGGCATCAATTTAAAATACCGTTACAGGCCGCAATCGGTGGAAAAATTATCGCACGTGAAACAATCGCGGCGTATCGCAAGGATGTGACGGCAAAATGCTATGGCGGGGATATTACCCGTAAACGCAAGTTGTTGGAAAAACAGAAAGAGGGTAAAAAGAGACTTCGCACATTTGGTAATGTTGAAATTCCGCAATCTGCATTTATTAATGCATTAAAGGTTGGAAAGTAAAAAAAGGTGAAAAATTATGGCGCATCAATTTTTCTTTAATCCGTATATTTTGGATAATTTGCCCGCGCCCGAGAGGGGGTTTGATGTTGTCCAAGATATTTCAGAACCCAGACTGCGTATGTATATAACATCGCGTGGGGCGAAAACTTTCTTTGTGCGGCATCGTGTTCGTGGACGTGATAGACGGGTGATTATTGGTGCGTATCCAGATATGGATATAGAGGTGGCGCGTGACAAGGTGGCGGCGGTATTAAATGAATCCAGTAAAAAATTACCTGTGCGCCGTAAAAAAATATCTTTTCGTGATTTTTGGGATATTTATTTAAAAAACAAAGTGCGCAGATGCGAAGATTCCGAGGTAAAATTAGTGCGTGCGGTAAATATGCACTTGGCGGATTTGTTCGATAAAAATATTGCCGATATATCCGAGTCTGATGTTCGTGCGGTTATTTCAAAAATTAATGGTGCGGCCGTTGCGGTGCGTATGCAAGATGTGTTGAACAGTATTTTCAAATATGCCATAGAGCAGGGTTATGCAAAAGCAAATCCGGTTGCAAATTTGCCAAAGATTGAATTGGCACGCCGGGTCAGTCCGTTGACCGATGAATCTTTTTTGCGGTTGATGGATGTTATTCGGGCGGTGGAATCGGATGTTATGCGTAATGCGTTTTTGATGTTGGTGTATGGTTTTTTGCCGCGAAATAAAGTTTTATCTATGCGCTGGGAAGATTTGGATTTTAATCATTATATGTGGCGTGATTGGCCTTTGTCGAATATGGCGGTTGTGTTGTTGGAAAATATGGCGCAATATGGCGATTGGGTTTTTGTTGGTCGTTGTAAAAATCATTTGGCCGACCCGCGTGTTGCGTGGCACAATGTTGCAAGGGATGCGGGTATGCCAAATCTGAGAATGGATGATGTTTATAAATTTTTAATGCGGCGATTGAAATGGGCCGCTGACCGTGAAGATTTGCGCGAAAATATGAATAAATTATTGGAACATTACTCTATATATTAATATTTTGTTTTGTCAAGGTTTTGTTATCGTTTGTTATAATTCCTTGACAGGTGGGGCGTAAAGTGGTACATTTATACTCAATCAACGCCCGTGTTTTTTGTGGGGCGGACAAGTTAACAAAAATAAAGGATAAAAAATGTCAACTTTGGAACAAGTTAGAAAGATTATTGTTGAAAAATTGGGTGTTAAACCAGAAGATGTCAAGGAAGATGCAACATTTGTGAACGATTTGGGCGCGGATTCTTTGGATGTCGTTGAATTCGTGATGGAGGTTGAAAAAGAATTCAATATCACAATTCCTGATGAAGATGCTGCGAAATTGGAAAAAGTTGGTGATGCGGTCAAATATATCGATGCACACAGAAAATAAAATTTTGTCTCGGAAAATTTTATCCGCCGGTGTGGCGGATTTTTTTTCTGTAATTTTTGGTAAAAATATAGTATTATAGGCCCGTCATAAATAAATAAAATAAAAGGATTTATACATATGAGAAAAGTTGTTGTGACCGGTATGGGAATTGTCAGCCCTGTGGGAACGGGGGTGGATTTCGCGTGGAAAAATATTTTGGCGGGCGTGTCGGGGGTGCGTAAAATCGATAAATTTGATGCGTCGGATTTTGCGTCGCAAATTGCGGGTGTGCCTGTGCGTGGTGAAAAAACTGGGGAATTTAATCCGGATGCGGTTGTTGACCCGCGTGAACAACGCAAAATGGATTTGGATATTGTTTATGCTATGGTGGCAAGCGACGAAGCAATGAGAGATGCCGGATTGGCGAACGGTGGTTATGATGGCGACCGGTTTGGTGTCAGTATGGGCAGTGGTATTGGTGGCGTGCAAACCATAACCGATACTTGTTCGGAATTGATACAAAATGGCCCGCGTTTCGTCAGTCCGTTTTTTGTGCCCAAGGCGATTGTTAATATGGCGGCGGGATATATGTCGATTAAATACGGCCTGCGTGGACCGAATTTGGCGACGGCTACCGCGTGTGCGACGGGAACGCACTCGATTGCATTGGCGGCGGATTTAATTCGGACAGGGGCGGCGGATTTAATGTTGGCCGGTGGAACCGAGGCCGCGGTAACTCCGTTGGCGGTGGCAGGATTTTCGGCGATGCGTGCATTGTCAACACGAAATGACGACCCGGCGCGTGCATCACGTCCGTGGGACGCGGCGCGCGATGGTTTTGTTTTGGGTGAAGGTGCTGGCGTTTTAGTGTTGGAAGAATATGAACACGCCGTTCGCCGTGGTGCAAAAATCTATGCCGAGGTTGCAGGTTTCAGTATGACGGCCGATGCACATCATATTACTGCGCCGGCACCAAATGGTGAGGGTGGCCTGCGTGCGATGAAAATTGCGATTGATGTCGCGGGGTTAAAGCCGTCGGATGTTGATTATGTTAATGCGCACGGAACGTCCACCGGATTGGGCGATGTCGGTGAATTAAATGCGGTGCGTGAATTGTTTGGTGATAATGGCACGTGTATGTCGTCAACAAAATCTATGACGGGACATTTGTTGGGGGCGGCCGGTGCAATTGAGGCGATATTTAGTGTGTTGGCAATCCGCGATAATATTGTACCGCCAACAATAAATTTGGAAAATCCGATAGAGGAGGTTGGTGATTTCAATCTGGTGCCGAATGTGGCGCAAAAGCGCAAGGTTGATGTGACACTGAGCAATTCGTTTGGCTTTGGTGGAACAAATGCATCGGTTGTTTTCAAACGTGTAAAATAATATTTGAAATTTAATTTTTGTGTTGTAAGATATGCATCACAACGGAGTATAGCTCAGTCTGGTAGAGCGCTACGTTCGGGACGTAGAGGTCGTAGGTTCGAATCCTGTTACTCCGACCAGATAAAAAAATCCCCCGGCCAAAATGGTCGGGGTGTTTTTTATCTTTGGGCGGATGCGTGCGCCATCAGTGAATATAAAACCTCGTTCAGATGACGGTTGTTGATTTGCTCGCGTTGTGTGTAGTTATAAATTGCATAATCTTTATTATCAATTTGCAAACAATTAAATCCGTCGTTGCCGTTTGGATTGCTGGTTGATGTAAATACTTTGTTGTCGGATGCGCGGCCTTGATTAAATATCGGTGTGTTGAAATCGTTATACATATACACGCCGTCGCCGTTTGGTAATTCAATAATCCAATCTCCTGATATAGTTTGATGAATATCCAGTCCGCGTTGAATTAATTTTTGTTTTAATCTTTGTTGTGCGCTCGCAGATTTTTCGGTGTTAAATCCAACCAGGCATATACGAACAGCAAAACAAAATTCTGGGGTTGTTAATGTGTCATAAATGATTTTGGTAACGCCGTCTTGGTTATTATGAAATTCGTCCACCGAAATATCCAGTGTGACTAATTTGCTGTATTTGTATGCGCGCGATGCGATATCTGATAAAATATTTTTGCGTAATTTATCGTTGTTGCCCCACGTGCCATTTGTTTTGATTGTTGGAATATATCCGTATGAATATGTTAAATCTAATACAGATGGGATGTATTTTGCATTGTCCATCATATATGGTGCCAATGCTTCGCCGCCACCGATGGTTATTAATTGGTCGGGGTGCAAAAACATCTGGGTTGATTGTGATAAATAATTGTCAATTTTTGCCAAAGGCATAAAATTTGTTGGTTGGTTTTTATCGCTGCGTTCGCAACAGTGGGCGCAATTCAGATTGCACCAATTTGTGATTTTTAAACTGATAGTTAAATTCGTATTCATAGTGATTATATTATAATACAAAAATACAAATTGTCAATTGCGTTAGGTTTTGTGTGTATTTAGGGTTTTGACTTTTGTTTTATTTTTGTATAATTCGTTAACTATGGCAAAAGTGTTTAAAAAATTTTTCAAGCGCTTGTTAAAAAAACACACTGGTTTTGTTATTTTTGTGTTGCTGGTTGTGATTGGTGTATTTACTTTGTTTGGGTATGCAACGCGAAAATCTGTGTTGGTGACGGTTTCGCCGGGGGCAACGGTTGCAGATGTGGCAAATGCGTTAAAGAAAAACGATTTAATTGATTCGGTTTCGTCTTTTAAATTGGCTGTGCGCGGTATGGGTGGCCGGATTCAGGTTGGACAATATGATATTCCACGTGGTGCGTCGGCGTGGCGAATCGCAAAAATGTTGGTAAATGGTGATGTTGCAACGGTTAAAATTTTAATACCCGAAGGTTTGACTTTAAAACAAATCAAGATTTTATTGGCGGATACGGACGGATTGACGGGTGATGTTGATTGTCCTGCGGGGATGATGACGGCTGTTTGTGATATTACCGATGGTGATATTTTTCCGGATACATATCGGGTTGCACGCGGAACACCACGGATTGCGGTGTTGGATTTGGCGCGTCGTAAAATGAACCAAGTCAGGGCTAATTTTGAAAATCGAAAAATGCCGCGACCATTGCAATCGTGGCACGATGTTGTGACATTGGCGTCCATTGTTCAACGCGAAACACCGCGTGCGTCGGAAATGCCCATTGTGGCCAGTGTTTATTTAAATCGGTTGCGTCAAAATATGCGGTTGCAAGCCGACCCAACGGTTGTATATGTTTTGACAGACGGACTGGGCGATATGCAGGGCGAAGCGTTGTTGACGGGACACCTGAAAATAGACAGCCCGTATAACACATATCGGTATGCCGGATTGCCCCCCGGGCCAATCGCAAATGTTGGACGTGATGCGATTCGCGCAGTGTTAAAGCCGGCGGATACGAATTACCTGTTTTTTGTGGCGGACGGTAATGGTGGACATAAATTTTCAAATACTTATGAAGAACATTTAAAAAATCACGCTGACTGGCGCGAGATTAAAAATTTAAAAAAATAATATGCTTGATTTTGTCAGGCATATTTTTTTGTTATAAATAAATTTATTAAAATTTTTAATGAAATGCGTGTGTGTATTGGGGTTGGTGGTGTGTAAATTTATTTGAAAAAATCTGGGCGAATTATAGCACAAAAACCGGTGATATGCAAATTATCTTTTTTTTGACCTGGGAAAACAAACATAGTAAAATGGTAGTAACAGGGACGAAATTCCTGTTATTCAGATTAACAAAAGGAAAGGAATATTCATGAAAAAATTAGCTTTATCTTCGTTGGTTGCTGTATTCGCTGTATCTGCTGCGAACGCTGGGGTTATTGATGGCAATCCATTATATATGCCAAAGGCTGGACATTTTTATAGTGTGTCTGATTTATCATCTCATTCCGGTTCAGAAGGCATCAAGGCCTGGACGTTAAATGAAGAATTTGGTTATGGTATTTCGGATAGATTTACGGTTGCGGTATCCACAGATGTCGAAAACCAAACATTCTTTAATGAATGGGGTTGGGGCGAAACATCTTTGGCGGCGACATATCGTGCATTGGATCGTGGCGCGTGGAAAGCAGATTTGATTGGTAAATATGAAATTGACCCAGTTTGGGGAAATCATTCGCCAATTTTGGACAAAGATGTCACAGAATACACTTGGACCGCAGGTGTTCGTGGTGGTTATACAACATCCAAGTTTACAGTTGCGGCAAAAGCATTGTTTGATTATACCAATACAGAATCCTTTAACTGGGATGAAGATGCTGGCAAACAGGGTGAACATTATTTGACATTGGGTGTTGATGGTCAAGTTGCATTGTGTGATCGTTTGAATTTGGTTGCAGGTGTTGATTATGTTGCCAGATTAGATAGCAAAGATCATGGTAGTAAACTGCCGGCTGATAAAATTAAAAACGCCGGAAAATGGAATGGGACATTGGGCTTGAATTACAATATCGACCCAACAAAATATGTTGGTGCATATATGACGGCATCTATGGACCATCGTGGGGGAAAGAATGCTGATGAATGGAATGTCAAAAATGGATTTGGATTTGGTGCTAAATTCGGAATTGACTTCTAATAAAACAGTATGTTTAATAAACGACCGCCCATTCTTGGGCGGTTTTTTTATGGAATTTTCTTTTATGTATAACGTTTTTATGATATAATTACTGGGAGTATAGCAAGAGATGTAGGTAATGAAAAAATTATTATATATTGTTGCGATGTTGTCGCCGATTGTGGCAAGTGCCGAAACATTGGAATTGGACGATGCGTTGCGCGCGACGTATTCTGCGTGTGTTGGAATTGATGAAAATTTATCTGATTTAAAAAAGATGGCGGGGATAAATACCGCGGTGACGGCTGTTGGAACGGGCCTGGGGGCGGGCGCGTTGACGGTTGGTATTATCAAGGCGAATAAAGATTCCCAGGCACGTGTGAAATATGATAATTATATGCAAAAAAAACCGGCTCAGGTGCAAGATAAGGTTGGGACAGATGCGTTTTTTACTGCGTGGGAGCAAGACCCAAATTATGGCACTGGTGCGGTGGAATACAAAGAATTGCGTCAACAATCCAAAACATTGGGTAATTGGCGAACTGGATTGATGGCGGGAAATACCGCGACAAATATCGCGGGTGCGATTATCGCCGGCAATAACAAAGTGGATGCGGATTTAGATACACAGATTAAAAATTGTCGCGCGGCCGTACAGAATTTAAAAACATCAATTGCGCGTGCCCGTATTGAGGGGGCGGATATTACCGAGGCAACGGATATTTTCAATGCGTGTTCTGGGTATGAAACGGTTGATGTGTCAAAGATAAATACCCGTGGTCGTGGTGCGATGATATCATCGATTATTGGCGCGACGACGGGTGTTGCGGGAACGGCAACATCGGCGGTGGCAAATACGAAAAATGTGCGTAAAGATGAATCGGCCAAGCAAGGCACAAAAAAAGATTCAGATTGGGATAAAGAAAAAAATATAAACACTGCGGCGAATGTGTTGGCGGGTGCGTCCACGGCGGCCAGTGGTGTTGCAACGGTATTTAATGCGACGCAAATATCTGCGATTAAAAAGGTTGCGGATGTGGCATCAAAATGCACGGGGGTATTGAAATGAAAAGAATAATTTGCGCATTGTTTGGTGTTGTGGTGTCTGTGTCTGCGTTCGCGGATGGGGTGAAATCTGGTGGGGTGGCCGGGTATCGGACCGCGTCCCCGGAAATGTGGATACCGCGTTCTTTCTTTTTAAGTTTATCGCCAAATGGAAATTTAACCCAGGCCGCGATTGATGCAATGTTGGAAAAATATGATGAATTGGCGGAAACCGAAGAATCCGAGGTTGGTCGTTCATCGTTGGATGGTTCGTATTTTATTTATAAAGAGGGACAAAATCCATTAACGGTTCAAGATTTAAATGCTATTTGTTTGGCGGGTGGATTAACAAACAAAGATGATTGTCGCAGGTATGTTGTAAACCCAATTCGTGAAATGTTAGGCAGAATAACTTATCACAATGTGTGTATGGGTGATACTTTGACGGGTGGAACAAACCATTGTGTGGATAATGTGTTTGTCAAAGATTATACATATAATACCCAGGAAACATTGGATCAAAAAGATTTTGTCGGTAAAACCGGTGGGTATAATCCGCACGGTAATGATGCACTAATTGGTGGAACAAAATTTGTCAGAACCCATAGCCACGAACATAGTGGTAATAATCAATATGCCCAAGATGTTAATGTTTCTGAATGGACGGCGTATGGTCTGGCGATTGAGTATGCACGTGCGCGTGGACACAGTGTTATATGCAGTTCGGAAATAAGTGATGATTGGATAAAATGCACTACGCCGGATAATAAACATTATTATTCCTTTAAATTTGCAGGCACGCATAATACATCTGATTCAACAATTGAAGAAAATATTATCAGGGGAATTTGTGCATTAACAGAATCAAATTATGTGAAAAACGATTGTTTGATACGCAATCGAACCCGCGAAGATCAATGTCGTGCTGGGTGCGATGTTGGGTGTGCGTCGGGCTATGCGTCGGGCAAGGCGGTTGCGGATATGATATCTAAATTTAGTTTGAAATCGTCGTATTCCAGTGGTAATGGTGATGGCGCAAATTATTGTCGTATGTGGATGCCGGGAATTTGGGCCGGTGGTGACGCGTGGAATGGTGATATTCGGATGTATCCGGGATACGAATATATGTCAACCGCATTCAGGGAGATTCAAACTGTATTTGATGTAAATTTGATAAAAACATTAAGAACCTATGTGGAATTGCAAGGAATTGCGGTTAATTCGTTCGATTGCAAATACGGAACAAAGACGTATGCTGATAATTTGGCGTCTGGTATGGCCGGAAAGCCAGAAGATGTGGTGACGTGCAGCGTAAACGGTACGGATGTTGATTTTGTGTTTGACGATGTGTACGAGGGTACAGAGTGGGCCAAAGAAATTGGTAAATCTGGTATGAAATGTATGTTGTTGCCGCGTAAATCTGGTGGGACGGCGTCATTTGATGGAAAATATTGTGTTGGTCCAAAAAATGAAGCCGCCTGTGCGGAATTAGGTAGACAGGTTTCTGGGGGAACCCGTTGGGATGAAGAGGCCGGCAAGTGTGTATTAAATGATGCGGCGATGGTCAAAAATATACAAACAACGGTGACGGTTGCTGGTGGAACGGCGTTTGTTGTTGGAATGACTGTGTTAAGTGGTGGTTCGTTGGGATTTGTTTTCTTGGAAGCAGGTGTGGGCCTGGGCACGGATTTGGCGTTCGAGGGGATAAATCGTTTTTATGAAACCCGTCCAAATAAACGTGCCACAGAATTTGTCGAGGCCGCCCAGGCGTGTAAAATTCCGGACGGTGTGTCGGAATGTTCGGCATCGCAAAAACAATGTGCCAAAGATGTGTTTACAAAGTTTTTCCGTACTCTGGATGAAGTTATGGGTGATTTGAATGACGAACAATTGGATTTTGTTGATAAAGCAATGGCAAATCTGGGACAGTGTGGTTTTTCTGATACTGAAATAGAAAATATGTTGTCGGAAAGTATGCCATTGACCGAAGATGTGTTTGTTGGAAATCTTGAAAAAGCGATATTTTTTAGCGGGTTTATATTCTCGCCTAAAACTATAGGTGCCAAGTTTACGCGTTTTACGCGTACGCGACGGATATTTAAACAGTTTAACAAAACGTATAAAATAGAAAAAACTACCCGGGCCGGATATAATATCGGACGTCTGGATGTGGATGGGATTGATGCGGAAAGTTTGAAAAGTATTCGTCGTGAGTTGGGTGATAAAGGTTTTTGGGTTGAAAAAGAAGTGGCCGGAAAGAAAACACTGGATTTTTCAACGGAAAAGTTTTTGGATGATGCGGTCGCGCCAGCAGATGGAAAACGTCTGCAAAAAATTGGCCAAGGTGTAATGTTGAGTGGTGGCGCCGCGGGATATGGTGGGTATCGACTGTTTGAATCGTTTGTTGGTGGAGGTAATAAGGGTGGTAACTCCTCTGATGGTGATGAGAATAATTCAGATAATAACACTGATAACGGTAATACAACTGATAACACTAATAACAATAACGATGGTGGTGCGGTTATATTAGATAATGTTGGTGATACTATCAGGGGTGGAGGTGTTGTGCCGTTATGATTTTTATATCGGTTAAAAAAAGCGGGGATTCCCGCTTTTTTGTTGTTTTGGTTTCGCAAAATGGCGGATTTGGTGGTTTTTTATTTTGACAAGGCGAAAAACCGCGGGTTCTAACAGAAAAATCCTTGACAATTTTGATAATGGGGGTTATACTGGGTCTGCTTTCCGTGTAAGTAAGGAAAGTGCAAAAATATACAGAAAACCGGAACTTTTTACAGATTTATAACCAAATGCGTGCATTTGGAATAAGTTTGATAGGGTGGTTTTGTGTAAACAAAAAAGTAAAGTAAAAACAAAGAGATTTTGAATGCCAACAGTAAATCAACTGATTCGGAAGCCTCGTAAAAAGAAAGTAGTCAAAAGTACTGCGCCTGATATGATGGCAAGTCCGCAAAAACGTGGTGTTTGCACACGTGTGTACACCACAACACCAAAGAAACCTAACTCGGCACAACGTAAAGTGGCCCGTGTGAAATTGGCCAATGGACGTGAAGTTACCGCATATATCCCGGGCGAGGGACATAATTTGCAGGAACACAGTGTGGTTATGATTCGTGGTGGTCGTGTAAAGGACTTACCTGGTGTGAAATATCACATCATCCGTGGTGTTTTGGATACCAAGGGTGTCGAATCAAGAAAACAAGGTCGCTCTTTATATGGGGCAAAAGTTAAAAAATAATACATCTGTGATATACAGGTGAGTAATCCGGGGTGAATCCTTGGGTGAAGAAATAAAGGAATAAAATATGTCAAGACGTAAAGCTGCAACAAAACGTGAAATTTTACCAGATTCAAAATATAACAATCTGGTTGTTGCGAAATGTATCAATGTTGTTATGTGGGACGGTAAAAAAGAAGTTGCCGAAAACATTGTTTATGGTGCATTGGATAAATTGAAAACTTTGGCCAAAGATGGCAAAGATGAATTAAGCCTGTTCTTGGAGGCGGTTGATGCGTTAAAACCATCGGTCGAGGTCAAGGGGCGTCGTGTTGGTGGTGCAACGTACCAAGTTCCGGTCGAAGTTCGTGCGGATCGTCAACAAACATTGGCTTTGCGTTGGTTGGTTATGTTTGCCCGTAAACGTGGTGAACGTTCTATGCAGGAACGTTTGTTCGCGGAATTGCGTGATGCTTTGAATGGTACCGGTGGTGCGTTCAAAAAGAAAATCGATACACATAAAATGGCAGAAGCGAATAAAGCGTTTGCTCATTTCCGTTGGTAATATTTACAAGAAAAGGAAAGATAAATGTCTGTTGGAAAAACCGCCCCATTACATATGTACCGTAACATAGGAATTATGGCGCATATTGACGCGGGTAAAACTACTACATCGGAACGTATTTTGTTCTATACAGGTAAAACATATAAAATTGGTGAAGTGCACGATGGTGCCGCGACAATGGACTGGATGGTTCAAGAACAAGAACGCGGTATTACAATTACATCGGCGGCGACAACGTGCTTTTGGCGTGATCATCGTATCAATTTGATTGATACGCCGGGACACGTGGACTTTACAATGGAAGTGGAACGTTCGTTGCGCGTGTTGGACGGTGCGGTTGCGGTGTTTGAATCTGTGTCGGGCGTGCAACCACAATCTGAAACAGTATGGCGTCAGGCTGATCGTTATAATGTTCCACGTATTTGTTTTGTGAATAAAATGGACAGAACGGGTGCAAATTTCTTCCGTTGTGTTGATATGTTCCGTGAACGTTTGGGTGCAAATCCATTGGTTTTGAATTTCCCAATTGGTCAAGAAGCAGAGTTCAAGGGTGTTGTTGATGTTTTGGAAATGAAGGGCTTGATTTGGGAAGATGAAACGGGTTCTCATCCGAAGACAGTTGAAATTCCCGAAGAATTAAAGGCCAAGGCTCAAGAATTACACGACAAATTGATTGAAGAAGCCGTGACCCAAGATGATACGATTATGGAAGAATATATGGAAGGTAAAGTTCCAGATATTGATACAATTAAAAAATTGATTCGCAAAGGAACAATTAATCAAAGCTTTAATCCTGTGTTGTGTGGAACGGCATTTAAAAACAAAGGTGTTCAACCATTATTGGATGCAATTGTTGATTATTTGCCATCGCCTTTGGATATTCCGGCAATCAAAGGAACCAAGAAAGACGGTAAAACACCGGACGAACGTCACGCGGATCCAAAAGAACCGTTCAGTGCGTTGGCCTTTAAAGTTGCCAATGACCCGTTTGTTGGTAATTTGATGTTTATCCGTATTTATTCTGGTAAATTGCAATCTGGTTCATATATTTACAATTCAACCCGTGATAAACGTGAACGCGTGGGACGTATGTTGTTGATGCACGCGAATACCCGTGAAGAAATCAAAGAAGCGTCTGCGGGTGATATTATTACGTTGGTTGGTATGAAGGAAACGATTACCGGGGACACTTTGTGTGATGAAGCGAATCCAATTATTTTGGAAAGTATTCATATTCCAGAACCGGTTATGTCTATTGCCGTTGAACCAAAAACCAAGGCTGATATTGAAAAAATGTCGTTGGGCTTGCAAGCGTTGGCCAAAGAAGATCCGTCTTTCCGTGTGTCGGTTGACGAAGAATCTGGTCAAACGATTTTGTCGGGTGTTGGTGAATTGCATTTGGAAATTTTGGTTGACCGTTTGTTGCGTGAATTCAAAGTTGATGTTAACGTCGGCGAACCACGTATTGCATATCGTGAAACATTCCGTAAACCTGTGACCGAAGAATATACTCATAAAAAACAGTCTGGTGGTTCGGGTCAATATGCCCAGGTTAAAATTGAATTTGAACCATTGGAACCGGGTTCAGGTTATGAATTTGAAAACAAAATCGTTGGTGGTGCGATTCCAAAAGAATACATCCCTGGCGTTGAAAAGGGTTTAAAGATAGCACAACAAACAGGTGTTTTGATTGGCTATCCAACTGTGGATTTCAAGGCGACATTGGTTGATGGTAAATATCACGAAGTTGACTCTAATGTGTTGTGCTTTGAAATTGCGGCGCGTGCGTGCTTCCGTGAAGCAATGAAAAAAGCATCGCCAAAATTATTGGAACCGATTATGAAGCTTTCGGTTAATACACCGGAAGAATACGTCGGTGACATTATCGGTGACTTGAACAGTCGTCGTGGTCAAATCAATGGAATTGAAAGCCAATTTGGCAATCAGGTTATTTCTGCGTTTGTACCGTTGGCGAATTTGTTCGGTTACGTAAAAACCCTGCGTTCTTTGTCTCAGGGACGCGCAAATCCGTATATGGAATTGTCGCATTATGACGAAGTACCGCAAAATGTTGCCGATGAAGTCATAAAGAAAATGACAAAATAAAAAAAGATTGCGATTTTTGATTTCTGGTTTATGATTGTATTCGAAACCAGATTTCGGAAATCTGTTTAACAAAACCTTATAAGGAGAATAAACTATGGCAAAAGAAAAATATGTAAGAACCAAGCCACACGTCAATATTGGTACTATTGGTCACGTTGACCACGGTAAAACAACTTTGACGGCTGCTATTGTGCACTATTATGGTGTTGGTATTGACGCACAAAAAGGCGTTGATCAAATCGATAATGCACCAGAAGAAAAAGCACGTGGTATAACAATTAACACTGCACACGTGGAATATGAAACAGAACATCGTCACTATGCACACGTTGACTGCCCAGGACACGCGGACTATGTTAAAAATATGATTACCGGTGCGGCGCAAATGGACGGTGCGATTTTGGTCGTTGCGGCAACTGATGGTCCAATGCCACAAACACGCGAACACATCTTGTTGGCTCGCCAGGTGGGTATTCCAAAAATCGTCGTGTATTTGAACAAATGCGATTTGGCGAACGATCCTGAATTGTTGGAATTGGTTGAAATGGAAATTCGTGAATTGTTGTCTGCAAATGACTTTGATGGTGACAACGCTCCAATTATCCGTGGTTCAGCTATTTCTGCATTGGAAGGTAAATCTGATGGTTTGGGTAAAGAATCTATTGATGCTTTGTTGGCTGCATGTGATTCATACATCCCATTACCAGATCGTCCAGTTGATAAACCATTCTTGATGCCAATCGAAGACGTGTTCTCTATCACAGGTCGTGGTACAGTGGTAACAGGTCGTATCGAATCTGGTGTTATCAAAGTAGGTGACGAATGCGAAATCGTAGGTTTGAAACCAACACAAAAAACAACAGTAACTGGCGTTGAAATGTTCCGCAAATTGTTGGATCAAGGTGAAGCCGGTGATAACGTTGGTTTGTTGTTGCGTGGAACAAAGAAAGAAGAAGTCGAACGTGGTCAAATTATCTGCAAACCAGGTTCTATTACACCACACACAGACTTTGAAGCTGAAGTTTATATTTTGACGAAAGAAGAAGGTGGCCGTCATACAGCATTCTTCTCTAACTATCGTCCACAATTCTATTTCAGCACAACAGACGTAACAGGTACAATTACTTTGCCAGCAGACAAAGAAATGGTCTTGCCAGGTGAT
>CADBBQ010000009.1 GCA_902793005.1 uncultured Pseudomonadota bacterium
CAGGGCACGGCCCGAGCGAATACGAAAATACACAATTAGAAAAATATTAAAAAATTGAAGTTTACGAAATTTTTTTAATTTTTATTATTGTGTATCGAGGAAAAGGTCGCCCGCCCCATAAATAAAAAAACGCCCAAATGGGCGTTTTTATTTTTTACCTAATATTTGCCAATGTTTCCAAGACAGCCTTTCTGGCCTCGTTTGCTCGTAATTCTTTAGCAACAGTTTCGTTTTGTTTATCTTGTTCTTTTTGAATTTTTACCCATTCTTTCAGCTTCGAACATATATGAGTCGCTTCCCAATCGCTAAAATGAAAACCACTTATCAGTTCATCGTTATCTAATAGCGGTGTTATTCCAGGAACGAATATGCCATGAGTATTATCCATGGTTTCGTACAGAAACAACATAAAGACGTTTTTGTTAGAAATATTTGAATTTACCCAATAACAAGAGTGATACGACGACATACCTGGATTTACACGATACTGTTCGCCAAAATTAGGGTCATCAACCATTTTTGTTAACTTATTAATGACTTCTCTTCTGACTGTTTCGTCGTATCTTACATCATAATCTTGTGTGCGTATTCCAACACTTTGCATAATTATATCCTTTTTTATTATCAACCGATGATTATGTTTATAGCACAATATTTTAAAACGTCAAGTTTTTTATCTGGGTTTCCCCAATGTATTTAATAACTCTTTTTGTATCATGCAAAAACAAACCCGGCGATTGCCGGGTTTGTTTTTTTAACCAACCAATTTTTTCCAAATGGATTTCTTTTGTGGTTGTTTCTTTTTTGCACGTCTGCGTGGTGCGGTCGTTGTTGTGCGCTTGGCCTCCACGTGTTGTGCATTTTTCTTTTTCGCATCTGTTGATGGTGCGTGTGCCGACAAAACATCGTCTGTTTTGACCTGTTCTGGGGCAACACGTTGTATAGAATATTGATCAATATTCATCAAACTGTCGTCGCCAACAATTACGATTTCGGTTTCAAATTCGGCCTCCATCGCCGCCAATTCTGCGCGTTTTTGATTAAGTAAGTAAATCGCGACATCGGTCGGTACGGTCATAATGATTTTCTGGGCCGATTTTGCCAGCAATTTTTCCTGTAAATGACGGAACAGAATAATCGACGCGGTTTGAATACTGGGGACGACACCGGCGCCCATACAATGTGGACACGCCACATATGATGATTCAATAAAACTGCTGCGCATACGTTGACGCGACAACATCATAACACCGAACGCATTGATTTTTGCAACCTGAGTTCTGGCGCGATCGCGTTTCATAATTTCGCGCATTTTCATTTCCAGTTTGCGATTGTTCTTTTCTTCTTCCATATCGATAAAGTCAATCGCCACAATTCCCGCTAAATCGCGCAGACGCAATTGCAACGCGATTTCTTCGGCGGCCTCTAAATTGGTATTCAGTGCCGTTTGTTCGATATCTTTTTCTTTGATTGCGCGTGACGAGTTAACATCGATTGTCACCATTGCCTCGGTCTGGTTAATAACAATAGACCCGCCCGACGGCAACACAACATACGGCCCGTGCAAGCCTTCCAATTGTTTTTCAACACCGGCCTTGACCATCAATGGCATTGCAACATCTTTATACAGTGTGATTTGTTTGCGCGGTGGGCGACCATACATTTGTTGGAAATAACCCTTGGCGGCATCATATGCTTCTTCGCCTTGGATGACCATTGTATCGGTTTTATCGGAAATGAAATCACGAACAACACGGCGCAACAGTGAATCTTCGGCGTGGATAATAACCGGTGCGACCGATTCCAATGTTGTTTTGCGAATGTCGTTCCACAAATTCACCAAATAATCATAGTCTTTGGCAATGTCTTCCCCGGATGCGCCGGCGGCCGCAGTCCGCAACACAACGGTCATCCCACGTGGAATTTTCAAATTATGCAATATTTCACGCAAACGTGCGCGTTCAGCCTTGTCAGATATTTTTTTAGAAATACCATAACTGTTGCGCTTGCGCGAATTTGGCATCAATACGGCAAAACGTCCCGCCAAAGACAGGTATGTTGTCATCGACGCACCTTTGCACCCACGTTCTTCTTTGACGCCTTGAATTAATAAAATTTGTTTAGGCTTAATAACATCCTGGATTTTAAATTCACGGGTATGTTTCAAAAATTCTTTATTATCTTCACCGGCACTGTTATCGTCATAATCTGCGACCTCATCGGCCTCGTCATCGGGGTCGGTATCGTCATCAACGATATTAGCGTGTGCCAATTCCAATAATTTCTTTTTTTGTTCCGCACTGATTTGATAATAATCAGGATGAATTTCCGAAAACGGCAAAAATCCATTTTTACCGGTTCCATAATCGACAAAGGCGGCCTGGAGTGATGGTTCAACCCGAATAACCTTGGCCAGATAAATATTTCCCTTTATCTGAGGTTTTGTGGTTGTTTCAACATCAAAATCAGAAACACGTCCCGTGTCAGAATCCACAACGACGACGCGTGTTTCTTCCGGGTGGACTGCGTCCACATATATCTTTTTTGACATCTGATAATCCTTTTATGTTAAAAACGTAAACATTGGATGCAACCCGTCCCCATGGGGCAACCACGCCCATGCCAAGGGACAGCGCCACGAACCCAATCAGCACTATGCGAATTGCAGAAATCAGTGATAATATAAACATTAAAACTAACCCCATTGTTATACGATACACCCACATTACCAAACCCAAATTTCAAAAGCAAGCCAAAACGAAAAATGTCATCAATTGAACTCTGAAAGCTATTTTTCCAATATATCGCCAGATTTAATATATTCGGGTGAATCTTTGTCTAATTTTTGTTGCGCGCGTTTGGCAAATGTGCGTGCCTTTTTTGTATCCCCGTTCAAATTATAAAATTCTGCCAGTGCCCAATATTCACGTCCGTCATTATACAGTTTTGCCAATACCCAATACGTCAATGGCGCGGGCGTCGCCAACAATGATGTTTTGCATAATTCAATCGCCTGTGCGTTGTCGCCAGGTTTTCCCCGTTCGGCCAGTACCAACGCCAACGCGGTTTGAATCTGGGGCGCTTTTTTATTTAATTTCAATGCGTGTTCATAGGCCGCCACCGCATCATCATAATGCCCCATTTGATATTCAATATCGCCCAGCAATTCATAATAATACGGATTTTTCTTGTTGCGCTGGATTAAATTTTGGGTAGCATCCCGTGCCGCCGTCAATGCCCCACCACGCATATTTCCAATCGCGCGTGCATAAATTGCCGCATCGTCCGTCGCACGATACGGGTATTTATCCAGTATTTGTCGTTCGTTATATAAATACCCAATCAATTTCGCCCGTACCAATTCGTATTCTTTATCATCAAACGCATCGTATTTTCTGTTGCGTTTAATCTGGGCAATTTTTTCGCGTGCATTTTTTATTCGTTCAACTGTCAATGGGTGGTTGGAGCGATTTTTGTTTGTTTTTGCCTCGGCCGCCCCAGTTATATTTTGCATTTGTTCAAATACGGTTATTAAACCCGTCGGATTAATATTGGCATCAACCATTAAATCAACCGCAAATTCGTCCGCCACCCGTTCTTCGTCGCGTGAAAAAGACAATAATGACTGTTGCGCAACGCCACCGGCCCCGGCCAAAACCCCGGCGCCCAATGACGGATTTCCGCCGGCAACCATTAAACCGATACCCAATGCTTGTATAATCAGCGTGCGTTTTAATTCGGCCTCCATCCGGGCCGACATTTGTGCCATATGTCCGCCAATCATATGTCCTAATTCGTGTGCCACGACGGCTTGTAGTGCATTTGTATTTTTTATGCGTGTCAATAACCCGGTATAGATAAACACATCTTCGCCGCCCGATACAAAGGCGTTAAAATCATCGTCATTTACAATATGAATTTTTAATCGGTTTTCCGGTATGTCTGCCGCCAATGCTACGGGCATAATAATCTTGCGCAGGACGCTTTCTGTTTCGGTATCATTTATCACAGACAACGCACGCGCCGGTACGCAGAAAAATACAGCAATTAAAAACACAAATATTTTACGCACTGATATGTTCTCCGCAATTGAATATTCCCATTAAATCGCGTGTCCAAGTGTCCACATCGTTATCACACGCCGCACGTGCCGCCAATTTGAATAAATCCCTGTGGTCGCGCCAATCGGCGAAATGATATTGAATCCAGCCACTTTGTCGTGTCCCCAACAATTCGCCAACGCCGCGCATCATTAAATCTTGTTCGGCGATTTGAAATCCGTCGTCTGTTTCGCACAACACATCCAGCCGTTTTAATCCATCCACACTGACATTAAAACCATATAATAAAATACAGAACGATTGAATTTTCCCACGCCCCACGCGTCCACGCAATTGGTGCAGGGCGGCCAATCCGAATTGTTCCGCGTTTTCAATCACGATAATAGATGCCCGTGGTACATCGATTCCAACCTCGATAACGGTGGTTGCCACCAACAGATTCATTTTTGAATTATCATCTGCAAATTCGGCCATAATTTTATCACGCTCGTCTTTTGGCATTTGACCGTGTACCAAACCAGCGGTCGGGAAAATTTGTTTTAACATCTCAAACCGTGCAACCGCTGCACCAACGCCAATTCCGTTTTCATCCGCCACCAATGGACAAATCCAGAACACCTTGGCCCCATTATTGATTTGTGTTTTTATGCGTTCTATCAATTCATTAGTCTTGGAAATTGGTAATTTGGTTGTGCGTATCGGCAACCGCCCGGCGGGCTTTTCATTTATAATAGATACATCCATATCCCCATACATTGTCATCGACAGTGTTCGTGGTATTGGTGTTGCTGATAATGCCAACAAATCGACATTTGCACCCTTGGCACGCAGTGCCTCGCGCTGGTTCACGCCGAACCTGTGCTGTTCATCAACAATAACCAAACCCAAATCTTTGTATTCGACATCGTCCGAAAATAATGCGTGTGTTCCAATGATGATTTTTGTTCGTCCCGACCGAATTGATATCAATTTTTCGCGTCGCGCCACGCCTTTATCACGGCCAGTTAACACATCCACAACAATACCCAAATTTTCGCACATTTGACGGATTTTTGCAAAATGTTGTTGCGCCAATGTATCCGTCGGCGCCAGCAGGGCGGTTTGCCCCCCGGATTCTGCCATTTTTAACGCCGCAATCAGTGCGACAATCGTTTTTCCCGAACCAACATCCCCCTGGACCAGGCGCATCATTGGTATGTCCCCATCCATATCTTGGAATATTTCGTTCACCACGCGTTGTTGTGCTTTGGTTAAATTATACGGCAATGTGTTCCAGAATTTTGTTAAATAATCGCGGGTTTTAATTCTTTTTTGTTTTTTATTGCGTTGAGTTGTACGGTTGCGCCGACTGATTGCGATTGCCACTTGGTGTGCCAATAATTCACAATAGGCCAATTTTGCAACATATGTTGCGTTTGGTAATAAATCATCAGACGATTTTGCAAAATGCACGTGATGCAATGCATCAAAAAATTCCACCAACCTTGCATCGTCGTATGTATCAGATATGATTGTTGTCAGTTTTGCAAAAATTTGGTCACGAACCGACGCGAATTGTTTTTGTGTTAATCCCATACCGGCCGGATAAACCACCTGGGCGGACGGAATTTTATCGGCCGCATCCATTGTTTCAATAAATTCAGGGTGATTTATAACCGGTATTTTCCCAGCCTCAATCTTTCCACTGACCATACGCCATTGGCCAACGGGCAGTTTATTCAGCCAATATTCGGTGTATTTTGAATTAAAGAATTGAATTGCAACCTGGTATCCCAATTTATCAACACATAAAACGCGTGTTGCGCGTGCGCGCCGCAACCAAGGTGGGTTTTTCCCCGGGCTTTTATGAGATTTTACCATTAACGGTATGGTAATTGTTGTGCCGGTGTCAACATTGGCAATGGACTCATTTATTTCACGATTGCGGACATATGCGGGTTTGTGCAGTAAAAAATCCAATACGCGTCGTCCACCCAACACATCACAGAACCGTTCGGCCAAAACCGGCCCAACGCCCCGGATGTATTGCAAATCAGTATTCAAAAATTCGGCAATTTCTCGTCTCATAATAATAAAAGTATAAAATTTCGCTTTTTTAAGCAAGTGAATTAAAATTTGCATTTCATTTTATATGTTGATAACATAACATTTCGCCAAAGGGGAAATTATGTCTGCACGTGCAAAAAGACTTTTTAAAAAAATTATCAGTTATGCCGGGATTTTCTTTTTTATCTTGGCGGTGGGGATGTTATGGTGGCAACTGCGTAATTACAGTTTTTCTGACATTTTAAATGCGATATTTTCAATTCCGAAACGTAATTTAATTGCGGCGTGCCTTGCGTGTTTTGCGGGGTATTTGGCATTGTCTTTATATGATTTTTTGGCATTAAATTATGTTGGCGGTCGTGTCACGTGGTGGAAATGGATGTTGGCGGGGATGTTGGGTTTCGCAATCAGTAATAATGCCGGTCACGCGGTGGTGTCGGGTGGTGCGATACGTTATCGGTTATATACGCGTTGGCGTATTCGTGGTGGCGACATTGTGAAAATGTTGACCTTTTCCGGATTTACATATTTTTTGGGTTGTGCCGCAATCGTGATTATTGGGTTCTTTTTAATTCCAGACGATATTTTGTCAAACACATCCGGGGCCAGTGTTGGGTTGGGTGCGTTATTTATATTCTGTTTGGGGGTATTGCTGGCATATTTCGGAATGACGGCATTGTTTCACGATAAACGTGTTAAAATAGGCGGCCTGACATTTCGCGTGCCTGAAACAAAAACTGCTTTTTTACAAACTGTATTGGGCATAACCGACAGTGTTCTGGCCGGAATGGTATTGTATTTTTGTTTAACGCCATTTTGGCATATATCGTTCGGCACATATATTGGATTGTTTGTAATCGCCCAAACCACCGGCGTATTCAGCCAGGTTCCCGGTGGTATTGGTGTTTTTGAAACAATATTCTTGCTGGCATTACCGGATGATGTGGACAAAGCCAGTGTTTTCGGCGCATTATTGGCGTATCGTATAATATATTATGTGTTGCCATTGATTGGGGCGGGGGGATTGTTTATCATATATGAACGTTGGTTGCGTGCGCGTATTAAAAAATGGCGTGCAATGGCACACGATACGGGTGCGGTTGTTGTAGAGAAAATCAAAACGGTCACGCATAATGTGGCGGAAAATGTTGCAAACAAAATCCCGCATAAACCCCAGCGTCGTCACCACAGAAAAAAATAATTCTACACAAATACTTGATTTTGTCAATTTTTGTACTATATTAGTATAGAAAGCGAAAACAAGAGAGTGTAAAATGACACATTTAGATTTAGAAAATTTTTTGGCGGATTTTATATCCCAGGATAATACCAGTCCATATTTTTGGAATCTGGTCAGTTTATCATCGGGCAATTTATCGCGTTATACCGGCCCAAAAACCGAAGATGAATTTTGGAACAATGTAAAAAATCGTAAAGCATATGGTCAAACCAGCAAAGAAAACGATGAAACTTTATTGAATTTTTATTTAAATTTAAGCTCGCCGGATGTAAAACGTTATATGTATGCCGTTCGGTTATTTGCACCATTGGTTGCACGTTTTGATCAAATGCCGTCATTATTGCAAAACACAGGGCGCACAGAACTGGATTGTTATAACGAAATTGTTTTAGGAAATGCTAAAATTCAAAATCAAAAATTGCGCTATGACATTTTAACTCGCGTTTTGGAAAAAACAAAATCCAGAACCAATGGCAACAGTATTGAATCAGAACAATATAAAATTTTGTATAATGTTGCACGGTTCTTTCGTTCTATATGTGATTGGGCAAAAACATCCACTGATTCAACAGTTCGTGAAAATTTGATTGCCGATAAATTATTTATAATCCGTAATCATCAAACCGTGCCTGGAAAATTAAAACTGTCCCAAGACGTAATGAATTTAATGATGCAAAAATTGGAAAACACAATAAAAACCGCGGCCCCACAAGATCAACAATCGTCCATTCGTGCCGTCTGTCAAGAGGCGTATCATTATGTTTCATATGCGGGTGCGGGAAACCAAGATTTTGTGAATAAAATGTGGGATGTGTTTAATTGGCGTGATATTGTAAATGTTCCCGCCGTCGCCGCCAAGGCAATCAAACGATAATACTGCAACCGTAGTTTGTATGGAATACCATCCCATAGCAAGACTTTCTTCCTTGTGGCATAATAGACATCGGATAAATCAGGATGCTTAGGGCCTCCTTAGGCTCCTGGAAAAAACTGGGATAATCCAATTGGGCTTTCGTGAATAGCCCACCGGATTCAACTCCCACTATTTCCCGGTTCTTTTTATGATCCACCAGAAAAACAACGGGCTGAATTTTTATCCAGCCCGTTTTTATTTTTACGCTGCTTTCTGATATTTTTTCAAATATTGCGCTAAATATTCATCAGACATTTTCTTGGCTTTCGACCGTGGTTTTCCGTCCTTGTCCAAATATTCGGCATCGTTGCGTTCCTTCAAGAAATTATCGCGCATTTTATTTGCGGCAAATGTCAACTGATGTGATTTCCAGAATGATTCCAACATATCCCAAAACGCCATCAGTTCCATATATTTATCGGTATGTTTGTCATCCCATTCTTGCGCGTTGTTTTCTAATTTTATTTTTTGCGCTTTCAGTGTTTTTTCACCAAATTGCAAATCGTTATAATTTTGTAATAATCCTTGATTTTTTCTTATTCTATCTTGAATTACCGGAATTGCTGTTGGAAGGGTTGCCGGATTATTCAGCAATGCAATATCGTTATTTATTTCATCAGACAAATCATCCAGCATCCCTTTTTTCCATCTGGTACCAACGACACCCAATGCCTCTTTGATATCTTTTCTTGCCCGGGTGATATCGCGTTTGTTTGCGCGCATAGATGTGTCCAACCCGGCCAATGCGGCATTTGTATCATCAACACTGTTTTTGTCCTGCCAATTTTTGTGTGCTTTTTCAAGGGTTTTTGTTTTGCCACGGAACTTCAGGTTATTGCGAAATCCAAATTGATTCCACGTGGCGGCAACAATACGCCCCGCGCCCAGCATTGCGAATTTTGCGGTTTTATCCGTTGCCGTTGTCACAAACTTTACGCCTTCGTATTTGTTCCAAGACAAACCTTTGTCGGACAATACGGACATATCTTCTTTGCCCAGCGCGTCAACTGTACGACTGTGCATAATACCGTATTTCATTGTGGATAAAACTTCCAACGCGCTTTTGGCTTCATCGGCTTTGCCTTCGTTTATTGCGTCAACGATAATTTGTGAAACGATTGCACGCATTTGCTTTGGGTTACGAAATGCGCCATCAAACGCCTTGGGCATTTTATCAGAATAAATTTTTAATTTTTTTGCAAACCAATCAAAATGTCCTGTGGCCTTTGGCGATTTTTCTTGCAGTTTCCCTTTGATAGTTTCTGCATTATCCAAAATACCCTTTAATCCATCGGTTGGTTTAATTTTGTGCGTCTTGCCGTCTTTTTCTTTTATTTTCACAGACGCCACGGCCTCGATTACATTGCGTGCGAACGGTGAAAAATATCTGCGAGAGCCGCGCAAAACATTTGCCCACGGGTCAATTTGGTTTTCTTTGAATTTATCCAGTTTATCATCAACCCGTTGCCAAACATTTTTCTGGTCGTCATAAACCGGCGGAACGAAATCTTTACTTTCTTTATTGGCATAGTCCGTCCCTGCAATCGCCTTGTTTACCTGACCAGAAATTGTGCCTTTGTAATCATATTTTTGGAAATCCTCACGCACGGCCGAACTGGTCAGCAATTTATTAAAGATTGTTTTTATATGGGCTTTGAATCCGGGGTTATACGTGATTTTAAACCATTTGTTTTCTATGTCTGCATCTAATGCAGGAACCCCGGGTTTTGGTGTTGTTACATCGTATGGTGCCATCCCTTCGGGCCAATACTGTGGACCATAACCCGCCGCAGAATAGGTCTGAGCATGATTTATTGCCGCCAACAGCGCATCACGAAACTTTCTATCTGTCTTATAGTCGCCTTTTTTTGCTTTGTCGACAAATTCATCATACGTCATATCATCAGGGATTATACGATAACTACCGTTTTTACCCTCAAATATAGTGCTTATCTGGTTTTTTAATACTGTGTTTGGGTTGTCCAAAACTGTTTGAACAAAATCATTAATTCGTGCCTCTACACCGGCCACAGGTTCTGATATACGAAACAATTTATCATCAGAATCCCCATACCATTCTTTAAAGAAATCATTTACGGCCTTTTTATCTGCAAAATTTTTTTGATTTTGCGACATATTTTCAAAGACGGCCTGGAACAAATTATACAGGTTTTTCAGTTTCGCATCAGACAATTCCGGCAATTCCGCATCCAGCAAATCCGGCCACTTTTTCATATTTCCGGCGAAATCTTTGGTTTTTGCGTATTTGTCGAACCGTGCGCGCACATTGGTCGGCATATTAGCCAAGTGCAGTATTTTACAATACTGTTCGATAAAATCTTTTACATTGTCCATAACTTCTGCCATTTGTGCCTCCTTGTGTGTCAGGTTTTACCGATGCGCCCCTCTACCCACATCATACTATTATAGCACTTTTTGACAAAATTTCAAGTGGTGAAAGTTTGTTCTCGGGTGTCCCCTTCTTTCACAAAGAAGGGGTGGATTGCGAGGCGCTAGCGAGCAAGACGGGGTAATTTGAACATAATTGAACACCTCCACAAAAACACACCCCGCCGAAATGGCGGGGTATATTTTTGGTGGAGACACAGGGATTCGAACCCTGGACCCACTGATTAAAAGTCAGTTGCTCTAGCCAGCTGAGCTATGTCTCCAAAACTGATATGTTTTTCAACAGGTCGGCACCAATTCTGACACAAAAAAAAGACAAATGCAAGAATTTTTTTCTGTAATTGAAAAAAACTCGCAAAATTCCTCACCAAACCCAACTAATAACATTTTATAGGTTGATTTTTTGTTATCAAAGCCCTAAACTTGGAATAAAAAGGGTTTTCCGATGTCAGTATATGTAACAAAATCATTTATGCCGCCAATTGACGAGTACAATAAATATGTAAAAAAAATCTTTGAAAGCGGTGTTTTAACTAACCAAGGTCCGTGTGTCCAAGATTTACAGAAAAAATTATCTGCATATTTGGGTGTTGATAATTTTCATTATGTTACAAATGGGACGATTGCGTTGCAATTGGCGTTGTCGTCATTGGATATAAATGACGGGGAAATAATAACAACACCGTTTTCTTATGTTGCCACAACTTCGTCTGTTTTATGGCAACGGTGCAAACCCGTATTTGTGGATATAGAACCGGACAATTTTACAATTGATGCAAATAAAATTGAATCTGCGATAACCGATAAAACGCGTGCAATAATGGCGGTTCACGTATTTGGATATGCGTGTAATGTTGATAAAATTCAACAAATTGCTAATAAATATAATTTAAAAGTTATATACGATGGTGCGCACGCATTTGGCAGCAAGTATAAAAATAAATCCTTGTTGTCATATGGGGATGTATCGACTTGTTCCTTTCACGCGACAAAATTATTTCATACGGTCGAGGGCGGGGCCTGTATCGTTCGTGATAAATCTGTATCAGATAAATTGGAATATCAAAAACGTTTTGGACACCAAGGCGACACGCATTATATGTTGGGCATAAATGCCAAACAATCAGAATTTCACGCGGCAATGGGATTGGCAAATTATCCGTATATTGCCGATATTATTGCGGACCGTAAACGTGTATCTGATATGTATGATAACGGTTTGGGAGGATGCGTTGTGCGCCCAAAAAAACAATCAGATCTGGAATACAATTACGCATATTATCCGGTTGTATTTAAAAGCGAGGCGGAATTATTAAACGTGTTTTCTGCATTAAACGCCCAAGACATTTATCCGCGTCGTTATTTTTATCCATCATTAAATAAATTGCCATATGTAAACGGGGAAAAATGCCCCATATCCGAAGATATATCAAAACGGATTGCGTGTCTGCCATTGTATGTCGGATTGGAAAACGAAACAATTCAAAAAATATCACAGGTAATAAAGGCTACATTATGCCGGTAAAGGTTTCCATTATATGTGTTGCATATAACCAGGCTGAATTTATTCGGCAAACGCTGGATGGTTTTATTATGCAAAAAACGAATTTTCCGTTTGATGTTATCATCCACGATGACGCATCAACCGATGGCACGGCGGACATAATTCGCGAATACGCAAATAAATATCCAAAAATTATAAAACCAATTTTTCAAACCGAAAATCAATATTCTAAAAATACACCAATATTATCAAAATATGTTTGGCCAAAAATACGCAGTAAATATGTGGCGATGTGTGATGGTGATGATTATTGGTGTAATGAAAATAAATTACAAAAACAGGTTGATTTTTTGGATTCTCATCCGGATTTTTCAATTTGTTTTCATCCGGTTTCTGTGTTTTGGAATGATGGTTCCCAACCGGACAGTGTATGGCCCGGGGCGGCGGAACTGCATCATAAAAATTTAAAGACATTAATGCAACGCAATTTTATTCCGAATTGTTCGGTTATGTATCGTTGGCGCGCGGGCGGAATGAATATAACCAAAGAATACCCATCGGGAATTTATCCGTGCGATTGGTTTGTTCATTTATTACACGCCCGACACGGAAAAATCGGTTTTTTACCAGATATTATGTCGCGGTATCGTCGACACAGTGGCGGAATATCTTTTGTCAGTGAATATGGTGACGATGCGTTGCATATGAAATATGGTACGGCCGAGTTGAATTTTTTTATTGCGGTTGAAAAACAAATTGCGCCAAACCCACAAAAATATCATCGATTTGTGCGTAATCGTGCGCGACAAATATTAAGAACATACCTTGGACACCAAGATTATGACAATGCGATATATGTATTAAAAAAATGTCCTGATTTAATAGATTTTGATTTTTGGGATTTGGTAAATCGTCGGCATCGTCGTTGGTTTTTTGCAATATTAATTATTGTTCTAATCGGACTGGGGGGAATTTTATGAAAAAAGATTTTATTCGTTTTAACACCAGGGAATACAACCCAAAACATCAATTGACGGTGTTTTTGATTGCGTATAATCACGAAAATACAATACGCGATACAATTGAAAGTATTTTAACGCAAAAACAAAATTGTAAACACAATTTTATTGTAAAAATTCTTGAAGATTGTTCTACGGACAATACATTAAAAATTTGCCAAGAATATGCAAGAAAATATCCTGATTTATTTGAATTATTTGCCCAGCCAAAAAACACACATTGCGAACATATAAAAACCGCATTGATAAATAATCTTGATACACCATATTGGTGCTTTATCGAAGGCGACGATTATTATACAGACAGTGCATTTTTTGACAAAGCAATTGATTTTTTTGAAAAACATCCAGATTATAATTTGTTTGCTGGCAAACACAAATTAAACACATTAAATAACGAATTTACGAACACATTTAAAAATCAATTGTTTGAACCGAACAAAGATTTGTCACTGGATAATTATGCGTATTGTCAAACCTCGGCCCGGATTTATAGAAACATATTTGATTTTGCCAATATGCAAGAGTATCCGTTTATATACGATATGTATTTGTATGTTTTGTATTTATATGTCGGTAAATCGCATTTTTACAATAAATTTGTTTCTGTATATCGTCAAACAATTACCGGTTCGTGGACACAATTAAATGACAAGCAACAAAAATTGGCTGGTCGTGCCGTTGTAAAAAAGTTAATAAGTTTTTACGGATTTGGACCGGCAACAATGTTTGTAAAATTGTATCCAAAACGCACAATGCAAAGATTAAATCGTGTGTTTGGCGCAAAAATAACAATCAGAATAATAAAAATTTACGAAAGTATATTCGGTAAAAATTTATAACAAACAAAAGGATATAAAAATGTCAAGTTTTTATGATGAACAAGAATTACAACAAATCGGTTTTAAATCTATTGGTAAAAATGTTTTAATATCGCGTAAAACATCAATTTACGGGGCCCAGAACATAACAATTGGCAACAATGTCAGAATAGATGATTTTTGCGTTTTATCTGGAAATATAAAAATTGGTAATAATGTACATATTGCTGTTGCGGCGTTATTGTTCGCCGGTGATGCCGGTATAGAAATGCGTGATTTTAGTGGTTTGTCATCACGGTCTGCGATTTACGCCGTGTCCGACGATTATTCTGGGGAATATATGACAAATCCAACCGTTCCAGACGAAACAAGAAATATAATTTCTGGCAAAGTTGTGATTGGTAAACATGTGGTTATTGGAACTGGCTCAACGATTTTGCCAGGTGTGATTGTGGCCGATGGGGGGTCTGTTGGCGCAATGAGTTTGATAAATAAATCAACCGAACCATATAAAATATATGTTGGCATTCCCGCCAAAGCGATATGTGAAAGAAAGCGAAATTTTGAAATTATGGAACAAAAATTAAAAAATCAAAGATAACATTTTTATTGTTCTATTCACTCCAACAAATAAATTGTTGGAGTGAATTTTTTTATATTTATGCCATAAAACCTTTGACACACCAAGACCAACTTTGATTGGTGTCGCCATAATGATAATGTATAAAAGATGTTGTTGTGCAATTTACCGCACCTGTATTGCATTGCCCGCCAAAGTTTGCGAAACGTGATTGTATGTGAATATCATAATATTTGTTTGCCATCTCTATGGGTAAATTTATTGTTGTACCATTTTGTGTATTTGCGGCATATCCCCCTTGTTCGACCCAGCCGGATTTGTATTTGCGGTACCAAGTATAATTATTTTCTGCCGTGGGCGTTTGTGATTCAATCACATAATCCGTAATCCCCGATGTTCGTGTGTCGATAGTGTTTATATGTGGCGCAATGCCATTTATTCCGCCTATGCTGGCCGTGGCATTATTCAACCCGTCCAGGCGTTCGTTTATCGCGTCTATTTTTTGTTTTACTTCGTTCAGTTTATCTGTGTCGGTTGTTTCTTGGATTTCATCCAGTTCTTCATTTAAATCATCCAATACTTGCTTGATATAATTCATATCCATATTTAATGTTTTTGGATCAATCTGAACCATTTGTTGATAATCCACAACGCGGCTTAACGGCAATACGCGCGAAATAGTGATTACATCTGTGTCGCCGGGGGCGTTGTCAAACGCGATATGCCCGCCAATAAACGGAAAATCTGCGTTTATGCCGCCCGGATTTCCAACGACTTCGACGCCAGAGGCGACCGCACCGTTGACGGTCACGACTATGTTCGATTTTTCATAGTATGGAAACGAAAAATAAAATATCGTCGTTTCATCGTTCCCAATATAAGAAACTTTTTTCATTAAAACTCCTTTTTGTTATAACAAAAAATCCCTCAGCCATTGGCCAGGGAACAAAATAAAAAACCGGGCAAAATCCGCCCGGTTGATGAATCTATTATATCATAAACGGCACAAAAAATCAACGGTTAAATTGTTTTTACATCGATTCCAGCCGCCGTATGCGCTCTGCCGTGGATGGATGCGTCGAAAACAAATCCGACATAAATGCCTTACTCGGTTCTGCGATACACGCAATTGCCATAGACCGTGAATTCGCCAGCGATTTCACATCTGCGTGTCCCGAAATTTTACGCAGCGCCGACGCCAACGCCCGCGGATTGCGCGTAATCTGTGCGCCACAGGCATCCGCCGCAAATTCGCGCTTGCGCGATACCGCCAATTGCAATAACGGCGACACAATCACATTAAACACCGTGAACGCCAACCACACCATCAGTATCACCAAGCCCGTATTATTCTTGCCATTATCGTCGCGAGAATTTCCGCCATATATCGCCATACGCGCCAAAATGTCCGCCGCAAATACCGTCACCCCAACACCCGTAATCAACAGCATATCCAGCCGAATATCACGATTGCCAATGTGCGACATTTCGTGCGCGATAACGCCCTGTAATTCATCGTCATCTAATTTGTTGATAATGCCGCGCGTCAATGCAACCGACGCATCCGCGGGCGTGCGTCCCGTGGCAAACGCGTTTAATCCGTCATCCGGTATAATATAAACCCGCGGAGTGGGCAACCCAGCCGCCAGTGCCACATTTTCAACCAATCTGAAAATTTTTTTATGCGCCGCATCATCGTCACGAATTTGCTGTGCCCCGGCCGCCGACATCATCATAGAATCGCCAAACGCCCACGATATAATCATCCATACCATACACACAATAAATGTTGGAATTGCAACCTGGGCCGTGGTGACCGCGGCATCCCCCGCCGGCATAATAATCCAGCAAAACAAAAACACCAACGCGATAAAAGATATCGGAAACATCATCACCAAAATCGCAGTCTTGATATTATTCGAACGAATATGATCATACACAGTTTTAATTTTTTTCATATCACACCCCGTATTTTATCTGTCAGTTTTGTTTTTTGAATTTGACGGAAAAACTGCCGTTGTTCAGTGGCACGCATTGCACGATATACCGGGAAATCAGACTATCCGCCACCCAATTTTGGAATTTTATTTTTAGTATTCCACTGGCGCCCGTGATAACGGTTGCGCTGCGTGCGCCCGATTGCGCCGCCGCCATAATCATATCCCAGGCCTCTTCCTCGGTATGCTGATGAAAATCCAGTACGATATGTTCCGCCGCCGGCGTTATCTGCGGAATACGGCGCGATAAATGCAATTCCCGGCGCACATCCGCCGCACCCGCCGCATCCGGCACAAAATCGACACCCGCCATATTTGCAATATCTTTATCAGTTAATTGTTTCATTGTTTGCCCTGGTAAAAAAACAGCCCCATTTATCCCATGGGGCAGGGAACATTTATTTTTTCTCCACTAGAATGGAATTTCATCGCCCGCCAAATCACCGACCGAAATCTCTTCGTGTTTTGGTGCCGGTGCAGAATCCGCCACCGAACCATCAACGGCCTTGGCACCACTTAAAATAACCATTTGCCCACCGAACGGATTTAATGTGACCTCGGTTGTGTATTGATCTGCGCCGGCTTGATTTTGCCATTTACGAGTCCGTAATGCGCCTTCGATATACAATTTTGTTCCTTTTTGCACCATACGTTCAACGACATCAACCAATCCCGGCTGAAACACGACGACACGATGCCATTCGGTTTGTTCTTTTTGTTCGCCAGACGTCCGGTCGCGCCACCGGTCAGATGTGGCAAGTGAAAAACTTGCAACCTTTTGTCCATTGTTCATTTGACGGATTTGTGGTTCTTGGCCCACATTACCGACCAAGATAACTTTATTTATGCTGCCAGCCATTTTTCTTTCCTTTATTATGTTTTTATATATGCATTGTAAGCATTTTCCGTAATATTTTGCAAGTTTTTTATTACACAGTATATTTGCATCATTAAATTGACTTAGATACGCTAATTTTTTATAATATTCGTATGTCTGATACACTTGATTTATTTACGCGTTCCGAACACGCAGAACTGATGCAAAAATTAAATGCGTGGGACATCGCATATCATCAAAACGATGCGCCAATCGTTGACGATGCGACATACGACGCGGTGAAAAAACGTGCCTTAGAGTTGGAGGAAAAATACCCCGAACTTGCGAAAAACGGTGCGTCCACGCACGTTGGTGCGGCGGTATCAACGAAATTTAAAACATATCCGCACAGCCGCCCAATGTTATCCATATCTGATGTTTTTAATGAAACGGATGTTGCCGATTGGTTTTCAAAATTGACCAGTCGTGATTTATTTATTGAATTAAAAATTGACGGTGTATCGTTTTCCGCGCGTTATGAACACGGCATACTGGTTCGCGGCCTTACACGGGGCAGTGGGGTTGCCGGCGAAGATATCACGGCAAACCTGAAAACAATCCCCGACATCCCGCAAAAATTATCCGGCGTCTACCCCGATGTCATAGAGGTCCGGGGCGAGGTTTATATGTCCCGCGCCGATTTTATTGCATTAAATGAACGTTCGAAAAAGCCATTTGCCAATCCGCGTAATGCGGCGGCGGGGTCGCTGCGTCAATTGGATGCGGGCATCACGGCCCGGCGCAAGTTATCGGCATTTGGATACACATATGGGGAAGTATCGGCACGAACTTGGCAAACGCAAAGTGAATATATGTCGCTTTTGGAATCGTGGGGATTTAAAACAACATCGCACTGGGCGCGCCACGCACACAGTATTGATGAAATACAAAATGTATATAACGACATTATGACGCACCGTGCGGAAATCCCATTTGATATAGACGGCCTGGTGATAAAGGTTAATGATATCGCAACCCAGGAACGTATGGGTGCGCGTGCGAATTCCCCCAGGTGGGAGGTTGCCTACAAATTCCCGGCCGCGCGCGGCATAACACTGTTGCGTGATATAACTATCCAGGTTGGACGCACGGGCGTTTTAACCCCGGTGGCGGAATTAGAACCAATAAACATTGGTGGCGTGGTTGTGTCGCGTGCAACATTGCATAACGCGGACGAAATTGCGCGCCTGGGTGTCAAAATTGGCGACAAAATCATCGTGCAAAGGGCGGGGGATGTTATTCCGCAAATTATTGGCGTTGCGGAATCGAACGAAAATACACCGGCGTATGTTTTTCCAACCACTTGCCCGGTGTGTGGTGGTGCGGTAATCCAAGAATCCGGTGCGGTTGCGCGCCGATGCGTAAATACATTGTCGTGCCCGGCGCAAATATCGCGGGGCTGGGTCCGCGCCAGTTGGAATTGTTTATCGACCGCGGATGGATAAAAACTCCGGCGGATATATTTACGATAATTGCGCGCCACGGGGATGCGATAAAGAATCTGGATGGGTTCGGTGATAAATCGGTATTAAATTTGAACGCGGCGATTGAGGGCGCGCGTAAAATAGACCTGCATCGGTTTTTATACGCAATTGGCATACCCGATGTTGGCGAGGTTACGGCAAAATTATTGGCAAAAACATTCGGCAATATGGACCGGGTTCGCCACGCCACATATGGTGAATTATTGGTTGTTGACGGAATTGGCGATACAATGGCAAATGAAATCGTATCGTTCTTTGCCGACGAACATAATAACCGGGTTATTGATGAATTATTAAACCAGATAACGGTTATTGACGCGAAAACAAATACGAATACCGATGGGCCATTGATGGGTAAAAAAATAGTTTTGACGGGAACATTGGCGAATTATACGCGGGACGAGATGCGCGAATTGCTGGAATCGATGGGGGCGCGCGTTCAATCGTCGGTATCACCGAAAACAGACATCGTCTTGGCGGGTGCGGACGCGGGTTCAAAATTACAGCGCGCAACCGAATTAAACATCCCCATTTGGTCCGAATCCGACATTGAAAAATTAAAAAAATAAATTCCCCGCCCCAAAGGGGAGGACCGCGTAGCGGTGGGCAGTTGTGATTCCGCCCCAAGCGATAGCGTGGGGAGGGGGACCGCGAAGCGGTGGAGGGGGTAAAAATATTCTTGCAATAAATAAATTTCATTTTCTATAATACCCTTGTGAATCCGAAAACAAGGGAGTTGGATTCCGGTGGCTTTAGCAGGCCAAATCGTTCCGGTGCAAGGTTTACATCGTGACGCTCCCAATCTGAAACGATTCGTTTTTTGAATCTGGTGATTGTGTTTGTCACATTTTGATTTTGCACCGACATTTATTCATCGTCGGTAAATTTTTTACCCTCCGATTTATAAGTGTGAATTTTATCCCATATATGATAACGCCCCGATGCCCGTATTTGGTCTGGCGGGGGTGCCGCGGTGTCGGACAGAAACGCCCGCGGAATCATTGAACGATTGATTTGCTAACACCCCGGCCATATTCCCGTTGGATTCCCAGCGGTTTTTTTATTTCATAAAAACAAAAAAACCAACAGAACGGGAGAAAAACTATGAGAAAAACGACAAAATTGTTGGGTGCCATATTTGGCATACTGTGGGCTGTGCCCGTATGGGGCGCGTGTTATGATTATACATCTGCGACGGGAACAGTCGTGCAAGACGGAACCCCAACACCAGACAATCCAATTGAACCGGTATTCTATCAACAGGGTAATATGATTCTGCGTGCGGTTGGTGATGTTGCAGATAGTTACGATGCAACAACGGGAAAGATCACCCGCAGAATAAAAGAAACAAAGCTAACACCAGATGGTGGTTTTGGTTTTCGTATTGTTGGCGATGGAGTGTGTACAGTTATGTTGCCAGTAAAAGCACGCACCACAATTATGTCAACTCACTTTGCTAACGACACACCGGGAGCGCCATCTTTGACAGCAACAAATCATATATCAACTCATTCTAGCCAAGATAATAATGTATATTTTAGAATAGACGGAGGTTTTGCTACTACTACGGATTGTATGAATTGGGCGCAAGAACAAATTAATGCAGGCACCCCGGTTATGATTTATTCAATTATGCCAACAGAAACAGAAGAAACAATTGGAACACAGTGGTGCGATAAAATCAAAATCGCAACGATGAAGTATAACGAGAGTGCTTTCAGTCCGTTGAATACTGCGTTGGCGAATGCGATTAGTGTTGTGGATACGGTGGTGTCGAACACGATAACTCAGGCCGGCCGCATTGCAACTTTGCAGGCACAAAAACAAACCCGTCCGAACGACATTGCGGATGATAGCGAAAAATGCCCCGCCGGCAAAAAGTGCCTGCTGGTCGAGGACGCCAGTGGCACCCCGCATTGGTACGAGATTGTGGAAAACGCCTGGGACTTGCCCGTGGGATACACTCAGTTGCAGTATATCGAAAGTACAGGAACACAGTACATTGATACGGGTTTTTCACCTGATGCAAATACCAGGGTTGATTATAAAGGTCAACTTTTACAATTTGCATCATCTGTGCCATTGTTAGGAGCTAGACTCGGCTCAGATAACCCTGGACGTTTTTTTCCACTCGCTTGGTATACAAATGCCAATGCTGGTCGTATTGTTTATGGAGACAAAGACGTGATGTTTAATATATCGACATCTACAATATATACAGGGACGTTTATTCCTGCCCAGGAAAAAACAATTATAAATGGCATAACATATGATATATCTGGTGCTAATTTTACAAAAACAGCAGACAATAACTTTTATTTATTTGCTACCAGTGGTTATGTAGGGAATTTGTATAATTCTGTTGGCAGAATATGGTATGTAAAAATCTGGGACAATGATACTTTGGTTCGCGATATGGTTCCTGCGAAAAATTCAAGTGGCGTTGTTGGTATGTACGATACTGTAAACAATCGGTTTTACACGAACGCTGGCACTGGGGAATTTGTCGCGGGGCCGGTGGCGGAGTGACCCGTCCCGCCTCGCCACAGGGGCGAGCCGCGGCCGCGGCTTCGTACCGCCGTGGTTTACCAAATGTAAACCACGGCAATACTCGGTTTTGATTTTTATTTGGTGGCCCCGAAACCAACTCCCAATTAGAACAGGCTACACCAGATAAAATCAAAAAAACACCTCGATAATTCGAGGTGTTTTTTTCTCAGAAGAAACAATTTAATTAAATGCTGTCGGCATTGACCCAGCGACCATTTTTCAACAATCCCGGTGCCATACCTTCGTTTGTGCGCAATGCATTGATAACATTACGTGCACGTGTGGCATCCAAATTCACAATACGAACTTTGTACATACCACCTTCGTTTACGACAACCGCATCACCGTATGATTTCATACGTTGCGCCATTGCATCCGCACTGTCTTGGGCATAAAATGCCGCCAATTGAATTGTATAATCACCCGATGCCGCAACCGGTTCTGGTTGTGGTGCAGGGGCCGGTGCCTCGGCCGGTGCAACGGTGACCGATGTTTCTGTGACCGCGGTATCGTTCGGGGTGCCAATTGTTGCGTTTTTAACCATTACCGATTGTTCGGTTAAAACTTGGACCTGGACTTTGGCCTGGGAATTCAGACCGATTTTTTGTGCCGCCGCCGGTGATAAATCCATAATACGGGTGTTTACAAATGGACCACGATTATTCACACGCACAATAACCGATTCACCGTTATCCAAATTTGTGACCTTGGCAATTGTGGGTAATGGTAATGTTTTGCTGGTTGCGACCATTTGTGATGCGTCGAACACTTCGCCATTTGTGGTTTTTTGACCGTTCAATTCCGCCGGGATAATGCCCGCGATACCGGTTTGGTTGTATGTTAAATCCTCGGACGGGATGTATTGAACATCGTCAACTTTGTACGCATTACCGATATAATACTTCGGTGCCGCCGCCATCAAATACGAATCATTTAATACCGCAGAATTTGTGGACAAATCTTCCTCGGCCAAGGATTCTGTTCCATAAATATTTGCATCGTTGCCGGTTGCGCAACCCGCCAGCACAGCGACCAAAGCCGCAAGTGATACCAATTTTTTCATTTTTGTTTCTCCTTTTAGCGTATGTTAAAGGGAGTAAATTTTTTGGAAACTCCCTACATTCTCAAGAGACATTTTATCATAAATTTAGTATAGTTTCAACTTTATTTTATGCGTGTTTTTCTATTAAATATGCCGCCGGCAAATATAAAATTCCAAACACACCAATCGCAATACATAATGATAATATTCCATCCACCGGCGCAAACCATAATCCGGCCCCCAGCACACCGGCCCAAACCGCAAACCCCACCGTTGCGCGAATTGTGCGTCCATCGATTTTAATTAAATTGCGTTGTCTGCACGCGCGTGCCAACAGTATGTTTTTGACATATCCCGATACAACCACGCCAACCGGAATCGCCAAATATCCCAAATGGTAAAACAGTGCGACATACAACACCGTCGCCACCGCCAATGAAGTAATACTGGTTTTGACGGGTGTTTTGACGTCCTGGGACGCATAGAGTGTTTTACTGTAAATCTGGCTGGTTAACATTGCGGGCAATACCAGGCATTGAATCATAATTGCCACCGCCACCGCGTGGGTTGATTGTGCCGTCCACGCACCATATTGAAACAGATTTTTTATAATTGGTTCCGCCAATACGAATAACCCCACCATACTTGGTATAATCAACATTAACGAACGCCGCATAGATGCGTTTTGCTGAATATAAACACTGCGCATATTCTTTTCGGCAATTGCATTTGATATAGACGACATCAATACCGTGCACACCGCCAAACCAATCATTGCAAATGGTAATTGAACAATTCTGTCCGCGTAATACAGCCACGATACCGCGCCGGATTGGAAACTGGCGACCAGGGTGCCGACGATAATTGTGATTTGGTAAAATCCACTGCCAACCAAACTTACGCCAAATCGTTTCAGCATAGATTTAATTTTGTCGTTCCATTTGGGGATTATTAAACGCAGTCCGAAATTACCCGCCCGAATACGTCCCCATAATACGGCGCACTGGATAACGCCCGATGCCACAACGGTGACCGCCATAATGTATAAAACCGTTGTCGGTGCATAAAATGCCGACATCAGCAATGCACATATCAACATTATGTTTAACATCACCGGCATAAACGCCGCCAATATAAAGCGCGAGAACGCATTTAACACCGCCGATAAAAATGCCGCCGCACAGATAAAAATAACATACCAAAACATTATGCGCGAAATAACGGTCGTCATTTCCAACTTGCCGGGGTCTGATGCAAAGCCTGGTGCCAAAATCGTGATAAATGCCGGCATAAATATTTCAAATATAATCGTTATGCCCAATAATACCACAACCAACCAAGAAAACACATTGTTGGCGAAATTCTTGTCGCGCCGGGAATCGGCAAACATCGGGATAAATATCGCGGACAGGGCGCCTTCGCCAAGTAAATCTCGAAACAGGTTCGGTAATTTAAACGCCGCCAAGAAAATGTCAGACAATCGTCCCGCACCCAATACGCGTGCAATCAACATATCGCGTATAAATCCGAAAATACGACTGATGCCGGTCATTGCGCCGACGCCGAAAATATTCCGCCCCAGTTTCATAAAAAATCCTTTATAAAAAACTTCTTTTATTTTTAACGAATATATTATACTGTGATAGCACAAGGGAATTCAAGTATGAAAAAATTTTTGATTTTAACTGCGCTGGCATATGTATTGGCGGGTTGTGGTGGGACCGATGTTGCACCGGAACGTTCTATGGCTGATATTTATGCCGAGGCTTACGAAAATTTTAATGATGGTGATTATGCGGATGCGGCGGAATTATTTACCGAGGCCGAGGCTGAGCATTCAACCGACCCATATGCACCGGATGCGCTGGTTATGGCGGCGTATTCACGGTATATGGATGACGATTTTTCGGGGGCTCTGATTGCAACCGACAGATTTATGCGTTTTCACCCCGGACACCAAGACGCACCGTATATTTTATACCTGCGCGGAATGTGTTATTATCGCCAGGTCAGCGATGTTCGTCGTGAACCGGGTATGTCGGTGTATGCGTTGCAACAATTTGAACAACTGCGCGAAAGATTCCCATCGTCAGAATATGCAAAAAATGCCGAAAACAAAATTAATATCTTGAAAAACTATATCGCGGGCAAGGTTATGTATTCCGCGCGTACCGATATGAAACGCGAAAATTGGACATCGGCGATTACGAAATTGCAATCGGTCGTGCAAACCGCGGCCGAGACCGTTATGACGCCCGAGGCACTGTATCGCCTAACGCAATGTTATGATGCAATCGGCCTGCCAAAGCAAAGCAGCGGTTATGCCGATATGTTGCGTAAAAATTACCCCGATAACCAATGGACAAAAAAATTAGATAAATAAAAATCCCCGGAACCCCGGGGTGTTTTTTATTTCAAATTCATCATTTGTTTATTTCTGATTGCGTCCAACTGGGCCTTGGTGAACAAGTATTTTTTTGAAATTGCTTTGTTCGGTATGCCAACCTCATCGAACATATCAAAAGAAATATTTAATTCATCGCGCCAACCCGGAATCTTTTTTGTTTTGTCTAAATCAATATACAAAATTTCACGAATACCGGCCTGGACAATCATTTTTGCGCATGTCGGGCACGGTGGTGCTGTCACAAACAAAATTCCACCATCGATTTTTGCGCCATTTCGACCTGCGTTAACAATTGCATTGGTTTCCGCGTGCACAACGCGCGGGTATTTTAATGCACGATCGTGTAATCTTTCATATGTATCGGCAATGCCGTGTGGAAAACCGTTATAACCTTCGGATAAAACAAAGCGGTCTGGGGAAACGATGATGCAACCAACGCGCGTACTGGGGTCTTTGGACCACGTAGAAATTATTTGCGCCTGTTGCATAAAGCGGATGTTCCACTTGTCATCAAATGTGAAAGAGTTCGACATTGTGTTTGTCCTTTGTGTTGCTCTCTCTCGGGTGAATTTTGCCATAATATATTATTTTTGCAAGGTTTTTTATTGCCTTTTGAAATTGGTGTGCTATGGTTTTGTGTATGACAAATACATATTCTGGATTTATTGCAATTTTGGGACCGACAAACGCCGGAAAAAGCACCCTGATAAATCAAATTATGGGGCGCAAGGTTTCAATCGTATCGCACAAGGTTCAAACCACACGCACAAATTTGCGCGCGGTGAAAATGGTTGGGGACCGTCAATTGATTTTTGTTGATACGCCGGGCGTATTCAAAGCAAAACGCCGCCTGGACCGGGCAATGGTTGGTGCCGCGATGGATGCGTTTGGCGACGCGGATGCGGTGTTGTTGCTGGTTGATGCGACGCACGGTGTGACCGACACAATCCGTGGTTTGATTGAAAAAATCAAGAACCATAAAAATCTGTTTGTTGCACTGAACAAGGTTGATGCGATATCGAAATCTAAATTATTGCCAATGGTTGCAGAATTGTCATCTTTGGCTAATTTCAATGAAATATTTATGATTTCTGCATTGAAAAATGATGGAATAAACGAAATGTTAAACGCATTGGCGGCGGTGATGCCGGCGTCCCCTTATTTGTTTGATGCTTCTGACGCGGTGGATGTGCCGGACAACCTGTATTTGGCGGAATTGACCCGTGAAAAGATTTATAAATATATTCACCAAGAATTACCGTATCACATCAATGTCGTGACCGAGAAAGTTGATGTGGACGCGGACGGTGTTTTGGATATTTATCAAAAAATAGTTGTGGCATCCGAGGCACATAAAAAAATAGTAATTGGTCGTGGTGGCGAACAATTAAAGAAAATCGGCACCGCCGCCCGTCACGATATCCAGGACCAATGGGGCGTAAACGCGCGCCTGCATTTATTTGTGCGTACGGAAGAAAATTGGGAAGAAATGGCCGAAAACTACACCGACCAGGGTCTGGAGTTTAAAAAATAATGCTGCATACATCCGATTTTGATTTTGAATTGCCCGCCGAATTGATTGCGTCACATCCTCTTGAACGCCGCGATGCTTCACGTATGTTGGTTGTTTTGCCACATGGCACTGCAAATATTCAACCCCGCCCTTGCGGCGGGGTCGCAGAGCATGCACAATCGTGCAATGCGATGCGGGGGCGGGTTAATAACGAAATTCATCATCAATATCGAAATGGAAATATTAAAGAGTTAGCGTCAAATATGCGAAAAAATATGACTGACGCAGAAAAAAAATTATGGTATTGTATAAATAATAAACAATTGGGTGTTCAGTTTCGTCGTCAGTATGTTATTGATAATAAATATATTGCTGATTTCGTGTGTTTAGAAAAAAAACTGATAATAGAGGTTGATGGCAGTCAACACATTGAAAACAAGAAAGACGAAACGAGAACGCAATATCTGAATCAATCTGGATTTAATGTAATACGATTTTGGAATTGGGATATTTTAGAAAATGTTGCCGGGTGTTTGGATATAATAATTGATGTGTTGAATAATGACTCTTTTGAAAAACGACTTGCAAAATTCAAAGAACAATTTGTACCCGCCCCCGGCTCGACAAATGTTGCACATTGTCTTGCCGACCCCGCCGCAAGGGCGGGGTTGGACCCCACACATGAAGTCAAATTTTATCCTGCCAACGGAGGGGAACTTGTCCTGCACGACAAACATATTCGTGATTTTTTGGATTATCTGCGTCCGGGTGATGTTGTTGTGTTTAATAATTCGCGCGTGATTCCGGCACGTTTTAATGCGTATAATAAAATTCCGCCCCAAGCGCAGCGTGGGGAGGGGGGACTATGGGCCTGTCCCACGAAGCCTTGGCGAAGTGGGGTGGCGGGGGTTGAAATTACTCTGCATACATCGGTCAACGACCACGATTGGTGGGGGCTGTGTAAAAAGTTTAATAAAATAAACATTGGCGATATATTGACAATGGACGACGGCACAAAAATTCGTGTGCTGGATAAAGACGATGAAAGCGGTCTGTTGTTGCACTTTGATTGTGACAATGTTTTTGATGTTTTGAATAATGTTGGCAAAATGCCACTGCCACCATATATGAAACGCGATGAAGAAATTGCCGACCGCGAACGTTATCAAACGGTGTATGCCGAACCACTGGGATCAATGGCGGCACCAACGGCGGGATTGCATTTTACCCCAGAATTGATGAGTGAGATTGAGGCGCGCGGTGCGAAAATTGTAAAAATCACTTTGCACGTTGGCGCGGGAACATGGATGCCGGTTAAAACAGAAAACCTTTCCGAACATAAAATGCACAGTGAATGGTGCTGTATCACACCCGAACAAGCCGATATAATCAACAACGCAAAACGCGTAATTGCCGTCGGCACAACATCAATGCGAACATTGGAAAGTGCGGCAATACGTGCACGTGAATCCGGTGCGGATACGCGTGTTGTTCCAATTTGTGATAATACAAATATTTTTATCACGCCGGGATATAAATTTGGTGCGGTGGATGTTTTACTGACCAATTTTCATCTGCCAAAATCAACATTGTTTATGTTGGTGTCGGCATTCGCGGGGCTTGACGAAATGAAATCCGCATATGCCCACGCGGTTGCGGAAAAGTATAGATTTTTCAGTTATGGCGATTGTTGTTTGTTGTTCAAAAAGGACGCACATGATAAAAGATAAAAAATATCCAATTGATTACAGATATGGCAGTTTGGATTGTCCAAACATAGAACAGCGTATTGGCACGTGCTTATCTAGTCATATGCATTCATTTGGGTGTGATTTTGGTTGTGATGGTTTTTATGAATCTGATATACAATGGCTGGAAAACAATATTACAAAAAATTCAACAAATAACATCAGGGATATATTTTGGCGGCTTGATAGTTGGGAACGTGGAAAAAATATATCGCCATATTATTTGGATTATGCAGCTACATTTTTTGAACAATTTATTGATGTGCCTGGTATTCCACGTAATGTAAAGAGGTTGTTAATTTTTATTGTTGGACATATACGGGCATCTTATTTTATACAAAAAAAAGTGGCTCCGTATCAACATTTTTTTGTAGAAAGGTGGATGGAAATATGTCGTTAAAATTTGATTTGTTAAATACTGATGGCACCGCGCGTCGCGGATGCGTGCATACGGCGCATGGGGATTTTGAAACCCCTGCATTTATGGCGGTGGGAACCGCGGCCACGGTCAAGGCGCTTACTATGGAACAAGTGGCGGCGACCGGAACCCAGGTAATTCTGGGCAACACATATCATTTAATGATGCGCCCAGGTGGTGATTTGGTGGAACAAATGGGTGGTCTGCACCGGTTCAGTGGTTGGACGGGCCCAATTTTAACAGATTCCGGCGGATTCCAGGTTATGTCGCTGTCAAACCTGGTTAAAATGCGTGCCGATGGTGTCGAATTTACATCACACATTGACGGTGGTATTAAACACTTTATGCGGCCCGAAGATTCTGTTCATATTCAACATCAACTGGATTCTAATATCACAATGGTTTTGGACGAGTGTTTAAAATTACCCACAACGCGTGCGCGTGCAGAAAAAAATGTCGATATGGTGACCGAATGGGCACGCCGCAGCAAAGCCGCATTTATCGACCGCCCGGGTTATGGTATTTTTGGTATTGTCCAAGGTGCCGATTTTCCGGATTTGCGCGAAAAATCGGCGCGCGAACTTACCGAAATTGGTTTTGACGGATATGCGATTGGGGGCCTGGCGGTGGGTGAATCCCAAGAAGTAATGTTCAATATGATTGCAACAACAACGCCACATTTACCAACCGACCGGCCGCGTTATTTAATGGGCGTTGGAACGCCATTGGATATATTGGGTGCGGTTGAACGCGGCGTCGATATGTTCGATTGCGTTATGCCAACACGCGCCGGCCGCACGGCCCAGGCTTTCACCCGTCACGGCACAATGAATATGCGCAATGCAAAGTTCCGGGATGACCCGTCGCCATTGGACGACAAATGCGAATGCCCGGCGTGCAAGTTATCGCGTGCATATTTGCATCATTTGATTAAATGTAATGAAGTTTTGGGCGCAACATTATTGACTCAACACAATTTATGGTTTTACCAGGATTTAATGCGCGACATCCGCACCAGTATAGAGCAGGGCCGTTTCGCCGAATTCAAATCAGAATTTATAAAAAAATATACAGGAGAAAATTAAATAAAAACTTCTTGAATCTAAATATCATAATTTAATAAAATCTCCATAAAGGAGATTTTATTATGGCAAAAAAAGAAGTTGAAGTTATCGATATGCACGGCGCAAAAACCGTCGCAAAAAAGGCCTCTGTAATAAAGGGCGCAAAACGCACATTTGCGATTGTGTCGGTTATTTGGTTGGCATTTGTATTCAGTTTTCCATTGTATGTAAAACATAATTACGCGGGTCCGATAAAAAAATCGATGGTTGTGTCGATGTTCTTTGACCTGCAAAGAAATATCCAAGAACAATATGCAAAATTGTTGGGGGGTATCAAGGATGCAATCAACCTGGAAAAGCCGGTTGCAATGGCAATTGACAAGGTTAAATTAGCCCAGGATAAAGTGAACAAGGTGTCTGATACTACGGCGCGCGCCAAAGATACCACGGCCAAGGCGTCCCAAACCACCGGCAGTGTAAAAAAATTAACGGGCCTGGCAAATATGTTTGGTGTTAAAACCGATGCCGTGGACAAGGTTGTGGACCAGGCTGACTCTGGCATTGCCCAAGCAAACAAGGGTATTGCCAAAGTAGATGATACGGTTGAGTTGGTAAACAAACAATTGGACAAAGTTCAAACAGAACTGGTCAAAGTCACCCAGATAGAAATCGATAAAATGATTGATGCCGCAATCAAACAGCAACTGGATAAATCATCTGGCGGATTGGGCACAACATTGTTGACCAATTACGGAATCAAACACGTATATCCGTGGCGTCCGTCCAGCTGGCCTGTTGCGGTTAAAATTTACAATGATTTGGAAAAATCAAATCTGGGGGTTGTGCAAATTTTGACACGCACGGTTGATAAATATTTCGGATATGTGGCGTGGGGGTTAGTGATTGCCGCGTGGGTTGCCGGATTGTTTGTTTGGAATATGATATTTAAAAAATACAAAATGGTTGTTGCGCCGTTCTTGGTGTGTCCGCGTTGTGGCCATACATATGCCGACAAACGTACCGCGATGAGTTTGCTCAAAGCCCTGCAACCGTGGAAATGGTTTTAACAAAAAAAACACCGCAATTGCGGTGTTTTTTTTATTCAGCCAGATTTCCAACCGACATTGTGATTCTGCGAATACCTGATGCCACGGATTTTTCTTTGTTTATACGCGCCCGGATAATTTCGCCGGTATGATAAACGTGCGTTCCACCACACAGTTCACACGACACATCGCCCGCGGTAATTACGCGCACAATATCACCATATTTTTCGCCAAACAATGCCATTGCGCCACGTGATTTTGCCGCATCCAAAGACATTTCTTCGTGTTTGACGTCCATATCTTGTTTAATCCAATCGTTGACGATATTTTCAACAGCCGTTTTTTCGTCATCCGTCATTGCGCGCCCAAATGAAAAATCAAATCGCACAGAATCCGGTGCAACACGCGAACCGCGTTGTTCCACATCGGTATTTAAAACACGTCGCAATGCCGCCTGTAATAAATGTGTCGCCGTGTGTGCACGTGTTGTCTGTTCACGCACGATTGGGTTTATAACAGATACAACTTTGTCGCCGACATTAATTGGTTTTTGAACAGTGCCTTTGTGAATAACGATATTTCCGGCGCGTGCGGCCTCGGCCACGGTGACCACGGTATCCGCACCGATACGTAATTCGCCAGTGTCGCCGACTTGGCCCCCTTGGGTGCCATAAAAGTTTGTTTTATCCAATGCGATTTCGACATTATCACCCGGCACGGCCGAATCCACAAATTCACCGTTTCGTAAAATTGCCAAAACTTTTGACGACATATCCGCCACAGGTGCATATTTTGTTGTATCATCGGTTGCCGGCACTTTATCAGAAACCGATTCCCACAATACCTTGGTGCCACGAGTATCGGCGCGACTGCGTTCTTTTTGTTCACGCATAGCGGCATCAAATCCATCAACATCAACGGTCATCCCACGGTCGCGCAAAATCATTTGCGTTAAATCCAGTGGAAAACCATATGTATCAAACAGTTTAAATGCAACCGCACCCGGCAAAACCGAGTTTTGAACATTTGGCAATTCACTGTCTAATAATTTCAATCCGTTTTGCAACATATCCCGGAACGCATTTTCTTCGTTTTTGATTATTTCAACAACGTGTTTTTCTTCGCGTGCCAATTCCGGATACGCCGCGCCCATCTCACGAACCAATGCGGGATACAGCGCACTTAACAACGGGCCGTTATGTCCCAACAATTGTCCGTGCCGCATTGCACGACGCAAAATACGACGAATAACATATCCGCGGTCGGTATTGCTGGGGATTACACCATCAGCAATTGCAAAGCCCACCGCCCGCAAATGGTCGGCAATAATCTTGAAAGACGGCGTATTATCTGCATTGCGCGCAACGTGCACCACATCGGATGTTGCATCCATTAAATGTTGGAATAAATCCGTGTCGTAATTATCGCGCACCCCTTGCATTACCGCGGCCCACCGTTCCAAACCGGCACCGGTATCAACATTGCATTTTGGCAGGTTCGTTAAATTCCCATTTGCATCACGATTGTATTGCATAAACACATCGTTCCAGATTTCGACATAACGGCCACCGTCTTCGTTTGGTGAACCCGGCAAGCCACCCGGCAAATCTGCACCCATATCATAGTGCATTTCCGTACACGGCCCACACGGACCCGTATCCCCGGCCGACCACCAATTATCTTTGTCCAATCGAATTGCGTCTTTGCCGGCAATTTTTTTCCAAAGTGCCGTTGCCTCGTCATCGGAAATATGCGTTGTGACAACAATGCGATTTGGATCCAATTTCAAAACATTGGTCAGCAAATCCCACGACATTTTGATTGCTTCTTCTTTGAAATAATCGCCGAACGACCAATTGCCCAACATTTCAAAGAAAGTATGATGACGACCGTCGAAACCAACCTCGTCCAGGTCATTATGTTTACCACCGGCGCGGATACATTTTTGCACATCGGCAACACGCGGAAATTCAGGTGCCGCATTTCCCAAGAATATATTTTTCCACGGCACCATACCGGCAACCGTAAACAATAATGTTGGGTCATCCGGTATCAGCGACGCCGACGGTACGATTTTGTGTCCGTGTTGTTCAAAATAATTTAAAAACAATTTTCTGATTTCATCGTAATTCATAATATGTATCCTGTTTTTTTTGATTACATAGCGCATTTTATAAACAAAGGTGGACATTTTCAATCTTATTTTGAATTTTTTTATAAAACATAGGCCTAAATTTATGATATAATAATTACGATTAAACCTGGGGAACGAATATGAAACCGACAATGATTTTTGCACTGGCAATGGTGACATTGATTGCACTGATGGCGTCGTTTGATGTTCATTTGGGCAACATTGTGCCAACAATACGCGTTCCCGAAAATATGCTGGGTGATGTTTTGTACATATGTCCGGCGGTATCCAGTGGTTGGGATTCGGCGGCGGAAATTTTGCGCACTATTCAAACCCCGATAACAATTGCCGTGTTTTTTGCTATGACAATGTTGTTATTTACGTGGGGATGGGCACTGTATCAAAATTTATTAAAGGATAAATTCAACAGAAATATGTTTTTAAAACCGTGGGGATTTACCAAGTTGCTGTTTTGGGCGGTTGTAATATTGCTGTTGGCGACAAACACACCGAATCATTATCGAACCGTTCATATTCGTGGGGTGGCTGGGAATTTTGTATTATGCGAAAACAACACGCCAAATCGTGCAGAATGGAAAGATGTTTTGGATGGTCGCTGGCCCAAGGCGGCATTATATAAAAATGTGACAAAATAACTACTTATTTATATATAAAACACGTTTTTTGCAAAGATTTACGGGAAAAATTCACTTTGCCCTTGACTTGAATTGCGGGATTCTCTATGATTCGGTTGAACAGAACGAGCAATGTCCTTGGAATTAGCCGACCACACGCGTTGCGTATGGCAAAAGTGGCGGAAATAAAGGCTTGATTTCAAAGGCATTGCTCGACCACTGTCAGTAAAATAAAAAACCTATGAAAGGAGAAACATATGAACAAACAACAATTGATTGAAGCAATTGCAAACGAAGTTGAAGTTACCAAGGCAACTGCCGCTTCTTGCTTGGATGCATTTATCAACACAGTTACCAAAGTTTTGAAAAAGAAAGGCGAAGTTCGCTTGGTTGGTTTTGGCACATTTACATCTGCAAAACGCAAAGCAACAACTGGCCGCAATCCTCAAACTGGTGCTGCGATTAAGATTCCTGCTTCTGTTCAACCAAAATTCAAACCTGGTAAAGCTTTGAAAGATGCTTTGAACTAAAGAGCAATCGAAATAAAAAAAACGCCCAATCGGGCGTTTTTTTATTCCGCCCCAAGGGCTCTGCCCGTGGGGAGGGGGACCAATGGCCTGTCCCACGAAGCCTTGGCGAAGTGGGATGGCGGGGGTATGGTCAGAGTGCAGTTTTCAGAGTGCAGAGTTCAGTTGATGTGTCGGCGCAGCCGACGACAAAACCACGGCGCGCCGCGCCGTCTCCTTCTTTATGAAAGAAGGAGTACC
>CADBBQ010000010.1 GCA_902793005.1 uncultured Pseudomonadota bacterium
CATTGTTCTTTCCATCTCTTTCTTTTTTATTTTATAGTCTTTTTCGCTCTTAGCGAACAGCTTTTCAAATTTTGCTTCGTCAAGCTCAGGGCTTAGATCCGTGATAACACCCATTGTCTCATCGTCCGTATTTTCAAGTATATCAAATATGTTTTTCTTTTTCATGATTCACCCTCCTTTAACCTGTTATACCTGCTTCGATAAGCTTTTTGCGGAGCTTATCCATTGCCCGCGTACATCTTGAACGTACCGATGATGCAGTCATGGACACTGTCTTCGCTATCTCCGACGACTTACGGTTATAATAGAATTTCTGTATAATTATGGTGGAATCAGGCTCGCCAAGCTCTTTTATCTTCTGAATGAGTATCCTGCGGAGTTCAGAACTTTCAATGTGATCGTCCACACTGTTATGAACATATTGTTTTCCAGCCATAGTTTCCTTCTTTGCTATGTTTGTTATATTGTCATAGTTTAACATAATATTTTTTTGTTTGTTTTGCAATAAAAAATACTTATAATGCAATCTGGAAATTTAGGAGATACATATGAAAAAACCGCTTGTTTTGTGCATTATGGATGGTGTGGGAATAAACGCCAATCGCGAACACAATGCCGTGGCACAGGCAAATACCCCGTTTTTGGATTCTTTGTTGGAAAAATACCCTCATTCGCAATTATGCGCCAGTGGCGAGGCCGTTGGATTACCGGCGGGTTTGATGGGCAATTCCGAGGTTGGACACATCACAATCGGTTCGGGACGCGTGGTGCGCCAATATTTATTGCGGTTCCAACAAGAAAATTGGGACACCAATACAAAATTACAAGATTTTATTGCGTCTGTGCGTGGTAAACACGGTATTGTGCACTTTGCAGGCCTGATGTCGTCGGGATGTGTACATTCGAATATTGATGACGAAATAACCATTATGAAATATATTTTGGACCGTGGTTTGCGTGTGTGTATTCACTTTGTTGCCGATGGACGTGATGTACCGCCACAGTCTGCGATGGATTTTATTGATTTGATTGAAAAAAAATTGGCCCCTTATTTCGCAGATAACCGGGCGTTTTGGGGAACTTTGTCGGGACGGTATTATACAATGGACCGCAATCACAATATGGACCGAACCGAGGCGGCGTTTAACGCAATTGCGCACGGGCGCGCAGAATTTTCGGCGTCTGATATTCGTGCGGCGTTGCGTGATGCGTATGCGCGTGGTGAAACAGACGAATTTATTAAACCTATTGTGATATGCGCAACACCAATCACGGCAAATGATGGTTTTGTGTGGGGAAATTATCGTTCGGACCGGTCACGACAAATCGTTCGTGCGATGGCACAATCAAATATCGGTATGAAAATTTTATGCTTTTCCCAATATGGCGAAGGGTTAAACGAGGTGTGCCCCGCATTGATTAATGATGAAACGCACACTAATTCTTTGGGCGCGGTGTTGGCGGCCGCCGGCAAAACCCAGTTACGCATTGCCGAAACCGAAAAATACAATCACGTCACATATTTCTTTGATATGGAATCAAATGATGAATTGGTGGGCTGCAAAAAAATTTTAATTCCGTCACCTGATGTCGCAACTTTTGATTTGAAACCAGAAATGTCGGCGGGTGAAGTGACCGATACTTTAATCCAAGAATTACCAAATTTTGATGTGGTGATTTTGAATTGGGCAAATGGCGATATGGTTGGGCATACCGGGGTTGAGACTGCGACAATACGTGCCGTGGAATTCTTGGATTCTCAATTGGCGCGCCTGGTGCCACGGGTTTTGGAATTGGGGGGCGCGGTGTTAATTACCGCCGATCACGGCAATGCCGAGGAAATGTGGGATTATAAAAATAATGTGCCCTGCACTTCGCATACGACAAATCCGGTGAATTTTATTGTTGTGGGCCTGGGCAATATCGCGGTTGCGGACGGTGGTTTGCGTGATATTGCACCGACAATGCTGAAAATTTTGGATATAGCAAAACCCGCCGAGATGACTGGGCACAGTTTGATATAAAAACGCCGCCCGATAATACCCACAAAATTTTACAATTTTGTGGGGCCTGATTTTGGGCGGATTTTTTTACCGTTGTTTTGTGCCGAATAATTGCTGGGCGATGCTGTCAATTTGAAATGCCCCCTGTTCCACGTGTTGTGCATCCTTTGTTTGCGCAGCCTGTGGCTTGTTTGGTTGCACCGAATTATCAGAATTTGGCGATGTCCCAACAATGGCCGCAATTATTATGGCCACAACAATGATGGCAATGCCATCGCCAGTGCTGTTTTTTTGCGTGTTGGGTTTTGATACCTTGAAATTATCTTCACTCATTTGTTACCTTCCTTTATCTTGCGTCGGATTTTAAAAAAATCCCGTAATAATTCAGCCGATATGTCTGCATATTCGGGCATTTGTACTATGTTTGGCCGCCACAGATGTTTATCCGTATCAAATATGCGCGCGTTTGCGGTTATGCCGCCACCTTTGGGGTCGGGGGCCGCGAAATAGATGTTTTTTATGCGCGCAAATGATATTGCGGTCGCACACATCGCACAAGGTTCCAGCGATACATAAATATCGCAATCGTCCAAAAATTTTGTTTCCACTTTACGGCAGGCGTTATTTATCGCGACAATTTCGGCGTGTAATGTTGGATTCTGATTTTTTTGCACACGATTTTCGCCACGTGCAATAATGCGTCCATCACGCACAATTACCGCGCCGATTGGAACATCGTCGTGGGCAAATGCGCGGCGCGCAGAAATGATTGCTTGATTCATAAAATCCATATTGTATAGTGTAATGTATGAATTCAAATTTACAAGTTATTTCTGGGGAATTCCGTGGGCGCAAGTTAAAATTGCCCGATGGCGCGCGTCCAACACAAAATTTAACGCGTGGTGCGATTTTTAATTCTTTGACAGGTATTTTGGCGGAATCACTTTCCGAAATCCACGCGTGGGATGCGTTTGCCGGGTCCGGCGCATTAGGGTTAGAGGTTTTGTCCCGATATCACAATTCAACCGTTATTTTTACCGATGTGGCGGATGCGTCCCATCGGGCAATCACGGAAAATGTTCGTGATATAGATTTGGCGCGATATAAAATTGATAAATCAGACGCGGCAACACGCGTATGTAAATATGCTGCCCAAGTGAATTTGGTTTTCGTTGATCCACCCTATGCCACCCCGGAATTAGGAATAGGTTTTGTTGACGCGTTGGCGGATTCTGGGTTTCGCGGCATCGTCGTGCAAGAGATTGAATCCAATGTTGATTACACGCCGAGTACCACAAAATGGACGGTTTTGCGTGATAAAAAATATGGCCGCGCCAGAATTTTGATTTTGCGCAAGATTTAACTTGATTTTTCAATGTTTTTAATACATAATACGCCCTGCACGACACCCTTGGAGGTTGTGCGATAACAAAAAACACAAAATTTAAGGAAATAAAAATGGCTATTGAATTAAATGCAGAATTTCGTAATGTTGCTGGCAAGGGGGCCGCACGTGCAATTCGTAAAAACCAAAATATCCCCGCTGTAATCTATGGTGAAAAAAAGGAACCAACCGCAATCGTGTTGAATATGCGCGATTTTGAAATGTTGTTGAAACAACCTTCTTTGCGGACAAAATTGTTCCAAATCAAAACACCAAAGGGAACAGAAGATGCTATGTTGATGGATATTCAATATCATCCGGTGTCCGACCGTGTTATCCACGTTGATTTCAAACGCATCGATGTTAAATCGCCGGTCGCGGTCAGTGTGCCGTTGGAATTGGCAAATGTGGAAACATCTCGCGGTTTGAAAATGGGTGGTGTGTTGAACTTTGCTGTGCGTAAGGTTGCATTGCGTGGTTTGGTTCACGATATGCCGGAAAAAGTCGTTATCGATTTGGCAGATTTGAATATCGGTGATGTGGTTCACGGAACTGATTTGGTTTTGCCAAAAGGTATTGAACTGGGCCTGCACCAGGCAGAATTGGCGTTCGTCACAATCGGTGGTAAAATGCCAGACGAATCCGATAATAAACCTGCGGCAGCGGCAGCACCGGCAAAAAAATAAGTTTTTTCAACAAAAAACTTCGTTTAAACCGTCCAAGTGGACGGTTTTTATTTGCTTTCGTTATGCGTATGTGTTATATGTTTTGTATAGGAATCAAAGGATATATATTATGAAAGGTTTACGCAGATTTTTTGCACACCTGGTCGCAACTTTTATCACAGACAAGCGCGTGTCGCGTCGGGTCAAATCGGTGGTTGAATATGGCATTATACGCAAATTACGTGAAAATCGTGCGTTCAGACAATCTGTGCGGACGCCGGCAAAATTCAAATATAATCTGGCTATTGTTGCAATTATGAAAAACGAGGGGCCGTATTTGGCCGAATGGATTGAATTTCATAAATTGTTAGGGGTCGAAAAGTTTTACCTGTATGATAATGACAGCACTGATAAAACCCAAGAAATATTAAAACCATATATTAAATCCGGGTTGGTGGATTATACTTTTTTCCCCGGCGAAAAAATGCAATTGCCGGCGTATAACGATTGTATCGAAAAACACAAAAAGGACACCAGATGGCTGGCTGTGATTGATTTAGATGAATTTTTGGTGCCGGTGAAATATGATAATATGACCGATTTTTTGGCAACAATTCCGGAAAATGTCGCACAAATCATTATTCCGTGGGTGATTTTTGGTTCGAACGGACACAAAAACAAACCCCGGGGCCTGGTTACCGCAAATTATACTATGCGTGCAAAAAGAAATTGGTTATATAAATCGATTATCAAACCACAGTTCGTTATGCATATGGGGTGCCACGAACACGATGTGGCCGGTGCAACAAAAAGTGTGCGGATGTCGGTATGCCGCGTGCATCATTATCATTGTAAATCTTGGGGAGAATATAAATTAAAGGCGATGCGTGGTGATGCGTGGGATGGCGCAGATGCCGGGGTTAAAAAATATCAAATGGATTGCTTTAAAAAGCACGATTTGAACGATATTTATGATGATAGTGCCTTGCGTTTTGCAAATAAAATTGATGGGATTTTAAACAAATAATTTTTTGTATTTTGCCACTTGAAATCGGTTATGAAATACCTATATCTGGGTTAGCAAATATTTTTCAAGGAGGCATAAAATATGGCAAAAGTATTAGGTATCGATTTAGGAACAACAAATTCCGCAATGGCCTTTATGGATGGGTCAGATCCAAAAATTATCGAAAATTCCGAAGGTCAACGCACAACCCCGTCGGTTGTCGCATTGACGGCGGGTGGCGAACAACTGGTTGGAATTACTGCAAAAAACCAGGCGGTAACAAATCCAGAAAATACTATTTATGAAATTAAACGTTTGATGGGATTGCGTTATGACAGTCCGGCCGTTCGCGAAATCGCGGCACGTGTTCCATATAAAATTGTTGCCGGTGATAATGGCGACGCATGGGTTGAAATGGACGGCAAAAAATATGCCCCGTCCCAGATTTCGGCTATGATTTTGGCAAAATTAAAGAAAGATGCCGAAAATTATTTGGGTGAAACTGTGACGGATGCGGTTATTACCGTGCCGGCGTATTTTAATGATTCTCAACGTCAGGCAACCAAGGATGCTGGTCGTATCGCGGGATTAAATGTGTTGCGTATTGTTAACGAACCAACCGCGGCGGCATTGGCCTATGGTTTGGACAAAGATAAAAACGGCACAATCGCGGTTTACGATTTGGGTGGTGGAACATTCGATGTGTCCATTTTGGAAATCGTTGATGGCGTGTTCGAGGTTAAATCAACAAACGGTGATACCGCATTGGGTGGGTCTGATTTCGATGCACGTATTTTGAAATATTTAATTGAAGAATTCAAAGGTCAAACCGGAATTGATTTGTCTAATGATAAATTGGCGTTGCAAAGATTAAAAGAAGCCGCAGAAAAGGCAAAAATCGAATTGTCGTCAAAAACATCTGCGGATATCAATTTGCCGTTCTTGACGGCGGACGCGACGGGTCCAAAACATTTCAACACAACGCTGTCACGTGCAAAATTGGAATCTTTGGTCGATGATTTAATCCGCAAAACAATTGAACCGTGCGAAAAAGCGTTGAAAGACGCCGGATTATCCAAGAGTGATATCAATGAAGTGATTTTGGTTGGTGGTCAAACACGTATGCCAAAAGTGGTCGAAACGGTCAAAGAATTCTTTGGTCGCGAACCACACAAGGGCGTTAATCCTGATGAAGTGGTCGCTATGGGTGCCGCGATTCAGGGTGGCGTTTTAAAAGGCGATGTAAAAGATGTTTTGCTGTTGGATGTGACACCTTTGTCATTGGGTATCGAAACATTGGGTGGTGTGTTCACGCGTTTAATTGACCGCAACACAACAATTCCAACCAAAAAATCCCAGGTGTTTTCAACCGCCGAAGATAATCAATCGGCCGTGACAATTCGCGTATTCCAAGGCGAACGCGATATGGCCGCCGATAACAAATTGTTGGGTCAATTTAACCTGGAAGGTATCGCACCGGCGCCACGCGGGATGCCGCAAATCGAGGTTTCTTTTGATATTGACGCAAACGGTATCGTGCACGTATCTGCCAAGGATAAAGGCACCGGCAAAGAACAGGCGATTTCGATTAAATCCGATGGGGGCCTGTCCGAAGACGAAATTAAACGTATGGTTGACGAAGCCGCAGCCAACGCCGACGCGGACAAGAAAAAACGCGAATTGGTCGAGGCGAAAAACCAAGGCGAAACCGCAGTATTTTCGATTGAAAAATCTTTGAAAGAACACGGCGACAAGATTTCGGCCGAAGAAAAGAAAGCAATCGAAGATGCCAAGGATGCGTTGGCCGCAGAATTAAAGAAAGACGATGCGACGGTTGAATCAATCAAAGAAAAAACTGATGCATTGACTGAAAAAGCTATGAAGTTAGGCGAAGCGGTTTATAAAGCCGCGCAAGCCGAACAACAGGCAAATGCAGGAAATTCTGAATCAGGTAATGACAACAACACAACCGATGCAGATTTTTCTGAAAAGAAATAACATATATCAACCTATGACAAAACGCCCTTTTGGGCGTTTTTTTGTTGCATTTGGTGTATTTTATAGTATTCTGGACGCCGTATAAATAAAAAGGATTTATTATGGCAAATTATGAAGACGAAAATCACCAGTTTAGCACAATTCTCAGCATTGATGATAGTGGCGTATGGTTAGAAAACGGTTTGTGGGGGAGATTTTTCACAAAACGGTTTGATGGTTCAATCGATTGGGATGGGGCTTGGCGTAAAAGTTTGAAACCAGGCGATATGATTCCTGTATTACGTCAAAAACGTGGGAATACTTATGCATATATGACAGGGTTTAATTTGTGTAAAGCGGAACAAAAATTACTGGATTTTATAAATCAAAAAGAACAAGATGCAGTTGTGACATCTGTTATACATATACAAGCCAGTGAATATACAAAAATACAAGCATACAGCCCAGTATGGAAAAATATTTATTATGAATCACGCAACGGTATGATTGGTGTTCAACGTGGCGATATCGTGACATTTTCACGCACAAAAGATGAACAAGACCATTATATATATCACCTGATAGAAAGTAAAACAGTCGAAGAAATTAAAAAAGCTGGCAGTGCCCAGATATTAAAAGATTTTTACGAAGCTGAACGCAGCAGAATATTATTACTGAGCGATAGAATTAGATTGGGATTGGACAAATAAAAATCGGGCGACCTGCCCGATTTTTTATTTTGTTTCACCGATATATATACCCATATCTCCTGAGGCAATCAACAATGGGTTATCATCATCAATCATTGCGTTAGAAATCATTAACCCATCTATATTCGGGTCACGTTCTGGCTTACCCGCAGAAACGACTTTGTCCAAACCATCCGTTGTAATTTCACCATTTTGCAGTGCCGTCATTACATATGTTTCGTTATTCTCGATTGCATCCAATGCGGCGTTTGCCATTGATATTGCCAAAATACGGTCGGTGGGGGTTGTGCGCCCTGCCCTTTGGATATGTTCGGGGAATGCAGTACGATTTGCGATGCCGGCGGCGGTTAGTTTTCGCGAAATCATTGTTGCGGCATCACCCGAATGTCCACGCAGACGAACACCCTCGGACACCATAATAATTCCATAATCGGTTGGCGCGTTTTTAATATGCGTGACCAATTTGTCGATATCAAATTTTATTTCCGGTATTAAAATTGCCGTGGCGCCGGACGACACACCAGCCGTTAATGCCAATGCGCCACAATTGCGACCCATTGATTGCACAACGAACCAACGATGGTGACTGCGTGCGGTCAACATTAAATCATCGCAAAAACCGGTCAGTTGCGACACCGCCGTATCAAAACCAATCGTTCGGTCGGTTAACGGGATATCCATATCAATCGTTTTTGGAATACAAATCAGTTGCAAATCAGAATAAATGTCGCGAGTATTCCACGCCAGCGATATACTGCCGTTGCCACCAATCAAAATCAGCGCGTCCAGTTTTGCCGCCGCCAAATTTTTCTTTAATTGTTTTGTAAACTGGGGCAATTTACCCGATTGCACAGCACGCTCGAAATTATTTGTCGCACCAACATTACCATTGCGCAGAATACTGCCCGCCACGGGCATTTGTTCAGGCGGCAATGTATCCGGGGTTATGCGCACCATATTTGGGGTCGCGCCCACCAGGCCGTCCGTACCATCCAAGATACCATATGTTGCCCAACCGCGTTTCGCCGCACCAATTACAATGCCATAGATTGCCGTATTCAAACCCGAACAATCACCACCCGTTGTCATAATGCCTATTTTCTTCATATCTTCTCCATTTTTATGTGTATATTATATCACAAAAAGTTTGACAGCGGTATTGTTTTTGTGCTAATTGTGTATGTATAAAAATATAAAGGGTTTGTTATGTCTGGGAAAATGGGACAAACGAAAAATTCTACCGATGATTTGATAAATGGTGCGGTTGCGCAACAACAAGATTGGCACGAACGCCGGCGTTCTTTTGCACGCGAATTTTTAACATCTATAAACCTGTTTGCAAAACCAAATCCGACGCGACGCGTTGTTGGTCGCCCCGCCGTAAAATCCGAGAACACACCCCGGCCCCGTAAAAAATCCGTGTTGCGCGAATACTGGTTCCCTATTTTGTGTGCGATTGTTGTTTTGTTGGTCTTGGTTTGGATTTTGTTTTGTTGTGTACGTCCCGCGACGCAAAATGTTCAACCCGTACCGGAACCAATTGTTCGCCCGGTGGCGGCAGAATTAAAAACACCAATGTTTGATATCGTGCGTATCGGTGATGACGGAAAAATTATTGTTGCGGGACGATGGAAACCCAGTACACGCGTATCGGTTTATACAAATAAGAAACTGGTTGCAACATTGATAACCGACGATAATGGCGAATTTGTCTATGCGCCAATGCGTGCGTGGGATGCCGGGAATTACACGGTTTATTTAATGGACGTGGAAACAAAATTAAAATCGGCGGATTCCGTATTTATTTATGTGTCGGAACACGGCGCGGAAAGTTCGATATCTTTATTAATGACCAATGACGGCAGTCGCGTTTTACAAGCACCCACCACATTACACGACGGTGATTTGGTTGTATCAAAAATTGACTATATGGACAATGGACGTTTGGTTATAACCGGGAACGGATTGCCACGTTTACGTGTGTCTGCAACATTGAATGATGATGTATTGGGAACCGCGCGAGTATCTGATTTTAAACATTTTGGGTTGGGTGCGGATGTCGGTGATTTAACCCCGGGCGAAGAATATACTTTATCGGTTCGTATGCACGATGGTGATGGTAATATTATATCAACCATCACACATAAATTTATTATGCCTAAAATGACGGGCGATGACGATACGTATTATACTGTTCGTCGTGGCGATTGCCTGTGGATTATTGCACGAAACTTTATGAGACGCGGAATTTTATTTAGTATGATTGCAGCACGCAACAATATTAAAAATCCAGATTTAATTTTTCCAAAACAAAAATTAAACATCCCTGTCCAACCCAAATAAACACCCAAGGAGAGATAAATGCCGGTCAAAAAACACGCTGTCGAAATTTACAAAAATTATACGATATATGTTGTGGCCGGTATTAGCCCAACAATGTTTATCGCCGAAAAATCAGACCCATCAAAAGGTGCAACCTTGGTTGGTGACAGTTTAGAGGAATTAAAATCCGATATTGATAAAAAACTGGATTATGCATTAAGTGTTCATATTAATATTTGGGACGGCCCATTACAAAATCAAACAATTCAAAACCCAACAACCAACATAAAATCTGTGAATGGATTTTTGAACGGTTTTGCCATTGTTATTGAAAGTAATTATGATTTGGATGTCGTTATCGAAATGGCGGAAAATTGCAAATTGCGCAAATCTAAGAAACACAAGAGAAATCGCAGTGCACCGTTAAATGTTTTACGGATTGTTTGTCGCAACAGGATGTCCATGCAAAATAACAAGCAATACCAAAAATGACGGTTTTTGCGTTGACAATATGCTTTTCTATATTATGATAAACATATACACAACCCACAAACAAAAGGTTTTATGATGAAGGGAATTTTACTGGCCGGAGGGAGTGGTTCCAGATTATATCCATTAACAAAAACAATATCTAAACAATTATTGCCGGTGTACGACAAACCGATGATTTATTATCCTTTGTCAACATTGATGCATTTTGAAATTCGGGATATTTTGATTATATCAACACCAAACGATACGCCTAATATCGAAAAATTATTGGGCAATGGGGAACAATTGGGTATGAAAATATCATATAAAATCCAACCACAACCCCGTGGCATTGCCCAGGCGTTTACCATTGGCGAACAATTTATTGGTGATAACAATGTGTGTCTGATATTGGGCGACAATATTTTCCATATGGATACCGAGTTTGCGGATTTTCAATCTGCGGTCAAAAAGAACCAAAACAATCGCGCAACAATTTTCGCATATCAAGTATCAGACCCAGAACGTTTCGGCGTGGTCGAGTTTGATAAAAACAACCGTGCCATATCAATCGAAGAAAAACCGGCAAAGCCAAAATCTAACTTTGCGTCGGTGGGTCTATATTTTTACCCGTCGGATGTCGTGCAATATGCACGCGATTTGAAACCGTCGGCACGCGGGGAATATGAAATCACGGATTTGAATAACATCTATCTGCGCCAAGGTCGTATGTCTGTCGTGCCAATGCATCGCGGAAATGTTTGGCTGGATGCAGGAACACCAAATTCGTTGATGGATTCGGGAAACTTTGTCCAAATGATAGAAGCACGCCAAGGTATCAAAATTGCATGTATCGAAGAAATCGCGTTTGCGCGTGGATTTATTGACGCCACCCAAATGGCCCGGTTGATTGATAAAGCACCACGCGGTCAATATCGAACATATTTGGAACGCGTATTGAACGAAAAACAAAGATAAAATTGCCGCCGTTTTGGCGGCTTTTATTTTAACCAAAGGAGATTACAAAAAATTTGACAAACGATAAATTTCTGCAATAATTTTATTAAGTATAGGCGACAATTTTACCACAGGAGGCAAATATGAACGCCCAACGACAAAATGATTTAAACACCTATTACCACAAAACATCGCGGTTGGAAGACGCGTGGGACGAATTACAAAACCGCCTGGGTATGTTATTGTATCAATCGAAACAAAAACGTGATTTTGTAATGGCGGGACAATTGGCAAAATTATTGGCCTCGATGTATAAAAACAAGCCAACAAAACAATTACTGCGGTCAATTGAACAACGTGTGGAAAAAATAGAAAAACAATTAAATAATGACCAATCACGCACGCGATAAGTTTTAAGACTCTCGCAACAATCTGGTGTACATTTTTATTCTGGACAAACAAAAAACTAATATGTATTATTGATTGCAATGCGGGCGTGGTATAATGGCAGCACGAAAGCTTCCCAAGCTTTAGACGAGGGTTCGATTCCCTTCGCCCGCACCACCCTTCGCATCTGCGATGCTTTGGGTGGCAAGCCACCTAAAGCGAACAAAAAACACAATCGGCGTAAAGCCGGTTTTTTATTTTATACCGCAGAATAAAAAACGCTTGATATAAAATATCTGTTTTTGATAAAATTTTCGCAGAGAGATATGAATTTTTTTAGAAATCTGTTTTTTCTGCGTTTTTTGTGCGGCGTGTTTGTTGCGCCGATAATGTTTATGCCGGCGTTTGCCGATGATACACCTGGGGAATCTGATACAGAAACAAACGATACCCAGGACGAAAATCAGTTATCAATTGAAACCGCCGAAGATGACGGAATGGATGAAATTGTTCAAATAATTTCTGAACTGGGATGGTGTCCCGATGACGCGGACCAAATCAAGGATTCGCGCAAGGCGGATTTATGCAAAAAAATAAAAGCGTTGGAATCAGTATCTGTGGATTCTGCATTGGCCGCGAACACGGATGCGTTGGCGGAAAATTACCAAAATATGCGCGATAAAGAAAAATCTTTGGAAAATCGTATGCTGGGTGCCGCCGGCATTGGAACGGTTGGTATTGGTAGTATGATGGCAGCCCAATCTTTGGCCGAACAATCCGCGGATACGGCTGCGGAACGCGATATGCAGGCGCACATTGCCACAATGCAATGCAAAATTGGTGAAAGCGGTGGCACGCCCTATTCCGTGGGCACAACAAATATCGAAATTGGTGGCGCAAACCAGTTGATAAACCTGTATCAGGAATACGCCACATTGGCGGGAAAATTAAAAGAACAAAAATCCGCCCTGGGGTTAAAACCCGGTATCGAGTCTGAAATTGTGATTGATAAAGCATCCAGTGGACTGTATGACAATGCGGGTGGTGGAATTGGTTCGGGCGCATACGCATCAATTGCGCGCGCATTAATGAATCCAAATGGGACGGATGCCGCAAAATGGAATGAAATAAAAGAAAAAACATCAACAAAACTGAAAACTGGTGCAGGCATTGCGGCGGCTGGTGCGGTGGCATCGATGGCGGCAAATTATGCGATAAACCATAACAACAAAGATAAATCTGGGGAATTATTGGCGGAACGTGCGGAAATAAAGGAATCTTATAATAATTTGGCACAACAAATTATCAACGAGTGCAATCAAAGAATTCGTGAACACAAAGAATATGTAAAAACATTAACATCCGAACAATTGGCGGCCGATGATATCCGCGAATACAAATCGGCCGTGGATAATGCGCGCGAAATTAATGATATTTCAGAAATCACAAACAACAGGTTTTGCAGATGATAAAACTATTCAGATTTTTTATCGTATTATTTATCGCTGCGAATACCGAATTCGCGTGGGGCGATGGCGCGGTGTCTGCGGCAATGCAGGCCGCGCGTGCAGAAAAAGAAGCGGTCAAAGTTATAATCAAAGACGACAAAGGAAACCCGATATCGGGTCTGGATGTGGTAACGGTTAATTTAATCAACAAACAATTCCGTGCAAAAACAGATGCATCTGGGGTGGCGCGTTTTGAAAACGTGTGTTCGGCGTTTGGAAACCTGGGACGCGCATATTCGAACGCACGACGCAATAATCCAAACACAACTAAACGCCCTGTGCGAATCAAGGTATCGGATCCGGCAAATAAATATAAAAGTTTTTATGGATATCTGGAATGGGATGATTATACAAACAAAACTGGATGTGAACGCGTAATTACGGTAAAGCCTGATATGATACGCGAAACATTTCCGTCCGCCGAACAATTAAAATACGCGTTTGATAAACGAACCGGAAAGTTAAAGTTTTATAACATCTGTACGCACGATGTGAAGCCAGGTGGCAATATAAAATATGGATGTGTGGACGCGTTTAAAAATGTTGACACTCAATTAACCGAAGGAATATTCTTGGCCCAAGAATATATGTTAAAAAACATAATTCCCACGGGCAGCAACACCTGGATTGAATGCGTGGGGACACCAATACGAACCAAGGGAAATCAAGATTTCTTGAAATGTACCAGCACGGACGGGAAATACGCATATGATTTTGAATTTGATGATTTGATTGAATCCACCGATAAAACCGTTCAAACAGATGCCGCACAGGCATTATGCGAAACTATACACGGCGGAAAATTTGAATCTGGGGCGGGACGATATTTTTGTACCAAGGGCGACGCTGCGGATACCAAGGATATGTGCAACAAAATGCGCGGAACATCGTATGGTTTGTCGTGGACAACACAATTTTATCCATCAATCCAGGTTGGTACAACATATTCGGGATCTGCGATGGCGGCTAATGTCAGGGCATCGGCACAAACACGTCAAAATGTATGTGTGTTTGATTTTAGAAGTGTTGGTAAAGATTATAAACCAAAAACAATCCCTGGGGTTGATAACTATAAATATGAATATATCGAGGTTCGTTCTTTGCCGTCGCTGGAATTTTTGCTGCACCAATATGTCCAAGCACAAACAGGAACAAGTTTTAATAATTTTAATTGTACATCTGGGTTCAGACAATGGAAGTCGCCAAACGGCACAAAGCATATTTTTGAATGCACGGTTATAAATGATGACGCAACAAAATCTGATACGATTGAATTCGTGTTTGATAATATCAATGTCAGAAGCGAATTGTATTCCAATGCCGGTGAATCCGGTATGGGTTGCATTGGTGCGGGCGGCTCGTTTGACGGTGCACAATGCCGCGGTATGACACAATCCCAATGCACAGAATTAGGTAAAATCGCACCGGGCGGAACGAAATGGGACAATGATATAAAACAATGCACATTAAATGAGGCACAAAAATTACAAACACTGCGCACGGTTGGCGATACAATCGTAACCGGTTTGACCGTTGCCGGCAGTGTTGTTGTCGTTGTCGCAACGGCCGGTACCGCGGCACCAGCGATTGCCGCGTTGGCTGTCGTGGGCGGAACTTTGTCTGTTGGTGGCACGATAGTGGACAAAACCACAAGCGCACAAATGCAATCAAAAGCAGAAGAATTTAAAGAATTGTATGACAATTGTAAAAATCAACCTGTTGCAGACCAAGACCCGTGCGCCCGGTCTGCATTACAGGCATTTTTGGGTTATATTGAAACATACATCGACAGTGATGTTTTTGATGGACAATATGCAAAATCTTTAGATGAAATTTTCCGCGGGTTTATTGAATTAACCGAACCAGAAAGCATTACCCAAAAAGACATAAAATATTATTCTTTGCAAAAAATGTTGGCAAAATCCACGGTTGTTAAACAAAGAATTGCGTCCGCGGCAACAATCATTGGTGATTTCGCGATGATTTTTGCGGGTGGCGCGGTCGCCATCGCAAAGTTAGGCAAAGTCGGCGTAACGGTTGGCACGGATGGCGTTGCAGTCGTCAACGCAGCCAGTCGCGGAAATAAAATGTCGCGCTTTTTTGCACGCGTATATAATTTAAGTAAAAAATCTGGGTCCGTCGCCAATGATGCCCGTGTTGTCCAGGCCGATGTTCAGTCGGCGACCAATAAATTAGAATATATCCCCAGTACCCAAGGTGCCGCCTGTTGGGTCGGCGGACATCTGCAAGCTTGTTCTTGACTTTTTGCAAATAAAGTATAATAATACACCTGCAAATCCCAAAGATTGCGATTTCAGATAACCCTGTGTGCGGTATGCACAAGGCACATCATCCGGCGAGTTTTCGCCCTTGATGGTGGTTTTCTTTGTGGATGAAACCATATAAAAAATTAAGGAGCAACAAATATGGCAACAGTTATTCGTTTGGCACGTTTCGGCGCAAAAAAACGTCCGTATTATCACATCGTCGTGACAGATTCACGTAACGCACGTAATTCTGGTAATGTTTTAGAGGTCATTGGTAAATACAACCCAATGTTGGCCAAAACGGACGAAAAGCGCGTCGTGTTGAAAGTCGAAGAATTAAAGGCTTGGTTGGCCAAGGGCGCAAAACCGTCTGACCGTGTTTATAAATTTATGGTAAACGCTGGTTTGGCAACGGCAAGACCAATTCCAACACAAACAAAAAAGAATTTGCCATCTGAAAAAACACAACAAAAGGCAAAAGATAAAGCCGAAAAATTGGCTAAATTAGCCGAAGAAAAAGCCGCCGCCGAGGCCGCAGCCAAGGAAGCCGCCTCTGCACCGGCAGACACAGAGGCACCGGCCGAAAACGCCTAGAAATGTATGCTATGACAGCCAAAATACAATCGAAATATTCAGACATTGAATTACGGCACGAGTTAAATGCCGTGTTCAAGTCTGTTTATTTTATTAATAAACGCGACAAGGTTAAAATAAACGACAGTTATTTTTTAAACTTTTATAATCTGATGGATTATGCGCGTGCGAACAATATCGATGAAAAGGATTATATTCACAGTATTCGCGATATATTGTTGAAACACCCACAAACATATTCGGCACGATAAATGAGTAATGTAAATTGCCCGTTTGATAATCAATACTGTTCGGACAAAGACCGGCGTTTTTCTGCGTGGGCAGAAATCGTGATGACATATACGATGCCGTCAATTGTTGGCCCAAATACGTTTTCTGGGTGCCCGGATGAAAAAAATTGCCCCAGAAATCCTGCGTTTTTAACACAAAACCGGATTACCCAACGACAAAATGTACAACGATAATCAAAAAATCTTGGTCGGTAAAATTGTGGCAATGCAAGGCGTGCGTGGTGATGTACGCGTACAGACATACAGTGAAAATCCAGAGGATTTTTCAAAGTTCAAAGTGCAAAGTGCAAAGTTCAGTCCAAATGATTTCAAATTTATTCGTGTTGTGCCGAATTCAAGTGTTATTATCGCACACATCAAAGGATTTGAAGACAGAACCGCGGCCGAGGCTTTGCGTGGAACAGAGTTATTCATCGAACGCGACACCCTGCCCGCGACCGCCGACAACGAATATTACCAGGCGGATTTAATCGGGTTTAATGTTATGCAAAATGGCATAAATCTTGGCATAGTTGTCGGATTTCAAAACTATGGCGCGGGCGATATTATTGAAACAGATGACGGCAATATGTATTCGTTTATTGGCGCAGATGTTGACTTTAATAAAAAAACCGTCACAGTAAAATAAGAGGTTGTTTTATGTCATATAGAGATAAATTAGGAACACAAGTTGCGTTAGATACGACACCGGTGTCGTTACACTGTTATGATGCAGGCGAATGTCCTGCTGTCACAGTATTACGCAATACAATGCCGTCTGTACACATAGAAACGAATGTAGACGGAACAATAACCGCAACATGCCCAATCAGGCAATTTGCACAAGCACAAGAAACTATACGCGTCACATGTTTTGGATGCAGATGCAGATAGGAGTTTTAAAGATGGCTTATTTGTATGTTTTTCAAGAAAAATGTCCTTGTAGTTTAGAAAATTGTGCAATCTATAAACAGACACCAACAAGACTTAAAATAGATCCAAATACAGACAAATTCTATGTAGATCAAGTTGTTAATGAAAGTTATAGATGTAATCCGGAATATGCGGTATTAAGACCAACCGATTTATGTCTTAACAGCGATGAAACCCTTTGCGCAAACCTTGATGAATTAAAAGCTATTTGCCAACAATGTTGTGCCAAACACCCCATTGATAAACGCGACAAATCGTTTCGTCCAGCACGAATAAAAATCGATTTAATGAATATGCACAAACCTATGAAAAAGAGATAAAATGCATTTTAATATATTGACCATTTTTCCAGAATTATTTCCAGGTACACTTGGTGCCGGGGTTGTTGGGCGCGCACGCGACAAGGGGATTTGGTCGATGGATGTTATCAACATTCGCGATTTTGCCGTAAATAATTATGGCAGTGTCGATGACGAACAATTTGGCGGGGGGGCCGGTATGGTTATGCGTGCCGATGCAATAGGTCCCGCGATTGATTCAATTAAAAATCCTGGTAAAATCATATACTTTTCGCCACGTGGCGTTCAATTAAATCAAAAATTGGTACGCGAATTTGTGGCGGATAAAAATGCGATATATACCCTGCTCTGTGGTCGATACGAGGGGATTGACGAACGCGTTTTGGATGAGTATGACATTACCGAGGTTTCAATCGGCGATTATATTTTGTCCGGGGGCGAAATTGCCGCGCAAGTTTTTGTTGACAGTTGCGTTCGCGTGATGGATAATGTACTGCACGGTGGTGCGGATTCCACCGAAAATGAAAGTTTCGAAATCGGGGGGTTGGAATGGCCATTATATACCCGCCCGTCAGTATGGCGTGGACATAAAGTCCCAGAAGTCCTGCTGTCCGGTCACCATGGCAATATCGAACGGTGGCGGATAAAAAATGAGCATTATTAAAAAAATTGAAGAAAAACAAATTGCTAAATTAAAAGGCGACAAAGTTATTCCAAACTTTAAAGCCGGGGATACGGTTCGCGTTCATGTAAAAATTAAAGATGGCGACAAATTCCGTATTCAAATGTTCGAAGGCGTCGTTATCGCACGCGATGGTGGCGATGGCAACAACGCATCGTTCACGGTACGTCGCGAATCTTATGGTGTGGGTGTGGAACGCAAATTCCCATTGTACACACCGGCGATTGAAAAAATCGAAAAAGTTCGTATTGGTCGTGTTCGTCGTGCAAAATTGTTCTTTTTACGCAAATTGTCTGGTAAAAAGGCACGTATTGTTGAAGATTTGGCGGCGACAAGTGCTGAAAAATCTGCAAAATAATTTGCGAATAATATTTCAAAACCGCCTTTTGGCGGTTTTTTTGATTTTTTTCTTAAAAATACCATAGACATTTTTTTCACAATATTTTATAATTGTATTGAATCCAAGAAATTGGGTTTGGGCTGTGGTGGCCCGTCTTGTTCGGTGCGAAAGCGTCGTTAATTTTGATATTCCGGTGTTTTTGCACCGTTATTAATCCTGACTGCTGTGAAAAAACAATGGTCGGGGGGCTGACGGTTATACAACAGGGGCAACCCGAAAACCGCAGAATCAATAACAAGATGGTTACCAACGCCCCGACCACCAATTTCTTGACCGTTTGATATTTTTATAAAGGGGAATTTTAAATGAAAAAATGTTTTATTCTGACATCCGTATTGGCATTGGCGGCGTGCAGCGGCGGTTCCGGTGGCGGCGGTGCGCCAGGCGTTTCCGGCGGGCAATTGTCTGGCGCGGAAAATTTTATACGATCAGGGCAAACCACTATTGGAAATGTGGAAATTAATAACGATGTCACAAGTATGGCAAGCGCGATTGTTGTCGCAAAGGATGGTTCCAGTTCCGCGATACGATCTGCGACCAAGAGTTTTAACGGTAAAGAATATGACATCTATGATTTAAGTGATGTTAAATTTAATGCCACAGACGAAGGTTTTGGGTTGCCAATGCAATTTATCGTTGGTGACGACAAAGTAATAAGACAATTGGCGATACAGGATAATGAATCTATTGTGCAAGGCAATAAGATATACATTGAATATGATGACGAAAATTATATATTAAGCGGAACAAAATTATTATCAAAATTGAACGAGCCTGGTTATGAAATCCTGGACAGTGGCTCTGGTCCCAATATTTATTACAATGGAAATCTGTATGTGGGCGACGATCTGGAAATTGCGAATAATAACATATACCGGGTACTGAACACCGTGCCAGACGGCATGCTTGTAGAAAATGACAAGATTTATACCGAGTATACTGGCGATCATCGTATTATCAAAAACAACGAAGTGTACGAATTATATGATTTGGATTCTGGGTACACATTTAAATCAGAAGATGGGGATATAAACTTAACCTATGCGTCACATGGCAAGGATATGAAATTAAAATATTCTGATTTTGGATTCTATCAATTTTCTGCAAATAACGATGTTGACAGGCCGGTTCCGTTTATTGGTGGGTATGACGATGTCAAAAAAATTGAATCTGATGAATTGCCCACATCAGAAACCACATTTACCGGTAACGCAATCGCATCGGTGATATCGATATTGGGTGGCGAAAATAGTGGCACCGTTTACGATCCCCAGAATAATGGCGGTTTTATTAATGGCTCTGCCGAACTAAAATTCACAAAGGACAGTGAAAATTTAACAGCCCGTTTTGAAGATTGGTATGATGTCTCGTATAATAATGGAAATTTGTCTTTTGACGGGACAAACAAAACCATTCCTGACGCATACAAATTATTTTCAAATGCATCTGACAGTGAAACCAATTCCAAAATTCAGTACTATGGTGATAACGGAACTCCATCCGAAGCGGTTGGTTTAATTCAATATCGCCAGTGCGCCAATGGCACGTGTGACAATGATTATGATACACATCAGGAAATTCGTATGAATTTAAGTTTTGGTGCCAAGGCACAATAAATAATAACAAAAGGATTTCAAATGAAAAAAATTGCAATTTTAACATCTGTGTTGGCTTTAGCGGCGTGCAGCGGTGGTTCCGGCGGTGGTTTTGCGCCAAATAATATTGTCAGGGCCAGCGAAACAGATATACGTAATTCAAATCTGGAAGTGACTGCAATGGTTGATAATGAAACACAACGAACCGTGTATTTGCAAAATGCATTGGGTGATGATTATGATACATACGCACAAGAATTGGATAACACATCACAACAAAATAACACACGACAATCAACCATACGTTCCGCTACTAATGGTTTTACCCCAAGCCCATTAACTTGCCGTGGCAAAGGGACATGTAATCAGTTGATTTTGGATGAAATGTACCGGGTGTTAGTGACAGAAATAGACAACTGGGAAAATGTATCTGAAAACGATATTATTCGGGCATTACGCGTTGCAGGGTATAAACACGAGATAGCAACCCATAACGATGATATAAGACAATGGTTTCGTGACAATAAAGAAAGCATAAGACAACAGGCCGAAAATGTGGCAAACGCAATAGGCGATTTGCATCAATTTGATTTGAGCCAGGCTGAATTTTATTCTGATGAAGATATTTTGAAGATAAATTTAGACAATACTGGAAAAATAGAATCAATAAATATAGATTCCAATACTGATTCTGCTGTAAACAGACTTTCAATTAATGCTGTTCGTGATAACAATAGTGTATTTAATACAGACGAAACAATATATTATTACACTTTATTGCATGCCGGTAATGACGCGTATAACTCGTTAATTCAGCAATCTGATGACGGATACACGATTGAAGTTGTGTCAAAAACACCGCTAACATTAAATCAATTAAAGGCAAAATTATTGGCACGTCTGGACGAGATAAAAGATAATGATGATATGTTCGCGGTATTTGGGTTTAATCCAGACAACCATACAGAGGCTGAAACACAAAATTTTAGAAATGATTTTGTGAGCCTGACGACGGACAAGATAAATGGACTGTCATCATTAGACGATCAACATATCAGAGTAGAAAACGATGATATGATCGGAGCAATAGATTTAGAAACTTTTGGTAACCAAGTTGGTTTGGCGTATTCTGATTTTGGTTTTATGAAATTCTTTGATCCTGATAATCCACAAAATGCCGAAAGAGCGGTATTATACGGCGGTTATAATGATTATAAACGTGATATAACCAACGCAAATCAAAGAATGGTGTTTTCAGGAAAAGCTGCCGGTTTGGTTTCGTATAGTGACGGCGTATTAAATGACACGAGAGGTCAACAAGGTCCAATTACTCAGGGAACCCAGGTAATATCTGGGGATGCAGAATTTGTGTTTGATCCATCTGGTATATCTGGTCCAACAGAAACATTAACTGCAAACTTTAGTAATTGGTATGATGTTGAAATTACAAAAACTGGTAATACAGCAAGCGCGGTATTCAGCGATGCAACCAATAAAATAAATGATAATAATTTCAAGTTCTTTGATATGAATGGGACAACAGGACAATTAGAATATAAAGACACTAATACCGTAAACAATATGTTGGTAGATACTATTTTGGATTCACAAACTTCTTTTGTGACAGGTCATCACAGTGGGGCTATGGATTTGAATTATTATGGTTATACAGATTCTGGTATCAGCGAGGTTAGTGGCCAGGTTAATTATGGTGAGAGTTTTCCATATTATTCAAATGGTATAGATGGTTCAACTGATCGTTGACGTTCGATTAATGTGACATTTGGATTTGGGGGACTCAATACATTTGAACCACAAACACAGCCACAGAATACTGGAAACTGACACACAAAAAACAAACATTTCTTTTGGTACTAAGAGAAATTAATTGAAAAAACATCTGTTGCTTTTAGTGTTGATATTTCTGCCGGCGATTGCGTCGGCAGAGGTGTCTGTGGCAAAAACAAATAATAAAAAAACCGAAATCACCCTGTCTGCGCTGGATGCGGTTAAAATGGCGGGCGCAATGGTTGAACGGGGTGATTTTGATAATGCCGAAGTAATTTTAACAAAACTGCCCAAATTATCGCGTGTGGAATTGGAAATTGAACGGTGGTTTTTGTTGGGGCAAATTTCTGCGCGGCGTGGGGATTATGATACTGCGATTAAAATTTTTCGTAAAATTTTGGATGACCAACCAGATTTGGCGCGCATTCGTTTTGAATTGGCAATTTGTTATATGAAAACTGGGCATTGGTATCGGGCGGATTATCATTTGCGTTTGGCTATGGCCGGGGACAATTTGCCGGAAAACGTGCGCAAAATGATGTCTTATTATCGATATATCGTGCGTCAGAATAAAAATTGGAATGTGTGGTTTAATTTTGGTGCGGCACCTGATAATAATGTCAATCAGGCAACCGGAGGGCAAGAGTGCGTGAACACTATATTCGGGCCAATGTGTCGTGAATTGTTGGCGCCGGAATCTGCAGTGGGATTTAATTTTGTCCTGGGTGGAAATTACGAATTCAAATTTGGCGAACATTGGCGTTGGAAGACGGACGCCAATATTTACACCAATACTTACAACAAACATAAATTTGACGATTTGTATTTATCTGCGTCAACTGGGCCACGTTATGTGTGGAATAATGGCGATATATGGTTGGCGTCTGTGGCGGCGCGACGTTGGTATGGATGGGAAAAATACAGTTGGTCGCTGGGCGGAAAGTTGGATACAAATTATGATTTTACCAGAAAATTATCAGGCGGATTGTCTTTGCGTGTGTTAAACAATAAATATGACGAATACGGTCCGTGGATGGATGGACAGACATATTCTGCAAATGGCCGGGTGTCATATTCACTGGACGCGACAAAGTATATAGTATTGCGCGGTGGTATTGACCGGGATACGGCACGCGACGATATTTATGCAAACTGGCGCCCTAATGTTGGCGTTGGGTTTGGTGTGGCCCTGCCCTATGGATTTGATATTTATGCCGAACCATCGTTTTATTGGACCAATTATGATGGCGAACGGTGGGTTGTTGATGAAGGGATTTTTACAAAAAAGAAGGCCAAAGATTTTAATCAACGGTATTCTGTGTCTTTGTCTAATCACAAGTTTGATATTTGGGGATTTGTTCCGACGCTAACTGTATCTTATACCAAACGCAATTCAAATATTTGGCAACGCGAATACGATAAATGGACAACAGAATTTACTTTTCAACAACGTTTTTAAATACCGTGTTATCAAAATTTAATAATTTGACTTGTGGGCAATATAAATGTATCATTGTTGGTATGAAACATTTATCTGGATTTTTTGTATTGTTTGCATTATTGTGCGGAATTATCGCGCAACCTGCGAACGCGTATATTGACCATAATACCGCCGTGTTGCGCGTTTTAAACAAGGCCGCCGGTAAAACACAAACTGTGCGTGCGTCCGTTGGTGAAGAATTTAAATTCGATAAATTAAACATTTTTGTGCGCGCTTGCAAGCAATCTGACCCATTTGACGCGGAAAACCATTTCGCTTTTGTTGAGATTTTTAATTCAACATCTGACCAGATTTATGGCGGTTGGATGAATAAAAACGAACCTGGGCAAAATCCAATGGAAAGTCCGGATTGGGATATTTGGTTAATTGGGTGTGAAAATTAAAAATGGGGGGATGATATGAAAAAGGTATTTAATAAAACCACAAATTTTTTTAAAAAAAATTTTAAACTGATTATCGGTGTCGCGGTGTTGGTTTTGGTGATCATTATTTTTTTCACCATACAATATAAAACAACCAGTTTGGAAAATACAAATCTGCAAAAATGGACAGAAAGTTCTGTTGAGGCAAAAATGTCCACAGTTCAAATTTTGACAGATAATTCCAAGGATTCTGAATTAATTATGCAATGTGTTGATAAAATGTCCACGTTTAATGATTCTGGGGAATTTGCGGTGCGTGACGCGATAAAGTTATGCAATATGGGCATTCAATTACGGGAAAACAACTAGAAATGACGAACGATGATAAAATTATTCGGATGAATATGGGCGCCGTACATACAAATAACGGCGATGATGGGCGTGGTGTTTTGTGTTTGGGGATTGAATCTTCGTGCGACGAGACATCCGCGGCAATTGTTGATTCAAACAGAAATATTTTGGCACACATTATCTATTCACAAATCCCGGAACATCAAAAATATGGTGGCGTAGTGCCGGAATTGGCGGCGCGTGCACATATCTTGGCCATTGACGAGGTTATAGAACAAACTTTGCGTTTGGCCGGAAAAACTATATCCGATATTGATGTTATCGCGGCAACGGCGGGTCCTGGATTAATCGGTGGTGTTTTGGTCGGCTGGATGGCCGCAACCGCAATCGCACAATCAACCCACAAACCATTGGTCGCGGTTAATCATTTAGAGGGGCACGCATTGGTGCCACGGCTGTCGGCCGCCGCCGCGGGTGGTAATTGGTCCGATAACGCGGTGGATTTTCCGTATTTGCTGATGCTGGCATCGGGTGGTCATTGCCAGATTTTATTAGTGCGTGGCGTTGGTCAATATGAATTAATCGGTCAAACCATTGATGACAGTGCGGGCGAGGCTTTTGATAAAATTTCTAAAATGTTAGGATTGGGATATCCGGGTGGACCGATTGTTGATAAACGCGCAAAGTTGGGCGACGCAACCAGATTTCATTTTCCACGTCCGTTGTGCAACACACCGGGATGCGATTTTTCGTTTTCTGGCATCAAAACGGCCGCACGCATAATGTTGGACAAAAATACCGAACCGGTGGACGACACATTTATAAATGATTTTTGCGCCTCTTTCCAGGCGGCGGTTGTGGATTGTATCATAAACCGTTTGGAACACGCATTGGGAACGGACGCGGTAAAATCCGCGAATCCGAAAACACTGGTTGTGGCCGGTGGCGTTGCGAAAAACAGTGCGATACGCGCGGCAATGGAAAAGTTGGCCGACGACAACGGGATGGTGTTTGCCGCCCCACCGATGAGTTTATGCACCGACAACGGCGCGATGATTGCGTGGGCCGGAATTGAAAATTGGCGCGTTGGGAATATTGTTCGCGAACCTGTGGCCCCCCGCCCCAGATGGCCCCTGACCGAATTATAAGGGGGGCATATGACACCACAGAAGGAAAGATATTACGAAGATGCCACGCGCAAATTGTTGAAAAACCTCGATACGATGAATTTAGGCAAAATTCCAACAATGCGTGCGAAAAATTTGGTTTTGCTGTTTCGCGATTCTTTTAAAATACCGACAATTAAATACAAAACTTTTGAACACGAACTGGGAAACAGTTTGGGATTTTTAACATATGATTCTGACGGATTTTGTCGCGTTGCCAGTGTGAATTTCGGAATTATGATGGGTGGCGCAAAGCATTGGCAAATGATGTATATTGATGATATTTGGACATATGGGCCACATCATTTTTTGATGCATATTCCAACAAAAACCGTTTTCGATTTGACATACGATCAATACACTAATCACGATATTACTGTTCCATATGACATCGCGCGCCCAATATCGTATCAAATGGACACGCCAGAAAAAGACCCGGCTTTGCGCTTTGCCAAAGAGGTTGGGATTGATTTAATTCAAGAATTAAAAAAACAAAACGATTAAAAAATGTTACCAAAACCGGAACCTTTTGTTAAACCAGATATGATTTTCAGTGTGTCTGACGCGTCGGCATTGTTGAAAAATGTTGTCGAGACCGCGTTTCCAGTAATTCGCATACGTGGCGAATTGTCGGGAATTACACGCGCAACATCGGGGCATATTTATATGTCTGTCAAAGATTCTGGTGCGGTCATAAATGCAATCATTTGGCGCAGCACGCCCGTGCCTTTTAAATTAGAAGAAGGGATGGAGGTTATTGTTTCTGGGAAATTTACGACATATCCGGCGCGCAGTAATTATCAATTGATTGTGAACGATATTGAAATGGCGGGTGTTGGCGCAATCCTTAAAATGTTAGAGGAGCGCAAACAGAAATTGGCGGCCGAGGGGTTATTTGATGCATCACGAAAAAAACCGTTGCCACGCCTGCCCCAGCGAATTGGTGTCGTCACCAGTCCAACCGGTGCTGCATTCCAAGATATACAAAATCGTTTGCGCGAACGATTCCCGGTACACGTGTTATTGTATCCCGCCACCGTCCAGGGAGATACCGCCGCGCGCGAGGTTGCGGCCGGCATTGAATACTTTAACAAAATGCAAAATGTTGATGTGATTATCGTTGCGCGTGGTGGCGGCGCATTGGAAGATTTACTGCCTTTTTCCGAAGAAATTGTTGTACGTGCCGCCGCGGCGAGTAAAATACCATTGATATCGGGCGTGGGACACGAACCGGATTGGATGCTGATTGATTTTGCCGCCGATGTGCGCGCACCAACACCCACGGGTGCCGCCGAAATGGTCGTGCCGACAAAATTATCCTTGATTCAAGAGTTGGACAATATGTCGCATCGGTTGGATACCATTTTCGCAACACGTTTGGTCGGTATAAAACAAAAAATTGAAAACATTTCCATAAAAAGTCCGAAACAGGTTGTAATGGAGTGGGCGCAACGATTGGACGATGTCGGACGCACAATTGGTTTAATTATTTCAAATAAAATGACTGTGGCGCGCCAGAAAATAGATACCGTTGCAAATATTCCAAACATTTTGTCGAACAAAATGAACTTGTTGAATCAAAATATGACGCATATTGGAAATATGCTGAATAGTTTAAGTTATAAAAATGTATTGCGGCGCGGATACGCCATTGTACGCGATGAAAACAATAAAATCATCAGTAATTCTGGCGATGGGCGACCCGCAACAATTGAATTTAACGATGGAGTAATACAGCTGTAAAAAATGCGCCAATCGCGCATTTTTTACAGTTTTCAGAGTACAGAGTACACCCCGTCGCCCGTTGGGCTATGGGGCGCAGGCAGAGTGCAGTTGATGTGTGCGCACGGCGCACAACATTATTTGTGTGTTTTGACGGCGGTCAACGCCAATCCACGATGCAGCAACGCGCACAATAAATCTGGCGGAATTGGTAATCGCCCGATTTCATACAGGTATAAATCACGCGGCGATATTTTTAAAATTTCCGCCACGGCGGCTTTATTCATATGCAGCGATTTGCGCGCCCGGCGTAATTGCTGGCCATATGCACGCGCATCAATTAAAACAATAGACATCTTCTCTCCTCCATTTTTGAATAAAAATACCGCGGAAAAAGCGCGGTTGGAGGCAAGAAAAACTACTACAGAGTGTAGCGTTGCTTATTCAATATATTCGCAACCCTCCAACCCAAGGGTGGAGTTTTCTCTGTACAAGGGTTTTCTTGTCCCACATTGGCAACACGCCAATGCAATTATATTTTAACCGATAAAGTATAATTTTGCAAATTATTTTATTAATGTTTTTGCGGTGGCGATGGATTCAGGCGTTATGTCGGCACCACTGATTATACGGGCAATTTCGTTCACCCGTTCGTCGCCCGTGATTTCCACAACCGATGTTGTTGTTTTGTCATTATTACTGGATTTCGATATTTTATAATGACGGTCGGCAAAGCCGGCAACCTGGGCCGAATGGGTTATGACAATTGATTGTCCGTGTTCGGATAACCGATTCAATCGTGCACCCACCGCGGATGCGGTTGCGCCACTGATACCGGTATCAATTTCATCAAATACAAATGTGTGTGAATCCGCCCCACCCGCCAAAACCACACGCAGTGCCAACATAAAACGCGCCAATTCACCACCAGATGCCGATTTGTTTAATGGCGCAAATGGCATACCCGGATTTGTTTTAATCATAAACATAACATCATCCATCCCAGTGGCCGACGGCGCTGTTTTCGTTATATCAACCATAAAATCCGCAGAACCCAATTTTAAATCCGGTAATTCCGCCAAAATCCGTGTTCGTATTGCCGCGGATGCATCCGCCCGCATCGCAGATAATTTTGTGGCATTATCTTCGAATTGTTTTTTTGCCCCCGTCAATTCGCGCTGTAATTTTTGTAATTCAGCATCCGAATTATCAATTGCGTTTAATGCCGTTTCCATATCAACCAATTTGTTCGGCAATTCATCCGGCAAAACACGATGTTTGCGCGCCAGACTGCGAATTGCAAACAAACGTTCTTCGACATCGTCAATTGTACCAATATCCGGCGCGTCCGGTTTTATTGTTTCCGCGATATCTGCGATATTTTGTGCCGCGTCATATAATGCGTCAATTTGTTCTTGGTATGGATTTTCGCCATCGCCGTGCAAGCGTTCCAAAATATGCGCAACATCACATACAAGTGAATCCAACGAGTTTCCGTTTGGATTTAATGCACTTTGCGCATCGTTCAAAATCGCGGTGTTTTTTTCCGCATTCATCATATTTGTGCGAATTGTTGCCAATTCGGCCTCTTCCCCGGGGCGCACATTTAACGCACGCAATTCGGCGACATTATGTTCTAAAAATTCGCGTTCAGATGCCGCGCGCGCAACCAATTCTTGCAATTCGGCAATCTTGGTTTCAATCGTGTGCATTGTGTTATATGATTCACGAACAGATTTCTGGGTCGCGACAAAATCCGGATTATATGTTTTTGCAAACATATCCAATGTCGGACGATGCGTTGCCGGATTTAACAATGTATGATTTGCAAATTGACCGTGAATTTCAACCAACGCATCACCAACCGTTTTTAAAACACGCACAGATGTCGGAACATCATTTATCCACGCGCGGCTTTTACCATCGGACGACAATGTACGACGCAAAATAACCGTATCATCCGGTTCCAGGCCATTTTCAATTAATATATTCCGAACATTTTCGCCAACATTTGTAAATTCCGCCGTGGCCGCCCCCATATCACACCCCGTTCGCACCAGACCCACATCACTGCGTGCGCCCAACGCCAACGATAACGCATCCATTAAAATACTTTTACCCGCACCAGTTTCACCAGTCAGCACATTTAAACCACGACCGAATTCCAGATTCAGTTTTTCAATTAAAACGATATTAGAAATATTTAACGCAGTTAACATAATCGGATTATAATTATATTTTTCCCAGATTTCAAATTTTTTATAACCGTTCTAGGCGCCAATCGTGCAACCATAAAATATAACACGACGTTTTATAACCAGGGTAAATTTGCGACATCAAAGATTTATATTCGCGCAATTGCGCAATATATTTTGGACGAAACTTTTCCGTATCAATATCTGTTTTATAATCCAATATATACACAGTTTTCTTTACATCATCCACAACCAATCGGTCAATTCGACGCGACACAAAATGACCGTCAATAATGCCGGCAACGGGGACCTCAGGTTTTGATTTTTCGCCAAAAAAAGTTTGCAATTCGGGGCCGCTTGCCATAATTTTTTCAATCAATTCCGCATCGCCCACGAGGGTCGGCGCAATACGCACAAACTGCAATTTTGCGTGCGTTGCGCGACCGTTATATGTCGCGTATTTTTCGGCATCTTGTTTTTTTACAGATTCATAAATTGAATTAGTCATTTTTGTATCCTGATGTATTCCGAATTGTCAGACACGTTCGTCACACGCGAAAATACGCGCCATAAATTTGCGTGCCACGACAATTCGTTTGGATTTTTGTTCGGTGTATATCCATAAATATACAATTCATCCCGTGCGCGCGTCATTGCAACATATAACAATCTGAAATATTCGGCTATTTGCAAATCGTGACGAACGCCCAAGGCCGATTTTACCGCATCGGTTTTTGTCGCCCCGGACGCACACCAAATCCACGGCGTCCCAAATTCAGAATGTGACGCATCCGGCAACGACACAATACTTTCAACATCCGGTGTGCGCACCGTATCAATCAAAAATACAACCGGCGATTCCAGGCCCTTGCTGCCGTGGACGGTGACAATACGAACACCAGATGCCGCATCCATATCGCGTTTAATTTCCGCTCCACCCGTGATAAACCATTTTAAAAACTCTCGCAATGTGCCGGTTTGTGTGCGTTCATACGACAAACATATTGTCATAAATTCTTCCAATGGGTCAATAATTTGTTCGCCCAGTGCCGCAATCATCTTGTTGCGATTACCGTTTTGTTGCAAAACGTATGTAAAAAATGAATATGGCGCCATTTGTTCAGATGCCTTTTTTATTTCCATTAATTCCGAAAACGCGGTCGGATTATATTCCGACAACACAGAAAACACCGTGGTTTTTACATCCGAACCAGGGGCGTTTTTCTGATTTTTTTCGCGACACAGGTTGTAAATATCCCCCTCGGTAAATCGGAACAACGGACTTTTTAACACACAACACAAAGAATAGTCATCGGTTATGTCCAAACAAAACCGCGTCAAATTTAACAAATCTTGTATTGCCGCGAATTTAGGCAAAACAATGCGATCGCTGCCCGCGACAGGAATTCCCATTTTCTTTAATTCCAAAACCAATGGCGCCATAAAAGGATGACGATTTTGCACCAAGACCATTATGTCGCCCGCCGTATATTTGCCCGACGCCAAAACAGATTGTATTTTTTGTGCAATTTTTTTCACATAATCCACAGGTGTGTCACCCGTTTCGCCACGTGCCACCAAGCGATGTAATTCGACCAAGCCTGTTGAATTTTCACGTGTGCCACGAAAACAAAAATGACGCTGATTGGCAAATGCACTGATATTTTTAACCGTGTCGTCATCAAAAAATGTATCCACGGCGTATAAAACCGACGACAAAGATCGAAAATTTTGCGTTAATGGAATATCACGAATTGTACGGTAATTGTTTTCAATTTGACGCGCAATATCGTCACGACTGCGGATAAATGCGATGGGGTCGGCACCTTGGAATCCATATATGGATTGCTTGGTATCACCAACAACAAACAAAGAGCGCGGCAAATCCGTATTATCGCCATCATCAAAAAAATCACCTGTTAACATACGAATTATATCCCACTGGATTGGGGATGTATCTTGGGCCTCGTCCACCAAAATATGCGAAAGCGACACATCCATTTGCGACAATACCCACCCCATTGTTTGTGGATTAGAAAACAATTTACGTGTATATAAAATCAAATCTGTGAAATCCAGAATATTGTGAGTATGCTTGATATCCATATATGACCGCGCAAATGCCGCCGACAAATCAAATAACGCAACCGTGTCATCGTATATTTTTTTGTTTTCGTTATATTCATTTATCGCAAATACACGCGATTGCACCTGTGCAAAATCTGGATTATTAGATATCGCAACAATCTTGCCACCAGTTTTTGTTAAATATGCCGTTTTATATTCGTCAAAATCAATTTTATTATCCAAGTATTTTTGTGTTAAATCACCGATTTTTTCTATATATTTTGGTGCAGCACGGTTTGATTGTATGGCACGCGCCATCGACACCACATTTTCCAAATCTGAACGCGACAAACTTGTATCCGGCGCGTTTTTGATTTTTAAAAAATCTGCAATCGTTTCAGTAAAATATTCGCGATATTTAATATAATTTGTTATCCCAAAAAAATCTTTATAATGTTGCTCTAGAATACCCAACAAATCATCAATTACATATTCAGAAACACGTCCGACAATGTGCGAAAAAGCATTTTGCGTTGCCGGGTCTTTGTCCGATTGCAGCATATTATTAAATGCATCCCACAACAACACCCGTTGATCCGCATCAGACACCAATTTCCAGGTCGTTGATATACCCGCCTCAATCGGAAAACGATGTAAAACCTCTTCACAAAAACCGTGAATAGTTTTTACTTTTAACATATCAGGATTGTCGATATATGTGAAAAATATTTCACGCGCGTGCGCAATATCTGCGTCCGTTATTTCACGATTTACAGACACCCCATCCAACATATCACGCATATCATCATCCGGCAAAGACGCCCATTTTTTCAGGCTTTTTAATATACGATTACGCATTTCACCCGCGCCAGCGTTTGTATATGTCAAACACAAAATCCCCGTATGGCTTATATCCGCACTGCGGAATAATATACGCAACAGCCGCCCGGTCAAAACACTGGTTTTGCCGGTACCGGCGTTCGCCTGGACCCAAACATTTTCAGTTGGGTTCGCCGCACAATCTTGTTCCGGTGAAAGATGTGGTTTTTTTTCCATTTTGTTTAATTTATAGTCTTGCTTTCTGTGTTTTATTTTAGTATAAATTCAAATGCACTGCAAGGCTATAAACACACGGGGAGAAAAAAATGCCAATTACTCAGGTTTTATTAATTATTTTATGTTCGGTTTGCTTTTTATTATTGGTGGCACTGGGTATATCTTTTTCAATTTCACGCAAATCTCAAAAGGTTATGGAATCTTTGTTAACCATTTTAACAAGTCCGGAACGCGTACAAATTCGCGATGCGGCACGCGTGTTAAACACGGTTTTGGCCGATGAAATTACAAAAATCCAAACCAATTTTCAAACCTTGCAAGAAACATTGAACACGCAAATTGCAACGGTCGAAAATATTCAACACAATTTAAATGAACAAAATGACAAATTGGTTAATACCGCCGATGACGCAACCAAGAAAGTTGCCAATATGTCACAAAGATTGGAAAATACGGTTGGCGGATTGCAAAATATTGTCAATTCTGAAAATTGGGATTCGGTGGCGCATTCGGCTGATAATTTTTCAAATAATTTGTCTGATACCCTGACAAAAATCGACCAAACAACCAACGATGTAAATTCGCGTATTGATACCATACAATCACAAATCACCAAATGGATTGACGCGGGCGAAAAATTAAATGATGAATTAAATACCAATTTTGAAAACAATACAAATCAGATGAAATCTTTGACAGACGAAACAAACACAATGCGCGACGTATTGTCAGAATTGCACAAATCTGTGGCGGATGGGTTTGATAACATCAAAACATCGGCGTCTGGATATGAAGAAGTTTTACGGACAAATGATAAATTTATGAATGACCACTTGGTTAAATTGGACGCATACAGCAAGGGCGCAAAAAAACAACTGGTGGCCCAAACAAACACATTAACCAATACCGCAAATGTCGTCGCCAGCCAAGTTCAATTAGCAGAATCATCAATCGACAAACAAACACGCAAATTGACCGACGCCGTGGATACTTTGATGACATCCGCCACCACGACCGAGGCATCTGTGCGTGGTGTATCAAATGAACTATCGGGATTAACCAATCATTTCAATGGCGAAATCAAGGATTTTGCAACATCTGTCGTATCCGAAATCAAAACAGTGTCGGGCGTTGCAAATGTTACATTAGAAAACACAAAAACCGCCGCCAACGCATTTTCTGAATCGGTAAAAACGATGGCGACCGGCGTGCGTGAAACACTGATTGAAATGAATACCGCGCACACGCAATTGTCCGGGCAATCACAAAATTTAATCAAGTTATCCGCAGATACAACCGCACAATTGCAACCGTTATCTGAATTGATTGAAAAATACTATGCGGCCCTGCCCGATTTGTCACGGACATCGATTGATGCAAATGACAACCTGAACAAGGTCGTGGCAAATATGGAAAAGAATATCGCATTGATTAAACAAGCGGTTGCAGATTCAACAACATCTGTCGCGGAATCTGCGACAAAACTGGAAGATTTGGCGGGACAATCGCGTCAACAAATGATTGATTTGATGTCGGATTATGCCAAGGCCGTAAACACATTGCAAACATTAAACAAACAAATGATGGTTGCACGCGCATCGGCACCAATGGACGCAATAAAAACGGCACCGGTTGTGGCAACGGCGGCCGCCAGTGGTTCGGATTTCTTGGCCAATGTAGATTTCGGGAAACTGCACGAATTATCAATGGATTTAACCCAGGCAATCGGCGCAGATATTCCAGATGTCGTTTGGAAAAAATATCACGCGGGCGACGCAACAATATTTTCAAAATGGCTGTCCAAGATGTTAACCGCATCCGATAAAAAACAGGTTCGCGATTTGTTAAAGAACGATACAATATTCCGTTCCCAGGCGTCCCAGTTTGTCCGCGGGTTCGACAAAATATTGGACGGTGCGGCCTCGACAGATACGCCTGATGCGGTAAAATCAAAATTGTTAAAGTCCGATTTAGGAAACATTTACACACACCTGAAAGGAAAATAAACACCGCCAGGTTATCCGCCAGGGCACTATGAGACGCAAGCATCCGCTTGCGCTGACACCACAGCGGAATTTTTGTTTTCAAAGTGTGTTAAATTATTAATAATAATTTGCAAAATCATATTTTATCGGGTAAAATATAATTGCATTGGTGTGTTGCCAGTGTGGGACAAGAAAACCCTAAATAAGCTAAACTTCCATCCCTGAGTGGTTGGAGGGTTGCGAATATATTGAATAAGCGACGCTACTTTTTTAGCTTAGTAGTTTTTCTTGCCTCCAACCGCGCTTTTTTACGCGGTATTTTTATATCAAAGTTCAAAGTGCAAAGTTCAAAGTTCAGTTGTGGAAAATAATTATTTATTATCGGACATTCCCCGTCTTTTCTTGCGTAG
>CADBBQ010000011.1 GCA_902793005.1 uncultured Pseudomonadota bacterium
TCCGGCAAAATCAATACCTTTGTGTTGTTTGGGTTTCTTTGTAAATGGGTCGCTGCGCACACCAAATCCAGATGTGACCCGTGTGTTTTTAACCGGTGCCCCCAAGGGTAAAACCTGGGACAGTTTGGACAGCCCCGCCCACATTTCCAAATCATTTGCTAATTTTTTATATTTGTTATCAATTTTCGCGTCGAATTTTATCGGTGTGAATATTGTGTTTACAATCGGATTAGAATATTTGTTCGCGTTTTGTAATAATGTTTGTTCTTGGATGCCCAATGATAATAATGTTGAACTGATTTTATTTAATTGTTTGCGTAATTCTTGGGTGTGTTCGGATGTTAATGTTGTGACGGCGTTAACGATTTCGGTGTCGGCCTCGGCAATTGTGGCCATTGTTTCAATAATTTGATCGTTTTGCTGTTTAATTGTTTCGTTTTCCGCGCGTATCATATCGTATGCCACAGATAAATCCGCCATTTTGACATATTCAGGTGAATAATCGCGGTCGGCAAATAATTCGGTTATTCTGGTTTTTAAAAAATCCAATTCGCCCCATATTTTTACGCGCGAATTGGTTAATTGTTCCCGTTCGGTGTCTGATAATTTTTTTGAATTTAAAATCTTGTCATCAATAACATTCAGGTTGTGGGTTAAATCATTAAACTTGGTCAAGTACACTTGTAAATCAATTAATTGTCGGTCGTGTCGTTCGCGTTCGGCGTGTAATTGCATTGTTCTTTTTTGTAACATTGGGCGATGATACACAAATACATATGTTGACCAAGATGCCCATAAAACCAGCCCTATTTTACCAAAAAATTTAGTAAAACGCCAAAAACTGCTTTGATTAAAACTGTAAACATTGCCGCGGGGTGTGTCCATAACGGTAAATTCGCGCGGTGGAAATATTTGAACAACAATTTTCCAGCACGCGCGAAATGGCCATGTTATAAATGACCACAGTGATGTAAAATATCTGGCAATAAAGTTTAACATTATGCCCGTATATTAGACAAAATTTTCTCAATAGTCAAGCCGTCGCGTAAAATCGGGTCGTAATTCATTGGGTATCCCAAATGTATTACAGAATTGCCATTTGTGCCCAAGCGGCCGCGGATTAAAACGCGTTCGGCAACCTGTTTTGTGCCAAATAATGGGATGATTGTAACGTGACCGCAACTTTTTGCGACGATACGTACAACCTCGGCCATACGGGCGGCGTCAATAACGACACATATATATCCGCGTGGTTTTACACGTGCCACAGATCGGCGTATCCAACGGGTCAAGTCCGCATTATGATGTGCGTCGGCATTGTTGCGTGATGGAGTGCCAATGAAAAATGGTGGATTTGTGACAACCAAATCATATGTTTTGTCGGTTGACCAACTGAAAATATCGTCGTTTATTAATTCAAAATTAAAATTATTCAACCGTGCATTATCTGAACACGCGTGCAACATTGCCGGTGATAATTCAATACCGGTAATTTTCGCGTTTGGAAAATGGTGTTGCAAACATAATGATACACCCCCAGAACCAATCCCCACATCCAAAACCGTTTCGGGTTCTGCACACGGCAATGCCGCCAGCCATACCGCATCAGATGTTGGATTATAACACGATTGGCGTAGTTTTATCGCGCCATTTAATAAAGTAAAAATTTCTTGTTTTTCAGTCATACCTGTATCATAATAATAAAAAATAAAAAAGGCAAGCGTATGTTTGAAGAATCTTTGGTTGTGCAAAGCGCGGTTAGCGCTTTTAATAATGCGGCGTTGGCGGGACCGGCGTTTTTTTGGTTGGGATTATTGATGGCGCCATTGTTTTTTGTTGCGTATAAATACGGCAACAGGTTTCTGGGGATGATTGGATGGGAGCGTGATTCGTTGCAAATGCGTGTTATAAAATGGACGGTTGGATTGTCTGTTGTTTGGATGGTGTTATTTGGTGGTAATTATGATGTTTTGCGTGATGCGGAAACGGTGTTGCCTTTTATAACGGCCGCGGTTGCATTTATGGGAATGTGTTTTGTGGGCTTTTATACGCGTGATGTTAAATTGCCGCGTTGGAAAAGTTTGTCGCGTCGTGAAAAATTCAAGACTGTTTTTTTGTGTACGATTATATTGGCGATTATCGGATTGACGGATGTTCATACTTGGTGGGGCCCGATTTTACAGATTGCTGCGTTTGTGGGTGGATTATTGTTTGGTCGCCGTATGAAATATAACTTGCGCCCGGTGCCTTTTATATCTGGATTTTTATTATTGTTTACGGTGATGATTTTGATGCAACCCGAATTTTTCAGATATGGTCAATTGGGTAATTTAACCTGGATGCATTTGGTTGGTGTGTTGGCGGTCGGTTTGCCGATTGTTGATATGGTTGTGTTAAGAAATACAAAACCGGCGGGTAAAATTTATCACAGTGCATTTGTAAAATTAAAATGGATGTTGCGGTGTTTGGTGGCGTTGTCTGGGGTTTTGTTTGTTATGACGGAATCTGTACCGGTATTTATTGCGTTGTGCGTGCTGGTTGCGGGGTTGGCTTGGTTAAATGTTGTGCACTCGCATAGTGTTCCGGGACATTTGGCTGACAGATTATTGATGATTGCGATATTTAATTTTGGTGTTTTGACAATTATGCCAGTTATATCAATTTTAGCAATTTTGGGTTGGGTGTCGTTGCCGCGTGGTGATATTGCCCAAGAATTGCGTCGTTTGTTATAATTTGTTATATTTCTTGAATACAATTTTGTGTCTGATTGATGTAATATTGTTGCGATAAAGTAATTTATAACATCAAGGTAGAAAGTTATGTCTGATATTCATCCAACGGCTATTATTAAAGACGGTGCGGTAATTGGCACGGATTGTAAAATTGGTCCGGGCTGTGTAATTGGTCCAAATGTTGTGTTGGGCGATCGTGTGGAATTGGTGTCCAATGTTATTATTGACGGAAAAACCAGTATTGGGGATGATTCAATTGTGTATCCGTTTGCGGTTCTGGGTGTGATGAGCCAAGATTTAAAATGGCAAGATGAATCCACAATGACGGGATTGCGTATTGGAAAACGTTGTAAAATTCGTGAATATGTGACAATTCATTCGGGAACACCGGCGTCCACTGGCACCGAAATTGGTGACGATTGTCAAATTATGGTAAATGCGCACGTTGGACACGATTGCAAGGTTGGAAATAGTGTTGTTATGTCTAACCTGGTCCAGGTTGCGGGACACGTTGAAATCGAAGATTTTGTGATTTTGTCTGGCGGGTCGATGGTGTTGCAATTTGTGCGTATTGGTCGTAATGCGTTTATCGCCGGTATGTCGGGCGTTGGAAATGATGTTTTGCCGTACGCTATTTACGAGGGTATGGGTGGACGCGCGGTATATCGCACAATCAATCGTGTTGGATTGATGCGACACGGGTTTACTAATGAAGATATGCACGCAATTCATTCGGTGTATTCTGCGGTGTTTCGTGAAACAGATGGTACGGTTGAAGAACGTCTGAATCGTGTTCGGCGCGAGGTTAAAAATAACAAGTATGCAATGGATGCAATTGATTTTATAGAAAACCGTTCAAAACGCGGAATTGGAACATCTAAAAATGCCGAATAAAAAAACAATATTTATTATTGCCGGTGAAGTGTCAGGGGATGTTTTGGGCGCGAATATTATGCGCGAATTGCGTGGCGTTAATTTTGTCGGTATCGGTGGACAAAATATGTGCGGCGCCGGTTTGAAAAGTATTTTTCCGATGTCTGATTTGGCGGTGATGGGAATTACAGAGGTTTTGGCAAATGCGGTTTTGCGCGGTCTGTGATAAGTGGATTAAAAAAATCAAATGCGGGTCAGGATTTAATTCAGAATGGATTAAAGTTTTATCACGTTGTTGCCCCCCAGGTTTGGGCTTGGCGACCGGGACGTGCAGAAAAATATGCAAAAACATTTGATAAATTATATGCGTTTTTTGAATTCGAGGTGCCCTATTTCACGCAACACGGTTTGGAAACGATTGCGGTTGGACATCCGATTGCAGACAATATTATGGGAAAATATTCTGTAAAAAAAAGCAGAGGAAAAAAAATTGTGGCACTGATGCCGGGCAGTCGTAAAACCGAGATTAAAAAGTTAATGCCGGTATTTCGTAAATTTGTTGAATTAGTTGGGGATAAATATAAATTTGTTATACCAACGGTTGAAACCACGGATGCGTTTGTGCGAAATGCTGTTGCGAACTGGTCGGTGCAACCGGATATCATTTCTGCAAATAATCGATATAATTTATACGAAAAAACATTTGTTGCCGTCGCGGCCAGTGGGACCGTATCGGCGGAATTGGCAATGATGGGTGTGCCGGCAATAATTGTTTATCGTATGAATTGGTTAACAACAATGATTGGCAAGGCTTTGGTTCATACAAAATGGGTGTCGTTGGTGAATGTTTTATTGCAACGCTCGGTTTATCCAGAATTATTGGGTGCGTCGGCGACGGCAAAAAATATTTTTCGCGAATTTAATCGTATTACAACCGATGACAAAGTGCGCAATCAAATGATTGCTGAATTAAAATCTGCGGATAAATTATGGCGGCCGGATGATACATCGGTTGGTGCGCGAATTGCGGCGGATATAAAAAAATCTATATAAAAACGGCGAAGAAATCGCCGTTTTTTGCATTTCTTTAATGAAAACCGTTTCTTTATTCTTTTGGGAAATTTTCACCCATAATTACACGGGATATTTTTTCTGCTGGAACGGATGATGTGTCTTTTTTACAGGTTTCATTTTCAAGAGTGTAATCTGTTGGACAACAACGTTTGGCTGTATTGTCGGCAGTGGGGTTTTTTACCGTCCATCCATATTTACAATCGGCACAATCACCGGATGATGTCAACGGTACGCCAAATGGGCAGACCTGGTTTTTGTTATTTACGGTGGCGGTGCACCAGTCTTGTTCGGTTGGACTTGATGTGCTGGTTGCGGGCCACAGTGTAAACATTGTTGTTGTTGTGTTGTTGGCAAGGTTTGTTGCGTCAACCTTGGTTGTGTATGTGCCGGTTTCAAAACACGCGTTGTTTAAACCGTAAGTTGTGACCTGCTCTACGGCGACGGTTTGACTGGATGTGTCTTGGATTTCGTACACATAATTTACCAATGGATTGACAGGGAATGTTGGAACGCAACGTGTGGATGTTCCGTTGTTGCTGCGGCGGCCACCGTTTTCCCAACACAGGCACGCGCCCCAGGATTGAACATCAACCGTCGTGCCATAATTGTTTGGACATATGTTTTCAGGTGTCGGAGTGGGGGCTGAAAACATATCCCAGAAATTTATAGGTTGTTTCCCCATATCTGTATCTATATTTGTATCTATGGTCTCTATTGCACCCCCAGATGATCCACCACCTGTTCCACCACCTGTTCCACCGCCACTAATTGGGCCAATTTGGCCTATACCATCATCACCAACACGGGTTCTGTGTCGGGCGTTTGCAATCGGTGTTTTTGCACTACGCACGCGCAGGTATCCATAATCGGCACTGACGGAATATTTTTGTTTCCCAACACTGTATGGTATGCGCAGTGTGCTATATCGTGAACCTGTGTTATAAAATTGTGCTTGGCAGAAGTTATCCTTGTTATAACTTTTTTGATATTCTTCAATTTCCAAACTTTGTATGTTTACAAATTTTCCGTCCAGATTTGTACAATTTGTTTGTAAAATATCAATGATTTGGTTATAAACCTCGGTCGCGATACCGGTTGGACGCAGTCTGCGGCTTTGGGCGTTGTATTTATACCGTTGGTAAACGGTTGTGCCGGGATAATAATCAAATCCACCAAATACTGTTTCAATGTTGTTTTTGCACGCATCTATTTCCGCCAATTGTTTTGCGCATTCGGAAACATATCCTGATTTTTTATTGCCATTTGTATCATATTCGTATAACGCAAACCAACTTGGTGCATATCCCGCAGAAAACAGACCACTGGATGGGTTATAAAAGTTTTCATAATTTTGTCCACCATAATTGTCAAAACATTGTTTTGCAACGGCACGACACGCGGTCAAAGAATCTGTATCGTGACGATGTGAAATGTAATCTTTGACAATTTCGCCATCGAACATATTGTTGCAAGACGCGATATAGTCAGAACATAAACTGCGATTTAATTCAAGTATGTTTGGGTTTAATACCGTTGTTTGTGCGGCAACCAGTCCTTGCATTGCGTTGGTCATTGCGGTCGAGCCATTCATATAACACGCAGATACAAAATCAAAACAACCCTGTTTAATTTCGTTAACCTTGGATTGTTGTGCGTAATAAATATCCAATAAAGCCTTGTTCAAATAATCGGCCCAAACGGTGTCTGCATCGTCATAGCATTTATCTAATGCCGGTTCGGCAAATTGCTTTACACGTTTTTCAAAGTTCGTAACAAATGTTTTATTGTTTGGGTTTTGTGCCAATTTTTGATCGGCGTTATTGCGACCAGCACTGAATGTTAGCATTGTGCCCAATTTGTAAAAATCAACCACGCCGGCAATTGGTGCGCCGGTGGAAACATCAATGTATTCACCATTATCCAGACATTTGTGATAATTTGCACCACAAACTTCTTCACTGAGTATTGCGGATTCGACATTTGCAAGGCACGTTGCGATATCATCAGAATTATGTGCACGATGATTTTCCGCGCGTGCCATATCCAGCATTGCGCTACTTTCACGGATTGCCGCGTGTGTTTCTTTTTGTTTTGTGTTTATTGCGGCCTGGACCGTGTTGCAATCTTGTTCGATTGCCATTAAATATGCGTTCACTGCGCGTTGCAATGATGCCGTGTTGCAATTTGCGGCAACCGCAGTACGACATTGTGGATAAACAGCCGAATATAATGCCGTGCCATTATAGGCGGCAATTGTTTGACCGACACTTGCAGTACCAAAAGAATTGGCGGTATCAAATGATAAATCCAAACTGTTTAAACTGGATAATTGGCTGTTTTCGACGCGTGTGTCTGTGCCGCGTATTGAATTCATAATTGCGTTTAATAATGCCGTGGATGCGGATTTGTCGCGGGCAAGTGCCAATTCGCCATCGGATGCGGTGTTCATTGCCGTGGCCTGGGCGGCGGTTTTGCCAACAATATCTAAATTTTCGTTAAATGCTGTTAATTGTTCGCCGGCCTGGGATAATTTATCACGTGCAGATTGCAATGATGTAATGCGGTCACTGCAAGAACAACGGCGATATTCATCATTTTTTAATTGGCAAAATTGATCCATACACGCAAAATATGCCGTTTTGCACTGTTCATATTCGGCGCCCGTACGTGTGTCACTGGCGGCACGTGCAACGATGGATGCGCGGGGTGTGGTTTGTGATGTGGTGGCGCGGGCCGATGTCGTACGTGTGCCAGCCACAGAATTTGTTGTTCGACCCGTGGTTCGTGTCGATACAGATTGTGTCGCAACACGGACAGATGGTCGCGTTGCGACCGTTTTTGTTTTTACGCGTTGGGTTGTTGTTGCAGTCCGTGTGGTTGGAGACGTGTTTTGCACGCGCGATGCGGCAAAGCCGCCCGTTGTGAAAAACAAGCAGAAAATCAAGAATATTCCAATCCTTCTCATATCTCAGGATAAATGTTAGCAAATTTCAGAAAAGCGTAGCAAGTAAATTATCATTGTTTTTTCATAATAATTTGCCAAGTTTTATAAAAAAATTATAAAAAAGTGTTGATTTTTTTGTTGCAATGGGTTATTATGTGCAACGCATTTGTATGCGTGGGTCATATGGCGGCATACGAGTTTTATGGGCATATGGCGGAATTGGTAGACGCGCCAGTTTCAGGTACTGGTGGGGCAACCCATGGAAGTTCGAGTCTTCTTATGCCCACCACCCTTCGCCAAGGCTTCGGGTGGCAGGCCACACTTCGCCAAGGCTTCGGGTGGCAAGCCTTTGTCTTTGCGTCAGGCAAAGCCGTGATAATAAAAAAGTTCTGGGGTTGTAGCTCAGTTGATAGAGCGCTACGTTCGCATCGTAGAGGTCGTGGGTTTGAGTCCCATCAGCTCCACCATCCTTCGCCAAGGCTTTGTGGCGGGCCACTGTTTGTTAGTGGCGGGTCATCAAAAGATTGGCAAAAAAAATATAAAAAGTCCTGGGGATATGGCGGAATGGTAGACGCTGAGGACTTAAAATCCTTTGATCATTGCGATCGTGTGGGTTCAAGTCCCACTATCCCCACCACCCTTCGCGGAACGCTTCGGGTGGCAGGCCACCCTTCGTGGAACGATGCGAGTGGTAGGCCACAGTTCGCGGAACAATGCGAGTGGCATAGCCGTATTTTGATGTTTGCGGTTATCAAATAAAAAAATCTGGATGTGTAGCTCAGTTGGTTAGAGCGCTTCGTTCACATCGAAGAGGTCAGCGGTTCGAGTCCGCTCTCATCCACCATCCTTCGCCCTACGGGCTTCGGGTGGCAGGCCATCCTTCGCGGAACGCTTCGGGTGGCAGGCCACAGTTCGTCAAGGTTTCGGGTGGCGGGCCACCTTTCGTCAAGGTTTCGGGTGGCAAATTATCAGTTTTATTATGAATTTGAAAAAAATACCGCCGTTGGCGGTGTTTTTTTATTAGATTTAATTATCGTAATCCCTTTGCGCGACAGCACGCGTCCGCCGCGTCTTGCCACGTTTGATATGTGGCGCGTGTGTTGCGTAAATCGCGCCATACGTCCCACGATGCACAATTATTATTTATGCATTTTGCATATCTGCGCAAAGAACAAGTTTCATTTGAAATTTCGCCGGTTGGTGTTGTGCATTTTACCACGATGTTTTGATTACGGGCATCGCCAATACCAAATTCATTTGATGATATTTTTTGATACGCAAATGCGTTATTAATACTTAAAAATGTAAATAAACAAATGAATATTTTTTTCATAATTTCCCCTAACCTTTTTGGTTTATTATAACCCAAAATTGCATATTAAATCAACAAGGTTTTTATTCGGCAATTGTATGGCATCCGTTTGCACGATATAATTGTAATCCGTTCAGCCATCCGCGACGAAATGCGGTTTGGCCACGGCTGAAACGTTCGCCACGTGCGTTTAAAAATTGTGTGCGTAAATCGCCTTTATAATTTTTGGCGGCATTAATTGTTTGCGCATCAATCACATTTGTTTGTTGAACGCCCAATATTTTTTGCAGTAATCCAATTGATGCAGGCCTGCTGCCGGTGCCCCATAATGCCATAAATACATCGCCACTGATTGCGTCGGGTAATTTATCGATATTGTGTTTTTTCCAGAAACTGTTGTATGCGATATCTTCGGCGTTGGCGCGTGAAAAACCGGGGTTTCGGACCTGGGGAAAATATTTAGCGCATACACCAAAACACGTGTATCCACAACGGTCTTCTGGGTGCGATGCGCAACCGCCCTCGGTCCGGAATTTGGTAATCATTGCCTTTTCAAATGCGGGGGAGATGGATGCATAACGTCCTGTTGTTAAAATATCAGATTTAAAAGTTCCACCCGATGCAGATGGTTTTGTGCATTTCCCGCCGATTTTTGTTCCGTCATATGGTGGTTCGGTCCATTTTATGTTTTTCCATACACCAGATGTTCCACCGGTTGCATCAATGTTTTCCAAGTATGTGTTTTCGCCGTTTATTTGTGTTGTGATGCTGGATTGGGCATTTGTTGTTTCGTTATATCCATTTGTTGTCCACGGTGTGTCGTTCATAAATAAATAGTATAATTCTTGTTTTTCTGTCCCAGGGTTGCGGATGATTGGACGTACAACATATATATCAACATCACACGCGGCAATGCCGGCCTCGTCTTGGACATCGACCAGGTCTTGGTGGAATTTTTCGGCGAAACTCATTGCTTGTAAAAATGCAGCATCGTCATCGGCGGCGGATGTGGATGAACCGGCCCAGAATAACCACATACCGTGATTTACAATGTTTTCATATCCTGGTAAATTGTCGGCACCCAGTAATAAAAATGGTTTTAAATCAATATTATTTGTGTAATCGCCGGTTGAAACATCGGTATAATCATACATATCCAGGGCCACTTTGCCGAGTGTACCCCATCCAGAAATTGTTGCCGGAACCTTGGAAATTGCAGTAATATTTTTCATTGTGTTGTGGAATAGCCAATCATTCACCTTGGCGGATATGCCACTGGTGTTGGCACGAACAACCTTTACGGCCTTGTTCATATTTTTTGCGCTTTTTATTCCCTCGCGCGTGGCGCGTACCGCACGGTATGCACGAACCGGCAACAGACCACGATTGGCACGCCAAGCAACCTTGCCTTGGCGTAATAAATATGCGGTGTGAGCCAATTCACGTTCGGCGTTTGATAATTCTTTGTATTTTTTTACATCATCTAATTTTTCCAATGCGGACAATTCAGACGAATGTGTTTTTTGTAATTCGGTCAATTCGCTGTTATATGTTTGTTTTAATGTTGCGATTTCATCTTTTGCCTGGTCCGCAGTTTTTTTTGTGTTTTTTAATTGTGATTTTGCACCGTTTAAATTGTTTTTCATTCTTGCCAATTGGCTTTGTTGATTGCGATACAGTTGACTGTTTTTGTTCAGTGTTTTCATATTGTTTTCGATGTTTTTAATTTCTTTTTCTATATTCGCAATAGTTTTTTCTGTGTCAGAGGCTTTTTGAATTGCCGTTTCGGCAGATTTAATTTTTTCGGCTGTCTCGGCGGCGCGTTTCGCGGCGTCGGCTTGTTTTTTTGCGATTTCTAATTCAGATTCCACACTGCGTATCGTTTTTGGGTCGGCGTTGCGTGCACGTAATAATTCCACTTTGCGTGATAATTGTTGGACCGTTTGACCCGCCGTGCGATTTATACCGGAAATTGTGCTGTATGCGTCTTCGGCTTTATCGGCGTATTTTATGGCTTTGGCAACTTGGTCGGCGCGATTTGAAGATTTGACCCATCGCATAACATCGCGGGATTTTTTTAATGCCTGTAATCCTTGTTTTGCTTTGGTAAATGCACGCGTGGCGCGTGCGAATTTTAATGTGCCGTTTACAATTTCATATCCGCCATATGTGATAACGGTTAAAACAATATCGGCTGTTAATTCCAGGCCGCTAATCCAACGCAAATCAGCATCGCCATATACATAATAATCATTGCTTTCAGCGGTGTCGGCTTGCTCGCGTTCGGCATCAGTTTGGTTTTCGTCGTGAGGAAGTCCACCACCAACCGTTCGGGTTGTTGCAATGTTTATCATATCACTGTCGCCGGCGATTGCAGAACGCGATGTGCATTCGGCGTGAAATGGACCGGCGTGATCTTTGGGGTATAAATTTTTAATATTGTCTTCCAAATAACGCAGGGCCACAACATTTGTTTTTCCTGGTGCAACGTAATTTTCCAATGCGCCGTGTTCGGTTACCAAAATTGCATACCAGGCCGGATCAACATTTACCCATACCGTGCCGTTTGCGGCGTCGGCCGCGATATCGGGACTGATGTCGTCAACCGCCAGTTTTGGTTTTTTTGCTAATAATAATTTTTGTTTTAATACAGATTTTTGTGTTTCGTAATTTATATCAATTGTGCGGCCGTTTGGAAATGTATAAGACACGGTTTCAAAAACAATCGTGTCATCGTCGGCGATGTTTTTAACCTCGGGACATTCCAGTATTTGTGTTAATGTCGACGGCATAGAAAAAGCTAGGTGAACCCAAGTGTCGATTTCGGAACCATCGGCATCTTGGGGATTTTGTTCGTCGGGGGTGCTGGCGTTTTTTAGTGTATCAACCGTTTCACGCAAGGCGTTGGCAAAAATATCACTGGCACATTTGGTGTTGTCGGGGATGCGACGTAATTCGTCCAAAGTGTACACTTCGTCTGTTGCGGCATACGCCATAAATGGCGCGAATAAAACGAACATCGAAAATAAAAAATTTTTAAACATATATTTTTTTATTTTTTACATTTTGCATTCAATGCATCCAAATAAGGTTGTACCGTATTTTTGTGTGGACCATCGTTGGTGGGGGTCGGCGTGGGCGCCGGGTCGGGTCCGGGAGTCGGACTGGGGTCAACAGGATCCGGGGCTGGCGGCGTTGTGTCGCAAGAACCGTCCGGGTTGCCATATCCGCTATTTGTGTTGTTGGTACATATATAACCAACACATAATTGTAGATTGTTCAAATTAGTTGTGTTTTCAAAAATTATAGAAGATGCCCTTTTTTTTGACGTGTCCACAACGATGCACCCTTTGGGGTTGTTTTCGCATAGAGTAGTGTTTCGTGTGACGAATACTGTTTTTTTCCCCGAACCGTTTGGTGTCCAAGGAGCACCAATTACAGTATGACAGTCTGGGATTTTGAAATCGGCATCAGAAGTGTTTTTAACTACTAACCATTCATCATCGTACATAACACCGCCAGTATCAGCTTTCCAGCAACCGTTGTATAATATTTTCCCGACGCCTTCTTTTATTTCGCTTTGTCCAAGTATGCACGCAATTAATCCGTCCCTGCAACCGTCGCCGCTATTATCTGCCTCGTAACACATAGATGAGCCAAAATGTATATATTCGTTATTAGTGTCGCAACTGGTTGTGGCTTCGCATCGTCCTTTTTTTGCGTATCCGTTAGCATCTAAAGATAGATTATGAATTGGATATTCGTCCAGACCAAATGAAGCATTATGCAACGTTATAAAACACACGGCAAAAATCATAAATATTTTTTTCATTTTTTATATCAAGCCCCCAATTTCGGTAATAAAACGTTGTTGATATAATCTGTGGCGGTTTGTTCGGCGTCAGTTTGGCTGGCTGGACATTGGACACCCATTATTGCGCGAATTGAATCAGCAAAACGCGTGCCGTCCGTACATTTGCAAGCAGACATTATTGCGTTTGCAATTGCAGTTTTTAAGATTTTTTGTCTGTCTGGGTTTTCATAATCGCGTGAACGATAAAAAGCGGTTTCGGCGTCTTTTTCATCCTTGTCATATTTTTCAATGCAAGTGCGAACGAGTGCGACCTCTTCGCATAATGCATCGGACGTGCTTTTGTATGCGTTTGTATCCCGTTCGATATTTAATGGAACGTAAACAGCGGCGTTTTTGTATGGTTCGTATCCGGTGCGTTTAATGTCGTTTTTTTGCTCAAAAGATAAATCATCAAAAGTGTTTGGAAACGATGTTGAGACAATTGCGTCAATCGATGTTTTTGTTTGGTTTTGTAAAGCCTTTAATTCTGCCGCGCGTTTTTCGTATTCAGATTGCGGTTTGGTATTTGTTGTTGCGCCGGTTGGAAATGCCGTTGTTGTTGTTGTTTTGATTGGCGTATTTTTGGCTGTTTTGGCATAATTTTCGTAAATTGTGTCGATGTATCCGGCGCAACTGGATGCATAGTTATAGTTTGGTAATTTGGATAACGCAACCATAACCTCGGGCCGGATGTCCGATAATGTGGTGTTGCGACAATTGTTACGCGCGGCACACGCGTTTTCAACCAATGATGATACCGCCCGTTCGCAATCACCAGGTTTTAATGCGGGGCCACTGTCATAGACAATTTTTGGGTATGTGGCGCCATAACTGCGCGAATTGTAAAATGGATTTCCGGAATAATCTTGGACATTTTGAATCATACCGTATTGAGAAAATGGTGTCGTTGCGGCGTGTGATGCGTTTGCAACGCACGTGGTCGCAATTATGCAGAAAACCGATAAAAATTTATGGTTTGATAACAATTCTCCCTGCCCTTATGCTATGCATTATAGCAAAAACAGAATTGTAAAGAAAGACAAAAATCCGCCGGCGAATAAAAACGGTGCGAACGGGATGAATTTTTGTTTGTGTTGATGCCCCCATATCATACCAAAAATGCACGCAAATACCAAGGCTATGGCCAATCCGGTTGTTCCCAACCATAATCCGGCAACCGCCAATAACTTGATATCGCCCATACCAATTGGGGTGTTGGTTTTGTCGGTTGCTATGCGTTCAAAAATAATTCCGATAATTGCCGCCAACGCATATCCCAAAACCGCACCGGCAACCGATTCGGCGGTTGTGCAAATCCACGGGAAAAAGTGGGTTATAATCAATCCGATTAACATCAATGGAAATAAATACGCATCAGGGATGATTCTGCGCCGGAAATCCGCCACAGATATGCGCCATATACAAAATGCGGCACCGATTAATAAAGCCCCAAAAAAAGCGTAAAAAAACATTAATTCCCCCTTGCATTGCGATTCGGAAATATGATACACTTACACATATATATAAAACAAGGATTTTTGTGATATGGCTACTGGTTGGGATGCAAATAAATTAAAAAAATTAAAAGTTTTGATTGGCAAGGGTTTGTCAACATCTGAAATCGGCAAACGATTAGAGATGAGCAAGAACGCCGTTGTCGGAAAATTAAATCGGTTGGGTTGGAATTTAAAGGCCACAACGGGTAGTGCTGTGCGCAAGGCGTCGTCTTCGACAACATCGGCAAAAAAAACCACAACCGCCAAAAAATCAAAATTGCCAATTTCCAAGAAAATTGCACCGGTAAAGCCGGTTGTTATGCCCAAGGCTAAACCGGCGGCAAAAAAAACGGTTGCGAAAAAAACAACAACAAAACCGGCACCCGCGCCCAAGGCAACGCCAAAGTCGCCCAAGGTTGCGGTGGCGGACAAGCCTGTGGTAAAACATTTGCCGCGGGCGGTTGATGCCGGCAAAAAAGGTGCGTCAAACCTGGCAATGCATCAACGTATTATTCAACATTCGTTGGAAATGGCGGCGTTAAAGCCTAATCAATGCAGGTGGCCAATCGGGGATCCGGATTCGGAAAACTTTCATTTTTGTGGCGAACCTGTATTTGTTGGCAAGCCGTATTGTTATGAACATTGTCGCCAAGCGTATCAATTTACCGCGCCAAAAAAGAAATAATATAAAAAACATCTGGGGGATAAAATGCCAAGTGGGAAAGAGAATTTAGTTTTAAAACCGTCTGAATATAAAATCAACGGGAATTCTATTCGTGCCTTTTATGACAACCAAGGCAAATTGGTGTTTGTCCTGGATTTGAATCTAAGCGAGACCAAGCCAAATGTTTTATTGGTTATGGCGTCACGTGGAAATCGTAAATGGGATGATGTGTTGGCCAATGATTATGGATTGGATTTAGAATTGGTCCGCCCAAAAAAAGATAATAAATATCAAAAACTGGATGTCGAATATGATGGTTTGGCGGTTTATGATAATTTAATTCGTGCATATGAAAATGGTGATAATCTGAAAAAGTTTTTATCTGACTTGTCTGAATTTCGTGTGATTGCGGTGCGAAATTCTGCCACGGAACGGTTACAGGCGGCGCGTGCGGTTGCGGACAATGCGCGTGAAACAATTGAACGGACCGGGGATACAATTGTTGAATTGCAATCAAAAATCAAGGCTGTGCGTTCGAAAATATCTGGGTTGCGTCGTGGTATTGGACGCGAGCCAACCAAGGAATCAGCCGCGAAAATCTTAAAGGCCGAGGCACAGTTGGATGCGTTGAATGCTAAATTGACGCGTGCGCAAAAAAGATTGGAAAATGCGAATAAACGTTTGTTGACGGCGCAGAGCGATATTGATGCGGCACAATCTGTGTTGGATTTGTTGCCTGATGTGGCGGATGATACCAGGTTTAAAACAATTGGTGCGCCGATTGTTGCGCCACGGGTGGTGACGCGCGATGATGATGACACGGATGATGATGACAACGCGGATGTTGCAGATGATGAGGTTGCGGATGATATTGATACGGATGATGATTCTGAATCATCTGATGTTAAGCCGTTGTTTGATAAAGATCCAAATATCTTAAATGAAAAAATTGCGTTCAAGCCTATTGATTTTGATTTGCCGTCTGATATGAAAAATACAGATGATGCAGAGACAATTGTTGATGATACGTCTGATATGTCGGAAAAATTGGATAATGTAAATGCGCCGGATGTTGATGCGGACGACAACACCCAAACAAATGCGCCGGCAATTGCGTTTGAACCGCCACGTGCGATAATGGATGCGGTTAATATACCGGACGGTTATGATAATGCGGATTCTGATGTAAAATTAGACGATGTTTATTCTGATGCGGAAACGGATGTTAATTATAATTTGGATGCACCGACGTCGATAATGGATGATGATACACATTCGGATGTGGATAAAAACGCGGAGTATCAGGCGCCACAAAATGCGCCGGTATTGGATTCGTTGAAAAATGTTGACAATGTGCCTGTGGCGGATGAAACGGTTGATTATAACGATGTGCCGGTGTTGGAAACAGATGCAAAAGAAAATGAAATTGTTGCGGCTGATAATCCGTTGGCTGAAAATAATACGAACAAGGTTGTTGCGCCGGCGCCGGTGCCTGGTGATGTGTCAAATATGGTGCGGCCTGTGGCACCGGGAACACATCAAAATGTTATGACGGATATTCCAAAACAATCTGGAACGGTGCAACGCAAGCCGGGCTTGTTGTATTATGTGTTGTTGTTGGTTTTGATTGCGTTATCGGTATTTACATTGTGGTTGTATCAACGGTCAAATGTATCTAATGATGCGGTGCCGACATTGGTTGTTGAAAATGTAAAAACACCTGAGGTGCCGGTTGTTGCCGATGCGCCAGATGTGACGGATAACGAAAATCCATTTGTTGCCGAGGGTGATGATGCCCCGGGATTAAGGCAACCCGTAATGGAACAAGTTGTCCAGGATTCTTTGGATAAAATTGCGGATGCGGCGGATGTTCCCGTGTCTCATAATGACGAACCACAACCGTATGAAGAAGATGTTACGGCGGAACAAAATGTTGATGTGGCACCTGAACCGGCGACGCCTGTGGTTGTTAATAAGCCAGAATACAAGGTTTCCCAAGAAAATGTCTTTACCAATGGTGATATGGCTGGTGGAAATTTGTGTGCGGGCGATATTGCGCCAGATGCAAATGGTTGTTGCCCTGGTGAAACATATTCAACGGTTAATGGACAGAAAGTTTGCTGTCCGGATGATGGAACGGATTGTTTTCCACCAATGTTTTAAATATAAAAAAACACCCGTAAAAATGCGGGTGTTTTTTTGTTATTAATATTTTCTTTATTTTTCAATTGTTTCGATAACAACCATCGCGGCAGAATAATCCGATTGATCGGTAATAGACAAATGTATTTTTGTTGTGGCGCCATCGCATAATTCTTTTAATGCGGCCTTGGCCCCACCGTTTAACAATAATTCAGGTGTACCCATATCATTATGAATAACGGATACATCAGAAAAACTGATGTTATCGCCAAATCCGGTATGTAAAGCCTTTAAGCAAGCCTCGCGCGCGGCCCAAAAATTTGCCAAATGTTTTTCGGCATTTGCATTGTCGTTGTCGGCGTATTCTAATTCGTTTTTTGTGAATATGCGTTGTTTTTTAAATGCAGACCAATCCAAAAAACGATTGCATTCAACCAAATCAATTCCAATTCCGATAATCACTTTTTCCCCCTTGAAATGTGTTTTTATAACCAAGGGTATATTGTATGTTTTAAACGATTCGTGCAAGTATAATCATATAAAAAAATTATATAAAAAAATCCCCGGTTTTTCCGGGAATTTTTCGGTTATTCGCATATCCATTTTTCAACATCAATGTGTTGGGTGCTGTCGGTACAACGGCATTGCCGGTAATGTCCACTGTATTCAGACCCTTCGGGACACGATTCGCAGGTTGCCTTTATTGGGTTAAAGTGCAATCCTTCCTCGATACAAGCACATCCGCGGGCAACGGCCATATATGGTGCGTATTCCGGACATTTTTCGCACATATCTTTTTCAGTCCACCAGAAATATTGTTGATTTGTTGCACATACTTCTTGTGATGCCTCAACACATTTTCCCTCGGTTGAAGAGAACATTGTTCCTTCGTCACAATATACACAGGCCTTGTTTTGAACATCGAAATCTAGTTTTGTATCATTGCAAGTGCAGGTTCTGGACGTTGTGTTGTATGGGGCGTTTTCTGGACATTCAACGCAGGCGTTTTCATATGGGCTCCACGCCATATGCTTTTGTGCGCATTCGGCTGAATTTGTTGCAACTGTGCATACGCCGGTTGTTGCGTTAAATGTTGCGGCCTTGTTCTCACATACACAACGTGGCAACGAAGTGTTTTTCATAGATTCTTCGTTAAAGTATGTACCTTCGGGACATTGATTACATTTGCTGCCGTTCCAGTATGTGCTGGGTTCTTTCAAACAATCGTTTTCTTCGGCGGCTTCGATACATTTATATTCCCCAGAAACAATGGTGAATTTTTGTGTTGGTTCTTTGCAGATGCAACGCGCCAATGAAGTGTCTTTCATAGAGCTTTCATTGAAATATGTGTCGTCTGGACAGGCTTGGCATTCGTCTTTGACCGTATTCCAGAACATATAGAATGTTTCTTTACATTTGTTTTCATCCAAGACGACATCCGCATTTGCCGCCGCGTTGGCCGTTGCCGCGGTTGCAGCAATGTTCGCCACCGATGTTGCAATGTTTGATGACGCGCGAATACCAGATGTTTGAATTGACGCATCCTTGGTCTTGGCGGTTGTTAATTTCGATGAAATTGCGTTTGCATTTGTATTTGTTTCTGATGAATCCAATTTAACCTTGCCAGATGAATCAACAACCAATCCACCATTTAACAATTTGGATAAATCGGCCATTGTTACCACGGCGGAACTGGTGTCATCCTTGGTTGCAAAACCGGCGCTGGATAATGCGGATTTAACATTGTCGTTTGCCAAACTGGATTGCAATTTTGTTGCAAAGTCCTTGGATGATACGACGTCTGTTGTCTTGGCGAACCCAGCGTTTGTCATTGCGGTTGATAAATCCGCGGTCTTGGCGAAACCAGCACTGGCCAAGGCGGTTTTTACGCTGCTGTTAGATTTGTTCAATTCGGTTTGCAATTCGGATGCTAATGCGGTTTTTGTTACAACATCAGACGTTTTTGCAAAACCTGCATCTGATAACGCTTGCGAGAAATTGGATTTTGACAAATTGTCCGTTGTTAATGCCTTGGCACTTAATTCTTCGACAGCGGTTTTTGCCGCAAAGTTATTACCCAAAGCAGTTTTTAATGCACTGTTTTCTTTGTTTAAATCCGTGGTTAATTGTTCGGTTAAACCTTCTTTGGTTACGACATCGGCCGTTTTTGCAAAACCGGCATCGGCAAACGCTTTTTTAACCGCGCTGTTTTCTGCAGACAATTTTGCAGATAAATTGCCAGCGGTTAATGCATTTGATTCCAATGTGCTGGTGCGAGTTGTTAAATCGGACACGGCGCCGGTTGTTGCATATCCCGCCAGTTTTGTGTCAAATCCACTTTCGATGCTGGACCTGGCTGCTTTGATTTTGTTTGCAATACTGCCCGTGGTGTTTTCATCGCCGTCCAATTTCGATACGGTTGATGATAACGTATCCACGGTGGATTTTCCGGCAAATGTTTCGTTTAATTTAGATGTCAGGTTTTCTGTGGAAACATCTGTTTTTGTTGCAAACAGTGGTGTTGCGTTTGAGTCATTTGATACAATGCCACGTGTTTTCAAGTCAGCAACAATCAAATTGTTTACATCAGATGATTTTGTGAATCCTGAATTTTTCAATCTGTATGCAACAGAACCTTCGACGGTATCGGCGCCATCCAATTTTTGAACGGTTGTTTTTAATCCGCTGATTGTTGTATCGGCCGATATTTTACCCGCAACCAATGTGCCCAATTCTGAATCTGTTTTGGCGACTTTCATTGCGGCCGGTGCCGATACGCCGGATTTGCTGGAAGACCAAGAGATTTTGCCGGTTGTTTCGTCAAACGCCGGTGTAAATGTTGCGCCATCGGCACCGTCTTTACCTTTGATAAGTGATGCAAATTGTGATTTGCGATTATCAAATGTGGTTCTGCCAGTTGTGCTGATTGCAAATGTTACATCGCCTTTTTTAACATCGCTGTTGTATTGTGCTTCTTCGGCTGTTTCACCACCCATTAATGTTGGGTCGGCTTCGACCGCCGCCAAGCAAGTCTCCATAGATGTAAAGTATCCTTCGTTGTTTGATTTTGTTAATCCGGTTGCAACATTTCCGCGTGCCGCAAATGCGTTTAATGTTTTTGCCGCAGACATTTTTTTAACGGTATCAATTGTTCTGAATCCGGTTGCAACAACGTGCGCCCTGCACCATACAGATGCCGCAGATTCACCGTCGTCACCGTCATCACCCTTTTCACCCTTGTCGCCGGCCATAATTTCATTGTATTTTTCTTCACAAGCCTCGACAAATGAAATATCTTTGGTTGCGCCGGTTAATCTGACCTTGGCAGACACTTTATTCGTTTTCAAATTCGATACAACACCGGTACCTAATGCTTTTTCTAACTTTTTACCAATGCCGCTATCCGCGCTTAATTCCGCAGGTTTTGCCGCCAATGATAAACAATATGCTTTGGCACCGCCTTGGATTGCGTTGTATTGTGCGGATGTAAATGTATCGCACGTCACAGATGTCCCGTATAACGGTTGGATGATTGCGGTCAGGTTTGTTTTTGTGGAATCGTTTTCGTTTTGTGCAACACAGTATGCGTGCCACGCTGTTTCTGCGTCTTCGCCAGACATAATTTCATTATAGTTATCAATACAGGTTTGAACCAATGTTTTCCCGCCGAATATCTTGGAGTCAAGACGCGCGGTTGCGGTTTTGTTTGTTTTTAAATCTGTTAATGCGGTTTTTGCCTCGGCTAATGTTTTTCCGCTGTTTTTTGCAACATATAATTTTGCCATCTTTAATCCAATACCATCATCCAATGATACTGTGTCGAATGTTGCGTTTAATGATGCACAGAATGCGTCCGCACCACCCGTTACCGCCGCATACATATCGGCCGTGAATTCATCACAAGATGTAATGTTCTTTTCGGGATACAGTTTTTGGATTAATGTCAAATTCGTTGTGCCATCCGGATAATTGGCAGCCTGGGCGGTGCAATATGCATATTCCGCAGATGTCCCAGACATAATTTCGTTGTATCTGGCCTCGCACGCGTCCATAAATGTTGTGTTCGTTTTTTTATCGCTGGCTTTGAATCCGGTCATTGCCAAACGTCCTTGGACCGTGTTGATTGATTTTAAATCTTGCATTTTTGTTGCACCAAATGTGCGGGTTAATTTTTGTCCGATGCCGGCTGTTAAATCGATAGTATCGATTTTTTGCACCAATGACAGGCAGTATGCTTTTGCGCCGCCCATTATCGCGTTGTATTGCGAACTGGTGAATTTATCACAATCTGTTACCGTTGAATACAATGGTGTGATTATCTTGGTCAGGTTCGATACGCCGTTGCTGTCCGTTTCCATACAGTATGCGTGCCACGCCGTTTCACCATTGTCACCCGGTTCGCCCTTCATTGGAATACCTTTGTCTTCGGTTGG
>CADBBQ010000012.1 GCA_902793005.1 uncultured Pseudomonadota bacterium
AACATTGTTTTTGATTCCCAGACATTTGCATTTCGGAAACGGCGGCAACCATAACCTGCCAAATACGCGACAGTATATTTAATGAAACACGCGAATCTATTTTTTTTGTTTTTTCGCGTTGGTCGGCGGTATATGGCGATGCCGTCATATCCCCCGCGTTTAATGCCGGATGCATACGTGTTGCCCAATGCGTCCATTCCATCATATCAGATAATAACATTACCAAATCCGCACCATTGGTATAAATGTTATCCGCCATTTCTAATGCGCGTGCCGTATCCCCGGACAAAATTGTATCCATAAAATCAACAACCACATTACGGTCGGCGCGTTTTAACATATCCATCACCGCGGCCTCGTCCACGTGGCCACCGGTTTGGGCAATTGCCTGGTCCAGTAAAGATAACCCATCGCGCACCGAACCGTCCGCCGCGCGAGCCAACAATTCATTTGCCGCGTCCGATAATTCGATTTGTTCTTGGGATGCAATCCACGCGAAATGTTTTTTTAATGTTTCAATTGGCACGCGCACCAAATCAAAACGTTGGCACCGTGATAAAATTGTGACGGGTACTTTGCGAATTTCGGTTGTTGCCAAAATGAAAATAACGTGTGCAGGCGGTTCTTCTAATGTTTTCAGCAACGCATTAAACGCCGCCGTTGATAACATATGAACTTCGTCGATGATATAAACTTTGTATCGGCCGTTTGTTGGGCGGTATTGTGCCGCATCCAAAATATCACGGATGTTATCAACGCCCGTATGTGATGCCGCGTCGATTTCCATAACATCAATGTGTTGTCCCGCCGCAATTGCACGACAATTTTCACATACCCCACACGGATTTGCCGTTGGCCCATCGGTTGATAAACAATTTAAAGCCTTGGCCAAAATACGCGCGGTACTGGTTTTTCCGGTACCCCTGATTCCGGTAAAGATGTATGCGTGCGCAATGCGTCCCGTGTTAATTGCGGTGGTCAGTGTTTTAACCAAAACATCTTGGCCGATTAAAGATTTGAAATCTTGACTGCGATATTTACGCGCCAATACAGTGTAATTGTTATCCATAATTTATACTTTCCTTGTTGGATTTTAGCATACCAAAGAAAAGTAAAATTTCAACAAATAAGTGAAACTGTTTTTTAATTCAAATTTGTGATAAAATCCGGGAAATTCATTTCTTCGTCTTCATCAGATTTTGAATCCGCTCCAGAATTTTTTTCCGCGTCGCGCATTTCTGCCTCGGCTGCGGCAACGGCGGCGGCTTTTTCCTTGCTGTCGCGGATAGAATCAATTTTATCCTGTTCGGCATTTGTCATACGGACACAATGTTCCGCCGCCTGAAGCAAGCGTTCGCGTTCGATTTCGTCCGTTGTTATGCGTGCCTGGTCAGTAAATTGTTTGCGGCGCATACGCCATTTATGACAACGTTGAATCATCAACCCAACAGAAGACTGATTTTTTTTATTTTGCATATCGTATCTTTTATAATTTTTTATTGGAATAATGTGGCTGTTATTTATTCAAATCAACCACTTGGTTCGGAATAAATATAAATCATCTTAAAACTGATTGCAATATCTTTTTTCTGTTGCTAATCTGTGAATATATAAAGTAGGGGGATACATTGCGCGATATGCGTGGAAATTTTTTATTACAGGCACTGTTGGCAATTTCATTGCTGTTTGTGTTTATGCCCGTATTAACGCGTCGTTTAATTGTGAACGATGTGGACGCAAAAATGTATTCATCTGTCCATCAAATAGATACCGCCCAAACGGCTGCGCGTATATTTATTCGTGAAAATGTTGATGAAATTCCATATGGAAAAACAACGATTCGCGGAAATGATTTTGGTGATGTTTTGGAACCATATGGTTTGCCGTTGGGGTATATTCCACAAACTGCATTTGGCCAAGATATATATTTGGTTATTGACAAGGATGAATCTGGTGTTGGCGGAATGTTGATGGTCGATGGTGGCGATTTGTCCCCGATTCAGGTTGCCGAAATGGTTCGTCGAATTGGTTTTTATGCCGAACGTACAACGACGGGTTTAATGGTTGGTGTTCCGTTGAATACTTTATACCAAGAAGTTGTCCGCCGGAACGAGCCTGATATAAACAATTCCGTATTCTTGGCGGATTTAGATATGAATAATTTTTCAATTGAAAATGTGAATAAAATTACCGGGCATAATGTTGTTTCTGAAAATGCAAAGTTCGATACATTGGACATTACCGGGAACGAGGGCGAACGTGGTTCAAAAAATAAAATTAAAAATTTAAATGTGGATAAAAGTATTTTTCAATCCAAATCCGGCGGTTCGGCATTGGCATTAACGCGTGGCGCATTGCGTGCAAAAAATGTATTCAGTAAAACAATTTCTGAATATGGGTCAACCGGCATTTTTGAATCCGATACTGCGTCGGTTTATTCTTTTGATATGACGGCGGGGCGTATCGGGTTTACGGGGCCGGCAACCTGGGACGTTCGTGGGAATTTTGAAACAGAATACATCGCATTATCTACCGAACGATTAGAAGTCGCATCATACTTAAATGTATCCAGTGGCCAAGATGCATACATCACCGGAACCAGTATCACATCCAACGCATCCAGTGGCATTAACGCCACAAATGTTATTGCATCGCACGTGACATTGCGTGACCAAACATCCAAGGCACTGGACGCCGGCGACACGGGTGCAATCATTGTTGATATTCGCCCGGCCAGTACATCTGTATTGCCGGATGTCCGTGTGTCTGGAATAAGCAATGATGGTTTTGCAATTTTGAAATATCCCAAACGCGACAGCGATGAAACAATAACTTGTCAATCTGTGATTTCCAGTATGGGCGAAGTGTATAATTCGTCGTCTTTGGCACAACATATATTGTGCGAGTATTTATTTTGGTCGCGTTTGGAACAACGGATTAATGCGAAACAATGTTTAATGGCGGGCGGTAATGATTGCATATAAAACAAAAATTTTTAATAACGCGTCGCGTGGTGCATCGATGATAGAGGTTATATTGGCCATATCAATTATCGCTGTGGCGGCACCATTTATGTACGGTCAAATTCGTCGCACGCGTGATGATATTGAAAATATATCTGTGGCGCAAAAAATTGTTGATTTGCAAGATAACGCATTGAATTTTGTTCGCACTCACCAAGAAAATTGGACGGATAAAAACGAAATCCAATTAACGGACGATGAAATCCAGGAAATATCGCCATTGGTATCTGCGGCATTTGTTGACCGTCGTCAATTCCGTGGGACAACAATTACAGATGTTTATTTGGTGTTTGATATATCTTCATCGGCGGTTCGTACAAACCAAATTGCACGTCAAATTGGCACAGATGCGGCGGTTGTATCCGATGACGGGGTTGCGTATGGTACATCTTGGGCGGTAACGGCCCCTGAATTTACACCGGGCGAATTGGTGTATCGGGTGTCTTATAATTTTTCAACCCAAGACCGACATAATTTCTTGCATCGTGGTGCATCCGATGTGGACACAACAAAATCAAAATCGGATGAAAAATCTGATGAAAAATCCGATGATGCAATAAATGATAATCTGAATGCGATGTTGCGCAATCTGAATATGGGCGGCAAAGATATATTGGATATCGGCACATTGGATGCAAAATCGATTTCTGGGAAAAATATTAATGCGACATTTTTAATCTCGGATGACGCGGTTGTGGATTCGGCATATTTTTCATCGGGCGCAAATATCCAAGGCACCAACGCCGATATTGACACCGTTCGTGCATTGGGCGATATCAGTGGTTTCCGCAGTATTACCGCCAACACATTAAATGGTTCCACGTTCAGTAATTCTGGAACAGTTATCACAGACCGCGCATTGGTAAAAAAATCTGTGCGAATTGGAAATTTGTTTAAAATAAAATCATCCAGTACCCGCACCGTAAACGCATTTACGGCGATATCTGCGAATTCGGTTTATACGCCATATGTTAATACACACGATTTAATATTTTATGGTGATTTTGGATTAACGGTATCTGGGGAATTATTGATGTCGCGCACCGCACCATTAAAGATTGGCTCTTGGGTATTTCCATCCAATCAAATGCCGACATTTTCAACATTAAATTTAGGTCGCGCGAAATTTACCAAAACACCGGATAAATCAGAATTCAGTGCGATTATGTCGTCTGATTGGCAAACCAAAGAAAGAATAGAATAAATGAAAAAAACAAATAACGCATCTTTATCAAAAATGCAACAAAGTGGCAGTATGCTGGTTGAATTATTGTTAAGTGTTGCGCTGGCGATGTTGATAATTCCGTTTGTGTTTAAATATCAACGCGCCGCCATCGAACGCAGTGAAAACATCGCAATCACACGACAAATGTCCGATGTCCAAGGTGCGCTGGAACGATACATTATCGATAATCGTGAAGAATTATTAAAACCATACAATCGCAACATTGTTCGTATTGATATTTCAGAATTGGCGAAATATGGACTGGATGATGGAATAATAAATAACGACGATGCAAAATATCAATTGCGCATAATTAAATCGCGTGATTTTAATGGGCAATCCACATTACAAGGTGTCGTCGTTTATGATTCTGATAAAATTACACCGTTTCGCACGCACCAGATTTTAAATATGTCGGGTGGCAATGTTGGTTTTGTTGACGGCACACGTGCATATGGTGCAAACGGTACCTGGAAAACATCTGTGGCGGATTTGGGAATTGCGCCGGATTCTGGGATTATTGGCACAACCACAATCAGTCGTGATAATGCGTTATATTTATGGCGGGTGCCAACCGATAATCCCGATGACGCGACAATGCGTTCGTCTTTAAATTTGGGCAATCACGACATATTGAATATAAAAAACATCAGTTTTGTCAGTGGCGCATTTGATGAATTTTTAACGCTTGGTCGTGTTGATACGCGTAATTTGATTTTTGATAATCGCACAACAATCGACGGTGTGTATCACACAAAAAGTGCAACCGTTCACGGGTCTTTGACCGCCGATTCGCGTAATATGGAAATATCTGGGCGATTGGCATTAACGGGTACGGCCAAGTTTTCGTCGTTTACAACAAATGATTTATATGTGACAAATTTAACATTGCCGACATTGTCAATTGAAACATCCAAAACCGAACCTGTGATTTTAACGATTAATGGTTCGGTAAAAATGCGTTACGGCAGCATTACCGCCCTGCATACGACGGTTGGGTATGCAGGTTCGATAACGCCGCGTCTGACGGTTTCGTCAAAAATTTCCGACCCGTCAAACACGAACTATTATTGGGATGCGTCGGCCGGGGTTGCGAATTTTATGGATTTATACCTGGCGGATTTAAATCGTATGGTTGGGTATCTGGGCGCATCAGAATTTGACCAATCGACCGTCGCTGGCCGTCGTTTTCGCAGTGTTTCATCCAATGCCAACGCAACGGTGTCTGATTACCTTAATGCATTAAATGGTATCGCGGTGGAGGTTCGTGCGAAATATAGTTTGTTGAAATTGCAATAATTTATGGTATAAATGGGGGTGTTATGAAAATAAAATGTGATTTTTGCAAAACAGAATACACAATTGCTAAAATTCCGGCAACGCCCGTCAAGTGCGCAATTTGTGGCCACACCTGGATGGTTAAAACCCCAAATGCCAAGAACCAGTTGTTTGTATTTTTGGCGGCATTGTGTGCATTATTATCGGCGATAATATTTTCTATTGTTGTTATAACCCACTATCGTACACACGATAATAATTCGGCACCATTGACGGCATCGATTGTAAAAACGGAATTGGCACCTGATGGCAACGGGGTGAAACATTTTATTGTATCTGGGATTATTGAAAACAAGACCGATGAAATTTACGGTGCGCCAAATTTAATTATTTCAACATACGACGATAATGGCAAACTGGTAAACACACCTGAAACATTTAATCCGCCGGTCACATTATTGGATGCGGGTGCGCGTGCGGGGTTTGTTTATACTTTGCGTGCGCCGTCGGCCGGGGTTAAAAAAATAGAAGTATCATTGGGGAAATTTGAAAAATGAAAAAAGTAATTGCAATTTTATCTGTTTTGGTGTGCGGTGCGGCGTTTGCCGATGATACGCCAACCCAACCGTTGCCCGGCCCGCGCGTCAGTCTTTTTTCCACAACCGTTGATTGGGCGGGTGTGACGGGACTGTCATTGTCGCAATACACCGGAAGTTTTTCCGGCGCCCCACGGAAATTGTTAAAAAACGGATTGATTTTATATTACCTGGACGCGTTTCCTTGTTATGGCGAGGCTGACTCGGTCCGCGTATGGATATCGCCCACGGGTGATGTGACGGGACATTTACGCTTGGTATGTGTTGCGGCCCCGCGTGAGATTAAATTTGCATATCGCAACGCGCCCGCCGATGCAATGCAGGCTGAGACAACTGGAATATTAGTATGTCCGGCAACCGGCGATTACGATTTTAATATTGATTTAACAAAATGCACGGTTGGCCCCGATTGGTCAAAGTATGGGAAATAAATATGCAAATGGAATTTACGGTTTTGGACACGGATGCGGGTACCCGACTAGATAAATTTTTATGTTCAAAAATGCCTGAATTTTCACGCAGTGAAATACAACGCTTTTCTGTATCAAAGGGCGGGGCGGTGGTCAAATTTTCGGACCGTGTTCGCGCGGGCGAAATGTATGTTGTTGTGACGCCCGACACGCCGTCTGACGCACCGGCGATGGCAAATATATCAACCGATTTTGATTTGGATATTTTATACCAAGACGACGATATTATTGTGATAAATAAACCGCGTGGTGTGGTTATGTATCCGTCAGCGGGGAATAAAACCGGGACATTGGTTCAAAATTTATTAGCATATACGAAATTGGCGGCACTGGGCGGTGATATTCGTCCCGGTGTGGTTCATCGCTTGGACAAGGACACATCCGGCGTTATGATTTTTGCTAAAACTGATGCGGCATATCGCGAATTGGTTAAAACATTTTCTGTGCACGATTTGACCCGCAAATACGATGCGTTTGTTTGGGGCGTGCCAAGTTGGACCGGTGCAACGATTACCGGCAATATTGCGCGTTCGTCTCGCAACAGACAAAAAATGACAATGGTAAAAACGGGGGGCAAGCCCGCCGAAACCGTTGTCGATGTTGTTGACGCGTGGCCGCGTGCGGGCGTATCGCAATTCAAATGCACATTGCTGACGGGGCGCACCCATCAAATCAGGGTTCATTTATCGGCGCACGGTTTTCCGGTTTTGTGCGACCCAACATACGGCCGTGGCGCAACGCGCCTGGGCTCGGTAAAAAATCCGGAACTATTGGAATTTTTGAAATCGCACACCGGTCAAATGTTGCACGCGTCCGTATTGTCGTTAAAACATCCGATAACCGGAAAACAGATGACTTTTAAATCGCCATTGCCCGCCGATATGATGGAATTGCGCGATATTTTGGATAATGCGTAAATTCCGCCCCCAGCCCCAACGGGGCGATTAGGGGAGGGGGACCAACGAAGTTGGTGGCGGGGGTAATTCATCAACTGCACTTTGCACTCTGAACACTGAAAACTATAAAAAAGCACTTTTCTTTTTCCCATAAGTATGATAAAATAAATCGTAAATATAGGAGTCAGGAGATGCATTTTTTCAAAAATTCGGTCAGTTTTATCGCAGTAATGTGCGTCTGCACCGCGGCGACCGCGGCGGTTGTCGCATCCAGCAGCAGTCGCGTCGGTGTTGTGTCTGCGGCATCGCGTCGTTTGCCATCGCTGTCCAATATTGTGAAAACACCTGTGTCGGCTGCGTCAACGACCACGTCATCCGCGTCAACTGCAACGGGGACGGGTTTGATTTCGGACACGGATTGCATTGATGATTATCGCGAATGTATGAAATCTGATACGGCGTGCGGTCCTGATTTCGAAGAATGCACGACAAATGTCCTGTTTCACGGTCATATGGGCGAATGTTTTTCAACATTGTATCAATGCTCGCCGGCCGCAATCGAAAGATTGTTCGGTACCAGTAATTTAAATGCATTATCCGATGTTGCAAATTATGTTGATGGAACAAATAACACGGAAATTGCGCGCTATACATACCCAACCAACGGTTCGGTTATGGGTGTTGACATTATTGGTGCGGCAACTCGCAACAAATTGAATACATCTGACTGTGTGAAAAAATACAAACGTTGCTTGAACAAAGATAACGTCTGTGGCGAGGATTTTGAATTATGCACATCCAACGACGAATTTAAAAAACAGGCGGCTATGTGCGATTCAACCCTGGCACGTTGCCAAAAAGAGGGTTTTCAACAAATATTTGGCGAGGCAATCACAACCAAACCAGCAAACAAAAAGTTGATGCCGAATAATGATGGTGATGCACATCAATGGATCGAGGATGGTGCGGCATTGGCGGCGGCAAATGCGGTCAACACTTGTTACAAGGTTGTTGATAACTGCTTTGCAAATGCGTGCGCAAAAAATCCATACAGTTGTGTCGAAGATGTTGATTGGTCTGTTGTAAATGCGGCGCAATCCGTGGGCAGTGCCGATGTCAATGCGGTTGTTGGTAATTATGCGGATGCAAATGGAAATATTCAAACCGGTCGTCAAATGGCAACCGATGTTCGTAAATTCTTCCGTGCGGCGTGCACCGATACAATTGGTTCGAACCAATATTGCTATATGACATTTAACGACGGCAAAAAACCAAGCAAAACCGATTTACAGGACGAAGATATTCGCGAAGATATCTTTGGCGAGGCATATGCGTCCCGTAAAACAATCTTGACAACGAAAGTCAACGAATTGGCAAAACAATTTGATACAACCGCGCGCAATAAATGTATCGAAACATTTAAATCTTGTGCAAAACAATCTTGCGGTGGCGGTTCGGGTGCGGCCTGTTATTCACGCGCGTTTCGTGGCACGTCCGGTCAAAATTCTATAAACAACGATACTGTTTATTCTGATATCGAAAATGGTTGTGCGGCGATTGTGAATACCGATGCAAATTGTCGTTTTATGGCGGCGATGCAGGGGGCAACGGACACATACACATTTAATATGGGTGGTTCAAACGATACATTTACAACATTGTTCCCGAAATACACATCCGGAAATGCGGATTCGACAATAGTTGCGGCATTAAATGCGGATTTGTCCACGGCATATAACGATGTGGCAATTGAAAATATGAAAAAACAATGCAGCAATGTTGTATCGAACTGTGTGAAATCTATGTGTGGCACCGATTATCAAAATTGCTATCGCAATCGTAATGACATCCGTGTTGCAACATATTCAACCGAAAGTAATTCTTTCAATCGTTCTATGAACAAGGTTGGCGGTGTCCTGGATTACACCATTGTCCAAGGTTTATGTATGTCCACGGTTAAATCTGCGGATGCCTGTGCCGAAAGTTTGGCAATTGCCAAGGTTGGACTGGCCGACGGCACGGCGGACGTGACCGGCACGTGGGGTTCGGGTGTTTCCACGGTCAGCAACGCGTGGCGCAATTCCGGCCAAAATTATGGATTTGGCACAACGCACGAGGCATTGGTCCAAGAAACTGACGCCAACGGCAAAAAATTGTGCACCTGTGCAAATGGCGGCAAAGATGTTTGCGGATACGAAGATGGCGGCAATACCGATTGTCAAACCGCATCTATGATTGAAAAAGATATTCAATTATCAAATGCGGCGGCAACATCGTTATTCCAAACAGTCCTGGCCGACATTGAATTAGAGGCCCAGGCGAAATACAACGCCAAATTGACACACGAACAAAATGTATGCTTGGCGCAAAATTCGGCTGCGAATCCGGATGCCGCGTTTGTTTGGGCAAAATTGGCCAAGAACAAGAAAAGACCGGATTCCGATTATGCAACAAACGGTTTGGGGACTGATGGTTCTGTCGCCAGTAACGATTTGTATAATTCGTTCTGCCGTGTCAAGGTCACAATCCAATCCGAAGATAAAAATATCCAGGCGGAAATGAAAAATATTCCAAACGCATATTTCGCGGTGGGCGATCCGTTCACGTGTGGCGCGTGGATATCTGGCAACAAATTGGATAGTATATCTGAAACTGTTGCCAAGGCAAAGACCGGCACAGACAAAGATGGAGTATTGACATCTGGTCAAAAATGGGGTGTCGCGGGTATAACCGCCCTGACGGCGATTACCGGCGGCGTTGGAACCGACCTGTTGCAAACCAAGACCGGTTTGGGCGGCTTGCTGGGCACAACCAAGATTAAAAACCAAGAAAAAACGAAACAAGAGATAGATAATAAAATATCTCAATGTCAGACATATGCAAGCAATGTCACTGCTGCTGCAGAAAGAGTCAAGGCTGCTGCAGGCAAAGTAAAATCAGGTTCAAAAACTGGGGAAAGATGCCCAACAAGATGCTGCCTTTCGAAAATTATTTTTCGGTAGCCTGCGGTTTGTAGACGCGTATCCGGTTAAAGATGGAACGCGCGCTTTTATACTGCCGTTCTCGTTGCAAAAAGCCAAAGTGGCGGAAAAGAATGCTGACGGTACGGAAGAATTGCTGGATATATTGCTGCATGAACCAAAACCGGGGTTTAAAGCCATAAAGGGATTTGCGGTAGCAGAGGGCAACCGAATTGTGACGGCTTCTGTAAAAAAACAGATTAAACTGCATATGAGCCGCTTCGGTGAAGAAGAAAGACTGAGCGGACGCAGCCTGGACGGTGGCATTTTTAATTATGAGGCTGTGGAAGCCGGGCAGGAGTTCGCCGGGTATGTGATTGGCGAAAAAAATGATTTGGAACTGTTGCTGAAAAATATTGATGTTCCTAAGGGAGGAATGGATTGCCGTATCGGAAGATCCAAGTTTACGGAATACGGGCATTGCCGGATGAGTTTTGGCAAAACAGAAACGCTTCCGGTTGAACGGAAAGCAGGCAATATTGTGTATTTGCGGTTAGAGACTCCCTGGCTGCCGGAGCATCAGACGGGCGGACTGCAAATGGTACAAAGCGCCAAAGAGGTGGTAGAAGCATTTGCCGGAAACTTGAACCAGGCGCTGGGATGTACTGATATAAAAGTCGGTACGGTCATTGCCAAAGCAGAGAATACGGCAAATTTTGTGAGTATCTGGGGAATGAGACGGCCGGAAGAGACTGCGCTTTCTGCAGGCTCCATTTTTGCTTTGGAAAAGCCATCCGGATGGGATACAGACTCAAATGCAATCCTTTGTCAATTTTTATACAGAGGTGTTGGCCGAAGGACAGAGGAAGGGTTCGGCCAGCTTCGGATTTGGTCGGTAGACAAACCGGTATTATGGGAAACCGGCAAAACATGTTCTGCAAGAAAACATGTGGAGTCTGCTAAAGCCAAAGAAATTGCCAAGAGTATTTTGCGGCAGAGAATCATTAACCGGGTGCGTCTGCAGGCAAAAGAAGATCTGCAGTACGTAAACGGGAAGTTGGCAGAAGCTACGCATTCGTTCGCGCGGTTGGAGAGTATGCTGGGCGAACGCAAAGACCTGGACAAAGCGAAGGAACGTTTCCAGAAAAAACTGTTGGAAGAATTGCGGGAAGGAAGTGTTTTGGATAAACGCCTGCAAAATTTAACGTTCAGGGGGCGGGAACTGAAAGAGATTTTGCTGGGTGAGGCTCCATTGCCTTATGCAGGCTTAAATTTTAAAGAAGAAATATCTCCAGAACTGGCTGAAGACATAGGATACATATTGCCGGACAGTAAGGATGGAGCGCTGTTTTATGAATACTGGCTCTGGTTCTTCAGGCATGGAAGAAAAGAAGCGGTTCGCAGAAAGGGGAAAAATTAAGATGGCTGACGTAAAAATATTGCAAAAGATAGTTTTTTCCGGAACAATGCAACTGGATTCCCCTTTATCCATCGGTTCTGGAACGGAAGCAAAAGACCGCAGGAATGAAGCGGATGTCCACGTGTTGAAAGATAAGAAAGAACGCCCGTTTATCCCCGGAACATCGTTGGCAGGGGTTTTACGAAACTGGCTTGCCGAACAGAATCGGGATGCAGCAGTCAAACTGTTTGGCTTTATTTCGAAAAATGAGAGCTCTAAAACCGATGTACAGAGCGCGGTTGCGGTTTACGATGTTGTATTGGAAGACACGGCCATTGTGTTACGGGACGGGGTAAGTATTGACACCTTTACCGGAACCGGGCTGGATGGGAAGAAATATGATTATGAAGTGGTAGAACGTGGCGCAAAGGGGAATTTTAATATGGTCATCACGCTACGTGAATACCAGGAGAATAAGATTCCGGGACTTGATAAACTGATTGAGAAACTGGCGGACCGGTTATATTCCGGCATCCGTACAGGAGCCTTGACTTCCAAAGGATTTGGGCGGGTCTCTGTTCCGAATCTTGTGGTGGAATATTATGATTTCAGAATACCCGGAGATGTTAAGAACTGGTTGCTTAAGAAGCCGGCAGATAAAAAGTACAGGGCTAAAACTTTATTGGAAGATGATAGAAATACATTTACTGTGGATGGCGAATTTTCGCTGGCGACTTCGTTGATGGTGCGTGACCAGAATGCCAGATACAAGGATGCAGTGAAAAAGATTAACGTGACACCGGTGATGAAAAGCCGAGGGGATTATCTGATACCTGGGACCTCATTAAAAGGCGTTTTGCGTCATCAGGCGGAGAAAATCCTGACTGTGTTGAATAAACCGTTAAGCTGGCTGGATGACTTGATGGGATTTGCCAATGAAGGAAAGAGATTATCCGGGCAGAAGGGCAGCAAAAAGAGCCGCTTCATCGTTAATGAGGTCTACTTTAAAGAAGGCATAAAAGAAAAAGAGCAGACACGAAACCGTATTGACCGGTTTACCGGCGCAACGGTTGACAGTGCTTTATTTGCCAATAAGGCTTTGTGGCAGAACCAGCCTGATTCGGCGGCACTAAAGATTCATTTTGAAATAGCAGAATGCAAAGAATGGGAAGCAGGCCTTGCGCTGTTTTTACTGAAGGATCTTTGGACAGGAAATATTGCGATAGGCGGAGAAAAATCTATAGGCAGAGGCTATCTGAAAGGAGTTTCCGCAACAGTATCCTATCAAGGTAAAAAATATGTGATCGGTACCAATGGAAAGGTCGCGGAAACGGATAAAAATAATCTGGAGAAGCTGGCGGCAGCGCTGATCTGTAAAGAAAAGGAGGCTGCGAAACAATGAGCATTGAATTAGCCAAACAAGAGTTGAAAGTGTTGCAGGGAAATTATTCATATGAACAGGTAGAATGTAATGCAACGGAAGAGGCTCTTTTGGGACTTGTTAAAAAGTATTTTTCCGGTGATGCCAATGCAGTGTTTTGGCACATGCAGAAAGTTGCCTGGGGAATCTTTCAAAACGGCAGCGTACGTTTTCCGGAAGGAGAAGATCTCTCTGCAGACACGATATTGGAAGCGCGTTTTTTTGATGAGGAAGCCGAGTTACATGTGTTTCGCGGTGAAGAATGTTTTGCTGGCCGGTACGTTAGGGATGAAGGTACACAGAAAATCAAATTTGTTGACAGTTTAGCCAGGTTATGGGGTGAAAAAGACGAAGTGCATGAAGGTTTTGTTACGTTAAAGGACGAGCAACGGAAATTAAAGATGGTGATACCCTGTGGCGAAGAGGCTGTCTATTATGGACTGGTGACTAGAAATTATATTGGCTATGCGCAAAGAAACGGACAGGCGGGTTATATTGACAGTCGCTTTGTGAAAATTACATCTGCGGAAGGGAGGGAGTAATATGGGAAAGAAAGAAGCCAAAAAAGATAAAGGCGCTGCTGCAGAAGATTGGAAGGCAAAACTGGCTCAAGGTTTTGGCAGGGAGGTTCCGGTTGAAGAGAAAAAGGAAAAAAACTGGGCCGAAGAAGCAGTTAAGTTCCAAAAACCTACACACGGTAACAACAAAAATTATGTTACCCGTGATAACAGGCAGAAGTATAACAGAAGTGGAAATCAGTATGCACCGGTGAAACGCAGTAATGCACCCGAAATGGCAACCGCTCCCTACAATTTTGTCTCCCTTCCTGACAAGATTGTTCCTGCCCCGCTGGATCAGGGATTAGACTGGAGGGGTATGGATGAGAAGGAACGAATTGACCGATTCAAGGATTATATATTACAAAAAGGGAAGCTTTCCGGAAAACTGGAACTGGAGTTGGAAACCGTTACGCCTTGTTTTATCGGAGGGCATGGCGCGACCTTTTACGCGCCTAACGGAAAACCGGTCATCCCGGGAAGTACTTTGCGTGGCCTGACAAAAAACCTGCTGAAAATTATTACCTGCGGCGCGATGCGGCGTGATGAAGATTTTTACGACCATCATCTGTACTTCAGGGATATTGCCAGTACAAATATAAATTTAAAAGAATATTATGGACGACGCATGGTGGAGAAAGTTTCTTTCACGAGGAAGGACGGGACGGAGGATAGCGCTTCACGAACCAAGGCAGAACCCGGTTACCTGGTTCGTATCAAGGGCCAGTATTTTGTGTACCCTGCGCAAGCGGAAGCAAAAGATGTTAAAAATCCTGATGAAAGAGCGTGTATTCACTGGTATTCAGACGGTTCTGCGGACATTATTACCAACCCGATGCGTGATAAGACTAACCCGGACCATGACAAGAAAAAGTTTATGCATATCAAGGATCCGGTATGGAGCAATGACAAGAGGCTGCCGGTTCCTCCAAAGGTTGTGGAAGATTACAGAAACGATAAAACGCGTAAGGGATTTGACCTTTTGAAAAATAGATTTGCGAAAACGGGGTCTTATGCGGGAGGGTTTACGCACCAGAAAGATGCTGATTTTGTTGTGCCCTGCTATTATGTGGCGCAAGATGGGGTCGTGCAGCATTTCGGGCATGGAAGGTATTACCGCATTCCCTATTTGAACTCTGTTGGGGATAAGGTTCCGAAGTATATGCAAGAAAAAGTGATAGATTTTACGGATGCTATGTATGGGTCGCAACAATTGTGGGGAAGTCGACTTTCCTTTGAAGACGCACTGCTTGTCAAAGATGCAGGTGCATTGGACAAAAGTTACAGTCATCCGCTGATGTCACCGAATCCGACTTCGTACCAGTTATACTTAAAGCAGGATGTAAGACCTGCCAAACATTGGGATGAGGACACGGAACTACGTGGATATAAACTATACTGGCATCAGGAT
>CADBBQ010000013.1 GCA_902793005.1 uncultured Pseudomonadota bacterium
GCTCAGGATGACAAAAGCCTTTGGCTTTTGTCTAATTATTCATCAACCACAGTCGCGGCTCTGCGACAGCAGAGACGGATGAACACTAAAAAAAAACCGCCCGTTTGGGCGATTTTTTTTATTTTTCAATATAGCGATTGTAAACCTTGCTGTTTATTTTTATCGGATATTTCCGTTGCAAGAATTTGTTATAATCGGCCTGGATTTGATATATGGACATTTGTTCCATTTCACGTCGCAAGGCCGCCTTTTTCTTGGCATCCGTCGCCGGCGATTTTACCGATTTCACAGATATTACATAAAACGCGTCCGGTGTTTCAACAATCTTGTTCGTGCCAACCGGGTTGTTAAATGCATCACTTAACACCGCCATTGGCGCGCCGTCTGTGCGTGTCACGGTTTTACGTGTCGCGCCATCCATTTTATTATTCTTGTTCAAATCAACCAACACGCCATTTGCGCGTTCGTATGCCAATTTGCGTTTTTCTGCGCGCGTCCATTGTGGTGCCAATTCATTTTTCACCGATGCAAATTCCGCCGTCTTTGCAGGATTTATCGAATCCAGATGAATTATCATAAATCCTTTTTTGGCCTCGATAATTTCGGTGTCGGTGCCATTGTCCATATTAAATATTTGCGCAACCATTTGCGGTGTGATATTCGCATCGTTCGCCGCACCATTGCGCGCAAAACTTTTCAGACGCACAAATTTCGCCCCGTGTTTTTTCGCCGCATTTTCCAAAGATTCGCCCGCGATAATTTCATCCTCGACCCGGGTGATGCGTTGCATACCGGCATCATATTCATCAGGCTTGGACATATCGGTTGCAACAAACGCATACGATACGCCACGTGTTTCCGGCAAAGTCTTTGGGTGTGATGCATAATATGTTTTCAATGCATCGTCCGTCGGTTTTGCAACACGAAAATCATCAAACCGAATTGTTTTATATTCAATCTCGCGCGTGGCATAACGTGCATTATACGCCGCATCAACCGCAAAATTTGGCACCGGAACCGGTGTGCCCATTGGCCCCAACACCATTGAACGCATAATGTCGGCACGCAATACATCGGCCAATCTATCCTCGGTCAGGCCATTTGCCGCCAATGCGTTATCAAACAGTTCAGATGAAAATTTACCGTCGCGCTGAAACGCCGGAACATTTTTAATTTGCTGTGCAATGCGATGATCAGATACCACGAATCCCAAATCGTGTGCACGATTTTGAACCATTTGCTGGCTGGTTAATTCACCAATGATATAGTTGTTAAATGATTTTGTCGCATTCGCATCGGTATAGATTGACCGTTGCTGTTCGCGTGACATATTTGCCAACATCTGGGATTTTTGGTTGGAAAACTGATTCACAGAAATTTCCGCATCCCCAACGTGTACCAATGTTGTGTCGCCCATACCGCCACCGAAAATCCATTCGGCAACGCCCCATCCAATAAACGAAAACGCCAATATGGCAATTAAAAATTTTGCCAATGGTTTTTCCGCCGCATTACGTAAATATTCTAGCATTTTGTTTCCTTTTGCTGTACCATAGCAAACGTGAAATTTTAACGCAATGAAAAAAAGAGGGATTTTATGAAAATAATTGCGGGGAACTGGAAAATGAACGGAACGGCGGCACAATTGGACGAAATGATTGCCGCGGTGTCAAATGTCGCAACGCGCGCGCGGGTAATCTTGTGCGTGCCGTATACTTTACTACGTGCAGGCAACGCAAATATTATGATTGCCGCCCAAAATGTCAGTAAATTTGACGCCGGCGCACATACCGGGGACGTATCCGCCGCCCAGGTTCGGGCAACGGGTGCGACCGCGACACTGGTCGGGCACAGCGAGGCCCGCGCCGCACTGGGCGACACAAATGCCGATGTTGCGATGCGCGCCCAAAACGCAATTAACAATGATTTAATGCCAATTATATGTGTTGGCGAAACCGATACAGAACGTGATTTAGGAACGGGCGCGGATGTTGTTCGGCGTGGGGTCAGGGAATCTGTGCCACAAAATGCAAAAAATGGCGAATTTATCATCGCTTACGAGCCACGATGGGCAATTGGTCGCGGTATCACACCAAGCGCACCACAAATTATGGATATGCATAAAATTATTCGCGAAACCCTGGATGAAATGGGATTTGACAATACGCCCGTGTTGTATGGCGCATCGGTCACGGCACAAAATGTGCGCGATATTATCAATATAAAAAATGTAGATGGTGTGTTGGTTGGGGGCGCGTCCTTGAAAAAGCAAGATTTTATACCTATAATAGAAAATGCTGAATAATCTATAATCAAATTAATGGCAGGTAATAAAATGGAAGATAATAAAAAAGAAGTAGATGTCGAAACGGTGTCTGTGTCGGATGCGGATGCCACGGTCGCAAACCAAAACACAACGCCAGATGGGGCAGGGGAAAATAACCCAAATATCACAGAATTACAAACCCAGATCGCGGATTTAACCGATAAATATATGCGTGCGGTGGCCGAATTGGAAAATACTCGTCGGCGTGCGGCGCGTGATGCGGAATCGGTGGCACGGACGGCGGGGATGAACACGGCAAAAAAATTCTTACCGGTGATGGATGCGTTGGATGCGGCACTGAAACAAACGCCGGATGATGCGGGAATTCAATCGCTGGCGCGGGCGTTGGAATCGGCATTTGCACAAATCGGAATCGTTAAAATTGAAAGTGTCGGTCAACCACTAAACCCACAATTCCACAGTGCAATTTCAACCGTTCCGGCGGATGAAACACACGCGCCAAATACAATATTCCAAGAAATGCAAACCGGATATATGTATGGCGATGTCGTTATGCGCCCGGCAATGGTGGTTGTATCTAAATAAAAAATGCATAAAAATGCACAAAAAAAACGGGGCAATTTGCCCCATTTTTTTATTACACAGATTAGCAACCGCCAGTCGCATTGCCAATCAATTTAGAAATAGAAATATCTTTGTGCAACAAGAAATCGTATTCGCAATTTCCAGATTTGTAAGAGCCTGTGCAGGCAGCCAAAGTCAAAACAGCAAACAATGCCAACATTAATTTTTTCATTTTGTCTCCTTTTTATTGGTACGAACCCCAGTATAAAAACTTTTTTATAAAATAACAAGAATTATTTCTTAACGCGTTTGGTTTTTTATCAACCCCAAGCATTTTTCCAGGCTTTGCCGCCAGTGTGGAATATCGACATCAAATGTGTTTTTGATTTTTGATTTATCCAGAACACTGTATGCCGGACGTGTTGCGCGGGTCGGGTATTGCTCGGTCGTGATTGGATTTACATTACATTTTAATCCAGACATTGTCATAATTTCGGTCGCAAAATCATACCACGAACAAACGCCGTTATTTGTATAATGATAAATCCCAGATTTTTCCGCATCCAGTTTCGGTAACATCTTTACAATTGCACGTGCCAAATCACCGGCGTATGTCGGTGTTCCAATTTGATCGGCAACGACATTTATCTCGCTTTTTTCCTGTCCCAGTCGCAACATAGTTTTTACAAAATTCGAACCATATGGCGAATACAGCCACGCCGTGCGAATAATCGCATAAACATCTGCACAATTGCGAACCGCAAATTCGCCCGCCAATTTTGTTTTGCCATATACAGATACCGGGTTTGGCATATCCAACGCAGAATAGGGCCGATGTGCCACACCGTCGAAAACATAATCGGTTGATATGTGAATTATTTTTGCACCAGATGTTGCCAAATTACGCGGCCCATCAACATTTATCGCCTGGGCCGTGGCGACATCATCTTCGGCACGATCAACGGCGGTATATGCCGCGCAATTTATAACCGTATCGATTTTATTGTCGTGTACAAAACGATTAACCGCATCAGAGTTTGTTATATCTAAATCATTGCGATCTGTTTTTATTGCATCCGGCAACAGTAATCCCAATTCCGTCCCTAATTGCCCATATGCCCCAGTAATTAAAATATTTTTCATTTTGTATAAGCCTTTAATAAATCCGCCAATTTGTTTGCAATTCTGTCTTTGTCAGATGTGATGATTTTGTTCGCCGGAACGCGCCAATCGACACCGATTTCCGGGTCGTCGTAACGAATACCAAATTCGCTTTCTTTGTTGTATAAATTATCAACCTTGTATGCAAAAATGGCCTGGTCGCTTAATACAGAAAAACCGTGCAAGAAATGACGCGGAATAAATAATTGTCGATTATTTTCGTCCGATAATTCAACCGCAACATATTTGCCAAATGTCTTTGACCCAGGTCGCACATCAACGGCAACATCCAATACGCAACCCGACAACACACGAACCAATTTAGCCTGGGAATGTTCGCCCAATTGGCAATGCAAGCCACGCACAACCCCGTATGATGATTTCGATTGGTTGTCTTGGACGAAACGATTGGTTATGCCATTTTTGATAAATTCAGCCTCGTTATAACTTTCAAAAAAGTATCCGCGGGCATCGTTAAAAATCCGTGGTTCAACAATAACAACACCATCGATTTCTGTTTTAATAAAGTTCATTTTTTTCTCCATCTGTATAATTTAAGAAAATTATAGGAAAACACAGATGTTTTTCAACAAATAAAATCAGAAAGCATTTTTTGCCCAGTAAATTTTAAATCCGCATACCGCAATAACATCAAATCGTGCGCCCCCAGTCCAACGTTTTTTTATCAAATAATTTTCCGCGGCACGACGCAACCGAATCTGTTGTTTTGGGGTGATTGCGGCCCAAGCCATTGATAAATTTTCCCGTTTTTTTACCTCGACAAAAACGATAACATCTTTGTGTTTTGCAATTATGTCAATTTCCGCACGTCCAGTATTTCGTCCGGTGACATAACGTGATGCCAAAATTTTATACCCACACATACGCAAAAATATGCGTGCATACCATTCTGACCAAAGCCCTGATTTATATGTGTTCATTAAAAAGCATACGGTTTTGCGCGGAAATTTTCGCGTGATTGTTGCGATGCCATTGCGGCATCCGTTGCGTGTTTGCCTTCGTCAATTAAATCCAGTGAATCATAAAAAGCCGTCATTTTTGGGTCGTACGAATTTGTTGATGTAATCCAAGTATCCGCCCCAGAGTTTGGCGCCCCATACTTTTGAATAACATTTTTCCAAAAAGCCAAACGCCGTTTTTCGCGTTGGTCTGCGAATTTAGGATTGTCGCCTTCTAATAAATCAACATCATTGCTGTACACGATGCGATATACGACATTGTCGGTTGCATTGCTGGTTAAAAATACATCGATTTTTTCACCCGTCTTGACGCGTTCCAAATGAATTTCTGAAACATATAATAATCCACGATTTTGTGCCAAACTGCGTATGCATTTATCCAGTTTGTTTGGTTGCACAACGCCCGATTGACGACATTCGTAATCCAAATTATATTTCCAATCGGTTGGAATTGTATAAACCAAACTGTTGCGTTTGCGCGGCGCATATAAATTGCCGTGTTCGTGATACAGGTTATACACATCTTCAAAATTCATACCCAACATTATGCCCGCAATATCAAAATTACCGACATTAACCAATCCCGCGCCATCATTCAAAGAATTATTTTCCACATCTGATACAAAATCATCTGTTGAATTTGATGGGTCAGAATACATAATATCGGTATTTTCCGCATCCATCAATGCATCGCTGCCATCGTCATAATCGTCATAAGCATCTTCCATAAATTCAAAACCATCATCTGCGGCAAATGCATTTTGTCCCACCCCAGGCGTCATAAACATAAATAATCCAACCAAAAACATATGCTTTAACGACATTTTTATTCCTTATTCTTGTACAACATCCTGTATTCCAAATGAAAACGCCGCCACCGGATCCGTTCCTTTTTGTAACAAACGTAATGTTGTTTCCGTTTGAACAACCTGGATTGGTTGTTTCGAAACATTTAATAACATACGTCCCACTGTTTCAACCGGACGCAGCATAACATTGTTCGGTGTATCCCAGGTTTTTAATTTATAATCAACGACCAAGTGCCCACTTTCAGATTCCGATATGTTTAATAATTGAACCGTTCGAAATCCGTGTCTTTCGGCCAAATTCATAATTTGTGGTGCAATCTTTTCCTGCCATTGTTTTTGCACAGACGAATTAGTCATTGCGCCAATCATTGTTTGTGTATTATTAGTGTCACGAAAATTTTGCGTGCGTGCACGTGCGTTATTTTCATCAGGTACAACATAAAAATATTCGTGCAAGAAATGTTCAATAATACGTTCACGCAAATAATTTTGTGTCATATTAGTTGGTGCAATTGGCACATCAACACGTTCCCCCGAACGATTATTCGGTTCAAAGAAATAGGTTTCAATTGTGTGTTTGTTTTCTGCATCATAAATTGCGCCCGTGAAAAATATCAGGCCCAACATTACGACCAACAAACCAAAACCAACAAAAACAAAACGTGCCTGTTGCATTAATTCATCCTGTACATATAATATTCAGATACATAATACCCCATTGTTTTTGGATATTGCATTTTGTCGTACGCGACACGTGCATATCCTGAAAAAACGATATTTTCCAACCCGGTATCAACCAAGGCATCCAATTTCCAAACGCCACCGTATTCCGTAATATTTTGCATATCAACTGGACGAATATTAACATCCACAACGCGCCATATCACCGCGTCTTTTGATTCCAAATCGGAATAAATTGGCAATACAGTTTTTTTGAAATCATCAAAAACATAATCGCTGGCCGAACAGTAAATCGCGCACGTTTCAATTCCGTCAGTACTGGCGTTAACACACTCGGGCGAATTGCGATTGCATTCATCGGACCAAATTGCCTGGTTATCCAATATATTGTCCGAAATTGTAAACCAATTGCGTGTAAAATCATTTAACAAAGATTCTTGCAATACATAATATGCAGGAATTTGATTTTTATGATTATCGTGTGCAACGACGGTCCATTTTTCACCATTTGGATTTATAGCAATCAAAAACGGACTAACCTCTTGGGTGCGTTTTGCCCATAAAATAATTCCACACAGGCATATAATTAAAAAAAACAAAACCATCACCGTCACAGCCATAAATCTGGACACTGCGACAAACTTTCCTGCGGGAAATGCCGGCGTATTAAAATCGTCTGGGTATTTCATATGCCCCCCGATGGTTGATTAAAAACTATGCCTGGTACACCATAATGCACGCACAAGGACTAAGTTTTAATTCGTTGTTGTCATATCCGACACCAACCGGTTCGCGGTCATAAACCTGGCCACATCCGGCCAATGCCAATGCCACCAAAAATCCCAGGAAAATTTTTTTCATATTACCTTCCTCCATATAATCATTTCTCAGTATAGAAAAAACACAAATAATCGGTCAAGCAAAAACATATTTACCCCTATTGCGCCATAATGGGCGAATGTGTATAATAACACACGAAAATTACTTGATAATTTAAAATATTGTGTTATATTGGTGCCCGCAAAAAAATAAAAAGAGAGGCATTTATGCACAGAACATTTATTGAATACATTGAACCTGTTATGTCAAATATGGACGAAAACACCAAAAATCATTTGATGTATCGTTTTTATTATATTTACAAATTAAACCCGAAAAATATGTTTCGTATGGTATCGCACCAAACCAAAACGGACAGGGTTCTGAATTTTTATTATTGTGTTTCGCAATTATATAACCAAAAAATCGATGGTGTGCGCGTCATTGCTAACGCGGGCCAGGGTGAAAATTTTACACGATTGGTTAATCGTGCTTCGAAAGTTCCAATGTTGTCGGTAAATGATATGCGTGATGTTTTAACGGATTTAACGGGCTTTTCACGTGTGTTTACAAATTTTGCCAGCCCTGAAATTCCAAAACAAACATTTGGCTCGTTTATGCGAAATATGACGGGGCGTCACAGATAATGATTTTATGCCGTCATAAATTGACGGCATTTTTGTTGCATAACGCATTAAAAACATTAAAATTATGTGTATGTTGTACTTGGATTCTCATTGTCATTTACCCGAACCCGGCACGGACATATTTGCGCATATGAAAACAAGCGGGGTTCTGGGGTGTGTGGTAAATTCTGTTATGATGTCGGATTGGACGCGTATTGCGACGATTGCATCGACGAATAAAAATATTCGCGGTGCGATTGGGATTCATCCGTGGTATGTTGAAGATGCACCACAAAATTGGAAATATGACTTGATTGCGATGTTGGACGATAATCCGGATTTAATGATTGGGGAAATTGGATTGGATAAAACGCGCGACAATTTTTTAACCCAGGAAAAAGTTTTCATTTCTGCGATTGAAATTGCGATAAAGTATGGTCGTACGATAAATTTGCACTGTGTGCACGCGTGGGACAGGGTGTTGGAAATATTAAAAACATATCGTGGTGAATTACCACGCATTATTGCGCACGGTTTTGATGGCACGCAAAATGCGATTAATTTTGATGCAGATTTTTATTTTTCTTATTCGCCAAAAGTGGCAAATCCATTATATAAAAAGATGCGTGAATCTGTATTGCGTGTTCCAAAAAACAAAATTTTGATTGAAAGTGATGATACGGATGTATCACGTGTTATATTGGCGGCGGACGGTGTTTTAAATTTGCGCACAGATATGTCTGGGGACGATATTTTAAAAAATTCAATAGGGGTATTTTTCAATGGACAGATTGCATAGAATCAGACTTTTGCTGGGGGATGCGGCGATTGAAAAATTGCAAAATAAAACCGTTATGGTTGTTGGTTGTGGCGCAGTGGGCAGTATGACTATCGAGGCTTTGGCCCGCAGTGGTATTGGCCATTTAATTTTGGTTGATTTTGATAAAGTCGAAGAAACAAATATCAATCGCCAACTATTTGCGCTGGCCACGACATTGGGGCATTCCAAGGTTGATGTGGCATCCGCCCGGTTGCGCGATATATCACCCGATATTCGTGTCACGACATTTAATATGTTTTGGGATGAAAATTCTAATCCCGACATCAATCCAGATTTTGTTGTTGATGCAATTGATTCTGTGCCGTCCAAAATTGCACTGTATCGTTGGTGTGCGGGGCGGGGCGTCCCGTTCATTGCCAGTATGGGTGCCGCACAAAAGACAGATATTTCGCAAATTCGCATTGCACCGATATCTAAAACCAGTGTATGTCCATTGGCGGCACGGGTTCGTAAATTGGTGCGTGCGGAAAATTTGCCGGATTTTCCGGCGGTGTATTCCACACAAAATCCGATAAAAAATGACACGGGTGTGTTGGGGTCTATGATAACCGTAACGGGTTGTTTTGGATTAAATTTGGCCAATTATGTTATTCAAAAATTAATATCTGCCTAGGCACGCAATCACAAGCCCAGCGCGGCTTTGCACTTATTCCTAAAACGCGATTGGCGATTGAATTCGTGTTGTGTATGCCTTATAATAAAAATATCAAAAAGTTTGACTTTTTGATATATTTAACCTAGGGAGAAAAAACAGATGAGAGGACTAACAACATATGTCTTGGAACCATTAACTTTCATTGGCGCTTTGAATTGGGGGCTGGTTGGGTTATTCGGTTTTGATTTGGTTGCATGGATATTTGGTTCTGCAACCATGGCGTCAAACATCGTGTATTCGATTATCGGTGTTGCGGCATTATTGTGGTTGATTTGGTTATTCATAGACCAACCAACAACAAATCGTTAAACAAAAAATAATGTGTCGATAATAAATCCTCATTTTTTGTGGGGATTTTTTTTAATAAAAAAAAGATATCGCAACAAATGCGATACCATCCCAAATGATATACCCTAAAAAATGGCGCGCCCAGAAGGATTCGAACCCTCAACCTTCTGATCCGTAGTCAGATGCTCTATCCAATTGAGCCATGGGCGCAACGCAGGATACATTTTATATTAAAAAACATAAAAATCAAGAAAAAATTTGCACATTTCACGAACTTAACGAAAAAAACAAACCCGAAACAAAAAACTTGACAAATTATTTTTTTAGACTATATTATAATCAAATAACCATAAACCAAAAGGCTAAAAAGATGGTCAGAACAACAAAAAAACAAAAACAATCTATCGCGCGTCGCGTATGGTCTGCGATATGTTTTCCGTTCAAAAAGATTTGGGCGTTTATTGTGCGCATATGGAATTGGATTGCGAACATCAATATGGGTGCATTGTTAAATGTGACACTGCTGGTATCCATAATTGTTTTGTTTACATTATTAATTATTGACCTGCGCAAGGGTGCAAACGCCAGTGATAACGAAATATTATTAAATTCAAATCGTCCGATTGTATTGCGTCCATTGGATAATCAAAACGCAAATTCGGCGACACCGCGTGTTGTTCCGCGTCCAAAAAAGATTGCCACATTGCCAATCAAACACGACAACACCACACGCAAAGCGTCCGCCCAACCAATCCAGGTTGCCAAAACGCCTGAAAATCCGGTTGCCGTGGCCCAGGTTGCCAAACAAGGAAACAATGCATACGGTCCGGTTGTTATCGACCATTATGATATGCGCAATGTCGTAAAAAATGGCGCCCACATCCAAGGCGACCTGTATATCCAAGATATGCGTAAATATACATTGCCGTGCGACATAGTGATTGATGGAAATTTGTTTTTGCGTGATGTAAATATGCTGAATTTCTGTGGCGATTTCACCGTCCGTGGCAATATTTATGTCAGTCCGCGTTCTTCATTTGGTCCGGTGCCATCCACTGCGCGCATCGGTGGCCAGGTGATATTATAAACAAACAACCAATATGAAAATTCTCCTTTTTGATTCCCAGACCGCAATTTTTTTGCGGTCTTTTTTTCTGTATTTTATGCGTAAAAAATGGTATAATATAATCAGCCAATCAAAAAGGAGAAATAAATGGAATCAATTAAAAAATTCATTGGTGTAATGGTTGCAAATTTGGGACTGACGATTGTTCTGTTTGCGGCGATTATATTGTTTGCTGTGTTTTCAGACGGCCTGTTGGCGGGCTTGATAACGGCATTGTCTGCATTGATTGCATACACTTGCTGTGAATTGTTGTATCGTGAATACCGTGCGGCACCTAAATCGGCGGCCAAACCGGCACGTGCAAAACGTTCGGCAAAAAAAACGAAATAAAAAAAACGAAATAAAAAAAAACGAAATAAATAATAAAAAAACAAAACGCCCAATCGGGCGTTTAATTTTCCTGGCGGATGGTGAGGGATTCGAACCCCCGGACGAGTTGCCCCGTCAGCGGTTTTCAAGACCGTCGCATTCGACCGCTCTGCCAACCATCCGAAACTCATTTATATTCCGCCGGTCTTTCAAACCTGCGCACTCGGCAATTATATATTATTTTTTTGCCAACGCAAATGTAAAATTACACAGACACGCAAATTTTTCTATCATTTCCGCAAAAACTCTTTTATAATCGGCGTATGAAAGTATATATATCCAGTATAGATTTAATTGCAAACAATTTGCCAGCATACGCGAAAATGCTGAATTCTGCGCAACAGGCTCGTGCCGCGCGGTTTAAAACCGACACCCGCCGGGCTCAGTTTATATTGGGGCATTTAATGGCAAATTCTACGGGCAAGCGATACATATCATTTGGATATTTGGATGATATGGTTGTGGTTGCGGCGTCCAACACGGCGCCGGTTGGAATTGCAATATCTGACGCGACGGCGGAATATGATATGGAATCGATTACGCGTGATATGAATTTACCAGAATCCAAGACCCGAAACGAATTTTTGCGCAATATGACATTTGCACGTGCCAAGTATAAAATTGGTGCGCATCCGTGGTCGCGTTTATTTATGCGATATGGAAAGTATATAATATGTATGTGTTCATCCCGCGTATTTGATATGCCAAAGTTAAATAAATACACCCCGAAATTAAAATAAACAAGTTCCCCTCCCACCGGGTCCCAAAAAATTCCACAAGAATTTTTTGGGTGGTTCTCGGAGGGGCCTGCCACCCATAGCCCAACGGGCGACGGGTGGATTCCGCCCCAAGCGATAGCGTGGGGAGGGGGACCACCGGAGGTGGTGGCGGGGGTATAGTCAGAGTGCAGTTTTCAGAGTGCAGAGTTCAGTTGATGAATAATTAGACAAAAGCCAAAGGCTTTTGTCATCCTGAGCGGAGTGAGATTACGTTGTGGTAACCCCACATAAGTAATCGAACGCAGTCGAAAGCGAGCGTTTCGCGAGCGTGGATCCAGGCATATTTGATGCCATGGCGCATACGCGCCAACAAATTTGTCTTTGCCAAACCCAGATCCGCGTTCGTCACCGTTGGTGACTCACTTTCGACTGCGCTCAGGATGACAAAACGCTTTCGCATTTTGTCGGGTTTGGCAAAGATTCAGCATCACTCTGACACTGGATCGCCGACAATAAACGAGCCTTCGCCAGCGTTTTCATAGAACACGCCGTTCGCTAAATCATACATACCAACCACACCGCTTGAATTTTTCGCTGGTACAAGATTGCGAACGAGGGTGCCATTTTTCCATAACTTGTAATAATACACTTTTGAATTACCAAACGGTAATATACCCTCATTCAACGAAAATACTGCAAAATTTTTACCATCTACACCAGTCATATAACTCCCAGTGGGCCCAACTCTATCAACTGTATATTGCGTACCATTCACAGAATACGTTGCTGTATTATTCACCGCATCAAATGTAACATCAACTTCATAGACTGTATTTGCCACAACTGGTGTTGTAGTATGGTCATTACTGCCTTGTGCCACTTGAAAATATCCAGCGACAGGTCCATAATAAAACATATCCTGACATCCTTGCAATTGGCGTTCTTGTACATCTGCCCACGATGTTTTACTGTCTAAACGATATACGTTACCCGCAGTAGTTTTTACAACCCCCGTATCAATCCATTGTGTTCCCGTTGATTCGATATATTCCAATTCGGTATAGCCGTCGGGTAATCGGCCGGTTACAATCTCATACCAATGTGGAACACCGCTGGCGTCCTCGACGAGTAGGCACTTTTTGCCTTCGGGGCATTTT
>CADBBQ010000014.1 GCA_902793005.1 uncultured Pseudomonadota bacterium
CGGGGGTGGTGGGGCAGTGCAAACGGGCAAATTTTTTCCACCCCAAAACCGTAGCGTAAATGGCACTTTTACGCTACGGTTTTGAATTTTATAACACATTGATATTACTGTAAAAAACACCCCTGAAAGAGTAGCGAAAAAACCTAGGTTAAAAAGCAACACTTTTTTTCACTTTTTTCAAAAATCGGTTTTTGCGTAAAAACAAAGACTTATCGATTTTGCCAACACCCCGTCCAACCGTCGGAAAAAAACCTAGGTTTTTTTATACTAGTTGCATAGCGAACAAACGGCGGAAATCCGCCACAAAAACAACCAGAGGGGAGTAGTTTTTTTGCCATGAAAAAGTATGTATTCGAATCGTTAAAATTTTTCTGTGCCGCAATTTTGTGCACGATTTTATCCGCATTTGCGACACCGTCTTGGGGTGCATTGCCAAGTGGTTATACCCAGTTGGAGTATATTGAATCAACGGGCGAACAGTATATTGATACGCAATATACGATGACAAACACATCTGGTATAAAAATAGTAATTGATGATACTGCAACAAATTCTCCTAAAGCTTCAACTGCGGCTTATTTTGTTGGGGCTAGTTTGCAAGGAAGTTATATGGGCTATTTTACTCGTGTATCAAATAATATGGTTGCGTCCGTATGGGCTTGGAACGGAGAAAATGTTTTAGGAACTGATATTACATCAACTCATTCTACGGTGTACATAAACTATATGAACGATAGAAAATTTATTTATAATAATGGTACAAGAGATTATGTCAGAGAGGGTGACTTGCCAACACTAAAAGACGCAACTGGGAGTTTGTATTTGTTTAACACAAGCTCAGGGGGTGGTATATATAGCGGCGTTGGCAAAATGTATTCTGCACAAATTACAGAAAATCAAAGCATTGTTCGCAACTTGGTTCCTGCGCAACGCAATAGTGACGGTGCGGTTGGTATGTATGATACGGTTAGTGGTACGTTCTTTGGGAACAAAGGTTCTGGCGAATTCGTCGCTGGGCCAGAGGCGTGTGAGGGTGAACGCGTAACATACACATCTGCGACGGGGACCGGGGTACAGAATGGCACGCCGACGCCGATCAATCCGATTGAACCGACTTTTTACAAACAAGGAAATATGATTTTGCGCAAGGTTGGCGATTACGCAGATAGTTATGACGCAACCACAGGTAAGATTACAAGACGAGTTGGGGTGAAAGTATTCGACGGAACGGAAGATTGGCGTAGTTCTGGTTCATATACTGGCTCTTGTTATTTGGCAAGTATTACAAATTCTGCAAGCGATAAACTAATATATAATACGCATTTTATAGGACACGCAGGAACTAGCGGTTATAGCGTAGGTATGTCAATTATAAATAACAATGCATTATCTGTTTGGAAAAGTGCGGACACTACACCAACAACACTTAAACAATACCTTGCGCAACAATATGCTGCGGGGACTCCGGTGACGGTGTGGTATCCTTTGGCAACGGAAACAACCGAGGATTGGCCGGCGTCTTACTGTGAAAAGCCGATTAAAATCGCAACTACAAAGTATAATGAGTCTGCGTTTGGGCCGTTGAATACGGCGTTGCAAAATGCGATTAGCGTTGTGGATACTGTGGTGTCGAACACGATTACTCAGGCGGGAAAAATTGCGACTTTGCAGGCACAAAAACAAACGCGACCGAACGACATCGCCGACGACAATGAAAAATGTCCGGCGTATAAACAATGTTTACTGGTCGAGGATGAAAACGGCGCGCCGCACTGGTACGAAATCACCGACCCGTTCCGCGATTTCGTCGCACCGATTATTGCGAACAACGTCGCCCCAGCCAGCACCACGAACCAACCCGGCTTCACACAGTTGGAGTATATCCAATCAACAGGGACACAATGGATTGATACGGGAATAAAATGGCGTTATGGTTATTCGTTAGAAATAGCATTTACACCTGTTGCTACTGGCGTTAATACGGCTCTTTTTGGTGCATCAAATGGCAGTGCGTATAATAGTGGTGAGGTTTCGTTGTTCTTTCAACGAGATGGATATGATGTAATATGGCCAACCACAAGTAGTGCGGTAAGCGAATTTAAGCATTTTAGTACCTTTACTACAAATACAAGATATGTTGCACAATATAATAATTCTGGAATAATAATAGGACAAGACACTTTAGGGTTTAGTGTGTATTCTGGATATGTTGGCGAGAGGAATATCTTTTTATTTGCAACAAACCGTGGTGAAGCGAACAGCTATCCTTCTAAATTAAAAATACATTCAACACGAATTTGGAACAACAATGGCGAGTTGGTTCGTAACTTTGTTCCAGTAAAACGCAACAGTGACGGTGCGATTGGGATGTATGACACCGTAACGAAAACTTTCTTTGCGAACGCAGGCACGGGTACATTCACCGCGGGGCCAAATGTTGCGAATACCGATGTTCCGGCAAACGGGACGTGGACCGCGACTTGGGCGGCAAATGCCACGACGGGTGTTGCCGCCGGCACAATCACCGGCGAGGGGTTGTGTAATGCTGTTGCAGGAACAGATTTGTCAATAGTAACACAAGAACAAATTTCATCATCAGGTTGGTCTAACAATGGCGCAAATTGCTGGTGCCGTGTGACAAGCGTTAGTAATAACGATGGGGGGTATAGCGTAACAAATTCAAACTGGGTGTATTATTCCTCATCTGCTGCTTGTACATCTGGATGTGCCGGATATTGCGATTATGGAATAAGAGCATATCCAGCATTTCGTCAAAATTTGTTCGGGATGTGATGCCTGCCCAACCCCGGCCCGCTTAGGCTGACGCTACAGCGGGGCCACCCCTTCCCACGACGGAGTGTGGTGTGTGTCTGTGCGACGCGCCCGTGGGAAGGGAATGCAACAAATGCCAAACCTGACAAAATGCGAAAGCGTTTTGTCATCCTGAGCGAAGTCGAAAGTGAGTCACCAACGGTGACGAACGCGGATCTGGGTTTGGCAAAGACAAGGAACTGCCCCGTCTGGCTTCGCCATCCACCCCTTCTTTTTGTGCTGGCGCACAGAAAAGACGGGGAATGTCCAGGGGTGGCAGGCCTCTCCGGGGGAGGGGAACAGAAAAAGCCCAGGATTCAAGGTTTATCCTCTATTCCCGTTCGGGGTGAACCTTGAATTCTGGACTTGGAATCGGGAAAGGAAAAGTTCAGGCGTGGAATCGGGAAAGGAAAAGTTCAGGCGCTGTTCGGTTTGCACCGAATTCAGTTCCCTCGCTCACATACCTGCGAGCACATACTTGCGTGTATGGCGTAAAAATAAACGGCTTTGGCAAATTTTTGGAACAGTGTAAAAAATCCCCAGATGGGGATTTTTTATTTTGGCGACGCCGTTTCACTTTGTCGCCGGGCACAATTACCTCCCCCTACGCCGATAAATCGGCTTCGGGTACTCCTTCTTTCATAAAGAAGGAGACGGCGCATAAATGCGCCGGGAAACCACCCCTCCACTTCGTGGCCATCCACTCCGAGGGAGGGGAACTAGGTTTTTATTTTGCAAATGAGTAATTCATTTTCAAGTGGTCTGGATTATATGTTCCGTTCATAATTGCAATTGTGTCTTCGACAATTACCAATTCTTCGTTCGTTGCAACCATAATGATTTTTATCGGACTGTCGTCTGTGCTGATAATTGCAGATTCAACACCTTTGCGCGCCAAGGCCGCCGCATTTTTTTCCGGGTCTAATTTAATTCCCAATGGTTCCAAACCGCGACAGAATTGCGCACGCAGGTAATCATCGTTTTCACCAACGCCCGCCGTGAATACTATTGCATCAACGTGTCCCAATTCAGCCAAAAATGCGCCAATGTATTTGCGGACGGCGTGAGCCTCCATTTCAATTGCCAATTGGCATTCCGGTTTTGTGTCACGATTAGCCTCGACATCACGACGGTCGGCAAAACATTCGGTGACGCCCAACAGGCCAGAATCTTTGTTCAAATGCTTTTGCATTTGTTCCGGGGTCAGGCCCAAACGCTGCATCACGTATAAAACAACGCCCGCGTCTAAATCGCCCGGACGCGTTCCCATAACCAAGCCCGCAACCGGTGTCATACCCAGGGACGTGTCAACCGCAACACCACCGCGAATTGCGGCCGCAGATGCACCCGAACCAATGTGCAATGTGATTAAATTGCATTCCGCCGCAGGTTTGCCCAAAATCGCAGCCGCCCTTTTGGATACATACAAATGCGATGTTCCGTGGAAACCATAACGACGAACGCCCAATTCACGATACCACGATGCAGGGACCGCATAACGATATGCGTATTCTGGCAATGTGTTATAAAATGCCGTGTCGAAAACCGCAACCTGGGTCGCGTTTGGTAATAACTGTTTCGCCGCCATAATGCCAACCAATGCCGCAGGATTGTGCAATGGCGCAATCATTGATAACTCGTCAATTTTTTTAATAACCTCGTCCGTGATTTCAACCGAGTTCGCAAATTTTTCACCACCCAAAACAACACGATGACCAACGCCGGCAATTTTACTGATGTCAATAGATGCCTCGCGCAATAAACCGATAACGACGTTTAACGCCTGGTTATGGTCACGCATTTCCACCTCTTTTTTAACCTTGGCACCGTCAGGGTATTTTTGTGTCACAAATGAATCCGGTAAGCCAATTTTTTCGACATTGCCACTGACCAATGCTTCCTTGGTATCGGCGTCAAAAACCTGGTATTTTAATGAAGATGAACCACAGTTCAATGCAAGTATGTACATATTTTATCCTTTTTTTATCTTTTTCCAGATAGTCGCAGTTTAGCACCAGGAATTCAAAAAATCAATGTTGTTATATTGTGAATTTTTATTAGACTTGGGGCGATTTTTTGCTATTCTGGGAGATGAATATGTTAAACGGTATAAAAATTTTTTCATCAGATGATTTGTGGAGACATATCTTGCGTGATATGGGTGCGGATGTTGTCGATGCGCCCGCCGCGGATTGCGTGAATTTCGACGATATCGCGCCAAATAAAGTTTTATCGCCATATGAATTAAAGGGACTGATTTTTGGGCGGATGGATAATGCAAAAATTTTGCATTCTGTGTTCGGTGAAAATGTGCCACAAATGTCGGATATCCAAGAAAATGTCGTGGTGCAATTGGCGCGCAGTGGTGGGTTAAGTGGCGCGGAATTAAAAAAGGCACTGGATTATATGCCGGTGGCAACGCACGCAATTGATACCGCAATTTATAATTTACGAAAATTATGCGGACGTGATTTTATTGTTCTGGAAAACGGAGTGTATAAAATTGGCACTGTATAAAGTTTTTTCTTTTGATAAAATTCCCAGCACGCAAACCACCGCAATTGATTTGATTGCACAACGACGCGCCGCAGATCACTGTGTCATTGTCGCCGCAGCGCAAAGCGATGGACGCGGACGGTTTCACAGAAAATGGGTGTCGCATCACGGAAATTTATATGCCAGTTTTATTTATGCGTGCCCTGAACGGGATGCGCGTTTATCGTATGCCGTCGCCGTCGCCGTGGCGGATACTCTGTTAAGTTTTGGTATTGCGCCGATGATAAAGTGGCCTAATGATATTTTGGTTGATGGGAAAAAAATTTCTGGGATTTTAATTGAATACTATGGGCGTTTCGTCGTTGTCGGTATTGGAATAAACATCTCAACAAATCCAACTGTCGCAGAATACAAAACAACAAAAACTGACGATTTTGTAAAAGTTAGTGTTAATGATGTGCTGGGGAAACTGATGAAATATTTAGACAAATGGATTCGGGCCGATTTTCAAAATGTGCGTGAACGATGGATGGCAATGGCGGTGGGGCTGGATACAAGTGTCAAATACCGCGGAAACGTCGCACAATTAAAGGGTATAAACGAAAATGGCGCATTGGTTTTATTGTGCGGAACACGCTATGTTTTGGCGTATGGAGATGAAATCACAATATAAAAGACTTGACTTGCAATTCATTTTGTGATATAATGGTTGCATCAAGAGCAGAAATTATACACGTCGCGATGACGTGATTTTTTTTACTTTTTTTTAACGGTGCACTTTTCGTGCGCCGTTTTTTTATTCACACAAACAGCAAAGGGACGAGAGAACAATGCAATCGAATCTGATAAAAAATCAAAATGATTTTACCGCGGATGTCTATAAAATCGCGCGCGTAGTTTATGCAGAAACATCCGCACAATCACTGCGTGTGGTTGAAGCGTTGGCGTCGATGATTGCAAATGGGGCACGACGCAATAATCAATCTGAATTAGATTTTGTTATGAAATCTGGATTGTTTGAAAGTCTGGACAAGAAATCAAAAAATCATTATTTGTTGAAAGTAAATGCAGATGCACGAACTTTTCAAATGTGTGTGCGCGTGGTGGACAAAATGTTAAAGCATCATTTGGATGATTGCTGTTTTGGCGCAACAAAATTTCATCGCGTGGAATTAAATCCCAAATGGACGTGGGGACGCGGTTATATTTTGGAATTGGACGGATTGCTATTCTATTTGTGACAAGGACGTAAAAAATGAAAATACAAAAAATTATTAGTGGTGGATTCTTGGCCGGACACCGAACATACATTTTGTCGGGGATGGGAATTTTATCCGCCATTGCATCATATGTGGTTGGTGATACAGATTTGTTTTTAACAATGCAATCTGTGTTTATGTTGGGCGGAATTTATTTTTTAAGAAAATCAAGCGAAACAAAAGGAAAAAATTATGCAAAAAATACCAGAAAAATTTCTGAATCAAGACGGCAGCGTTAATGTCGAAGCGTTGGTGAAATCTTATTCTGAATTGGAAAAGAAAATTGGAAATATGGTTTCAATACCAAATGAAAAATCTGATGATGCGGTTCGTGAAAAATTTAATCGCGCAATTGGTGTGCCAGATAATGCGAATGATTATCCATCTAATAATTTGTTCGACGACGAATCGATTAAACAAAAATTTCACGATATGGGATTAACAACACATCAAGTTGAACAAATTTATTCCGTAGCAGAAGAATTTTTATCACCAATTATTTCAGATTTGTTTTCTGCAAAAAATGAAATTAGCGAAACATTAAAATTAGAAAAATTTTTTGGATCACGAGAAAAAATGAATGATGCTTTAAATGCGATAAATACGTTTGGTGAAAAATTTTTACCCAACGATGCATTTGAATCTTTATGTTCCAGCGCCAGCGGAATTCAAGGGGTTTATCAAATGATGCAATCTATGGAACCACATATAAACACCGATGGTGATGCAACAGATAATTTAACAGATGAAGATTTACGACGTATGATGCGCGATCCAAAATATTGGCGTGATAATGATCCAGAGTATGTTAAAAAAATCGAAAACGGTTTTAAAAAATTATATTCTGAATAAAAAAACACAACAATTTTTTCACTTTCTGCTTTACTATTTTTTTCTTTTCGTATAAAATGTGAGTAAGAACAAAAAAAATTTGTTCTATCCAAAACATTTAATAAGGAGAGAAGAATGTTCTGTTTGAAAAGAGCAGTCGCAAAAAAACCTGCGGCAAAACCAGCTGCGAAACCTGCTGCAAAAAAAGTTGCAGTTAAAAAAGTAGCCGCTAAACCTGCTGCGAAAAAAGTCGCTGCAAAAAAACCAGTTGCTAAGAAAGCCGCTGTGAAAAAACCAGTTGCAAAGAAAGTTGCTGCGAAAAAACCAGTTGCTAAAAAAGCACCTGCGAAAAAAGTCGCTGCAAAAAAACCAGCTGTGAAGAAAGTTGCTGCGAAAAAACCAGTTGCTAAAAAAGCACCTGCGAAAAAAGTCGCTGCAAAAAAACCAGCTGCTAAAAGAAAATAATTATTTCTTTTAAAGATTTTTAACCCGCAAGAAATTGCGGGTTTTTTTATAACAATTTTAGTCAGATGTGTTTATCCGTCTGACTAAAACTGTTACAGGAAAATCTTGGAGAGTCTTAGACCCTGTGTTTTGTTATATGACGCAATTTATTTGCATAATCAAAAAACAAAATAAATTTTAAGTCGGTGCAATTTATTGCACTTTATTTTTTATTTTAACAAAAAAGGAAAAAATTATGTCTGTTTCCATAGATCAAGTTTTTGTGAAACAATTTGAGGCAGATGTTCATTTGGCATATCAACAAATGGGCACAAAATTGCGTTCCACTGTTCGCAGTAAATTAGGCGTTGTTGGTCAATCTACAACATTTCAAAGCATTGGTCGCGGCACCGCCAGCACTAAATCCAGACACGGTATTGTGCCTGTTATGAATCTGAATCATCAACCGGTTGAATGTATCTTGCAAGATTATTATGCGGGTGATTGGGTTGATGCCTTGGATGAATTAAAAACAAATGTCGATGAACGTCGTGTTGTTGCATCCGCCGGTGCATACGCATTGGGCCGTAAAACGGATGAATTGATTATTAATGCAATGAATGATGCAAGCGAATTTGTCGGCGATTACACAACAGGTTTAACCAAAGATTTAATTTTGGAAGCCGTTGAAAAAATCAACAGCAAAGATGTTCCGGATGACGGACGCAGATTCGCCGTTGTTGGTGTTCATCAATGGAACGAATTGTTGGGTATAAATGAATTTGTTTCTGCGGAATATGTTGGGGATTCTAATCCATTGGTAAATGGTTTCGAGGCCAGAAAATGGTTGGGCATTACGTGGGTTTTGCACAATGATTTGCCTTTAACCAACACCACTGAACGCAGTTGCTTTATATACCACGCATCCAGCCTGGGGCACGCGTGCGGTCAAGAAGTTAAAACCGATATTACGTGGCACGGCGAACGTGCAGCGCACTTTATCAGCAACAGTATGTCCCAAGGTGCAGTGTTAATTGACCAGGACGGTATTGTTCGCATCAAATGTAAAGATAACGCATAAAAAATAAAAACAACTAAACCAAAAGGACAAAACAGATGGCATTTCAAAATAAAAAATTATCTGTAATCGCATATGCGAATGGTTTTACTTTGTGGCACTATGTTGCAAATGAAACATTGGCAACAATTTCGGCAAGTGGTTATTTCAACAATGTTTTAACATTGATGAATTCCGGCGATATCATTATCATTAACGCTTCGGACAAGACTTCCATCAAGTCAATCAATGTAACAAGTGACACCGTATCAGTTGCGGCATTGGGATAATATATTTTATGTTTAATATTTTTCGGTGGGGATTTTTCCCCACCGATTTTTTATCACAAAGGATTTTCTATGCTTACAAAACAAGATTTGTGTTCTATGGCGCTGTTAAAATTGGGCGAACAACCATTGACATCTTTGGCGGCAGATACCGCCGCGGCAAAATTAGCCCGAACATTATGTGATATCACATTAGATTCTTTGTTATCTTGGCATCCGTGGCGTTTTGCAATGGACACTTTATTTATCGAACGAAACAGCGATGGCGATTTAATCATCCCAGAAAATGTATTAAGAATTATTAAATGCCCTGGGCATATTTGCGGAAACAAAATAATCACAAATATGAATACCGCAAAAATATTAGCAATCACACGCGTTGCGCCCGAACAATTCCCCAGTTATTTTACATCGGTTGCCGCAACAAAATTAGCAATGGAATTTTGCATACCGCTGACTGGAAATCAACAAATGTTCAGAACGTTGGTCAGTTTATATGAATCAGAATTACAATCTGCGAAATTTATTGATTCAACAATGGATAACAACAACAAAATGAACGATTTTTCTTTAATAAATGTCAGATTCTAAACAACCCAAGGAGTTTGTGTTATGACAGAATTTATACACACTCAAAATTCTTTTGCAAATGGAGAAATTGCACCAGAATTTTATTTAACAAAAAACATTTATGGATTGTCGCGTTTGGAAAATATGGATGTTTTGTCAGGCGGCGGTTTGACACGACGTCCCGGATTAATCGATGTGGCTAATTTATCTGGACGGGCCAGAATTTTCTCGTTTGATATGTCCGAACAAGAAAACTATGTACTGGTGTTTACAAATTATCTAATAACTATTTTTTCTGATGATGCGGTTGTGGACACTTTGTCATCACCTTGGTCGGTGGATACGTTACCAAACATTCAATTTGCCGGGCGTGGTAATTCAGTTATATTCACACACCCAGATGTCGCGCCATATATTTTAACCAAAGATGAAAATGGTTTTAATCTAACAAAATTTAGTTTTTACGATCTGACGGGAATATATCCAAAAATTCCGCTGATGAAATATGATGAAATGCGTGGTATTTATATCACGGTGTCAAATGGACCAAATGGGGCGTTGTCTGCAATATTGACAACATCGCAAAACTATTGGACCGAAAACAATGTTGGTTCGTTTGTTTGCTTTAACAACCAAATATGGCAAATTACACAATATATCAACCCAACCACCGTTTATGCGCAAAGTCCAGTTGAATATACTTTGCCATCTGGGCAAATCTTGGATTGGTCAGAAAGCGCATTTGATAATCGGCACGGTTGGCCACACGCAATTACTTTTCATCAAGACCGATTAGTATTTGGCGGAACACACGCAATTCCCGGTGGAATTTGGATGTCACGTGTTGGACAGCATTACAATTTTGACACGGGTACTGGATTGGATGACGAAGCAATCACAATAACATTATTGTCCAAAGAAAGACAACAAATTTGTTATCTTATCAGCAGCGATACATTGCAAGTTCTGACATCATCCGGCGAATGGGCGATATCAAACCATCCCGTCACACCATCTGATATAAACATTAAACAGCATACGTCCGTTGGCAGTGTTTCATCAAGGTGCCTTATTCCGCAAAAAATCAATAATGAAACCGTTTTCGTTTCTGGGAATATGCGCGACATCAGAAAATTGTCGTTGGACGCATTAGGTGAAAAATATAATGCCGATGATTTGTGTTCTTATTCAAAACATTTAATTAATCAACCAATTGATGTTGCATATAACAATGTATTAAAACATTTATATGTCGTCAATTCTGATGGGACAATGGCTGTATTAAACCAAGATGTGGGATTAAACATTTCTGCGTGGGCACGATACAGCGCATACGGAAAATTCGTATCCGTCACAATCAGTGGCGACGAAACATTTGTCGTATTAGAAAATGAGGGCACTTATAAATTGGCAAAATTTTCTGATACAGCACTTTTGGATTCCGGAACATACGATGTCGAAGTAACCGTTGCGGGGGTGCCAATGAATTTTTCTGGGCACAGACCACGGCATTTGCGATTACATAAAATAAATTTACGTTTATGGAATACCAAAGGCGTTTTTATAAACGATATGCCAATGGTGTTACCAAACGAGGTTTATTCAATCGATAACAATGGTTTTTCGGGCGATATGTCAATGAATTGTCTGGGGTCGCAAATTGATACATCAATTGCGCCGTGGACGATATACGGGGCGAAATCTATGCCGATTACTATTCTGTCGGTGTCAGTATATGGACAATATGAAATTTAATTACAGGAGAAAATAAAATGGGACAATTAGTATCTGATGTTCAACAAGTGTTGGATTATCAAAAATCAAAAAAAACAACAAACAATAAACGATTGGAAATTTTGCAACAAATGGCAAAAGACGAACAAACAAAAACCAATCTGGTCAAAAAAGCATTGGCCGAACAACGTGCAAAATACGGTGCCGCCGGCGTTAATGCATCCAGCACCAGCGCAGGTCGCGTTCTGCAAAGATTGCGCAAAGAAACCGAACAACCATATATGGATAAAAAATTAGCAAATTTGGAAAAATTGAAAAACACTAAAACAACAAAAAAACCAAACCTGTTAAAAACCTTATTATCGCGGTTTGATGACATAGTCGGATAAAATATGATTGCGCAATTGTATCAATTTGCAGATGAGTGGAACAATGTTTTGGGGTATAAAACACCACAACATCACAAAGATATGTTGAGATTTTTATATGATGTATGGCAAACACCAGAACACAAAGGCTTGTTAATGGCGTTTCGACATTCGGGAAAATCTACGTTGGTTGGTATTTTTGCCGCATATGTTTTGTTCATCGAACCCAAGACGCGCATATTGGTTTTATCGGCACATTCGGTGTTGGCCGGACGGATGGTGACACATATTAAAAATATCATTGAAAATCATCCTTGGTGTCAAAATATGATACCCAAAAACAAAAAAGAGTGGGCGTCTGATAAAATCACAATCAATCGCCCGGTGGGCATTCGTGAACCATCGGTTGTATGCCAAGGTATTCACGGAAATATCACCGGGATGCGTGCTGATTTAATTATATGCGACGATATCGAGGTACCAAACACCGCAAACACACCACAAAAACGCGAAGGTCTGCGCGAAAGATTACGAGAACTGGATTTTATTTTATCGCCAAATGGGACAATGATATATATTGGAACACCACACACGATGGATACAATATACAGAACAAATGACGATGATTAATCTTGGGATTTTGTATCCTTCATAAATGTGCGCAATTTTTCCAACAATTTTTTACCAGCATCGGCAAACATCGGTAAAAATGTTTCATATTCAGGCATATCGGCCTGGATTTGGGCACGTGTGCGTTCCGTCATTGGTTGAGATACAATCTGGCTGGCCATATCCCACAAATGGTATGCGCGCCAAGTTTGCATAACCACACGCCATTTTTCGGATAAATTTGCGTCATCTGATAAAATTGTTTTTATGCCATTTAACCATTCGTCGCCAAATTTTTTAACGACATCCAATTTTTGTAAATCTTGCAGACCTTGTTGTGTTGGGCTGAATTTATCCAACGCAGTTCGCAATTGATTCCATTGCGCATCCGTTAAAGGTTTTGTTATTGCGGATTCTGCCATCAAACCACCGTATGGTAATAAATTTCTGTCGATAGAATTCATTGGGGTTTTGCCACTGCGCAAATTTTGAATATGAGAAACCAACATTTTCCCGGTCGGCAATTCCGACATTGCGTTTAAGACTTCGTCGGTGGCCTCGTCCAAAAATATTGGATTCAATGCCGCCCAACCGCCCAGAATAACGTGCTCTTGACGATACAGGTTGACCAATTTTTGTGCAACAATATTTGCTTTTGGTTTCATATTCTCTCTCCGTTAAGAAAATTATTATTCGGTCAGGATTAATACAACACGATGCATTGTTTTTGCATAAATTTTTTCCTGGGGTTCGACAAGTGTGCCATACATTTTTCCCTTGGAATCTGTATGCACCACCGCGATGTTTGCCGAAACCGTATCATCCGGTGATAACGATGAAAAATCCGCATCCATACACAACGCCAAATCACCAGATTTTGCCGGTTGCATCGCATCGACAAATACATACGATTTTTCAGGGATAAATCCGCCACTGCGCTTGGAATTAGGAATCACAGCATAGATTGATTTGCGACCTTCGAGTGATGCAGGCGCAACAATCATAACCTTGTCATTTTTTTTGAAAGAAATTGTTTTACCGGATGGATTCCCAAAAACCGGGACCAATTTCCGACGCGCACTGTCATACAATTTGGCACCATATAATCCGTCGTGCATATCAATACCAGACACCGGATTGTCAGGAACCAATACGGATTTTACACGTTC
>CADBBQ010000015.1 GCA_902793005.1 uncultured Pseudomonadota bacterium
AATCTTGCAACCATATCCGCGTAGATGCATCAGCCATCACCATAATCACAATGCGTCCACCGACATTTACGTGTTCTTGTATTTTGCGCAATATCGGGGTTAATTTGTCATACTCGACATAATCCAATACATTGGACAGATGTATAAAATCATACATATCATCCATTTTCAAACCTGCAATATCAGACCATTCGAAATCAAACGGCTTTTTTGTAATGTTTTGCAATGTGTTATATTCCGTCGGCATCAGCGCGTATCTCATATACGATTGTGGACCGCGTCCCATCGAAAACAAGCGAACGCCATTGGTGTTGCGTATATATTGCCGAACTTCTGGATTTAATTTTGGCATAATTTTATCCATATGTGGCACACTCAGTAATCGCGGATTGCGTCGTATGTTTTCCAAAAAAGTGTTATAATCACCGATGTTTAACATTGGAATCGCCACAGATTTTATATCCATTAAAACCTTGGCATTATATGAAATATCAAATGTTTTAATGTTTTTTGCGCCATACAATTTGCAAATCATCGGATGGTCGCCCGATGCCGCCACCGTCAGCGCATTTTGCGTTTGCTTTGGCATAAATCGTTGTATAACATCGTGTAAATTTTCGTTTGAAACAACATATGCCGGTGAATATCTGGAAAACAACACTGCCGCCCGTTGATTAAAGCGCCAGTGTCCTGCGCTTTCTTGATGTGCAAAAATTTCGTTTACTGCATCCGTCGCATTCGGTGTATATTTCGTCATAATAAAAGCCTTTCAAACACAATTTTAAGCCCTAAACAAATAATTGTCAAATTTTTATTCCTTTACATTTGGTCGCGATTGGGTGTATCGTGTCGTCTGACAAAGGGAACATAAACAAAATGATTTTTCATATCTATGACAGAACAAAATTGACAGATGTTCCGGCGACGGATGCCGAAAATCAATGGATGGATTTTAATGATTTATTAACCACAGACAACATTACTAACAACGATATTATTGTCAAAGAATTAATTAATTCTGACGATTTTTTACGCACGATTTTGCGTCGATTTAACCCGGACAAGCGGTTTTTATCGCATTGTTTTTACTTTGAAAAACCGGACAATGCACCGCAATATTTGTCAAATTTTATCGTAACGGACGCGGCGTTAAATCAATTTCCGGATTTGCCGACGCGTGTCAAAATTGCAAAAAATGCGCTGGATTTTTGTATGCAAACCAATATTTTAAATACTACGCGTCCAATTGTTACATTTTTAAATCACTCGGGACATTTTAATATTAAAAATCCAACCGCCTGTGCATCGCATTTGCTGGTCACGCAATGTGCGCAAAGTTTTGGTAATATGGCTGATTTTTCAGATTTTCAAATGGATTGTTGTATGTCGCAAAGTGCACGCGATATTAAAAAAATTCCGCAATCTCGCAATTCGGACATAATTGTTGCCAATGATATAAACGAGGGCAATTCAATCGTAAAATCGTTATCTTTTGTCGATTTTTTAGCCAATAGTGAATTTTTCCATAAAGCAATATTCTATTATTATATTAGAGAAATTCATTCATATAATGGTGGGTGCCCTGCTCATTAAAAAAAAACTGCTTGAAATCAAGGGGCTTTTGCGCTATATTTCCTGGCGTTACAAAAAGGATTTTTTATGAATTACCCGTATATGCCAAAATCTACCGCACTGTGGTTGATTGAAAACACATCATTGACATTTGAACAAATTGCTGATTTCTGCGGTATGCACGAGTTAGAGGTTAAAAACATCGCCGATGCGGAAAATCACCGGATGCAAGGATTAAACCCGATTTTGAACGGTCAATTAACCCGCGAAAATATCAAAGAAGCCGAGGCTGACCCATCTGTCCGCCTGACCCTGACCCAGGAAATCGTTAATGCCCAGGAAAAAAACAAACGCAGTGGCGGATACACACCAAAATTGCATCGTCAAAACCGTATGGGCGGAATTTTGTGGATTTTGAAAAATTATCCTGAATTATCTGATGGCCAAGTTGCCCGCCTGATGCGCAGTACGAATCCAACGGTTGCATCTGTGCGCAACAAAACATACAAGGGTTATTCCGATATTCACGTATGCAATCCTGTGACATTGGGTTTGGTATCCGAAGGACTGCTGAAAGAAGAAGTGACCAAGGCGCAAAAAAAATCGCAAAAAAATTAAACAATTATAAAAATCTGTAATCAAAGGTTTGTTGATGACAAAAAAATTGGATGAAGCCACAAAAATGTTGGTTGATTCGTTGCCGGAAAACTTACAAAAACTGGCGACGACATCGATTGAAGACGGCTATTTTTCGCAAACTGATTTTATCGAGGCCACCACCCTGGACGAGGTTCCCGACGATGAACAGGCCGAGGTTATGGATTTCTTTCAACAAGATTTAGGTTTGGAACTTGTTGAATCGGACAGTTTTTCCAAAGATATGGATCGTTATTACCAATCCGAAGAAGACGACGATGAAAATCGCGACAAAACACGTGATTTATTAAATAATGCCGCCGAACAGGTTGATGTTAACGACGACGATTATGACCATTACGCAAAACAATTGGAACGCAGCCAAACGGGCAGTTTGGTTTTGGGCGTCCAAGATTCTGTTCAATCATATTTGAAACAAATCGGCACGGTTCAATTATTGACCGCCGCAGGCGAGGTTGCAATCGCCCAACGTATCGAGGCCGCATCCCGTTTAATGGTATATGGCCTGTGCGAAAGCCCTATGACAATCCAAGCGATGTTGGATTGGTATCAACAATTGTTAAACGAAGATATTCGTTTGCGCTATATCATAAATTTGGAAGTGATGTATTCATCTGAATCCGAACAAAAATCTTTGGCGGCGATTTCTGAAACATTAAAATCCAAGGGTGTTGAACACGTTGATGAATTAAACGACGATGATTTGGATGATTTGGAAGAATCCACCGCATTGGAAGATGACGAAGACGATGACGATGAAGAAGATGACGACGAAGATGGTGTAAAAAAAGAAGAAACACCACGCGGTACATCCGGCGTGCCAATCCCGGTAATGGAAGATTCTTTGATGCCGATGATTTTGGATTTGTTTGCAAAAATCAAACGTATTTTCAACAGTATGCAAAAACTCCAGGCTAATCGTTTGGCAAACTTGTTGACATCGGATAAACCTGACGAAGAATTGGAAAAGAAATACAACAAAATGCGTCTGGAATTATTCGAAAATGTCAGCAAAATTCGTTTGAACGACGACCGTATCGCTGAAATTTTGGAACAATTGACCAAACGCGATCAATTATTAATGGGACTCGAGGGGAAATTACTGCGTCTGGCTATGGCGAACAAGGTCAAACGCGAAGATTTCTTGGCGGAATATACGGGCAATGAAATCAACAAAAACTGGGTTAAAAAATTACAGAAACACAAAAATCCGGTCTGGTCGAATTTTGCCAAAAAATGTGAAAAGGAAATTTTAAAAATCCAAGAAGATATCACGAATATCGCAAATGAAACGGGACAACCAACATCTGAATATAAAAAGGTTGTGGAATTGGTTCGCCGTGGCCAGGCCGAGGCCGCCCGTGCAAAACGCGAAATGATAGAGGCGAACTTGCGTCTGGTGATTAAATTTGCGAAAAAATCCAGTAATCGTGGATTGGGGCTGGACTTTTCCGATTTGGTCCAAGATGGCAACATCGGTTTGATGAAGGCTGTGGATAAATTCGATTATCGTTTAGGAAATAAATTTTCAACATACGCTACAAACTGGATACAACAGGGCATTTCACGCAGTATCGCAGACCAGGCCCGCACAATTCGTATCCCGGTGCATATGATTGATAACATCCATAAAATCCAACGCGCCACGCGTCAATTTATGCACAAATACGGTCGTGCGCCAACCGCCGAAGAATTATCGAAAATCATTTATTTGCCGGTTGATAAAATACACAAGGCGATGAAGGTAAACTTAAAACCAATATCGCTCGAGGCACCTGTTGGCACCGAAGACGACAGTTCGCGTTTAGAAATCATTGCGGATGAAACGGCGAAAAATCCGTTTGTATCGGCGGCGCAAAAGAATTTGCGTAAAATCGTGACACAAATTTTGTCGGAACTGGACCCCAAGGAAGAAACGGTTTTGCGTCAACGTTTCGGGATGAGTACTAATAAAACTTGCACCCTGGAAGAGGTTGGTGAATATATCGGTGTGACGCGTGAACGTATCCGCCAGATTGAGCAAAAGGCACTGAATAAATTGAAACACCCGACCCGTGCCCGCAAATTGCGCAGTTTCTTGGAAGAAGACTAGTTCCCCTCCCGCGGAGGGGAGGGCCACGAAGTGGCGGGGTGGTGGGACAGTTCCAATCAGGTCAATTACACTCCGACACGCAGTGTCGCTATCAATTTTTTTCATAAAGGAAATTTTATGTCTAAAAATATTCTTCTTTTCTGCAATGGATTGTCGGGTACTGGCAAGACAACATTTATAAACACATATGCCATACCAAACGGTTTTCATAATTTAATATCTGCGACAACGCGTGCCCGCCGCGCCGAAGAAACCGACGGTGTTTCATATTATTTTCGTGATGAAAAATATTTTGAAACCGAAAAATTCGCAACACACTTGTTTGTGAACGAGGCTTTTTGGAAACCGGGCGATGCGAAATGGTTATATGGTATTCCTGAATTTGAAATCAAACAAAATCTGGGTGCGGATTTAATTTATGATGTGATTCAGCCACGTTATACGCGTGAATTGATGGATTGGTTTAAAAAGCACAATTTGCAACAACAATACGATTTTCGTGTTGCATATTTTACAACGGGGCTGGACAATTTTGAAATCGCACAACAACGCGCGGTTATGAAAAATGATTTAGATGTCCGTCGTGCAAACACGTGCACAATGGCGGATTTTGCCGCATCGCGCGTGGCGGTGGATTACATTACAATGCCGCGTGACGATAAACCAAATATGGATTTAATAAATTTGGTTACATCCCGCACCCGATAAAAAAAACCGGGCAATGCCCGGTTTTTTAAAACTGTGTTTCAAACGATAACAAGAATCGCCGTTCTTTATCGTTTTTATCAATCTTTAATGGCCAGCCCCAACTGAAATTCATTGGCCCCATTGGCGTATTCCAATAAACACCAAATCCCGCAGATGTCCGCCATCCCGAACCAATATTTTGCAGGTACGGTGCATTTTCTTGACCGTGCGGTACATCCGGGTCGCCCAAAATACCATAATCGGTAAAGACAAAACCTTTGACCTGGTATTCATCGGGAATAAATATTGGGAAATTCAATTGGGTTGAACCGTTGACTTTCCACAAGCCACCCAACGAGTAAGAATTTTGGCCGATACGTCCAACGCCCGCAACGTCAAATCCACGCAACGATTCACCGCCCAAGAAATAACGGTACACACGTGGTATATAATCATCGCCAATTGGTTGAATGTATCCACCCTCGACAGATGTTTTTAATTGCCACCGGTCATCCAAGAATTTAACCATCGCGGTTAAATCACCATAATAACGCATATATGTCGTTGAACCGCCAAACCCAGTATATGTCGTTCCCAAATTTCCGACCAACCCAGTGTGAGTATTTTGTTCAAAATTAGTGTCCAAGTTATAATATTTAAATGCGGTCCCCAACGAATATAACCGAGCGTGAATCATACCGCCACCTTGTTGTGGATCACTGTTTTGATCGAACGCCGCCGACAAACGCATACTTTGTGACCAGTGGTCTGTCAATTTCCAACCCAATCGTCCAGATACGGTCAAAGAATCGCGGTTATAATCAAAACCGGTCAATCCCTTGTAATCATACATTGTGTACGCAACATCTACACCACCCGATAATGCGCGTCCAAACAAATACGGTTCTGTAAAACTGAATAACGCTTGCTTTTGATATTGTGCGATTGAACCCTTAATCTGGACAATTTGACCGCGGCCCATAAAGTTATTTTCGGTAATACCCGCATCAACCATAAATCCATTAATGTTCGACCAACCAACACCACCAGACAACTCACCGGTTGGTTGTTCTTCTAATTTAATATCCAAATTCATCATATTCGCATCGGCGATTTTCGATGGCACCATTTGAACATTTTTGAAATAACGTGTATGCATTAAATTCTGGCGACCTTCCTCGATTGTTTGCAGTGAAAACGGATCGCCCGCACGCATTGGCAACGATTGTTCGATTACGCTGTCAAATGTGCGCACATTACCCAAAATATTAATAGAATTTAAATAAATGCGATTTGTTTTTTCTATCTTAAAATTCAATGATACTGTGCGTTTGGCATCATCTTTGACCGGTATTGGTTCGACATTTATAAACGCATAACCATAATCAGCCACCGCACCACGCAGGGCAGACATTGTTTCTTCGACTAAATCGATATTGTATGTATCGCCCGCATCCATTTTTATAACATCGTATAATTTTTCGTTTGGCACATCCGGAAAAGGATTGTCAATTGTCAGTTCGCCGAATTTATATTTTTCGCCTTCGTCAATATTAAACACCACAGAATAATATTCGCGGGTTGGGGTGAATCGACCATTTGCGCCAGTGATATTCACATCGGCATAACCGTTGCGCAAATAAAATTGCCGCAACAATTGTTGATCGTATTGAATTCTGTCCTCGTCAAAAACATCGAATTGACTCATAAAACGCCACCAGGCGTGTTCGCGCGATAATATTTCGCCACGCAATGTGCGACTGCTGAACTTTTTATTTCCAGAAAAATCGATATCGGAAATATATGTCGGATGTCCCTCGGTAATTTCATATACGACATTAACGCGATTGTTATCCAATTCAATTCTTTTTGGATTTATTTTTGTGCCAAAAAAGCCCTTGCGTTGATATACGGTTAATAACCGTTGAACATCGGCGCCAATAACCGTTTCGTCATAAGATGCGCGTTCTTTTAACCGAATTTCTTTTTTCAAATCATCGGTAGAAATTTCGTCATTTCCCTCGACCGTGACGGTTGATATAATGGGTGCCTCGGACACATTAATTTTTAATGTGTTACCAACCATTGAAACATCAATGTTTGAAAAATATCCACTGTCTTGTAATTTTTTTGTGATTTCATTTATGCGCGCAGCCCCTATATTATCACCCGCCTTTACACCGGCCAATATGCGCACAGATTCCGCATCCATACGTTTTGTGCCACTTACATCCACGCGCGAAAGTGTTGCTGCACCAACGGGGGCAACCAATCCCGCAATACCAAATATCGAAAAAAACCAAGATTTATTTTTCATATTAATTCAACCCAAAAACCCTTGCGATATCGTTCCACATTGTCAACAACATCAATCCAATGATTAAAATCCATCCCGCCGCAAATGCGACCTCCATCGCTTTGCCTTGCAGTCTTCTGCGTGTGATAAATTCAATGATTAAAATCATCAAGAATCCACCGTCCAGTACCGGCAACGGCAATAAATTCACCACCCCCAGATTCACAGACAACAATGCAATAATCGACATAAACGCCCAAAATCCGATGGATAATGCCTGGCCAGAAACCTGGGCAATGGTGATGAACGAACCCAATTGTTTTGATGAACGTTCCCCGGTTATAATTTGTTTCAACACAACCAATAAAGTTTTTGATTGATTGTATGTTTCGCGTGCCCCCCAATACAGGCCATCAATAAAACCTTTCTTGCGAAATTCGGTCTTGCTGCCATCTGCGACCAGTCCCCAACGTTCCGCGGGTGTGAACGCAACATTTATATTTTTGTTGCCACGCACCAATTCAACATTTGCATCGTGGTTCGCCGCCAGTTCTTTGGCCAAAATAATTTCACCCCAGTTAGAAATTTTTTTACCATCAATTTTTACAATCACATCGCCCGGTTTTACACCCGCATTAAAAGCAACACTTTGTTGAATTACCTGGCCAACGACGGGCAATTGAATTTGCCGCGGATGAAACATAAACGCCGCCGAATAAATCAGCCACGCCAACAAAAAATTCATAAACACACCAGCCCCGATAATTATAAACTGTTTCCAACGTGGCGCAGACAAATAATGTCCAACTTTTTTATCATCGGGCAGTTCGTCATATTTTTTACGTTCGAACATATCTTCTTGGCCGTATATTGAAACATACCCACCCAGCGGCAGACACGCCAATTGCCATTGTGTTCCGTATTTATCGTGCCATTTACATAACGGCATTCCAAATCCAATTGAAAATTTATCAACCCTGACACCGGCCCAACGTGCCGCCAGAAAATGCCCCAATTCGTGGATAAATACAACAACTCCTAAAACAATTATCAACGCAACAATGGTCATAAAAATATGCATTTTCTATATCCCCCATCCATAAAATTACATCATCATCCAAACAATCGGCAATACATAAATCCATCCATCAAATCGGTCCAGCAATCCACCGTGTCCGGGTAATATAGTTCCAAAATCTTTGATTCCCAGATTTCTTTTTATCCAACTGGCGGTTAAATCACCATATTGCGACAACAACGCGACCGCAATACCAACCCATAACAATTCAGGTAAATAATTTCCAACAACCAATGGACCAAAAGACAATGCAACAACCGCACCGCATATAACACCGGCGATTTGTCCAACCCAGGTTTTGTTCGCAGACACGCGTTCCCACATTTTGTCGCCACCAAACATACGACCAAAAAACCACGCCCCAACATCAGCCGCACAAATAATCGCCAACAATAACAACATATTTTTAACCGACGCACCAACAAAATACGCCGCCGCAACCAGCATCACCAACCACGCCAAAAACACAAAAAACAACCATCCGTGTTTTGCAATATTGACGCGTTTTGTATTAAACAATCGATTGACCATTTCATATACCATCCCCAAGGCCACAAATACCGATATCCAACGAACCGCCGGAATACCAAAATGTTCCATAACGCCGGCAATACATACAATCCCCAGCATTCCAATCGCAACCAAAATGCGTTTTGATGTCTCAGACATAATTATTTGCCTTTATTTTTTTCCAGAATAATTTTTCTTTTTTCCGCCGCCAAATCTGCGATCGCGGGTTGCATATTCATCCAAGACCCGTTGCCATAATTTTTCAGATTTTATCAAATCTGGCCAATGTTCCGGGATAAACAACAATTCCGCATACGCCAATTTCCACAACAAGAAATTAGATATTCTACATTCATTACTGGTTCGAACCATCAAATCCACAGGTAATAAATCCCCAGTATCCAAAAATGTTTCGAATTCTTCACGTGTCACGTGTTCACCGTTGTCAATTGCCGCATTTACCGCACGCACAATTTCATCTTGGCCACCGTAATTCAACGCGAATACAATCGTCCCACCGGTATTTTCCGATGATTTTTCTTCTAATTCATCACACAGTTTTGCCAATTTCGCAGGCAATCTATCGCGTGAACCGATAACACGATAACGCAAATTATGCGACAAGGCGTGTTTCAAATTTTTATTCAATTCCGTATAAAATAAATCCATCAAAAACTTAACTTCTTCATCCGAACGATTCCAGTTTTCTGTGGAAAAAATAAAAAATGTCAGCGTCGAAACACCGTGTTTGATAAACCAATCCGCCATATTTTCGAAATTTGCGATACCGGCCTGGTGCCCCATAAGTGGGGGTAATCCGCGGTTTTCCGCCCAACGACGATTGCCGTCGCAAATAAAAGCAATGTGTTGTGGAATTTTCTTTGGCGCATTTTTTGATTCAGATTTATTTTTCTTGAATAATTTGAACATATCCGTCCCTTTTCTTTTCGTATAAAATAATTACAAAACGTTTAGTTTTATATTTTTTATACAGACATAATATCAGCTTCTTTTTGTTTTGCCATTGCATCAACTTCCGCGCCACGTTTGTCAAATACCTTTTGAATATCGTCTTCGTATTTGCGTTGATCATCTTCGGAAATTTCTTTGTCTGTGACCGCGCGTTTAATTTTGCCCATCGCGTCTTGGCGAATATTACGCATAGAAATCTTGGCTTCTTCGGCGTATTTACCGGCGACCTTGGTTAATTCACGACGACGTTCTTCGGTCAATGGCGGCATATTCAAACGAATAACCGCACCCGCAGACATCGGGTTTAATCCCAATCCAGAATCACGAATTGCCTTTTCGACCGCACCAACATTATTCATATCCCACACGGTCACATTTAATGTTTGATTGTCCGGGGTTGACACGGTTGCAACCTGGTTCAAAGGCATATCCGAACCGTAAACCGAGACACGCACACCATCCAACAAGTGTGTTGACGCGCGTCCCGTACGCAACCCGGCAAAAGAATTCTGTAAAACTTCCAGTGTTTGTGCGGTTTTTTGTTCAACGTCCTGTTTTAAAACTTGATAATCCATATAGTTCTCCTTATGTTGATTCCAGATTAGCAAAAATATTTGACATTTGGCAAGAAGAAATATAGAATATGTTTTGCTTTGTGGGGTTGTAGCTCAGTTGGTAGAGCACTTGCATGGCATGCAAGGGGTCGTCAGTTCGAGTCTGATCAGCTCCACCACCAATTTTTGTTATCGCGCGTGAAACGCACGATTAAAAAAATTGAGTGCCTCGGCGTAGCAAGTGCATTCGGCGAAAGGTCTTTATGTAACAAACAAAGTTCGTTCGTTGAAATAAAGCACTAGCGAAGACGGGCACAGCAGAAAAATATAAACCACTGTAAAAGTTTTATGGCGGGCGTAGCTCAGTTGGTTAGAGCGTCGGTTTGTGGTACCGAATGTCGCCAGTTCGAATCTGGTCGCCCGCCCCATAAAATTCAACCCCGCCAAAACGGTGGGGTTAAATTTTACCAGGACGGATGACCAGATTATAGAAATGGCGGATCGCCA
>CADBBQ010000016.1 GCA_902793005.1 uncultured Pseudomonadota bacterium
ACCGTACACGGCAATGTGTGTGCGTCTATTATTGTAATTGGGCGGGGTGGACACGTTATTGGCGACATCCATGCTGACACATTATTTTTACACGGCAACCTGACGGGGTCTGCATTGGTCGATTCTGCAAATATATTCAGCAATGCAAAAATGGACGGCACATTAACATATCGAACATTAAACATTACCGCAAATACGGAACTAGAATGCAAATTACAAAAACGCAAAGGGGACAAATATGACAAATAAAATATCCAAGGTTTTTTTGGCGGCTGACCATCGTGGGGTGGGGCTGAAATTATATTTAATTGAAATGTTAAACGCGGCTGGATACCAAACCGTTGATTTGGGCGCATCCGACCCAACAACCCCGGTTGATTTTCCTGATGTTGCCGCCGATTTAGCAAACGCAATGCTGGGCGATAATGCGGCCCGTGGTATTTTAATTTGCGGCACAGGCGCAGGTATGGAAATCGCCGCAAACCGTTATCGTCACATTCGCGCATCACGGTGCGACCACCCAGAGCAAGCCCGCGATGACCGTTTTCACGACGACATAAACGTTTTGGCCTTGGCCGCCGATGATATAGATATCGAGGTTGCCTACCTGTGCGCCCAGGCATTTTTGGAAAGCCCATTTGATGACATCGAACGCCGCCGTCGCCGAATTGAAAAAATTTCATAACAAAGCAATATCTATGTCCCACACAATAACATTATCACGACCATTTTACAGTCCAATCCAAGAACTGAATTATGCCTGTTATAAAAACAAAAATTACGCATTTCGGTTTGACAATGTGTGGGACAGATACGATTTTTTGCTATCCAACAACCTTCTCAGCCCCGAACAATGCACCCCATCATTTATGATACATTGTCTTGATTTATTTAATTCTGACTGGTGTCTGAAACATTTTCTGGATATCCTTGGCGAAGATAAAATCCCAGAACATATAAAAATATATGCGATGCAAAAAGACACCTGCTGGGGTAATGCTCTTGGGTTGCTACGACATCCATCTGATAAAGTTATAGAAACTGCGCTTCAATCCGCTGGCCAATCGATTAAATATGTCAAAAATCCGACGGAACATCAAAAATTGTTGGCAATACAGAATTCAACGGAAACACCGGACTTAATTACCCAAATCGACAAACCAACAATTCAAATGCAGAAAATTCATGTATCACGATATCTGGACGGTATAGATTATATAAAAAATCCGTCTGAATCTGTAAAAATTGCCGCAGTTAAAGCCCATGGCACAGAGGTTCTAAAACAAAAAAATATGCGAAATGCATCTGAACAAGTTTTACTGACCGCCATCGAACACACATATTGCACAGAATTACAAGTTTTTCTGCGGTATATTTTACACCCAAATCACAAAATTTTATGTGCAATCCGTCATCAAATTAACATAACAAAAGATTGCTATACCAACACCACAACCAATACAGAACAAAAATCTTGCGAAACAGAACTCCAATTTTTACGACGCACACTGATATCATTTGGCAACGCCAATCAAGTGGTAAAAATAGGGCACAAATTTCACCGAAACGAACAAGCACAAATCCAAGCATTAAGAACTTTATACGAACAAACCAGAAATAACGAACTAATGTTATTGATGGGCGAAAAAACAATGTAAAAACTCGCCATTTTGGCGAGCATTTTTATCTGTAACATTCATATAATAAAAACACCGTAGGCTGATGCTTTTTCCACCGATCTATATTTATTTTGAAATTTTTATATCTGTCAAAATCTGTATAATATTCCTGTATAGCCAATTCATACATATTATGAATGTTTTGCTTTTCTAAAATCTTGATTTTGTGCGCACCACACTGATAAATTCCTGTACTATCCTGACATCTTTGTTTTATAACATCTGTCAAAGGCTGTATTTGATATATTCTGGCATCCAGTAAATGATGAGCCAATTTTGTATGCCATAACATAGTATCAAAAGCGCCCTGGGCAAAATGGAAACAAGAATTGTTAACCATACATTTGGGATCATCTGGTCTGTGCTTACTTTGATCTGGTGCCGTAAAAACCGTTTCGCAGGGTATATCAAACACATCTATATTTAGATTACCATCATATAAATCAGTAAAAAAAGATCGTGGTGTGACAATTTTATAGTACATAGATTTATTCTTTATTTTGTAAAACTGTCTTTCAACAATTTATTAACGACTGGATTATATTGAAAAAACTTGCTGGTGCCGGGGATAATATAATCTGACAATTTAGCCCCCGCTGGCATTTCCGTTTCAGATATTGTTTTATCAAAATCAACATCCGGACGTTGCAGATTATTGTTTCCACGAAATTTTTTCACATACGGGCAAAATCCCGGAACAGGATATTCGTTTTTCAATGTATCTGGGGTAACTGGCGAACCATCTAATTCAGCACAACTAAGGCCGCACGAATTGTTGCCATCGCGTTTGTTGTAATTTGCATTATAGCAATGACATTTACGCGTTTTTTGGTCTAACTGGGCACAACGAACATTTGTCATATATACGCGTCCCATATGCACAACCTTTAACAAACAGCACAAGCCGCATTGTTCACATATAGATTCCCATTCTGGTGTCCCAGGTAAAATTTGATTTTCTTTCTTCATACTATGAATATAGTATAAAAATATTTTTTGTCAAGTTTAAATAAAAATCAATAAATCATAAATTGAACTTTGAACTCTGCACTTTGAACTTTAAAAATCGCCATTTGAGGCGATTTTTTATATTATTTTTTCGCAACAAAGTTAACCAATTTTTTTGGCACCACGATTGTTTTAATTATTGTTGCGCCATCCAATTGTTTGGTTGCATTTTGTTTGGCTTGTTCCACCAAATCAGATTCGGCAATATCTACCGGGACAACAAAGTCACGCACGCGTTTGCCATTGACCGACACAACAATTGTCATATCGTTATCCACCAATTTAGACGCGTCCGCAACCGGCCACGGTTCAAACACCAACATATCGGTATGCCCAATGCGTTCCCACATTTCTTCTGTCAAATGTGGTGCGAACGGATTCAGCAATTGAATCAAAACCTCGTACGCAGAGCGGGGCATTTTACCACCTGGGAAAGCATTGATAAATTCCATCATACCCGAAATTGCGGTATTAAATTTCATATTATCCAAACGTTCTGTCACATCAGCAATCAAACGATTAACCAATTTTTCTTGGGGTTCTGTTAACGCATCATCTGTCAAATTATCTGCAAACGCCTCGACACGTGATAAAAACCGTTGCACGCCGGCCAATGCACCATCCGTCCAAACGACATTATTTTCCCACGGCCCCAGCGACAAAACCGCAACACGTCCCGCATCGGCGCCGACACGTTCCAACAAATCAACAACCATAAATCCATTGCCACGGGATTTAGACATCTTGTACCCATCCGACCCCATCAGCAATCCTTGGGCGGTGCGCTTTTTATATGGTTCTGGCGTATTTACCAAACCCAAATCAAACAATGCGTGATGCCAAAAACGCGAATAAATCAAATGGCGAGTATTGTGTTCGTGCCCACCATTATAATGCGTAACCGGCATCCATTTTTTCATCTGGTCTTTGCTGCAAAATTCTTTATCATTTTTTGGGTCCAAATAACGCAAATAATACCACGACGACCCGGCCCATCCCGGCATAGTATCGGTTTCGCGTTGTGCCGGCGCGCCACATTTTGGACACGTTGTATTCACCCAATCGGTGGCACGCGCCAACGGACTTTCGCCATCATCGGTTGGCCGATAATCCGTCATATACGGCTGCATCACCGGCAATTGATTATCCGGCACCGGCACCCAACCGCATTTTTCACAATGAACCAGTGGAATAGGCTCTCCCCAATACATTTGACGTGAAAAACCCCAATCTTTTAATTTATATTTTGTTGTGCCGCGCGCAAATCCGCTTTCGGTTCCATATTTAATCGCCGCCGCAATCGCATCCGCCTTGCCCATACCATCCAAGAACGATGAATTTATATGCGGACCGTCGCCTTCCCAAACTTTATCGGGTTCACCCCCCGCCAACACAGGGATAATTTCCAAACCGAACTTTTTTGCAAAATCCCAGTCACGAGAATCGTGTGCCGGCACCGCCATAATCGTCCCAAACGCATAATCCACCAAAACATAGTCCGATGTAAAGATTGGAATTTCACGCCCCGTATACGGATTTATTGCGGCAATACCTTCCAGTTTAACACCTGTTTTCTCTTTTGTAGCATCCGTTCTTTCGATTTCAGATTTTGCCGCCGATTGACGGATATAATCTTCGACCGCCGCCGCATTTGTGATGCGGCCATCGTTCAACCATTTGCGCAACAATTTATGTTCCGGCGCAATTACGCAAAATGTCACACCAAATATAGTATCAACACGCGTTGTATAAACCGTCATAATATCGTCGCCAACACGGAAATCAACATCCGCACCATACGACTTTCCAATCAGGTTTATTTCATCTTTTTTAATACGTTCATCAAAATCGACATCATTTAACCCATCTAACAATTTATCAGCATATTTCGACAGCGCCAAATTCCATTGTAATTTTTCTTTTTTTTCTATCAATCCGTGACAGCGCGGACATTTGTTATCTTCCAATTCTTCATTTGTAAATGTCGTTCTGCAATTCGGACACCAATTCATCGGCAGGGCGGATTTGTATGCCAATCCCGCATTAAAGAACTGAATAAACATCCATTGTGTCCATTTAATATATTCCGGATCCGATGTTGCAACCCGTGTATCCGGCGACACAGACCAACCAACCCTGTCAATAACATCCGAATAAGATTTCACCAAATCACGCGCAACATCCGCCGGGTGCCGACCGATTTTTGTTGCATAATGTTCGCCGGCAATTCCCATCGCATCAAAACCCATTGGGAACAACACATCATACCCCAAATGACGGCGATAGCGCGCCAACACATCCATACCCGAATAATTTAACATATGCCCCGCGTGCATACCCGCGCCAGACAAGAAAGGAAATTCCACCAAATTATAATAACGCGGTCGCGCCCCGTCATTTTTCGGCACGAACGCGCGTGCGTCGCGCCAACGGCGCTGCCATTTAGCCTCACGTTCCAAAACTTTTTTCATATTGTCTGTCATAATGCACCCCTTTGGCATAATATATCACCCGCCGATTTTATACAAAAACCCCACAAATTTCAAGAAATAAAAATACACACACCGGGCAGGGCATAAATTTCAAAAATCTAATTTACAATAGCAAACAAAAACTTCGTTCTAAACTCTCCCACTCGTTTTATATTTGATAAAAAATACGCCAATTTTGGGGCAGGAAAGGGCAAACACACCAAAAAGCGCCCAAAAACCGCCGCAACCCCGCAGAAATCCGCCGTTTTTTGCAAATTTTACCGGCAAAGCAGGGCGATTTTTGCTTTTTTTGGACTTTTGGCACAAATTCGACTATTTTTTTTACAAACACCAATATTTTCAATAAAATACAATTACACATTGCCGCGGCAAAAATTTCCGCACACACAAAAAAATTAAAAAATTCTAAAAAAATATAAAAATTTTTATTTATAAAATTTACACCAATAAAAAAAACAATTTCATCAAAAACAAAATCGCACCAACCACGCAGAATTCCGCCAAAATTATGGGGGACGGGGCACCATTTCAAAAATCACAAAACTCGCCCTGCGCCCAGATTTCCGCGAAAAATTTGCAATTTCGAGCAATCACAAAACCACCCACAACCACACAAAAAAATCGCACAAAATACCAATCGATTCTGGGCGCGATAAATATCACAAACCATATAATTGGACGTTCAGAAGCCTGAAAATCGATTAAAAATTACGGGCGTTTACGAAAAAACACAAACCAAACAAACCACACAATCGGCGTGAATAAAACAAATAAAGCCAATCCCAGAAAGACATTATATTGATGCTGATTCATAAGAAATCCTTTGATAACACACACATTATAACAATAAAAAGAGCGTATTTCTAGTATATTATGTAAGTTTGGTTTTATAAAAGCCTAAATAAAGATACTTATATTATGTATAGTTTGGTGATATGAACGAAGTGAATATCCAGACCAAACTATACATAATATACATTATGCGCCTTTTGTAAATCCAAAAATCGCCCCCTAATTTTTATGATGGCAACCCCATTTTTTATGATAACAACCACTCCCCCGGTTGCCGTCGCCCTGTCAACAAAACACAAAAAAACGTCGCGCGACTAACACCGCACGACATAAAATATTTTTTCATCATAGAAAAAATTATTTTTTAATTTTTGCAACTTTTTTAATCTTGCTGACACCGACGCCCGCCAACTTGGTCAGGTTCTTAACACCCTTTTCCAAATCACTCTCTTCCCCTGCGGTATTTTCCACCGGTTCAACCGCCGAACAACAATACGGACATTTTGTTGCCGCATTACTGATGGTTGATTGACAATACGGACACGTATGTGTTGTAACCGGTTGTTTAGATTTGGCCTTGGCCGCAATACGCACCACCAAGAACACCGCAAACATTGTAATCAGGAAACTAATAATCGAATTTATAAACGCACCAATCCCAATGGCCGAATCCGCCCCCAAAACGATTTTCCAATCCGAAAAATCAATTCCACCAATCAACAACCCAATCGGTGGCATCATAACATCTTTGACCAACGAATTGACAACAGATGTCATCACCGACCCAACGATGATACCAACCGCCATATCGATTGCATTACCGCGATTTATAAAAGTCTTAAAGTCTTTTATCATACCCATTTTTTTACTCCTTTGTTTTGTTTTTTTGTTTATTCAAACCGTTTTCGTTATTTTTTTGATACAACGCAATTGCACGCAGCACCGCATTTAATGTCTTGCGCAGACTTTCATCGTGCGTTTCCACCATAATATCCGCCATCGCATAAGTATCATACCGTTCATTTATTAATTGCGACAAAATCACCCTGCTGTCATTATTTAATAACTGAGGACGCGTATTTCTGAAATTAGTACGTTTAACCAACAAATCTAAATCCGCCTTTAACCAAATACTAATTGCATTTTTCAACACCATATCGCGCACCGCCGGGGTGATAAACGCCCCCTCGCCCGTGGAAATCACTTTTATCCGAGGCTTTGCATCCAACAACCGTTCAATCACAGATGTTTCCGCGCGACGAAATTCCTGTTCACCATACATTGAAAAAATATCAACAACCGACGCACCGGCGGCGGCCTCAATCTCGGAATCAGAATCAACGAAATCGACACCCAACGCACGCGCCAACGCACGTCCCACGGATGTTTTACCCGCCCCCATCAATCCAACCATCACGATTGGTTTATCTAAAATAATTTTCGGTGTTCGTACCATGAATTAAATCATACCATAATTTAAAAATTACCACAATAATTTTATTCCATCGCCGCCAAACGTTCCAATTGATCCGCAGATATCAATGCATCAATCATTTCATCCAACGCATCGCCACCCGCCAAAATATCATCCAGTTTGTATAACGTCAGTTTTATTCTGTGGTCGGTAACCCTTTGTTCCGGGAAATTATATGTCCGAATTTTTTCACTGCGGTCACCCGACCCAACCATAGAACGTCTTGACGAATTACTTGCATTTTGTTGTTCAAGTCTTTGTTTTTCGTATAATTTTGACCGCAACACCGCCATCGCCGATGCCTTGTTTTGAAATTGACTACGTTCATTTTGACACGTCACAACAATTCCCGACGGAAAGTGCGTTATACGAATTGCACTGTCGGTTTTATTAACGTGCTGACCACCGGCACCAGACGCACGAAACACATCAATACGAATATCTTTGTCTTCGATAACAACATCGATTTCTTTGGCCTCAGGCATAACAGCAACCGACGCCGCCGATGTATGAATTCGCCCCCCTGCCTCGGTTTCAGGCACGCGTTGCACACGATGAATTCCTGATTCAAATTTCATACGCGCATACGCCCCAACCCCGTCAATTTTGAATACAATTTCTTTATATCCATGTAATGATGTTGGGTTTTCTTCGATGAGCAATTTATGATTTAATTCAACCAATTGTTCGGTCGCAATATCACGCAATTCGGCATCAGACTGCATCTCTTTCGCATCCGCGATACCTTGGACCGTTTGAAAATATTCATCTATTAACGGCAGCAATTCGTTTAACCTGGAATATTCACGCGCCATCTTTGACAATTCGTCGCCCGTAACCGCCCCAGAATTCATTTGTTCTGCAATTTCGGCCGCTCTGTGTTGAATATCGCGTAATTTACTTTCAATAACCATAATTTATGCCGCCTTTATTTGCTTTATCGCATCCGAAACCGTCAAAGTTTCCTGATTTCCGGACACCATATTCTTTAACGCAACAAGTTGATTTTTTGATTCATCGTCGCCAATTATTATACTGAATTTAGCCTTTATTTTATCGGCGTATTCAATTTGGTTTTTGAATTTTTTATCCGTATCCAGATACGATACAGTCGCGATATTTTCATTCCTCAACGCATTTACCACGCGCGATGCATAACCAACATTGTTATTACCCATAATCAACACCGCCACATCAATTGGATTTTCAAATTTCGTCAAATCCAACTGGTTATTTTCCAATAATGCCGCAAAGATTCGTGAAAACCCGATTGCCGCCCCAACCCCGATAATTTTGGTTTTGGAAAACTTTTCCGCCAAATCGGCATAGCGACCACCGCCGGCCGCCGTTCCCAATTCCGGATGATTTAACAATTTGAACTCGAACACCAAACCGGTGTAATATGCCAAACCACGCGCAATAGACAAATCAACAACCGCGTTTTTAACCCCCATCGCGCCCAGCAATTCCATAAAATCGTCTAACTCTGCAATCGCCGCATCCAATTTGTCATTTTTGTTCATAAAATCACGATAACCATTTGTAAATACGGATTTTATAATATTTTCTTTATTTTCATTACCCAAAAAATCGCGCAGTCCTTCGGCAAAATCATCGTCACCCATTTTGTCGCGCTTATCAATCAAAACGAACACATCTTTTTTTTGCGCATCCGTCATCCCCAGCCAATCAAAAATCGCATCCCAAAACGGGCGCGATCCAACACGAACCTGATGCGGCCCAATAAATTCCGCCACCGAATCCAACGCGCGTCCAATCACAGAAATAATTTCTGCATCATAATTAGTGGACAAAGAATTTATTCCCATAATATCCAAGTCCATTTGATAAAACTCGCGATAGCGACCCTTTTGTGCGCGTTCACCACGATAGCGTTTTGAAAATTGCGATGC
>CADBBQ010000017.1 GCA_902793005.1 uncultured Pseudomonadota bacterium
AATTAAATCAGTAATACTCCATCCTTCTGAATCGACCACATTACCATTACTTCCATTTGTTCCTTTATTTTGAGTCCATTCTGGATTCAAGAGATTCCGGCAAGGGTCTAAATCGGCCAATGCCGGTGTTGCAAACCATATGCAGACCAGTGCCAAAGCGGCACTTAATATTTTTCTCATTTTTCCCGTCCTTTCGTTTTGTTTTTTTGTTGCCAAACCGACAAACCGCGGCTGTGCGGATGCACAGACGGGTTGTCATCCTGAGCGAAGTCGAAAGCGGTCGTCAGACCGCGTGGATCTGGGTTTGGCAAAGGCAAATTTGTTGGCGCGTATGCGCGCGCCGGGCATCAAATATGCCTGGATCCGCGTTCGTCACCGTTGGTGACTCACTTTCGACTGCGTTCGATTACTTATGGGGCGGTGCCTCAACGTAATCTCACTACGTTCTTGCGGTGGTGTTTTGCGGGGACTTTTTATGGCCTTAGAAGTTTGTTTAACCCACACACCTTGTTCCGGTAGGCACCGAGGGACAACAAGTAGATTTCAAAAGCCTTGCGCATTGAAATCGTCACGGTTGCCCCGAGCCACATACCGCAGGTATGTGAGCGAGGGAATTGGATTCGGTTTGAAAAAAATCCCTCGCAAAACAAAAAAACACCGCTGGAAATCAGCGGGAAAAATAACGGCAAGGGTGTTCGAAAATCAATTACTCAATGATTCCGCGGGCGTTATCCGACACCACGGCACCCCGCCGATTAACGGTTTTGGGGTATTATCATAATAGGGATAAAATCTACATTTATAAATCACGGAAATATTCACTTACCGACGATGAATAAATGTCGGTGCAAAATATGGATGCAACAAACACAATCGTCCCGATTATCGAATCGGTTTTTTCAGATTGGGAGAGTCACGATGCAGACTTTGCACCGGAGTAATTCGGCTTTCGACAGCCTTTTCCGAAATCAACTCCCTGGTGATTTCTGATGTTATTATAGAAAAAATTTTTTTGCGTATGCAATATTTTTTTGCACAACGTTGTTGTGCAGAGTTCAGAGTGCGCGCACAGCGCGGATTCCGCCCCAGTGCATCACGCAGTGATGCGCGGTTCGGGGAGGATGGTCGGCGCCAGCCGACGGAGGGGGTTATATGCCGATTACCCCCGCCATCCCACTTCGCCAAGGCTTCGTGGGACAGGCCCGTGGTCCCCTCCCCACGGGCAGAGCCCTTGGGGCGGAATCTTTGCCAAACCGGACAAAGTGCGTCAGCAATTTGTCATCCTGAGCGAAGTCGAAAAGAAATCGCCTAAGGCGATTTCTGTGGATCTGGGTTTGGCAAAGACAAGGAACTGCCCCGTCTTGCAACTTCGTTGCAATCCACCCCTTCTTTTTTGCTACGCAAGAAAAGACGGGGAATGTCCGGAATAATAATTATTCATCAACCACAGTCGCGGCTCTGCGACAGCAGAGACGGATGAACATAAAAAGACCAAAAAATTCTTTACTTGAAAAAAATTATTCTATACAATGCAAGTGCAAAAGAACAAAGGAAGGGAACAATGGCAAATAAATCTAGTAAAAAAAATCCTGTTAAAAAAACGGTTGTTAAAAAAACTGCAACAAAACCAACAGTGAAAAAAACGTCTGTTCGTCGTGCACCTGTGGTTGCGGATGTGCCGCAAATGCACGAATGCGCGTGTGGTGGGGCGTGCCACTGTGGTTGCGGATGTGGACATCGCTTTATCAAATTTTGTATTAAATTAATTGTTTTATGTATGGTGTTTTTCCTTGGCTGTATTGCGTCCCCGTGGTTGGTAAAAAATCCGGAACATCATATGATGCGCAATATCGCGTTCGATGATAACGGATGTGTCGTTTTGGAAACGGTGAAATGTCCAAAGTTGTTGGAATCTTTGGCAACCGCGGATGACGATGCAAATGGATGCATTTCGCGTGCGGAATTGAAATCTGCGATGCACGAGATGCGCCGTGAAAAATTTGATGATATGGATGACGACGATATCGATGATTAAAAAATATGTAATATAAAAACGGCGGGATAATTTTTATCCCGCCTGTTTTTTATTTTTTTATTTGCCTTTTAAAATTCTGGATTTGTTTTTATCCCACTCGCGCTGTTTAATTGTTTCGCGTTTGTCGGCGCGGGATTTTCCATAACCGACACCCAACAAAACCTTTAATTTACCGCGATTGGTAAAGTATAATTTTAATGGAACAATTGTCGCACCACGTTCGGCCAATTTACCAATCATTCGATTGATTTGCGCGCGATGCAATAATAACTGGCGCGGGCGACGTTCGTCAAAATTCACAATGCGCGCCGCCGTGGGCAGTTTTTGAATTTCAACCCCCGCCAAATATAAATCGTTTCCGCGACGTTGGACAAATCCATCAACAATGGATACCAACCCATACCGCACAGATTTTATTTCCGCACCCGTGAGTGCAATCCCCGCCTCAATCGTGTCGGCAATAGAATACGCAAACCGCGCCTTGCGATTTTCAGAAACCTGGCCAAATTTAATAATATTACGCGTCATTTTTACCCAATAATCTTTCCAATGCAACCTGTTCTAATAACACGCCCTCCCGTGGTTCCGGACGTGTTGGTTGTGTTTGTTTTGTTTTTGTGTTTGGACGTGACCGCCACATCGGACGTTCCGGTTTTGCCGATATTAACTGTTCGGGAATCGGTGTCCCGTTTTGTTCCGCTTCGCGTATGGCGCGCAACGCACGTTGTTCGCGCAAACGTTTGCGTTGATTCCCGTTCAGGCATTTTACAACCTCGACAATGTGCATTTTCGGGAATAATTTTAATGTGTTTTCATATAAAATTGGTTCGATTTTTTCAAACGAAATTCCGCGAATTTCCGCCAACATCTTGGCCGTTTTTTTCACCATCCAACTTTCGCAAGTCCGACCACGAAATGGCACCGGCGCGCAAAAAGGTGAATCCGTTTCAACAACAATCCTATCCATCGGAATTTTTTTGAATACATCACGAATATCATCAGATTTATTAAATGTCAAAATACCACTGGCCGAAATAAAGAACCCGCGATCCAACATAGTTTTGGCCAAATCCCAACTGCCGGTATAGCAATGCAAAACACCGTGATTTTTATCGGTTAAAACCATTTTTGTGTCTTCTTCGGCCTGGCGCGTGTGAATAACCACCGGTAAATCATATTGCTGGGCCAATTCCAGTTGGTCTGAAAACAATTTTAATTGGGCAATGCGATTGTCCGTGCGTTGGTGATAATCCAATCCAATTTCGCCAACGCCAATAACCACATCGTCGTTTAATATATCCGGCTTTAAATATTCCGCCGCCGTAACACGACCCGCACAGTCCGGATGAAATCCAACTGTACAAAAAACATTTTTATGCCCGCGCGCAATTTCCAGAACCGCATCTAAATCCGTTGGGTCGGCCGTCGATGTCACAATGGCACCAATGTTTTTCCGTCGTGCACGACCAATAACATCGTTTACACCACCACGGTATTCGTTATTCAAATGACAGTGTGTATCTATAAACATTTTTTTACATCCATTAATAATTTAAAAATTCCCGTTTCTGGTTCCAAATGAACCGCTGTGATATCTGCGATAGATTTTGTGGCCTCTGGATATAAATCGGCCAAACCAAAATATGCAATCGCATCCAGTATTATACTATACATTTCTGGGCTGGGTGCAATCTTTTTTGCAATATTCATTAAATCCGCCGATGTCGATGTATCGTCTTGCAGTGTTTCGATTAATTCGTCGTAAATAACATCGCCACCAACGCGCTTCATATCGGCGATTTTGCCGAAACTGCCGTTGCTCAGGCGTAAAACCTCGGTACTAATATCGGCGTCGGGCATAAATTTAATACACAATTCGCGTAATTCCGAAACCGATAAAGGATGCATTTTTTCAACGCGCGCACGCGAACGCACCGTCGGCAACACATTTGCCAATTGATGCACCACCAATAAAAATAATGTTTTTTCAGGTGGTTCTTCCAATAATTTTAAAATCGCATTTGATGCGGCCTTGTTTAATTCGTCCAAAGAATCAATCAATACCACACGCCACGCCCCCGACATAGATGACAATTGCATCTTATCAATCATTTGACGCACGGTATATACAGAAATTTCTTTGCCATCGGGTTTAGACTTGCCATCTTTATCAATATTGCGTGATTGGTCAATGATAAAAAAGTCGCCAACATTGCCGTAAACCATCCGCGCCAGTTTATATGCCAATGTGGCCTTGCCAATACCACGTGGCCCGGTCAGCATCCAAACGGGGTGTATCGGATGCCGCTCGCGATTGTTCCACGCATCCATAAAATTTTTTACCGTTCCCATATGTCCAATCAAAGTATCGTTGTCCATTGGATGCGGAAAATTATAAGTGGTTTGAGCCTTTTTTGCCATATCAAATCCCTATATATTACCAGTCAATACCATAATATTGCGCCATACGCGACGGAATAACTGAACGCGCCGGACCGTATCACGCGCAACCAGGTCCGCCGTAGCAATTTCCCGTCCGTCACGGGTCGCAATCAATTTCCCAATTTTATCCCCGGCATAAATTGGTGCGGGCAC
>CADBBQ010000018.1 GCA_902793005.1 uncultured Pseudomonadota bacterium
CGCATACGATATCAGGGAAAAAATCTGCTGATGATTGTCAAATTCACTGTGTAGCTGGAACATACATTAAAAACGCATATGATACCGTATGCACAAATGTTGGCGATGGGTTTTATGTTGCTTCTTCTTATGTAAATTATGGCGATATTGGCACACGCAACAGTTGTCCAAAAGGACAAATGACCGGAACCCAGACCGCAACCGATTTATCACAATGTCAAACATCGTGCGAAGGTGCGACATATTTTAATTCCACATCGGGACAATGCACAGATTGTCCAGACGGATATCGCGACAATATAACAAATGGAAAAAATTCTATTAACCAATGCCAACATTTTTGTTCTGGGGGGTCATACGCAGAAATATATACCCCGATTTTATATTTACAAAGTGATGGTACAAAACAGTTTATTGATACAAAATACGAAATTAAAAAAACACATATTTATGGTACTGCGGTTGTTGGAACCGCAACTACATTAAGTGGTACCGGCAGTGATTCAGGTAATTTTTTCGGAAATTTATATGGCCCTGGTGGATTCAGTGCAAACTTTAAAGGCGGAAACTTTGGTTTGTGGATACAATCACCCGGCAAAGGTGAAAAAGCAAAATTCCCTGGCGACGGGTCCGGTGTATTTGTCGCGAATCAACAATATACAATTAATTATGATGTATTGATGGGAACAGGCAATGCAACGGCCCAAATACGCGTAGATGATAACCCCCAAAAATCACTAACATTGGCCAAGGTCGCCATAAATGCCGAAGGTAATTCATTCAAATTATTCACAAACGGCGGTGCTGTCAAAAATGGTAATACCGTCAGTGGATCTAATTGGGGCGACAAATTGTTTACGGGACGCATATACTCATTACAAATGTACGAAGACGATAAATTGGTATTAGATTTGATTCCTGTACGTCGTGAATCTGATGGCGAGTTAGGTATGTTTAATCGTGTTACAAATGAATTTTACGGAAATTCCGGGTTAAATGATTTTACCCCAGGTGCCGACAGCGGAACACCTTTTATTATGTGTACGGCCGTCGGCAACGGATATTATGCTGCTGAAAATTATACTAATTTTGGGGAAACAGGAACGCGAAATCGTTGTCCAAATGGATCACCAACAATGGAAAATGATACCGTTATAAACAATGCATACAGTATATATCAATGCGATGGCGTTGAACCTTGTTATGATGCGACATACCCGGACCCCAACACAGGTATATGCACGGAATGTCCATCTGGGTATGATTTTAATACCCAAAACAAAAAAGAATCCATTTATGAATGTCAAACACACTGTTATGCGGGGACATATCTGGCGAATAAAAATGATCCAACATGTACTTATGCTGGGAACGGATATTACGCGACCGAGGCCACAATAAATTGGGACGATATTGGCGTGCGTTTTCGTTGTCCAAATGGCGGTCCAACGGATAAAGAAGATGCCACTGATGAATCCGAATGCAAAGAAATTGTTAATACTTGCACTGGCGCAACATATATGAATGTAGGCGCATGCGTTCCGTGCCCGGATGGATATGATGACAACGAAAGCGCGGGCAAAAATTCCGCAACCGATTGTCAACTGATTTGTCCCGAAGGGACATATATACCGGACCCCAACAGTACAACCTGTGTTGATGCCGGCGCCGGTTTTTGGGCCACTGGTGGCGCGGTAAATTATGGTTCAACCAGTTCGCGCATCGCCTGTGCGCCGGGATTAACCACTGTTGGATATGGACACGGTGCAGACGAATTGGCAGATTGTGGTCGCGTGTTACATATTGGGGATTATGTGCTGTACACAAAAACGACAAAACCAACAACACCGGCAATAAATATACGCCCCGAAAATGGTCCTGTGCATTACATCGGGGTCAGTCCCACCAAGCATACATTATCATCACTGCATGTGACACTGGGGAACCAGTTATACACCGCGTTTGACGATTGTATTTTGCACGGTGAACGTGATTTTAAAACGAACACCCGCATCATAAAATAAAAAATGATATAAAAAATTATTCCAACCAAATTGTTGCGCGCGTGCTGCTGACCGTGTCACCCACAGGGATTGTGACCTCGGATTTTGTGACGGTGATAACGCCATTGGTTGCCGACACATCCATCACCATCGCCCCACCCCCAGATTCAACAACATTTTCCGACGAGAGTTTATCTTGTTTAACATCTTGCAACTTATTTACGGTTTTGATTGTTGCATTGTATGCACCCTTGACATATGCGGTTGACGCCAGGTTCCCATCCGTGTCCCCTTGGGTCGCCAATGCATATTTGGAATATGTTTTTGCGGTAACAGTGTCCGGCGATTGTCCCGCGTCCGCGGCGGATTCAGGTTCCGCGACATCAACAATATCACCCGTGGCGCACAACGCCACCATTGGCAATATTGCCAAAACACAAAACACCGAAAGCCTGCGAATTTTTGTTATCATATTTGGTTATTTATTCACCTGATTATTGTCCTGACTTTGGTTCGGTTTGCGGAGCGATTATTCTGGCCGCATCATCTGCGCTCCACGAACCGGTAATTGCAGGTAATGCCGTCCAAGTTCCACCACCATTGCCGTCTGATTGAAAAACATAAGATGTACCATTGGTCGGGTTATCTAAATCCAAATTGATGGTTGATGGGGCGTTGCCCTGCCCCGCCGTGACGGTTATACCGGTGCCAGATGTGTATGTTTTTGCGGCCGGCAAATTATCCACTGTTTCTTTCAATGTTTTAACCTCACCGCGTAACCCCTCGGACTCTGTAGCACCAACAACGGTTTTTAAACCCGCGACATCGTTCTGCGCCGTTGTGGCCTTGGTGTCTGCCGCCTCTGCAGCGGTCTGTGCTGCATCTGCCTTGGTATCCGCCGCCTCCGCCTTTTTATAAACGAAAGACAAACCGCCGTCAACATAACCACGGGTGGTTAAATCGGCCTCGCTTGCTGCAAATGCGGCGTGCGTCGCCAACACAGACATTGTCACACCAAACAATAATATTTTACTTTTCATTTTACGCTTCCTTGTTGTTTATCAATAAAATCTTGTTCATCAAAACTGTCCACGATTGTCACAGATTTATACTCTTGTGTTCCAGAATCATAAATCGTTGTATTGTGTTGAATGTTATCTATGATTTGTTGAATATGTTCAAAATCCGTGCCGCTGAATTTATCGTGCAGTTCGTCGATTTCTTGGTTTATTTCTTGGACCCGGCCCGGCAAGTCCGCCATTTCCTGGGACAGGCCGATTGTTTTACCGTCGATATAAATTCCATTTCCCGATTTCAAAGTTTCTTGTTTGGCATCCAGGGCCTCTTCCAAATTATTAATACGCTGGGTCAGGTCCGACGTGTTGCCACCACCCGATTGTCCATTTGACGATTGACCATAATTCGATGACAGTTTTGTTCCGATTCCCTTGATAATATTTCCATAAAAAAATCCCGGCAATCGCGCAGAATCCGCCGTTGTCCCGGCGACATTTGATACAACATTGGCGCCGCGTGTATCCGTGGTCGCGGATGCAACATTTACGGCAACCGTCGCGTTGGACGTGGCGGGCGATGCAATTTTTCCGGGCGTAGATAATTTTATCTGACTGGATTTTGTTGTTGTGGCATTCGTCCCGGGCCCCAATTTTTTTATCGTTGGTACCGCAACCGCGTCAGACGACAAAGTCGCTATCGCAATCAAACCGGTTGCAAAAAAACGCCCATATTGACACAACATAATTCATCTCTCGCGACATATTATATCATAAAAAACCTATTTAATCCAAATCATCAGACAATTTTTTTATCACATATCAATTTGATGATTGAAAAGACCGGGGTGTATTTAGTATAATATTCCTGGGAAGTTAATATTTGGAAAGGTTGGTTGATATGAAAAAAATTCTTGTAATTGCAGGATTGATTTTTACCTGTGGCGCGGCGAACGCAAAGGTGGAATCATATGCATCAATCAAGACTGGGTTTGGTGGCGCAACATTGTATGTTGATGGCGACACAGAATTGGGCGATTGGCTGGTTGAACTGTCCAATGCCAACACCGGAACAGATGGATATAAATATGGGTCAACCGGATTATTGTGGGAATTGACGGGCGCACTGGGGGTTGATTGGACACCGGGCAACGCATACGATATACGAAACCAAAAC
>CADBBQ010000019.1 GCA_902793005.1 uncultured Pseudomonadota bacterium
TGCCTCGATACGCAATAATAAAAATCAAAAAAATCTGCCCGCTGTTGATTTTTTAAGATTTTTCTAATTGTGTATTCTCGTATTGGTCATGCGCACCTGCGGTGCTCTGACCCATCCCTTCGACTCCGCCAGGTTAAAATCAAAACCGCCCATAAAACGGGCGGTTTAAGATTTTAATTCCCTGGCGGAGTCGAAGGGATTGTTACGCTTCGCTTCACCACCTTGGCTCATTCGCTATGCTCACCGGCATATTAACATCTGCCTTTCGCCTGCGGTTCGAACCCTTGATACCGTTGCCGGTATACCACATTTCCAATGTGGCGCACTAGACCAACTATGCGACGACTCCGGATATAAAATTATTCTTCGTCGGCGGCGTCAGGTGTGCTGTCGTCGTCTTCGCCGGCAATAACCTCGGAATCATCTAACAATGTGTTTTCCAATTCCGCGTCAATTTCACGCAATTCAGGATCGGTCGATTCAACCTCTAAACTCTGTTCGGATGCATCTTCCAATGGGGCATCTTTATAAGATTGAACAAATTCATGGCGAACATTCGCGACATCTAATTTACCACTGGCAATTTCACGCAGGGCAACAACCGTCATTTTATCGTTGTCCGTCGCCACCACAGGTTCCGCCCCACCATTCAAATCACGAACGCGTTGGGATGCCAACATACCCAGTTCATAACGACTGTCAACATATGGTAATGTGTCAGAAATTGTTGTACGTGCCATTTTAAATCCTTTGTTGAAAAATTTTTTAGCCAAGGTATAATGCCACTAGGATATTGAAAATGCAAGAAGAAAATATAAAATCTTTGTCTTTTGGGTGCCGTTTAAACGCATTGGAATGTGAAAAAATTAAAAATCACATATCAAACTGCGTCGATACGGCGGTTATTGTTAATACTTGCGCCGTCACGGCCGAGGCAGAGCGTCAATCGGCGCAAAGCGTGCGACGCATCGCGCGTGAAAATCCAAATGTGCCGATTTTCGTGACTGGGTGTGGCGCAACCCGCAATCCGGCATTGTTCCAAAAAATCCCAAACACTGTCGTTATTCCAAATGCAGATAAAATGAAAACTGCGCCGTATATTGACGGACTGCGCCATATAAATACGGATGGAAAAATCGTGAAATTTGCGCACGAGACGCCTGATTTATCAAAACAATTTATACAAATACAAAATGGTTGCAATCATAAATGCGCATATTGCGTGACGCGCCTGTTGCGTGGGCCGGCGGTGTCTTTCCCATATGAAAATATATTGGCGGATGCGCGGGCGGCGGTCGAACGCGGATTTTTCGAGATTGTTATTACCGGCGTCGACAGTGCGTCATATGCATATCGCGATGGCGACAAGGTTTTGTTTATATCGGATGTTTGCGAAATGCTGTTGCGGGATGTACCGGAAATTCGTCGGCTGCGTATTTCATCATTGGACCCGGCAAGCCCTCAAATTTTCAAAATTATCGATTTAATTCATCGTGATAATCGTATGATGCCGCATTTGCACCTGTCTATGCAATCGGGGTCAGATACAATTTTGTCGGCAATGGCGCGGCGACATAATGCCGATATGGTGCGAAAAATCGTTGCGGCGGCGGATGGAATTACGTTTGGTTGGGATATAATTTGCGGATTCCCCGGTGAAACAGATGAACTGTTCCGTGAAACGCTGGATTTGGCACGCGAATTAAAAACAATCAAAATTCACGCATTTCCGTATTCGCCCCGCCCTGGGACTGTGGCCGCCATTATGCCAAACCAAGTGCCCCGCAATATTTCCAAGGCGCGTGTCCACAAAATCACAGATATTGCAGAAAAGAATCTGGATGCATATATGGCAACACAAACCGGTAAAGTCGTGTCGTGTCTGGTCGAGAATAATAATATTGCACGCACACCGGATGACATAGATGTTATAATTTTGGGCGCACCAATTTTGCCCCGCACAATTTGCGATGTAAAACTAACCGGCGTTGAAAACGGCATATTTATCGGCGAAAGAATTTGAAAGTGTCATAACTTTGCGCAACAATAATTATGAAAAAAGGATTTATAATGAAAGACTATGCGACATATAAAAACAAAACAGACAAAATAGCAAAAACTGGTAAAATCTTGGCTTTTTCTGGTTTTGTGGTTGGTGGCACAACTTTGGCATTAAATAATGAATTAAAACCTGAATTAAAATTGTTATTGGGGATACCCGCGGGGGCATCCTTTATGACGGGTTTGCTGTTGATTAGTATCGCACAAACAAGATATCAAAAGATGATGCATAATAATACATCAAAAATTCACAAAATTGTATCCGACTTAAATCAACAGGTAAAAACCAAGGAATAACTTATGTCAAAAAAACATATAAAGTTATTAGATAAACCCGCAAATTTTTGGGTGAAAGTACATATTATCGGGTATTTAATACTTTTTTCATCACTGGGAACATATCTGGGGGTTAATCACATCGCGTTTAACAAAAAACAAAAAGAAAATCCAAAGGCAATATTGGAAAACAGTATGGCGGCACAAAAAATTGCAAAAAATGCCCTGACCGCCCAGGCTGCACTTGGCGCAACGCTTATATTTGGTGGGTTGGCTATGTGGCGCAAAAAAGAAAAACAATACGAATAACGGCAATATTATCCACGGTTTTTGTGGATATTTTTTTATAAAAATAATTGTGGCAAATCTCTGAAAAATTGCTAAGGTTTAAGACGATATGAGGAAAGTTATATTTGCATTTTTGTTATCGATTATTGCATCTGCGGCAAATGCAGAATTTACCACAACCGCAAAGTCTGCATTTTTGATTGATTATGATTCTGGGGCGGAAATTGTGTCCAAGGCCGCCGATGTGTTGATGCCGCCTTCGTCTATGATAAAACTGATGACTTTGGCGGTGTTGTTCGACGAAATCAAGGCGGGACGCGTAAAATTAGACGACCGTTTCCCGGTGTCTGAAAACGCCGACTATAAAAATCCGTTGTGGTACCCGGCCAGTAAAATTTGCCTGAACGCCGGTCAAACGGTTTCGGTGCGCGATTTGATTTTGGGCTTGATTGTGTTATCGGGTGGCGACGCATCTGTTGTGGTGGCCGAAAAATTGGCCGGCAGTGAATCCGCTTTTACCGGATTGATGCAACGTAAAGCGGCGGCGTTGGGGATGGAAAAATCAACTTTTGGAAATGCAAGCGGACTGCCCCACCCTGGCAATTTAATGACATCACGGGAACTGGCGATATTGGCAACGCACATTATTTCAGACCACGCGGATTTATATCCAATGTTTGCGACAAAACGGTTTGAATTTAATGAATATCAATCTGATTGGTGTCGCGATTGGGGAAAAACCCACACGGTAAATTACAATAAATTATTGTTTATTATGCCGGGCGCAGACGGGTTAAAAACCGGTCACACGGACGACGGTGGTTATGGCATCGTGGCCAGTGCGACGTCAAACGGACGTCGTTTAATCGGTGTTATGAACGGATTTCACGGACGCGGGCACGATGCTTTGGCGGCCGAGATGAAAAAAATGATGATGCACGGATTTACAACCACGATGAATAAAGTGTTTTATCGCCCTGGGGACGCGGTTGCGAAAATGCCGACTTGGTATGGACGTGATGATTTTGTTGTGGCAACGGTTACAAAACCTTTTGCGATTACGGTTCCTAAATCCGATGGGATTTCCGGCGTTCGCATTGTCGCGGTGTATGACAGTCCAGTG
>CADBBQ010000020.1 GCA_902793005.1 uncultured Pseudomonadota bacterium
GTTAAATGGGTTCTTTATGATGGGCTCTATGGGGCGCGCAGTGGGCGATGGAATTATATCGGCGATGGAACACGCGGTTGAATTAAATAGGCCGTTTGTTATGGTCACGTCCAGTGGTGGCGCACGTATGCAAGAAAATATTTTATCGTTGATGCAAATGGCGCGGACGACGGTTGCCGTTAATAAATTGCACGATAAAAAAATTCCATATATCGTTATTTTAACTGACCCGACATTTGGTGGCGTGACGGCATCTTTTGCGATGTTGGGTGATATCCATATTGCCGAGGCCGGGGCCCGTATCGGTTTTGCAGGACGCCGCGTGATAGAGCAAAATATTCGTGAAAAATTGCCTTCTAATTTCCAGACGGCGGATTATTTATATGAACACGGTATGGTTGATATTGTGTCGGCGCGTGCGGATTTGCACGATAATGTTGCGCGTGTGTTGCGGGTGCTGACCCATCAAACGATAGAGCCCAAGGTTATCAAGGCCCAAACACCAAAATTTGACAAAGATAAAAAAATTCGTGGTATGGGCGAAACCGATGCCTATGACAAGGTTTTACTGGCGCGGCACGAAAATCGTCCACATTTCTTGGATTATATATCGTCTATTGTTGATGATTGGACATATTTGGCGGGTGATCGTTGTTATGCCGAAGATCCGGCAATGGGTTCCGGAATTGGTTTTTGGCGTGGTATTCCGGCGGTTATTATTGGCCAAGAGGCGGGACGCACAATTGAAACGCGTCAAAAACATCGGTTTGGTATGGCAAATCCGGATGGATATCGCAAGGCTGTGCGTATGATGCGTTTGGCGGAACGTTTTAATTTGCCGTTAATATCTTTGTTTGATACCGCGGGTGCAAACGCTGGTCGCGAAAGCGAAGAACGTGGTCAGTCCCAGGCCGTCGCAAACGCAATATCGACGGGGTTGGCTATAAAGACGCCGTATGTTGCGGTTAATGTGGGCCAGGGTGGTTCCGGTGGTGCGATTGCAATTGGAACAGCGGACAAGGTTTTAATGATGGAAAATGCGATTTATTCGGTGATTGCACCTGAATCTTGTGCGTCGATATTGTGGCGTGATAATAAATTCCGGGCAACCGCGGCGGCGGCGATGAAATTGACGGCGCGTGATATGGCGGCGATGGGTGTTATTGATGGAATTATATCAGAGCCTGCGGGTGGGGCGCATACCGATTGGCAAACAACAATGGAATTGGTTGCGAATTCGGTTGTGACGGCATTGGAATCGTTGCGTGATATTCCGGTGGATGAATTGCCGGCCCGTCGTGCGGAAAAATTTATATCTATGACACGCGATGTGGAAATTTATCAACCAGAACCGGTCGAAGAATAAGGGAAAATATATATGAAACTGACAAAAGATATTCGTGAAAAAATATTGCATAATATGTTTGTTCAAAATTACAAACGTATGTGGCCGTATATGAAACCATTTTGGTTTCGCGCGTTGATGTCTGTGCTGGTGGCGATACCGGTTGGTTCGTTGGATGCGGTGATTGCATTATCGTTAAAGCCATATATGGATGTGGTTATGATTGATAAAAATCTGCAAACGGCGTGGTATATTCCGTTGTTGATTATTGGATTTACCGTTGTCCAGGGTGTATTGCGTTATATGGCGGAATATTTGAATACGTGGGTGGGTGCAAAAACCACGAATTTGTTAAAGTTGGATTTATATAAAAAGATGCTGGCGTTTGAAACAGAATTTTTTAACAAGAAAAATTCTGGGGACGTGATTTTTATGTTTAACAATAACGCAGATATGGCGTGTTCGGGATTGTTGAATAATTTGAAATCTTTTGTCCAGAAATTTTTTACAGCCGTGTCTTTGATTGCGGTGCTGTTTTATAATTCGTGGCAATTGGCGTTGGTGTGCGTGGCGATAATGTTGTTGTCGATGTTGCCAATGACAATGGTGCGTAAAAAGATTAACAGTATTATGAATCAAACAATTGCGGCGGATTCTGCGTTAATCACGGCGTATAATGAAACATATAACGGAAACAAAACGATTATTTCGTATAATTTGGATAATAATCAACGCAATAAATTTGAAGGTGTGCTGGATGGTGTGTTTCGCCTGCGTATGAAGATGTTGCAACGCACACGTTGGTTGACGCCGGTTATGCACGTTATTTTGTCGGTTGGTATTGGCTTGGCGATTTGGTTTGGTTCGTATTTGATTCTGCACGGGATTATTACCGCGGGTAGTTTTGTTTCATTTTTAACCGCGTTGATTATGTTATATACACCAATTAAATCGATTGGCGGAACGTATAATTCGGTATTGATGTCGTTTTTGGCGATTGAACGCGTGTTTGATATTCTGGATGCCGTGCCGGCAATTACAGACCGTCCGGGCGCGCGTGATATGAATCCGGATGTGCGTGAAATTGAATATAAAAATGTGAATTTCGAATATGTTTCGGGGGTGCCTGTATTAAAAGATGTTAGTTTCAAGGTTAAACGCGGTGAAACAATTGCGTTTGTCGGAAATTCGGGTGGCGGAAAATCCACGGTGGTAAGTTTGTTGCCACGATTTTATGATGTCACATCGGGCTGTGTTATGATTGACGGTGTGGATGTGCGCGATATAACATTAAAATCTTTGCGCGCGAATGTTGCCGTTGTGTTCCAAGATAATTTCTTGTTCAGTGGCACAATCCGTGAAAACATTATGATGGGAAATGATAATGCCTCCGAACAAGATTTGCAACGCGCGGTGAAAATGGCGTGTTTGGATGATTTGATAAAAACAATTCCGGGCGGATTGGATGCGCAAATTGGTGAACGCGGGGTTTTGTTGTCGGGTGGACAAAAACAACGCGTTGCGATTGCACGTGCGTTTTTGAAAAATGCGCCGATTTTGGTCCTGGACGAGGCAACATCCGCCCTGGATAATAAATCCGAGGCCGTTGTGCAACGTGCAATTGAAAACCTGATGCGGGATAAAACGGTGTTTGTGATTGCGCACAGATTATCAACAATTAAAAATGCGAATAAGATTTTGGTTATTAACCAAGGTGTCGTTGTGGAATCTGGCACCCACGAAGAGTTATTGCAAAATGAAAATGGCGCATACAAAATGTTGTATGATATGCAGTTCAAGACAGAAAAAAAGTCAGAATAATTTGACTTGTGTTTGATAAAAAAAACTGTATAATACCAACCATCCGGAGCGTTGGC